>JBILKM010000089.1:0-6497 GCA_044376695.1 Silvanigrellaceae bacterium
GCAGAGGTAATCAGACTCACGCTTGAGCTGAACATAATTCAAGCACTCTTCAGGGTTAATCTGCGCTGGCTTAACTGCTGGTGCGTTGATCGTTGCCGTTCCTTCTTCACCACCTAGGCCATCCGAAACACAGCCTGCGAGAAACGCAACGCTTGCACTGATCGCAATCCAACTTTGCATGCACTTTACTTCCAGCATGATTCAACCTGTTATTCGACAAAGTCAGTGAAACGATGGAAGGCTGGCGCCTTCGGTGGATTGAGTTGACAATGGCTTGCAAAGGGAATGTGGTCAAAGAGCATACGCCAATTTGCAAACACAGCCTGGGGTACATTGCGCCCTTGGGTGCGTTCGAAGACCTTGTTCCAGTAGGCTACGTCTTCTTCTTCATTGTAGACGCGTGGTTCACTGAGTCCGCCGCGCCCATTTTGAATCAGTAATTTGCCCACATGTTTGTACTGCAGAGCTTCAAAAACAGTTCGTACGGCTTCCTGTGAGCCACCTGGGAAAACGCGGCTGAAGGCATCTGCAGCTACGGGTGGTGGGGGTAAGCGTGGGACGATGTCTTCATTGTTCACAAACCGCCAGATGCGGTTGGGGAGAATCTTTTCTACAAAGCGGGCGTAGGTTTCATCGCCGAGGCGCGGAACAGCAAAAATGTAGATTTGATCGACGGGCAGACCCATTTGTGCAAGCCGCACAGCACTCATCACAGCCTGCGCACCACCCATGCTGTGACCTGTGAGCAGGATCGGTTTGCCACCGCCTGCATGCTTTTGCACAAGCTCAAGGAGCCTTGGCCAACTGCGATCGAGCACGTTGAGAAACCCAATGTGAACCTGACCAGGAATACCGCGCATGGTTTCAGGTTTGCTCGCAAAGGTGAGGTCGGTCAGGTAATCGACCCATTCCGAGGTTCCAGCGAAGCTCACCACGGTGTAGGCCTCATTTGATCCTACGAATGCTTGGAAACCACTATTTTGTTCGTTGATGAGATCAACATCGGTCAGGCCAACCTTCGCAAGATTGAAAAGAGCATCATCGCCCTTTCGATAAGCCTGGACACTTAGCCACGAGAGCCAATACGCATTCTTGCCATTAAATTCCTGCAGACCGGGTGTTATTTCGAGTTGAGGTCCCCGGGGGCTCGTGCAGCGACCTGGATCCCAGTGCAGACGCCAGCGGCTCTTGCGTGCCGTTTCGTCGCCGACCATCGTCGAGTCCTTGAGGCTGCCGTCGAGGTAAACGATGCCGGCATCATACTTCGGATTTTTTTTGTTGAAGAACCAGAGTGGGCGCGACTCGGAATTCCGCAGCGAGGTCGTCGGCTCTTGAACGCCGCACGCGGCAAACAAGAACGAAAAGCCGGTGAGGCAAGCTCCCGGGAGGCATGCGCGCGGCAAAAATGAACACCAGCGTGTGAACGGCGTTGTGCGCCTCGCCAGCATGCGGTTCCCTCCATGGAATCGAGCGCAATCACTTTCAGCTTGTCTGAAAACGTAACATTTTGAAAATATCAATGTCGGTGTGTGCCCGTCAACGGCATCTCTGGAACGTTGACGGGTGTTTTACTTAGCCATGCTACTTTTTAGTGCAGTAAGTTCCTTGTCAACGCTGGCGTACTGCGCATCGAGCTGAGCGAGTTTCTGGCGTTTTTCGAGAACCTGTTGCGCAATGGTGGCAACCTGGGCACTCAGTTCGTCGTACCGAACTTGCTTGTCTTTCGCGCCAGGACAATCAAAATTTGCTGCGGTGGCCTGCTGCTGTTTCAAGCTGATAATCCCGTTCACAGCTGTGCTGAGAAGGGTACCGACTCCGGGCACAAGAGCGTTCACAACGGTTCCAGCAACGGAGCTGATGAGCTTCATCCAGCCAGCATTGCGTTGCGCTGCTGCGATCCTGTCTGCCTCATCAAGAACGCAGGTTGTCGCGATGGCGTTCATCGACTCGATCGTATCTTTCATTTCGTTGAACAGGGCGTACATTGAACCTTCGGCCTGATACATGCCGTTGAGAATGTCAACTTCTGCTTTTGTCCGTGTGTTGGTGTACTCGAGCGGCGAGGTGACCTGCAGGGAATAGCTGCAGCCACCGTTTCCTGTGGAAGAATTGCTGGCACTGACGCATGGGTTGATGATGTAATAAAACTTGCCGCTGCGAGCGCCGTAGTCATTCACCTGTGGGGTGCTGGCATTGGTGGCAATAGCCTCGCAACTTGATCCCTCAGTGCGCATGCGTTCAAAAGATTCTTTGGCAATGCGCGAGTACTCAGGGTCGGTTTTAGAGAGTTTTGAGAGCTCCTGCAGCCCGTTGCCATAGACCAATTTGAAGCTTGCTGCGCAGCGCCAAACCTCCGCATAGTCGGCCCCGTTAAGTGTCATTGTGAGTGAGGGGTAGGCGCCTTTGGCGATCCCGGATTGTTCGCGTGTTTCCACGGCGGCAGTAGCGCTGGCTTTGCGGGGATCCAATTTCACTGTGCTGCTGGGGCTGAGATTGTTGGGCGGCCGTGGTGGTGCTGATGGGGCATCGACGCAAGCCACAAGAAGAGCACTGGTCGCCAGTGCAGCCCAACCTGTGCGAACGCCGAAAAAGGGTTTGCTTGGGTTGAATGTTTTCATCAGGGCTCTCCATAGGTCTTAAGGCGTTCGTTGTAATCTTTCGATTCAACTTCGAGCTGCTCTTTGAGTTGCTTCATGCGTGCCATGCTGAGGTCAGCTCCCGGACAAAATTCAGGTGGGAGGTAATCTTCGGAGCGTGCCGAGATTTCGTTGAAGATCCCCGAAAAGCCACTCAGGCCGCCAAGAATCGATTTTGCCAGACCGTCAGAAAGCAATTTTGCGCCGAGGTCGATTCCCACCCCAATAATCTTGCCCAGAGACTCTCGGCGATAACGTGATGCCTTGGTGGCACCGCGCTGCTTCTCACAATCTGAAATTTGGCTGTCGGTGAGTTTGGCGAGATAAACAAACTCGCGGCCCATCGCATCCACTTTGTCGCGTTGAGCGCGCATTTTCTCTTTTACCTCGAACGTCAGATTCTTTTCGACGTTTACATGGCCGCGAAATTCAGTTGTCTTTCCTACCTGACGTGTGCAGCCATTTGAGAGAGCGTCTGGGTCTGCGGCCGCCAATCGGCTCTTTTCCACACAAGCTCTCGCCACATAAACGTAGTCGCCGCTATTGGCATAGAAGTCGATGACTTTGTCGTTTGAGGTACCGGTTGTGATGTATGCGCAGAAAGGGTTGCTCGCAGTCCTCTGCCAAAAATCTTTGCTCTGGTAGATGGCGTCGGCTTGTTTGGTATTGGATGCGCCTATCTCGATATTGCCGAGCTCACCGAGGTTTGCATCTGCGCGGCAGCGCAATACCTGAACGTAATCAGCTTGTGGCGGAAAAGAAAAACTCACAATTGGGAAGCGATGCCGTCCGAAAGAATAGGGCGCAACACCGAGCATATTGAGACGCAGACCCGCGCCATCGAGTGCTTCGAGAGAAATCGAACCTTTCACTGAACCTACTGCAGCATCGGCAGCATTTGCGGCTTGGGCAGCCTGCACCTGTGTGGATGGTTTTTTCGCAGGTGGCTTGGACGTTTGTGCGCAACCCAGCAGAACAGAGGAAAGCGCTGCAGCGGTCAGGAGCGGAAGCCCTAAGCAACGTGCCGAGATGAAGTGTCTTTGCTTCATGGCTTTTCTCCCAATTTTGCTCGCACACGTTGAGCTCTAGCTGTCAGCTGCATGATCGCTCTGTTGGTTTCTTCTTCAGCCATCTTGATTGTCTCTTCGAGCTTGGTGCCAAGCCCGTCGACGCAGATCCCCTCGAGCGCGACTCGACGATCAGCGTTGGCCATATCGAAAATAGCATCAGCCAAAGTGGGCAAAGCACCTGTGATGATCTCCCAGTTGACCGCACCGCCCGAAGAGGCAGCTTGCGAAAGTGCCTTCGATGCTTTGTCTGCAGCTTCACCGGCAGGAGCTGTGCCCGCCTTGGGATCTGTGGCTGCTGGGTCGCCTCCTGTCGGTTTTGCTCCCTCGGCCGGGGGCTTCGCTCCCTCAGCCGACGGCTTTGCACCCTCGGCAGGAGCCTCCGCTGTCGCAGCTCCAGCATTGAAATTCTTTTCACGCGAAATGAGTTTTAGAGCAGAGGATTTCAATTTCAGTGCTTCGCTCATCACGCTGAGGAGTTTCGGCACGAACTTGGGATCCTGAGCAACGATAATCTGTCGACCAGAACCGCCGCTGGAGAGGGCAAGTTCCTGACCGGGAGCAAGCGCGTAAACCGCCGGTTCAAGTGCGCCGCCGCCGGAGCCACTGCTTGAGCCGCTACCAGATCCACCGCTCGCCCCAGCACCCGACCCACTCCCTGTGGAGCTGTCGGAAGGAGGCGGACGTTCGGTCAGCTTCTTCGCAATCGCGCCCACGATTCCACCCCCCAGGCGGGTAATGGAACCCACAAGTCCGCGCTCAGCCTCGAGCAAAGCCTTAGCACCCTCTGTTGCTGGTTTGCATTTTGCAGCACGCTCCTCACGAAGCTTCAGAACAGTTTTAAGCTTTTTGTCTAGCTCTTTAGCATCGCGCTCGATGGCTTCAAATTCTTCCTGAAGAAGTGTTTTTTCTTTGTTGGTTGAAGCCCACTGTGTGTACTCTTGGCTATACCACGATCCGCAATTGCTCGAGCCCTTTGAACGCTCTGGATTTACACAGGCACGCAGCTGAACCACCACGCGCGCACCGTCGGGTGCATTTGCGAGAGTGCCTTTGTTCTCGAAGATGTTTTTGCTCTCGGTGCAAGCACCGGTGGTATCCACGCAGGTTTTGGCTTCGACGTAATCTGTAGATGCAGAATAACGAAAATCAAGCACAGGCTGCATGGTGCCGCCTGTGCGTGGATCAGCATACTGCGCCACAACAATATTGGAGATCCGCAACTGTGCTGCATCCACAGCAGGAAGTGGCGGCACGGAATCGAGGTTTAGAGTGCTAGCAGTAGGTCTGCTTGGTACAGTGGGATTGCTGAAACATCCTTGCAAACCGGGCGTCATCGCAACCACAGCCAAGAGAGTGCCTGGAAAATGTACTTTAGAAAAATCTCTCAATTTCATTTCTTCACACTCTCCTTCGCAGTTTTCACAACGATGGTTTGAGTCGTTTCACCCGACTTGTCGCACTTGCGCGTCACCTTCAAAGAGAAGCTTACGCCCTGGAGAAGCTGGGGCAGTGAGGCTTCCTGAAGGCCGTTTTTGTCCTTCACATCGAACGTCTTTTTGAAAACGGAAGTCTCAGCAGCATCAAACCCTTCGAGTTTTGTCATGATGCAGTTTTCATTGCTGGTTGCAGGAGTTGAAGCACGGCTGACGATCGCTTCCCCCCAGCCTCCGAGGCTCGCGGGCATCAATGCCTTAACCGGATTGAGCGCGGCCACGGAGCTGAGGGCATTGAGCTGTTCGAATGCATGCGGAGCGTACTCTGAAAGCCCACGCGCCAGTTTGTCGGAAGCCGCATAGTTGAACACGAGCTGTCCTCCTTTGGAGGCGACCGAAGATTGCAAATCGGACAGAATTTTTGCACCCGGTGCGACATCGAATCCGGCAGTGCCTTTCGCTGTTGAGGCCGTCAGGAGAATCAAAATCTTGTTGATATTTGAGCCGGCCTTGAGGTGTGCTGTGGCCTGTTCGAGAGCAGGATAAACTCCCTTGGCGGCATCGTTGTTGATCCATGCCGTTGAGGTTGGGTCGATCACTTTCAGGGCCTGCGATGTCCATTCAGCACTCGTGCCGGTCAACAGATCAATGGTTCTGACGATGTCAGCCCCTTTTTCGGTCGCGCTGACACTCCCACGAAATGCAAATGCTCCGAGTGAACCTATCCGCTGCTCGGCCTGCAATTTCCTGAGAGCAATATCCAATTCCTTTTTTGCCGATGCGATGAATGGGATCATGTTTTCCGAGGTGTCGAGCACCACCGCAACATCGTGTTTGGCAGTGGTAGAGGTTGCGCTCGATGAATTCGAAACATTTGGGCAATTAGAGGGGATTCCTAGAGCTTTGATGGGGCTGCCGTCGCTGACACGGTCTGCATCAACGTTTTCGGTGAAGCAGTCCACGTTCAATCGTCCTGCCTGACTCGATGCTTTTCCGTCGGAGCTCGTGTTCATGCCTGCGGGCTTCAGTTTCACTTCTGCAGAAGGGTCGTTCGCCGACTTGAACTGAGTTCCTGGGGCGCATGCACCCAGAAAACCTATCCCAAGTCCGAGCAGATAAAGCGCACGTGCATTCATCGACCTGTCCCCCATCATCGCTGAGCAGCTCAGTCCCTGCCAGCTTAAATCAGCCCGCAGGGCAGCTCGTGCTCCGCATCAGTTCGCGGAACTTGGGATTGTCCTGAATCTTTTCCACCTTGTTTCCACTTGGCCATTCACGCTTGTCGCGGCTGAAGGTGAAGTTCACGTTATTGTTCTCATAGAGCAGCTGGTCGTTCACAAGAATCTTGATGGACGACA
>JBILKM010000090.1:0-6476 GCA_044376695.1 Silvanigrellaceae bacterium
TTCAAGAGAGCGAAAACAGCGAGCGCTCAGGGTACTCAGAGTACGGCGAAAGAGTTCAGGCGATTCTCATGACCGAGCTGCGCTCCTCGCGTTGGGAAAAAGCGTCGCATCTGGAGCGCGTAAAGATTCTGCTGCAAACAATGCGCCGAGTGCACGAGGCTCTTCCCGGACGAGCCGGGTAGAGCGGTTCGGCACTCGGCGCGATTATCCAGCTTTTGCTTTTTAGCGTCTTACGGTCCTTGGACTTGGACGCTCCCTTGGTTGTTCTCTTTGCACGGGAGCTTCCCTGCGTGCGGGCTCCTCTTTCTTCGCAGCATCAGCGCGTTCTTGTTCGGCACCCTTCTTCTCTGCAACAACCTTGTCCACGGCCAGTTTCCCGGAGTTTCCAAGCAGCGGTGAAGGATCGCCCTTGCCGGTAGAATTCACAGCATGTGCATAGATGCTGTCGCCCTTGAAGACCTGGCGAATGACGTCAGGGAGGCGGATGGTGAAGCGGTGTTTAGCCTCCGATGTTCCGCATTCTTTTGTCAGCGGAGCGCTCTGGTCAACCTCACTTGCCACCACAGTTCCAATCAGTTTTCCGGAGCCTTTGGCGCCGCCCAGATAAAGCTCAACTTTGATTGATTCCTCTTGTCCGAATTGGCAAGCCCAGCCTTTGATCACGCCGTCGCTGTAGGATTCAACCACTCCACGGAACGATGCTGTTTGTGGAAGAAGATTGAATTGGCATCCTTGGAACAGAACGCTGTTGCTGCCACGAGGGCCCTGGAGTCTGGCAAGTTGGGAACTGCAGGCCGAGGCGCAGCTTTGACCGAAACCTTTGTCATCTGCGCCAATCGTGACTTTCTGCAGTTCAGAAGAGTATTCGTATTGCAATCCGATTGCGCCCGAGCTCTTTACTGCCGAGACCTTGCGATAACTCAGCACGCATTCGTGGTTGCCAATGCCAGCGAGTCCAAAACCTGAACCCATGTATTCATCACTGGACTCCAGTGCGTTGGTCTCTGCGGTCAGCGTGTTGCCGTTGGGCTGTCCGCAAGCGCTCAATCCAACAACAAAAACTAAGATCGAAACTCTGCGAAAACTCATCAAATCCCCCTTGTCCTCAAGATTGGACAAAAAATGACGAAGTCCTCAAATGGCCGAAGGATTCAGCCACCTGTAAAACAGGCACAATTACAATGCTTTGGACTTTAATCTCTGCAAATCCTTTTGCGGCATTTGAGGTGCTGTTCTTTAAATGGTGGCTCAAATTATTGATCATTCAGCGAAATTTCACTTTGAAATTGTCGCTGCTCGTTTATGCGTTCTTGCGGCGTATCATTTATCCTTATTTTATAAGCCTTTTTTGGTTTAGCTGGTTTCTTTGGGCTAACGCATTTAAGAGCTGCATCGATTTCACAGAGTGGATTTGTTCATCGCAATTGTTTGCGGAGGTGTTTTTGAGGGCCTGAATCAAAAAGCGAAATTTATGGTTTCAGATCGGTGAGGCGCAGCCGCTACTCTGAGTCGAATGCTAAGGCACTTTGAATTCGTTCTTGCTCCACACCTCTGCGAGGAACTCTTGCCAAGGTATCACTTCTATCCCAGATTGAATTTCTCTTTGTTCGGCCAGCGAGACCACAATACGCCGTTTAATGTTGGGCTCTTCACCAATCGCCTTGAGTCCTTTAAAATCTGAGGCGTCTAACCGCACTTTCCCTTTAGCCTCAATTGCGATTTCATCATTTACAATAAAATCAACTTCAAAGTCTGATGTCGAACGCCAGTAGTGTAGATCCCTGAGTCTCGAATAACTTTGAGCTGCTTTGAGTTCCAAAAAAATGAAATGCTCAAAAGCGTCACCGAAGGCTTTATTTCGCAAGGTGATATGCGGAGCCTTTGCAAGGTGGCGAGCAACTCCCAAATCGAACAAATAGTATTTGGCTGTTTGAATCGCTTTTCGCTTTATCGACTTCTTCCAGGCTGGTAGCTCGTGTGCAATCAAGGTGTCCTTCAGGACATCGAACCAATCGACCACGGTGGAACGCTTGACCTGTGAATCTGATGCGAGCGTTGTAAAGTTGATCATCGTTCCATTGCACTGAGCAGCAATCTCGAGGAAGCGAGAAAAGGCGGGGAGATTCCGGGTCAGGCCTTCACTCATGATTTCTTCTTTGAGGAAGGTTCCGGCATAGTCGGCCAGCTCTGCATCGAAATCGTCAGACAAATAAATCGATGGAATGAGGCCTCGGTTCAGTGCCTTGAGGAGATCAAAGTCGTGCCCGAGTTCATGGGAGACGAACGGGTGCAGGTAGGTCATCCGTGCGCGTCCCGCCAATAGATTCACGCCTTGACGCTTTAAAGATCGAGCAGACGATCCTGTCAGAACAAACTTGATTTTGTCCTCTTCGATCATCAAATGTACTTCATTTAATAGCAGTGGAAGTTTTTGAATCTCGTCGATGACCACAACCTCTGGCTTTGGCTTCATTGCACGAATTTGGCGCCGGATGAGGGTTGGATCGGCGCTCACGTTTAGAAAAACGCCAAGATCCAAGAGATTCCATGTGGGCACCAGGTTGAGCTGGGTTCGGAGAAGCGTCGACTTACCGGTCTGGCGAGGTCCGAGCAAGAAACATGATTTTCTTCTAGTGATAGCAGATACTTGCTGGATTCTTTGATATTGCATCGCTGCCTCCGCTAAATATCATGATAAATAACGGAAGCGGCGATTGCAATAGGATCGAAGGGGGCGATTCAGCCCTGACAGGAGCCAAGGTGTTGTCATCAGCTCTTCAATGTTTCCCAGTCCGCAGGCTGCTTATCCACAATTTTATCCACAATCCCAGAGAGCTTCTCAGCATCGAATTCTCCATTCGACGCGAGTAGAATACGCCCCATAAAGCCCTGCTGGCGCACATGAGCCGCAAACTCAACCCCCGTGACTTTCTCATCGGGAGCAAAATAGTGGTCGGTGATAATCGTGTGCAGGCTTCCCAGATCAAGTGCATTGTTCTCCACGGCCTTCCAGAAATCGCCCGGGCTGGCGAAGGAGATCACCCTGGCCTTGGATTTGAGTTTGGCTTCCCAAACCCATCGGGCGAGGGGCGAGTCGTCGAGGAAGGCAACTTTGGGGAGCGCGGAATCGTCGGGGCTGTTCGCTTTCGGAGGTGTGGAATTGCCTGGGAAAGCGGCCGTGGGCGACTCAGCGACGCCGGGCAAGACATCTCCATTGAGTTCATTATTTCGGCTCTCTGCAACAACCTCCGCTGCTGCCGCGACCTGCTTTTCCTCTCCGAATTCACCTTCACTTCCAACCGCAGTCGACAGCTTCCATGTAAATTCCACCTTCCCCTGTGGGCAGGCATCCGAACGCTCGCTTGAGCACACAACGCTGCTGCCGTGCGCTTCGATAATCTTACGCACAATAGCGAGCCCCAATCCGGTGCCGCCTCTCTTTCCGCTTGTGTAGAACAGGTCAAAGAGCTTGCTGCGTGCCTCGGGTGCAATAAAGCTTCCCAGGTTGCCGACACGAACCTCAACATGCCCACCCTTCGAGTTTGAGCTCTGCTTTTCTGCTGTTGCCAAGACCCAGAGGTCGACCTGCTTGGTCTCAACAGCCTCAATGGCATTTGAGAGAATATTGAGGAAGACGCGTGGTAAGCGGGTGTCGTCGGCCTCCACCCAGAGGACAGAGGGGATAGAGACCTGCACATTGAGCGTGCGTGTCGGGTGCAGTTTGCGCAGCTCTTCGACAACATCCTCGACCACAGGTGCAAGCCGGATGGGTTTGAGAACAAGGTTAAACTCGCCACCCACATTGAGTACGTCGGAAATCAGCCCATTGACGTTCGCCAGCGATCGCTCCACCTCGGGAAGGGCTTCCTGCAGCGCCTGATGCATCTGCTCGGGGCTTCTCGCGCTCTTGACCCGATCGAGGGTCATGCGAAACAGCGCAAACGGCTTGCGGACATCGTGAGCGAGCATCTGCGTTGTGCGGGCGATGGCGGAAAATGCTGAATTGTGGCGGTGGAGAGCGACAACCTCGGCAACAGACGTTGTTTCACTCAATTCGAGTCGAGTGCCCTTCTCCATGTGGGTCAGAAGCGAGCTCAGCGGGTCGACGATATCCTGCTTTATCGATTTGCCCACAATCGATCTGAAGAACAAACCCAGTCCAACAACGAGTGCAGAAATCAAAACAAAAAATAGCTGAATGGTTCCGAGTTGAGCCTTCGTGGGAGCAAGCCAGACAGGAAAATTAGTGCTTTCAGAGAGCTTTAAAAAGCGTGAGTTGCCGAGATAATCGCCAATCTGCAGGCCACAGGATGCACAGGGAACGAGCTCCTCAATGGACTGAGTGGCCTGTTTGAGGGCGGCGTCACCATCAAGGAACAGCACCATCGAGGCTGCGCAGCGCCCAAACTGAGCATTCAACTGGTCGCCAATATAACAAAGATCAAACGCCAGGCGCTCGCCATCGAAATCTCCTATCTCAGCCAACGTTCGGCTGCCCTCGGCATCGATGAGTCGAACACCCGTAACGTACTCATCGCGTAGTGACGCAAGCAGAGTGAGAACAGAGGTCATGGAGAGCGACTGACCTTCAGCTCCAGAACGCATAAAGGTTCTCAGCTCAGGATTCGCAGCCACAATTGCGACCTTCCCTTCGTGCGCGGACACAAAACCGGTCAATGCACTGCTGAGCCTGCTCAGCGCCAGGTCTGTTTGATTCTGCGCCAAGATCAGCACAAGCGACTGGAACAAAACAGCGAAGGACACCCAAATTAGACCGGTGCCCCAGCCCATGGTGCGTGTGAGTTTTTTTCGAAAGTCCTCGAGAGAAGCTGTCATATTTTCGAGCCGAAAAGAATTTTAAACAGCTGCCACTTTTTATCGATTTCGAGCGATTCGTCCTGCGTTACGCGATGGATACGTCCGAGTGTCGCAAATTGCTTGAAGAATTCTATTTGCAATTGATTGAAGGTCATTGAATCAGATTGAACAGGCCCATACGGAGAAAAATACTTGCTCTTTTGCGCCACGGAATCAACAAACTCCTTGGAGGCCAATTCGTCAGCAACACACTTTGCCTCTTTTGACTCGCCAACCAGAGTGATGAGATCCATCGATGAATGGGAGAGCGAAGGATGCAGGATGAATTCCAGGTTTGGCTGTGTGCTTGTTTTTTGAATGGCGTCACCCGACCATGTGTAGGCCAGGGCAAATTTTGGATGCTTCGTGATATCTGCCAGATCGCTCGATATCGCCACCTTGGATTGACCGACGAGCTTTTTCAGTTTGTCTTCACTTGGAAAAATTAACTGGGCATTTTTATTGCAACCAGAGCCCAACTCAGTGCATTCCCACTTATTGAGCAGAGTGGCGATTTCAACATGGTCATCAAGAAGTACAAAAATCTTATCCGCAGATACTCTGAAGAATTCAGACAATTTATCTGACGCTCCAGCCTTAATGATAGCGCGGTTGACCAAGAAACCTGTTAAGGAAATTTGAAACACGGCAGTTGATGGATTGTAGTGTCTGCTATTATAAAAGTCCTTCACTCCGTGGAAATATTTTTTTGAATTTGAACTTATTCTGGTTTTAAGTCGGTCTATAAAAGTTGTCTGTGCAGATTTGCTCACAGTATCTGAAAAAATGAGAATATCGTGGTGGCTTGGGTCCCTTTTAGGATTTATACGCTCTAGGAATTCAGCATTTGAATAGAACTCATCCAGCGATAAAGATGTTTTACACTTTTCTTCAATCGCTTTAACTCTTTGATCTTTTTTGTCGATATACCCCCACCAGGAGAGTACTCTGACACTGGGTTTGTTATTTGCATAAATTTCAAATTTAAGGCCAAAAAACAGCACAAATGCTAGAACGAAATTACGTAGTCCACCCATCCCGGCTCCGATACATTTGCGGTGTTAAAATCAACAACCTTGTCAACGATTCGTAAATTGTTTGCTTTTAGAAATGGGATTAAGTCTTCATCGCGGTCGAAAATTCTAACTGGATACTCGTGCAGAACGACTTCGTTGCCGAAGGTATATTTGTCTCTCCATATGGCCTTCTTCAGTTTTCTCTCTGACAGATCGAATGAAGGTTCGTACCTGACTTTTGTTCCATCGATGACCAGATCAAGCGCTACTGAATCTCCCCAGAAATCGGGATGGTAATAACTCAGCGATACTAAACCACCGACAGCCAGCATTGATTCAATATTTTTGAAGAGTGATTGCAACTGCTGATCTTCAGTTAGAAGGCAAAACGAGTTATATGCCGCAAAAATTCGTTCAAACTTTCTTGGCAAAACAAGATTTGTCACGTCTCCTACATGTCTCTTTGTCTGGGGAATCTGGATAAGCGAGGAAAAATCCGGCGACAATTCAATTGTCTCTATGTCGATGCCAACGCTTGCCAGCCTGTTAGCCAAGCGTCCGAATCCTGCAAACATCTCTAGCGATTTGTGCCCCTGGCAGAAG
>JBILKM010000019.1:0-52095 GCA_044376695.1 Silvanigrellaceae bacterium
GCAGGCAGCACCAACACCACCGACTCCCCCAGCTGCGCCGAAGCCTCCCGCTCCGCCGCCAGCGCCACCTGTTCCACCTGCAGCACAGGCTGCACCAACACCACCGACTCCCCCAGCTGCGCCGAAGCCTCCCGCTCCGCCGCCAGCGCCACCTGTTCCACCTGCAGCACTGGCTGCATCAACACCACCGACTCCCCCAGCTGCGCCGAAGCCTCCCGCTCCGCCGCCAGCGCCACCTGTTCCACCTGCAGCACAGGCTGCACCAACACCACCGACTCCTCCGGCTGCGCCAAAGCCTCCCGCTCCGCCGCCAGCGCCACCTGCTCCACCTGCAGCGCAAGCATCACCAACACCACCGGCTCCCCCAGCTGCACCCAGAACAGGACCTTTGGAAGCCGCGCCAAAATCTGCCGTAGCTGAACCAGCCCCAAAATCTGCCGTAGCTGAACCAGCCCCAAAATCTGCCGTAGCTGAACCAGCGCCAAAATCTGCCGCGGCTCCGGCAAGGGAAATCGCGGGGGACAAGTCACAACCTGCCAGTGCACACCAGTTTGAGCCTCCCCCAGCTTCTGCTGCGCCGAAGGAACTCGAGCAGCTTCTTCACGGAAAAGACAACCAAATTTATATTTTTGGTATAAAGCGTGAATTCTTTTTTCTCTTTTTATTTATCGTCTTTGCCTTTGTGGCCGGCTATTTTTTTGTCGGGAGTAAAACAACCTACTAAACTCCAGGGGTCGAATATCCCGACGATTTAGCCAAAGTATTTCATATTTCCCAAGTAAACTGAGAATATTTTGCCTTCAGTTCCCTACCGAGACTCCGATGAAAAGAGACGGATGATGTTCTCTCGATTGGAGATCTCGCATGGTGTCAAGACGCTCACGGACGATGTCTGGACAACACAGTAACCGCGGCAAGGCGGCCCTCAGCAGTGCTACAAACCGGCTGAAACGGCTTGCTTTGTACCGGCGTTATCTATCCAAAGTTGCCTACAAAGAAACTCTGTTCTCGGAGGTCAACAAACTGATCTTCGTGCAGGATTTTGAGGCTGCGAGTCGCCAGCTTGCACAACTTGCGAGTTTGTTCTGGAATGATCCCGAAATTCACTTTCGAAGAATTGAAGTGGCTTGTCGGACAGAAATCCTCGCTGAAATAATCGAGGAGTACAAGCGTCTTCGTGCTCTAAACCCCGAGCATTTTACACTCGAAGCTGCATGGCTATTGGCGCACATCCGCCAAGAAGAATTGATGACCGACGACGTTCCCGCCGCCAAAGATGTTCGCGACCTATCGCTCGAAAGCGCTCGCAGCAGAATTAAGGACGTTGTTGCGCTCGATGGTGATGCTGAGGCGTTCGCTGAGCGGCGCGGCGGCAATCGCGATGAAGCCACTCGACAATTGCTTTCCCGTTGGGAATCCAGCCGCAGCTTGCCAGCGATACCATCTTCGCGCGGGTGGCGGGTGGAACGCTCCCCAGCGTTTCCAGACGACCTCTTTCCGTCGGGAGTTCCAACGCTACCTGATGCGTCGGCCGATGTCGAAGATATTCCAATGGCAGATGAACAAGATGATGCGCAGAGCATAAAGGTATCTCAAGCGGTAAAAACGCAGCATCCTTTGCTGACCGATGCATTGAAGCTCAGAGACAAACAACCAACCAGTTCTGCAGCTTGGTTTGTCTTGGGCTGTGCGCTGGAGCTCACTGGTCATCTTCAAGAGGCTGTTGATGCATGGACACGTGCATACCAATTGAATCCAACATCTCTTGCAGTTCTTGCAACAATGGCCGAATTGCAACAGATAGGAGCATTGCCGGAGAGCAGCATCGACTATGCTGAGAAATTTGAACAACTAGACAAATTTCTCGTGCACGGAACATACGAAACGCATATTCAGCTCTACAGGCACTTTCTGGAAAAACGCGAAACTGCACATTCGATAGCAGCGCTCAGGACGCTGGGTGATTGGATGCAGCGTCAGCGAGGAGAAGTTCCACCAGAAATCGAAATCCTCTGCCTCTTGGGCGCAATGAATGCCTACAAGCAAGACGCAAACTCGTCTGCAGCAGAGGCATGCCGGCGTGAAGCTGAAAACATTGCCATTGCATGCAAGAAAGCACCCAAGAGCTCTGCTCAGATTGCGTTTATTGGACAGATTTCAGAAGAATATGGTCTTCCCAACCTGGCGCGTCTGTGTTTCTACTCTGTCTTGATTGCCAAAGACACTCCACTTGATTTGGCAAGTAAAACAGCAGCTCACTGTGTTGCAAACTACGCCTCGCTCTCGCTCAAAGAATGCTTGAAGACCACATATCTCAACCACTCTGGCAACGCTGAAATCCGCTTCTGCCAATTGCTGTGTGAGCTGACACTCTCATCGGTGGCGATCCGGCCATACATGGATCGAAAGAACAAAATCAGAGATGCGCTGAGCCGTAACCAGGCAGCAGTGGCCTTGCAACTGATGCAGGAGGCACTCCAGGAAACCAACGATGATGCCGAAATTCACTTTTACATGAGTGAGATGCTCTCTCGTTTGGGTGTAACCGAACGTGCAAAACATCATTTCTCGATGATGTATGAACTCGATTCACTCAATGTGGAATCGGTGCTTCGCTATCTGAATTTCCTAATTAAAACCAAAGAATATTTTTCTGCCCAGGAGATTGCGCGCAAGACGAATGAGATCCCAAACCTGACACCACAACAGCGCAGCGAATTGCATTGGGTAAGGGCGAGTGCACTCCTAGCGGTAAGTGAAACAGAGGAAGCAAAACAGGAGATCGACAGGTCACTCAAGAGCAACCCCTGGAACAGCCAGTATCTCATTGTGGCCTTAAAACTTTCGATTCCGACAGCCATCAAAACCAATGAACCGAATTTTGGTGACTGGACATTCGCTGTGCTAGATGAGCAGCTCACATCATCACAACCAACCTTTTCTGAAGACGTGCTCAACCAAATACTTGAACACGGGCGCAGGGCACTTCAGGCTGGACTCTCTGAATACGCCTTCATCCTTGGAAAAATCCTGTTTATGCATCAGGAGAAAAACGAAAGCGTCATCGAATATTTCAGCAAGGTCGGAGCCAGCTATCAGCCTCGTTTGGCAGCGCAGCAGACTCTGCTCCTCCTGCAAACAGGCGACAAAAAGTGGACTTTCTCACATCTGGCAATGTGCATTGCGCGGATGTACAGCCAGGCCATGGAGTGGCCACTTGTCGATGAATGGCTAGACATTGCGGTGAAGGCTGGAGTCGAAGACCGGCTTGTACGCTCAAAGCTTTTCGAGCTCGAAGCGCTCAAATTGGCCTTGAATGGAACCAATTTCCGCAAAGCTCAGAGCCTTCTAGAGGCAGCGCTCGACATTTACGACGGTTCGCAAAAGGTTCCGTCTGACACTGGTGTTCTGCACGGATACCTGATCCTAGCGCAGGGTAACATCAAGGCGGGCATTGAGAAAATGCAGACCTGTATGGCAGAAGGCAGCTCCATACAGAGTCTCTATTTCCTCATCAAAGGTCTGGAGCGCGCCGGGCGTCTCTCGGGAAGCGAAGGGGAAAATATTCTGAGGCTCTATAACCTGGCTCCGACCAATATGCTCGAGCAAAAGTTGATTGAAGAAATCTACTGTACGGTCGGAGCATACCGTGTCGGTACCCCCGTCAATCTTGCCTGCTAATTCAAATCTCCGGTGTGGTGAAATGACGTCTTTTGTGCAACCATGGGGCTCTCGAGGAGAGTCCCCATGGCCTTGCGCAAACGCAACTCAGGACGCAACAACACAAAGCAAAGCATTGCCCAGCTGAAAAACATCAGAAGCAGGGTGAGTCTGGCGCCTGAATGGTGGACAGGCAAAACGCACATCCTCATCGATATGGATGGCACTCTTATTGGTCAGCCCGGTGCTGCATTCCACAATCTCTTTGCGGTTTTTGCTTTTTTGCGTCTGAGTGCTTTGGCATCGTATAAAGACCTTTACAAAGCCGTAAACAAAACCCTGCAGATTGTGCTTTCGAACCATCAATACGCCAATAATGAAGATGCTTTTTTTGAAACCATGGCGCGAGAACTAAACGTGACCCGGCAGAAACTCGAAAGATTCGCCGGACGCTTCTTCGATTCCGACTACCCCTTCATTTGTCTGTTTCTTCACTCGGAGCCACACGCGCGCAGGCTGCTCGACCTGCTGCATGCCACAGGACGCCATGTGACTCTGGCAACCAATGCAATTTTCGGACGACGAGAAATCGAACTCCGGCTCAAAGCCTCAGACCTTTACCTTCACGATTTCGACCTCGTCACATCCTGGGATGTCATGAAGTCGACCAAACCGCACACCGCTTTCTTTGAAGAAACTCTCCTCAAAATTGGAGGCGCTCCCGAGTCTACGGTGATGATTGGCAATGATCCGTTCTACGACCTTCCAGCACACCAACTCGGAATCGACACTCTTTTGGTGGGTGCGCGTCTTTCGATAGGCGACATCGCAGACTCTCTCGAGGCCACACTCCCAGCTTCTGAACGTCTGTAGAACACTTGGGCCGAGGGGTTATCCGCGATCCCGTATGCGTGCATTCAAATAAGGTTCGGCCACAAGCAATGCGAGTGCAGCTAAAGCGTGCTGAATTTGGCCCGAACGAGCCATCATCAATGCCTCTTCAATGGGCACCATCCGAATCTGAATCTGCTCGAATGGGTCGAGATGGTCGCGTGGCTTCGCCAGAGGCAGACAATCGAAAGCAATGAAATAAGTGATGCGGTTGCCTTGTAACGCTGGATTCGGCGCAAATCCAGGCAGCGACAACACACGTTGTGAGGTCAGCCCGGTTTCTTCTTCCAGCTCCCGCAAAGCTGCGAGAGTGAGGTCTTTTTCGCCAGGATCGACCGCCCCGCCAGGAGTTTCCAGGGTAATTGTATTTGTGCCTATACGGTGTTGCTCAATCAACACAATATGACCATCAGCTGTGACCGGAATCACATTAACCCACTGCGCGCACTGTATTGTGTACATTGACTGCCTGTGCTGACCATCAAGACTCCGCGCCTCACGCGCTTCTACCTTAAAGATGGGACATCTGTAGGTTTCTTGTGGCTCGCCGAGTTCAAATTTACGCAGTTCACCGTTTTTCGGACTTGTCATGGCCATTCTCCGTAGACATCAATACCCCACTCTTTTGCCAGCTTGGGTTTTGGAATGCTATGAAGAGCCCATTGATTTTGGCAATCCCCATTATGGAGGCCTCCATGGCTCTGATCTCTCTCCGCCAGCTTCTCGATCACGCAGCTGAAAACACCTACGGTGTTGCTGCCTTCAATGTGAACAACCTCGAGCAAATTCAGGCCATCATGGAAGCCGCTAAGGAAACCAACAGCCCTGTGATCATCCAGGCCAGCCGTGGAGCTCGCTCCTACACAAACGACGTCTTTTTGCGTCATCTCATGTTTGCTGCAGTTGAACTCTATCCCGAAATTCCGGTCTGTGTGCACCAAGATCATGGCAACTCCATGGCCACCTGTCTCTCCGCCGTCCGCAATGGTTTCACCAGTGTGATGATGGATGGTTCTCTGATGGAAGACGGTAAAACGCCCGCTTCGTATGAATACAACTCCAAGATCACCCGCGATGTGGTCAAATGTGCGCACGCCATGGGCGTGAGTGTTGAGGGTGAGCTCGGATGTCTTGGTTCGCTTGAAACAGGCGAAGGTGAGAAAGAAGATGGTCATGGTTTTGAAGGCAAACTTTCACACGATCAGCTTCTCACCGATCCCGACGAGGCAGCGCGTTTTGTAGAGGAAACCAAGGTCGATGCATTGGCCATCGCGATTGGAACAAGCCATGGAGCATACAAATTCACACGCAAACCTGATGGCAACATCTTGAACATCGAGCGCATCAAGGCAATTCACAAGAAGTGCCCCAATACTCACCTTGTTATGCATGGCTCGAGCTCTGTCCCTCAGGATCTCCAGGAAGAATTCCGCAAATACGGTGGAGAAATGAAAACCACCTGGGGTGTTCCTGTTTCGGAAATCCAAGAAGGCATCCGCAATGGTGTTCGCAAAATCAACGTCGACACAGACAACCGCCTTGCGATGACCGTTGCGATCCGCAAAATCTTCAAAGAGAATCCAGGCGAGTTCGATGTCCGCAAATACATGGCGCCGGCCCGTGCTGCAATGCAGAAGATCGTGGCTGAACGCATGGTTCAATTCGGTCAGGCCGGACAAGCAAGCAAGCTCAAGCCCCTGAGCCTCGATGTCATGGCCAAGCGCTACTTCTGAGATCCTTGCGAACCGCGTCAATCAGATCGAGCATATCGCGCACGACATGTGCAGGGCCAGCCACGATGTTTTTGTCTTTCAGAACATCGAACGGCTGGCCTTCGTAATTCACAACCATTCCGCCCGCCTCTTCCACTAGCAGCTCTCCTGCAGCCATATCCCAGGGCGAAAGCCTGGATTCAAAAAAGCCATTGAATACGCCTCGCGCGGTGAGCGACAGATCCAGAGCCGCGGCGCCGTTGATGCGCATACCCAAAATTCTATTTTGCATTCTTTCAATGCACTCAATAACACCACGCAGAGCTTCACCTTTGCTGGAACTGAAGCCCGTCGCCAAACTCCAGCGCCGTGGATCAGAGCCTGCAGCTACACTCATGGTAAGGCCGTTGACTGTTGCGCCCTGCCCCCGACCGGCGCAGTACAGATCGCCGGTTCCAGGGTGAAAGATGGCAACGCGCTCGGGGCGAAATCGACCCGACTGCATCACGCCACAGGCAACTGAAATGCAGTAATAGATGTTACCCTTGGAGAAATTGGTGGTTCCGTCGATGGGGTCGATGATCCAAACCACCTGCCCCTCTGAGACATCCCGGCTCCATCCTGTCTCCTCGCCCAGAAAGACGTGCTGGGGGAAATGCTTGGCGATTTCTGCTTTGAGCAGGCTCTCCGAAGCGAGATCTGCCTCGGTCACCAACCCTAAATCGCCTTCTTTTTCATCAACTCGAAGCTGCTGTGTCCGGAAGAAGCGAAGGGTCAGCTCTCCTGCAGTTCTAGCCAGTTGGCCGACAAATTCGGTTGTGGGCAGGTGGCGATGAGCCTCGCTCTGAGCCTGTGTCATTTCTCGTCTCCCCTTTGTATTGCTGCAAAACCTTCAGTTTATGAACCCATTCATGATAGGGTCGGAACAGAGGTCAGGTCTACACCCTGAGGAAAGGTTACGCATGGATTCCACCACCTTCATTATCAGCTCCCTCGTGGTGCTCATCAGCGCCGGAATCGGTGCGCTTTTGGCGCGCCGCATGGTGTTGAGGAATCAGGACGTCGTTCAAGGACTCGGTGAATCTGCCGAACAAATCATCCGCAATGCAAAGCAACGTCGCGATGCAATTCTAGAAGAAGCGCTCAAGGCAGCCCGGGAAGAGCTCGAAGCCGATACACAGCGCTTGGAGGAAGAGCGCGCACTCGTCAGAAGTCTGAATGATGATTTTGAGCGTGAACTCAACCAACGTCAAAGTAAAATTGACCGTAAGTGGAATGAAATTCAGAGCACGGAAAGCCAGCTGCAAGGTCGACTGCAGAAAAGCCATGATTTGCCCCCTGAATTGCAACAACTCGCGGAGCAGAAGAACGAAGTTGAAAAGTCACTCATTGACAACCTTGTCATCAAGACCTCCGTGCAACGGAGTGAAATCGAAGTTGGTATTCGTGAGGAAGTTCTGAATGCCGAGAAGCTTGGCATCTCGAAGTGGATGCTCGACAACCAAGAGCGCCTGAAAGCTGAAGCTCAGCGCGGCGCTCGCGACGTGCTTCAGAATATCTACAACCGCTACAACCCTCGTTTCGTCTGGCCGAAAACTAGCTTCAGTGTTGAGGCGCCATCAAAAGATATCGTTGTGCGTCACTTCGGCGAAGAATCGCCGATTGTGAAGCTCCTTCTCGACGGAACCGATACCGCTCTCGATGTGGGCCTCGATCCCCAATCGAATGAGGCTCCCACCCTCAAGATTTCTGGCGGAGCTGGCGTCGACAAAGAAGTCATTCGCCTCACACTCGAGGAGATTTTCGGACGCAACCAATTCAATCCTGACCGTGTTCGACAAATCCTCCAAAAACATCGTCAGGCGCTCGATCAACAGGTGCTCCGGATGGGACAAGATGCGGTCAAAATCCTTGGTCTTGACCCAATGCATCCCGAAATCCTTAAGCTCATTGGATCGCTCAATTACCGCACAAGCCATCGCCAGAACCAATATTTCCACTCTCTTGAAGTCGCACGCTTGGCGGGAATGCTGGCCGACGAAGTGGGCGTAGATGCCAAGCTCGCGAAGCGCTCCGGAATCTTGCACGACATCGGCAAAGTGCTCGACTACAAGATCGAAGGAAGCCATGCGGTGATTAGTGGCGATTACGCAACCCGTTTCGGTGAAGCCGAAATTGTCGTTGATACCGTTCTGTCCCATCACGATGACAAAATCGTGGAAACACCGCACGCTTACATTCTCAAGGCTGCCGATGCGATGTCTGGGGCTCGTCCTGGGGCGCGTGTTGACATGGAAGAAGGATTCCAGAAACGCATTGAAGGAATCGCCGACGTCATTAACAGCTTCCAGGGGCAAGGTGTTACCGGTTCAGCAATCATGCATGCCGGACGTGAGGTTCATGTATTTGTCGACAATCGCCGCATCAAGGAAAAAGACATCGATCCTCTGGCACAAAACATCTGCCGCAAGCTCGAAACTGACGTGCAGTTCCCGGGCCAAATCAAGGTAACCGTAGTCCGAAGAATCGAGATTTCAGAGGTAGCCTGAGCGCGCTTCTAGAGTTTTCCAAGCGAATTTTTGATTGACGCAAATAAGCAAACCGCGCTGGAGAAAATCTCACCAGCGCGGTTTTTTTAGCATCGATAGCCAACAATCTTAAACGTTTCTTAAAGCGAGATTCCAATGACCGCACGAATGGCAGAGTAGTCGTATTTGACCTCTGTGTCGTTGCCTTCATACTTCGCGCTGCCGCTGCCGAGGTTGTATTCAACACCTGCGCGCAGAAGCGGAAACGGAGTGATGAGTGCTCTCAACGTACCGCCCAAATCTGAACCTGATTTGGTCTTGAAGGTGGAGCTATTGACCGCATCAAGCTTGAATTCACCACCCACTGCTGTTGCGTAATTTGCTTCTGCCTGGAGTGTAACCAAGGGAATCAGACCAAAATGAACGCCGGCATGTAAACCAATTGCAGATTTGCTGATCGTTTCCTTCGCAGGAATATTCAGGAGAGTTGTGTCTCGAGTATATGTCCCCATCAGAAATTCAGGGCCAGCATAGATCGACAAACCAGGAACTGGAGAAAAGAGGTCGGTATTTGCTGCAAGCTTCACATCGAGGCCTGATGGTTTTTTGCTGTTCGTGTCGTCCTTTTTGGAGAGTTCGCCGAGGCCAATGCCACCGTAAATACGAATGTCAGCCTGGGCCACATTGAGAGACAAGGCAGCAGAGATTCCGACAATTCCGAGACAGCCTAGATGAAAATAGCGATTCTGCATGAATAACCTCCCTGTTATTTCAGACGCAATTCAATCACAAATCCATTATTCGTATTTTTGAATTCAAACTCCATTTCGCAAGCATGTGCGAGGTCGATCCAGGTCACAAAGCTTATGAGAGCGTAAAGCGTGTTTGGACTGTTTGCTGGATCGGGTGCCAACGCAACCAAACCTTTTTCAATACGATCATTCACCGGCAATGAGGAGTCGGTGGCGATCTTCAAGTAGTCATCTGGAATGGAGAGTCCATCCACTTCCCAACGCGCCGTGACACGCCCATTTGTGCTTTTTGCAGAAAAAACAACGCTCGCTCCACGTCGGGCAAAGTAAGCAGAGGCGCGCCAAGGCCCAACCAAAAGGCGCCTGAGCAAGCCCTCGTGCGCTGTGGCCTTGAGGGGAGTGACAATGGCAGACTCGATGTTAATACCTTTGCGGCGCCACGTAGTATCAAAGGAATCTGCAACCTCGCGAAACACCACCGCAGCATCAATCAGCTTGGGAGGATTTTTGCTCACGAGTTTGCTAATCATACCTTGAGGATCGTTAGCTAAATAAATTTCAAATTCATCGAGGCTATCGACAACTTCGTTCCAGCGGCGCTTCAACAAGTTGGCCGACTCGGAATGGTAGCTGCCAGGCTCAACAGCGCGATCGGGGCTGGGGCGGACATTCTGGAACGATTTCTCACTTGCGTATGAACGCACCTGGCTAACGAACTGGGTCAGTGCAAGCTCGGGCGCGGGTGGCCCACGACGCGCTTCTTCAACCTTGAGTGAATTGCGCAACCAATGAAACGCCACTGTAAATGGGCTGTCGTTCTTGTGTAGTGGCAGAACCTTACTCAGCTCGGTACCGAGGAGGCGGAGCATCAAAAGCAGAGCCAGGACAACAGAGAAAAGAACGATCACGAGAGCAACAACGCTCGCGGAGGGATTGCCACCAATGGTCAAGCGCGTCGCTAGGTAAGAGGCAAGGACGAGCACCAGGGAAACAAAGATCAATTGCCGCAGTTTGAATAGACGCAGAAAAAAGGAAGCCAACGCGGAAATGAATGAAGGAGCTGGATCGCCAGCATTCGGTGTATGTGGAAGTGGCGCACTCGCCTTCTTCTTTCCGGCGGGCGCGTACCAAGGTTCCTGTTCGCTTGTCTGGTTCATCCGATGCTCTCAATGCTCAGGCTGATGGGTCGCAGCGATATCCAAAATGCGCAACTCAGAGCGGAGACGTCCGCCCCACCGTGACAGACGCCCTTCAACGACCAGATCCACGATCTTCCGAGAAGCGATGAAATCTTCGATCTCGGGGGCCAGACCAAAAGCGGTCAGCGGTCCAGAATCCTGTGATGAAAGCCATACTCGAGCATGTTTGGAATCAGCTGCCTGACCAATTCTCTTACTATGCCCCAGTCTGACCTGTCGAATCAACCATTTGGGGCGAGGATTTTCAGCTCCAAATGGCTCGAGCGAATCGAGCATCGCACACAGTCGTTCCTCGAGAAGTTCAACCGAAACGACACCATCTATTTCGAGGGTGGGTGCAAGTCGCCGGTTACCCAACGCTTCACGCACCTGCTTTTCGAATGACTCCCGCAACCATGGGAAATCTTCAGGCTTGAGCGACATTCCAACGGCATACCCATGACCACCGAACGACAGGAAGCGTTCACGCATCTGACTCAACGTGGCGTAGAGGTCAAAACCTGGAATACTTCTCCCGCTCCCTTTTATTTTGTCGTCGACCTTGGTCAGGATGAGGGTTGGTTTGTGAAGCTTCTCTGCCACCCGAGATGCCACAAGCCCGACTACGCCGGCATGCCAGGAGTCATCATAAAGAACCACCGAAGCCGATTTCTCGAATTCAGCAACTGTTCTTTTGAGGGCCTGTTCCACGGCCTTCTTCTCGAGCTCTTGCCTTGCTGCATTTTCGCCATGCAGAAATTCAGCCAATTCGAGCGCACGGGAGTGTTCCGAAGTCATCATCAATTCTGCTGCAGCCATGGCTGATCCCAATCGCCCTGCAGCATTCAAGCGCGGACCAATCTTGAATCCAACGTCGGTTGCATCAACAACGCCATTCTCGAGTTTCCAGCCCGCGAGTCGGAGCAGTGCGGCAAGACCTACTCTTTGTCCATTGATGACGTGCTCTAGCAATACACCCAACCCAACACGGCACAGAATGTGATTCACACCGTTGAGCGGAGCAACGTCGGCAATCGTCCCGATCGCAACGAGATCGAGATACCTGCGCAGGTTGAGCTTATCGACCCGAGGATTTCCGCGGCCACGCAACACAGCACGCACAGCAATCAGCAGGTAGAAGGCGACACCAACACCTGCGAGCATCTTGAACGGATAATCACATCCGGGCTGCTTCGGATTGAGCAGTGCAAAAGCGTCTGGAAGAACTTCGGGAGGCTCATGGTGGTCGGTCACAATGACATCGAGACCGAGCTCTTTGGCACGCATGCAGGCATCGACAGCCGAGATCCCGTTGTCGACCGTGATGACCAAAGCTCGCCCAGAGGCTGCAATTTTCTCGAGGCCAATAGGATTGAGGCCGTAACCCTCAGTAAGGCGATCCGGAATATAAACTTCCACATCCGTACCGAGCTCTGCGAAAGCCAATTTCAAGAGTGCACAGGAGGTTGTCCCATCGACATCATAATCACCGAAAATAACGATACGCTCACCAGACTCCATTGCAGCAACAATACGAGCAACGGCCTTCTGAATATCCTTGAATGTTTGCCAAGGGGGCAGATGAGCGAGCAGATCTTTGTCGGCGAGAACACCCTCAGCAGCAATGCCACGCAAAGCGGAGAGTCGCTCAGAAATAAAGCTCTCGTGCAGATGCGTGTCGCTCAGGGCTCGCGCCGACAAACGCCAGCGATAACGCTCTGAGCCACCGAGCTCGACTGGTTCAGCGCGATCGGAGAGAGCAGCCACCGCAACACCTTTCTCTCAAAAATCAGGACGGACGACGGCGAACAATGACCGGCGGGATTTCGTTGGGATCTTTTTTCTGTTTTGCCTTTTGGGCTGTCTCAGCAGGACGCCAACCCCAGCGTTTCAGATGCTCATCCATCCAGATGGTCAGAGGTGCTGCAACATAAATGGAAGAGTAGGTTCCAACTAAAATACCAACGAACATAGTGAGGGCGAAGTCTTCAATGGCTCCACCACCCAGGAAGGTCAGGATAAGCAGAGCTCCAAGACCCGTTGCGGACGTGAGAACCGTGCGGTTCATGGTCTGGCTGATGCTGCGGTTGATGATATCCACGAGGCCCATTTTGGGCGATGTTTCCTGAGTTTCACGAATACGATCATAAACAATCACGGTGTCATTGATCGAGTAACCCACAATCGTCAGGAAGGCTGCGATGGAGGATGTTGAGAAGGGGCGATCGAGAGCTGTCATGAAGCCCAAAGCAATGATCACGTCATGCACAAGACAGAGCACCGCGCCGGGAGAAAAACGCGCATCAAAGCGGAGCGCGATGTATGCCAAAATACCCAAAAACGAGAGCAAAAGTGCAAAGTAGCCTTTACGCTCTTCTTCTTTACCGATTTTTCCGGAGATGTTTGTTTTGGAATCGAGTTTGATTTTGTCGGCACCAACTGAAGCTTCAAGCTTCTTGTAGAGCTCATCAGCCCTACCACCGATCTCTTTTTCATCCTGGCCGCGTTCACGCTGAACCCGCAGCACAAACGAAGCAAACCCATCTTTAGCAGGGTCGCCGATGCTTGTGACCTCAGGCTTACCCACGTTTGCTTGTTCAGCAATAGCGAGCACTTTCTCACGCGTGAATGAAGTATCCGTGATCGACACATGGATTTCAGCACCACCCAGAAAGTCGATACTGTAGTTAACTCCTTTGATGGCAATCACCAGCAGGGAGGCCACAACCATGGCCAAAGAAATGCCAATGGTCGCACCACGCCATTTCATAAAATCAAAGGTGTAGTTCGGTGGAAAAATTTCGACGTTGCCGAATTTTAATCTCATTTTTAAATCCTCACTCTGGCATCATCAGCTGAAACGGCGGATGCGGGTCTTTTCAATCAGCCACTGACCAATAACCTCGGTCACGTAGTAAGATGAAAAGAGTGTCGAGATGATTCCGGCCAACAGAGTGATCGCGAATCCTTTCACCGCAGGGTTGCCGTATATCAAGAGTACGATCCCTGCGACAGCAGAGGTGACGTGCGCATCGACCAATGTTTCAAAGCTCTGATTGTATCCTTTGTAGAAAGCCTGCTTGGCTGTCAGACCATTGCGCATTTCTTCGCGGATGCGCTCGTTGATGATCACGTTACCGTCCACGGCCACAGCCATGGTCAACACAATCCCGGCAATACCAGGGAGTGTGAGCGTGGCACCAAAGGCGGCAAGAAAGGCAAGAATCAAAACCGCATTGAGCAGCATCGCCAGATTCGCAACCAGACCGGACACACCATAGAAGAACAACATAAAGACCACGACCAGCACACCTGCAACAGTTGAGCTGACAACACCAGCCTTGATATTCTCTTCACCTTCACTCGGACCAACCTGACGCTCTTCGACAATTTTCACGCTTGCAGGCAGCGCACCAGCGCGGAGCACCAAAGCGAGATCCTGCGCGTCTTTTCTTTGCTGATCGATATTCTGCGAGCGACCCATCGTGATTTGCGCTCGTCCACCGAGAATCGCACCTTTCACCTCGGGAGCACTGGTGATGTTTTCATCCAGGATAATAGCGATCTGATGGGGAGCATTCTGCGGCTCAATAGCCTGCTTGGTGAGGTCACCAAAGACCTTGCTCCCCTGGGGGTTGAAGTTGAGTGATACGGCATATTGAGGAACAGGACCGCTTTGATCGACCGTTTCAAATGCAGTGTCAATCATGTCACCGGTCAACTTAGCCGAGGCTTCGACCAAGTAAGGCAGAGCGCCACCAGTGGCCGTGGAATCCGCCTGTGATTCGACATCACGCTTGAGGATGATCGTGACGTTCTTGCTGATCTTTCCGTTGTCACGTGCCCATTGCGAGATTTTCTGAATAGCTTCGGGCTTGGTCTCTTCCTTGGGAATATTGAGTGCCGCGCGACCTTCTTCCACGACCTTTTCGATCTGATCGAGACGCAGCTCATTGGACACAAGGCGGAAATCGAGCTGCGCGGTGTTCCCGATCAGCTGCTTCGCGCGTGCGGGATCTTGAAGGCCTGGCATTTGAACAACGATGCGACGATCGCCTTGGCGGAAAATATTCGGCTCGGCTACGCCAAACTGGTCGATACGATTACGGATGGTGTTGATTGCCTGTTGCAGCAGTTCGCCACCGTAACGCGACACTTCAGCTGGATTGGCGACAAACAGCAACTTCGCGGCATCCGCCTTTTCAAATTGAATGAGCGATGTTTGCTCAGAAACTGCTTTCTTAACAGCTTCGACTTTGGTCGCATCGGTCAGCTCGATGGTGGTTTTGTAGTCGTCGCCCACATTCACCGATTGAAATTTGATGCCATCGCGCTCGGTGAGATCGCGGGTACGATTCATGGCGCGCTGAATGCTATCCCGAATGGACTTCTCGACATCAACTTCGAGCACGAGGTGAAGACCACCTTTGAGATCCAGTCCCAGCGAGATGCGCGAAGACGGCAGAAAGGATTCAGCAGCGCGATGGTACCAGGCCACCGGCTTACCAAGAGTTTCCTCGGCAACAGGCGCCTCACGCTTCCATTGCGCGGGATCACCCAAAAAAGTTGGTATTGTGAATGCAATTGAAAAAACTAACGCACACATGGTCAAAAAGAACTTGACCCACCACAACAGCGGCAAGCCGCCAAAAAATCCCTGGCCTTTTTCCATAGCCCGTTTTTCCTCAGAAACTGCAGACGTTCATAATCAGTGCCACGACACAGTATCAAACGAGATACCTGTTTGGCCACCAAGAGCGCGATCTTTTGCTAAAGAAAATCCTCTCCACCCGACCACATTGGCGGTCAGAGTGAAGAGGACGAATCAGAAAAACAAACTTGAAATGCTTTTTTATTGAGCAGCCGCGAGAGCTGGCTTGCCCAACTCGCCCGAAATCGTGTGCTTGAGCACGCGCACGGATGTATTGCCCAAATCCAATGTCACGATGGTATCAGTGATCGACGTGATGCGACCAATCAATCCACTTGCCGTGACCACTTCCATTCCTGTCTTCAGGCTTTCAATGAAGTTGCGGTGCTCTTTCTGGCGTTTTTGTTGTGGGCGAATAACGAAGAACCACATGAACAAAATCATGCCGCCAAAGATAACCAGATTCATCCATCCTGCCGCAGCACCAGGCGCAGCGCCGCCGGCAGCACCACCCGTTGCATTTCCGGGAACAGCCACTGGGCCATCAGCCGCCGGAGCACCCTGAGCGAGAGCGACAGCCGCAAAGGACACATTCGCAAGAATCGAGAGAGCAGCAAGCTTGGTGCGCTCGGACAAAAGGCAAAGCGTGTTCGACATGTAAAAAACTCCAGTGACGGGTTTGACAGGGCACAAGACCAAAAAAACAACGGGCCGTTGGAATCAACGACCCGTCGGATCTTTAACGCTGATTCAGGGTGCTTTTAGCGACTCAGACACATCTTTGCAATTGTCTGGAGCTGCATGTTGGTCGTGCCTTCATAAATTTTACCAATCTTGGCGTCACGATAGAATTTTTCAGCCGGGAATTCTTTGATGAATCCGTACCCACCGAAGAGTTCAAGCGCCAGGCTCGCCACCTTCTCGGCCACATCACTGGCAAAATGCTTAGCCATGGCAGCTTCGCGCACGAAATCGAGATTGGCATCCTTCAAACGCGCTGCATTGTAAACCATCAGTTTAGCAGCCTCGATGTCTGTCGCCATCTGCGCGATCTGGAATTGGACACCTTGAAATTCGCTGAGTGGCTTTCCAAACTGCTCACGCTGCTTCACGTAGGTCATGGCTGCCGCATAAGCGCCCTCAGCCAATCCGAGCATCTGTGCAGCGATGCCAATACGACCTTCGTTGAGTGTCTCAATGGCAATTTTGTAGCCTTTGCCGATCTCGCCCAGCACGTTCTCTTTGGGAACCTTGCAATCCTCGAGAATCACCTCGCAGGTACTGCTCGCGCGAATCCCGAGCTTGACCTCTTTCTTGCCCACGGCAAAGCCGGGCATTGATTTTTCAACGACGAACGCAGTGATGCCCTTGTAGCCCGCCTCTGGGTTGAGATTGGCAAATACAATGAAAATGTCTGCTTCCTTGGCGTTTGTGATGAACACTTTTTTGCCAGTAATGCGATAGTGGGTTCCCTCATCCCAGGCGCGAGTGCGCAGGGCGAAAGCATCGGAACCGCTGTTGGGTTCGGTGAGGCAGTACGAGCCCACTTTGGAACCCGTGAGCATCGGCAGGTATTTGTTGCGCAGATGATCTGTGCCCCATCTCAGAAATGCATTTTCCACGAGAGTGTTTTGGACATCCATAAGAACGCTAACGCTCGGATCGACCTGAGCCAATGCTTCGATAATCAAAATTGCATTGAAGAACGTACTGCCGGCACCACCGTATTTCTCGGGAACTTCCACACCCATGAAGCCGAGCTCATGCATCTTGCGGATGATACCCGGATCCATGGTCTCGGCTTCATCCATTTTCATCACGAGAGGCGCGATTTCCTTTTTTGCAAAATCCAGCGCCGACTGAAAAAACATACGTTCATCTTCGGACAATGTTGTAAGCGGCAGAGGTTTTGAATGCGTTGTGGTCATGGGGACGTCCTTCTTCCTGAGTGTCTCGACGAATGCGAAGAGACACTGTTGTCACCTTAGAATGGGGGAAATCCCCTATGCAACATGTCGGCAATTATTTTGCCAAAACTTGAAGGATAGCCTTTAGAACCAGATCAAACTCTTTGGCGCGCGCGATCAAGGGTGGGGTGAAAGAGAGCACATCACCCCGCGGACCTGAAGGCAGGGTAATGAAGCCAAGCGCAAGAAGTTGCTCGGATATTTGTGCAGCAAATCCTGCCTCCGCGGCTGGAAACCACACCCCCCGCATGAAGCCTCGCCCGCGCAGCTGGATGGGGAATTTTAAGTGGAGCTCACGCGCGCGGTACTCGTCGAGAAAAGCGCTGAAGCTTTGGTCAATCCGCAGGAGTTCAAGCTGAAATTCAGGGAGTCTACGGACAATCTCCTGCACTGCAGCAAGACCAACGCCACAGGCCAACGGGTGCCCTAAAAAAGTACTGGTGTGACGGGCCTCGCCTGTGGAACGGCCCCAGGCATCCATGCAGTCGCCAACACAGGCACTCAGCGGCAAACCGCCCCCCAGCGCCTTGCCGAGAACGAGCAGGTCGGGAGTCACACCTTCATGATCGAGCGCAAACAAAGTGCCTGTGCGCCCCAGTCCCGTGTAAATTTCATCGAAAATCAAAAGAGCGCCGAATTGATGTGCGAGCTTTTTTACCTGCCCGAGAAAACCGGCAGGCCAGGTGCGCTCTCCTCCTCGCCCCTGCAATGGTTCCATGACAACAGCAGCGATCTTTCTTGTCCGGAGAGCATCCTCGAGTTTCTCAAGAGAGGTGTCCCAATGAACAAGAGCGTGGGTCTCGTTAAAAAAGGTTTCCTCAAGCGCCTCACAACCCAAGCTGCGTTCGGAACGCGCAAGTGGAAAGGGGACAACATGGGTTTTGCCCTGAAGCCAAGGTTCAAAACCACGCGTGAAAGTCGACCTATCGGAGAGTGCCAGTGGACCAAAATGAAGTCCGTGATATCCGCCTGAGAAACTCACAAACTCATGTCGCCCGGTCACAACCATGGCTGTCTTGAGGGCAGACTCCATGGCCTCACCACCAGACAAACTCAGTACAGACTTCGCCTCGTCAAACGGCGTGACACGAGCAAGCCATTCGAGAAGAAGTACCTTGGCGGCAGAGGGATGAACATCACCCATCCCATGAACAAGCTTTGAAGCCTGAGAACGCAAGGCGCGCATCGCCACTGGATGACCATGACCAAGGGCCATAACTCCGAAACATGCAGTGAAATCGAGATATGAATTGCCATCGACATCGGTAATTTTCATACCACGCGCTTTTTTCATGACAATCGGGAAGGTCTCGGACACATATGTAACGTCCGGAGATTCAACCTTCTGAAGACGCGCCAACCAACGCTTGCTTTGCATGGTTCTGCGATGTCGCTTTTGATGCATCGTTCCTGCTTCTCCGTACTTCAGAGCGCGCGTCGGTATTGTCCACCGACAGCATAAAGCGCTTGCGTCATCTGACCCAGAGTCGCAACGCGGGCGGTTTTAAGAAGCTCCTCAAACACGTTGCCGTTAACCAAAGCCACATGCTTCAGGTTTTCAAGCGCCTTCTCTGCATCCTGTGCATGAGTCTCTTTCCAGGTCTTAATTGCACCGAGCCGTGCATCCTTCTCTTCATACGATGCTCTTGCAAGCTCAATATTCAGATTTCCTGAAATTTCATCCTGCCGTGGATTCAAATAGGTGTTCACACCAATGATGGGCAGTTCACCCGAGTGTTTGAGGGTTTCATAATAGAGACTCTCTTCCTGGATTTTGCCGCGCTGATATTGGGTTTCCATTGCTCCCAACACGCCGCCACGCGAGGAAATTCGATCGAATTCCGAAAGCACCGCCTCCTCAACGAGATCGGTGAGGTGTGACAGGAAATAAGATCCCTGGTTCGGATTTTCATTCTTCGCCAAACCAAACTCACGGTTGATGATCAACTGGATAGCCATACTCCGGCGCACACTCTCCTCGGTCGGTGTGGTGATGGCTTCATCGTAAGCATTGGTGTGCAGCGAATTGCAGTTGTCGTTGATCGCCAACAGCGCCTGAAGAGTCGTGCGGATATCGTTGAAGTCGATTTCCTGAGCGTGCAGGGAACGGCCGCTGGTTTGAATATGGTATTTGAGCTTCTGTGAACGATCGTTACCTTTGTACTTCTCACGGATCGCAATCGCCCAAATCCTACGCGCAACGCGTCCAATCACCGAATATTCGGGATCCATTCCATTGCTGAAGAAAAACGAGAGATTCGGCGCGAAGTCGTCGATCTTCATGCCACGGCTCAGATAATACTCAACATAGGTGAAGCCATTGGCCAATGTAAATGCGAGCTGAGTAATAGGGTTCGCTCCCGCCTCAGCGATATGATAGCCAGAGATACTTACAGAGTAATAATTACGAACGTCGTTGCGGATGAAAAACTCCTGGATGTCGCCCATCATTTTCAGGGCAAAATCGGTCGAGAAGATACAGGTATTCTGAGCCTGATCTTCCTTGAGAATATCTGCCTGAACGGTTCCGCGCACTCGCCGCAAGGTCTCGCTCCGAACCGCAACGAATTCGTCGGGATTGAGAATGCGTCCTTTGCTCTTCTCGGCAGCCTGAACCTGCTGATCCACTGCAGCATTCAGAAAGAAGGCAAGCAAAATAGGCGCAGGACCATTGATGGTCATGCTCACGCTCGTGTTTGGGTCACAGAGGTCAAAGCCCGAGTAGAGCTGTTTCATGTCCGCGAGAGTTGCGATACTCACACCACTCTCGCCTACCTTGCCGTATATATCTGGCCGCTGCGCAGGATCATCACCATAGAGCGTCACGCTATCGAACGCTGTGGAGAGACGTTTCGCCGGATCATTCTGGGTCAGATAGTGGAAGCGCCTGTTTGTACGTTCCGGGCCACCTTCACCAGCAAATTGGCGCTTGGGATCTTCATCAGCACGCTTGAAGGGAAACACTCCTGCAGTGAACGGAAACGAACCCGGGACATTTTCGGAGCGCGTGAAGTGCAGAATCTCGCCCCAGTCTTGGGTGCGCGGCAGCGCAACGCGTGGAATTTTTGAACCAGAGAGGCTGACTACATGGGTCGGCACTTCTAGAGTGCGACCACGGACTTCATACTTGTAATTTTCACCACGGTAATTTTCGCAAAGGGCATCCCACTGCTTAAGCGTGGAGCGAGTCTCTTCGCTCATTCCCTGCAACCGTGTCTCGTGGTTCTTCTTCTGTTCGGGCGTGAGCGCAATCAGCTTCTCTGCCCTTTCGAGAGCCTGAACATCACGCGCGAGCTCTGCAAGCTTATGAGTTTCAGCGTGGTAAGAGCGCACCGTGGCAGCAATCTCGCTCAAATAATTGGTTCTGTTCTGAGGAATCACCGGAGACACTTGAGTGCTCTTTGCAGCAACCTGAAGCGGTAGCTTCTCGCTCCACTTCTGCTCACCACAGCGCTGGTTCAAGACTTTGAGCAGCGCACGATAAAGAGCATTCACGCCGTCGTCGTTGAATTTGGAGGCAATCGTTCCAAATAGCGGATAGACATCATCCTCGACGTGTTTGCTCGAGAAACGTGAGCGTCTGATCTGCGCCTTGACATCGCGATATGCATCTTCCGAGCCTCGGCGGTCGAATTTGTTGATGGCAATGAGATCGGCAAAATCCAACATGTCGATCTTTTCAAGCTGCGTGGCGGCACCATATTCGCTGGTCATCACATACAGTGCGAGATCACTCACTCCCAGAATTCCGGTGTCGCCTTGTCCGATGCCACTTGTTTCCACAATCACGAGATCGAAACCCGCACCACGAGCCAGCGCGATTGCATCCTGCATCACATGTGCCAGCTCGCTCTTGCTCCCCCGGGTCGCGAAACTCCGCATGAAGACACTCGGATGACTGATCGCATTCATGCGGATGCGATCGCCGAGCAGCGCGCCACCTGTCTTTTTCTTGGAGGGGTCAACACTGAAGACACAGATTTTCCGTTCGGGAAATTCGAGTGTGAATCTGCGGATGATTTCGTCGGTCAAGCTACTCTTGCCTGCACCACCAGTTCCGGTCACGCCCAACACAAGAGGATGCGTACCTTTGTGATGTGCTCCATCCTTTTCAAGCGAAGACTTCAATCGAAACGCTTCAACCTGAGATTGGATTTTCGCCGGCAAAACCTTGGTCTGGTTTTCGAGGAGAGTTAGAGCACGTGCGAGGCGCAGGGTTTGCGCTGCAGCGAGCGGCTCGTCGGTAAGTTCCTTGGGCCAGCTGGAAAGTGCGTAATCGGAGCGCTCAAGCATGTCAGCGATCATGCCCATGAGGCCCAACTTGCGGCCGTCATCGGGCGAATAAATACGGGTGACACCCGACCTATGGAGATCATCGATTTCCGATGGAATGATCACTCCACCGCCGCCCCCGAAAATCTTCACATCGCGGCGACCTGCATCATCAAGACACTGCCGCATGTACTTGAAGAACTCGACATGGCCGCCCTGGTAAGAGCTCACTGCCACTGCCTGGGCATCTTCCTGAATGACGGCATTAACAATGTCCTGGACGCTCCGATTGTGTCCGAGGTGAATGACTTCAGCACCACCTTGTTGCAACAAACGCCTCATGATGTTGATGCTCGCATCGTGGCCATCAAAAAGCGCAGTCGCTGTCACGAAGCGGATTTTGTGTTTCAGGGTGTAAGGGATAGTGCTGTCCATGGTGTTCTCCGGACCAAAAGTCTGTGTTGGCAGCAGTCATAGCCTGCAATGCCCCCCACACTCAACACCGTGGCCTCTCTGACACGGGGGAGTCGCCTTCAGGCCTAACACTCTGTATTCTTTGTCATCCATGGAGGAACGACATGTGGCCCAAGTCTCTGTCTGAACTAGCCCAATGCCTTTCAGCTCCCCAGGAGCGGCTTGCCAGCCCTGAAAGCATGGTTCAATCGCTGAGCAGCGACAGCCGGAAGGTCGGTGCTGGTCAGCTGTTCGTGGCTATCCGTGGTGAAACCCATGACGGCCATAATTTTGTTGAGGCCGCTCTTAAAAGTGGTGCTGTTGCGGCACTCGTCGAAGGAAGCTGGCTCGAAAGCAGACCACAACTTGCATCGCAATGCCTGGCTGTATCCGACACGACGCAAGCCATGCGTGTGCTTGCGAAATCGTTCCGCAAAGGGTTCAACTTTCCCGTGATTGCTGTTGGGGGGAGCAATGGCAAAACCACAACCAAGGAAATGTTGGCCTGCCTCCTCGGAGCTCTAAACGCGACAGTCACACGGACACACAAGAGCGAAAACGGATTTCTTGGCCTCGCCATCACGCTCACACAAAAATCTCACTCAAGAAATGCAGGCACTGCAGCGCTGGTTGCAGAAATCGGTATCGATGACGTTGGGGCTATGCAAGAACACGTGGCCATTGCTGCGCCAGACTTTGCATTGCTGACGGCCCTGGGACCAGAACATCTGGCAGGACTCGGTTCATGGGACACCGCAGTGCAGGAAGAGCTCGTGCTTTTTCGCAACGCGCCCAATGCTTGTCGGCGAATCTGGCAGTGCGCAGAGCCACGCTTGCTCGAGGTTATCAACGAGCTAAAGGAGAAAGACTCTCTCGTTTGTGAAGACACTGCCTTTCATAAACTACCACCGCCTGCAAAAAATCTGGCCGACGACAGAAAAATTGCGGTACTCAAGTACTCTGTTGTGCGACAAGGTGCGACAGCAAGCACATTGCTAGTAAATTGGATTCCACACGCCGACATGCAGAATCAAAATGCGTGGACATCGGAATTTGAAGTCACGCTGCCCGGAATCCACAATGCTCAGAACTTTGCACTTGCTTTGGCCACAGCTGCACAACTCTGCGCAGATGTGCATGCACTAAAGAAGGCATGGGGAGAATTCGTACCACCAGAGATGCGCTCTCGAGTCGTCAATCTGAAAGGCGGCGTGACCCTCTATGACGACTGCTACAACGCCAGTCCTGCGAGTATGAATGCAGCATTCGATGCTCTGCTTGCTCCAGAATGGAAAAACCAGAGAAAGATTCTCGTCCTCGGCGACATGCTCGACTTGGGCGAGGAGTCAAAGAGTTGGCATCTGAAACTGGTCGAAAAACTTCTGAAATTTGAAAACTCACACTTGTGCCTCTTTGGCAGCGCCATGTATGATGTCTATAACGAAATCAAAACAAAACATTCCGCTGCAGTGCGCGCAGCAAACATCGAACTGAAGCATGCAGGTGCGAATACAAACCCTGCCTCTTTTATGGATGATTTGTCGGGCACAATTCACGGTTCGGTGATTCTAGTGAAGGGTAGCCGAGGAATGGATTTGGGACGATTCGTTAAATCATGTGAGGCGTGGTCCTCGACTCAAGGTTGAGTCTTGCAGGCCACTGCTTTCTTGGAGTGTTCATGCGACCAGAGACACTGCAGGAAGAACTTACAAAAATCCTCGAGGCGAGTTTTCCGAGATCATCGGAGAACCAAACCGAGGAGCTTTGCCTCTCGGAAACCGAGATGTTTCAGTTGTGGAATTTCCTCGGCGAAGAACTCGGCATCGACCTGTCTCTGGCAACGCCCGACCAACGTAAATTACTGTTTGAAGCTTGCGACCATGGTAAGAAACTCTCACCCAAGGCCTTCGGTTCCTTGCTCTGGCTCGTGTACTACGGCGACCTGATGTAGTGCTCCCCGCTCGAACTTGCCCACCCGGGCGTCTGATGCTATTCCCAGCCCCGCTGGTCCCGTGGTGAAGTGGATATCACGCAAGCCTCCGAAGCTTGAAGCCCATGTTCGATTCATGGCGGGACCGCCATCCTTCTGACCCCAAACAACCAAAGACATTGGTATAATCCATGTACGCCGTCTTCCTGAGGGGGTCTCATGGTGTACAGTCCTCGACGTCTATTGCTATCTATTGTTGCGCCCCTCGTTGCGCTCACCGTGAATACGGCACATGCCCAACAAAATGCAGAAGAATCCCAAGACAATCCAGCACCAGAAGCCGATTCCGGTTTCGGAGAAGCGCCGCGCCCTCGCCGTAACGCTGCACCAGCAGATGACGATTCAGTGCAGGAAACAACCATCGAAACAAAAGTCAAAACGAAGCGCACGGAAAAGAAAGAAATAGATCGCAGCCAACAATCAGGCACCGGCTATGGCATATACGGCGGAGCGGATCTGAGCGTGGTTTTCACCTCACCTTCAAATGACCTTTATAAATTACTTGAATCGTCTCAGCTGGGCGCGGCACCAGCCGCAAAATTTATGGGCACAGTCTTCACCCGACGTATCGCCTTGGATTTGGGATTGGGGATGCAGTACGCATTCTACTCTGGAGAACGGATTGGCATCATCGGTGATGACTTGATTCCCTTGCCCATTAAAGAAAGCTACTCGAGCACACAGCTCACAATGCTCATCGACGCCGCTGCGCGCCTTAAGTTCAATCAGAAATTTCAGGTCGGAATTCTAGGAACCGCACTCTACAACACCAAGTCGGCGGGATTTACCGCTCTGCCAATCAACGAAGACCCATTCCCGGAAACCTATCTGGTTTTTCTTGGACCTCAGTTTATCTATGAAACGCCTTATCAACGCTACATGTCCAGAATCGGAGCGAGTTTCTCTATTTCTCTGACAGGCGCCAATCGAACCACATTCCTTGGAACATTGCATGCTGCGTTGGGATCGCATCTCAACAACACATCACGCATCATCAAGACTCAAAAAGAAACAAAAATAAAGACAAAGACAGTCAAAGAGGTAATCTCTCTCAAAGCGGAGACAGAAGTCATCAGTGACAACGTCAGTTTTGTCTTCGACTCACAGATGGTGAACTTCAAACTCAACAGTGCCGAACTGAGCCCGAAATCCGCTGAATTTTTGGCTGAGCTCGCCCAAGCATTTATGAATGAAAAAGAGATTTGGGAAAAACTGATCATCGAAGGTCATACAGATGCACGCGGTTCGGTCAATTACAATCAAAAGTTGTCTTTGTTGCGTGCGAAATCGGTCGCGGCAGAACTGCAGAAAGCTGGCGTGCCATCAAACGCATTGACCACATTGGGCATGGGTTCGCAGAAACTTATTTTAAAGTCTGCAAAGTCCGAGGCTGAACATGAACGCAATCGGCGCGTCGAAATCAAAGTCGGCGGCCTTAAAGACGCACGCAAACTGAAAAAGGCCATCGACGAAGTACAGAAGAAGTTCTTTGGTGGAGGAGAGCCCGCAGCTCCAACTCCTGCTCCGATTCCGGAGCCCACTCCAACACCAGAGCCAACAACCGCACCCGAACCGGTGTTTGACCCGGGGATCATTCCACCTGGTATGGACTGATTGGAAAACAAAACGATGAGGCCGTGCTCAATGAATCTGAAAACAAAAATTTTAAACGTCTTTGCACTATCTCTGTTAACCCCAGCAACTCCAATTCTTGCACAAGAACTTATACCCTCGCCCGCAGACTCTTCTTCATCGACTCCGGAGAAATCCGCTCCAACTCCTGAAGCACCTGCCGTTGACAGCAGCGCACCTATCGCGACTCCCGAGAGTTCTTCGGATCCCAAAAAGGGAGCCTCCGAAGGCCAGTCGAGCCCAATGCCATCGCCCTCCTCGGATATCGAAAAATCAAAAAATAACCTTCCCGGAGGGGAAAGTAGTGCATCACCTTCACCAGGATCTACCGGAGAACAGCAGCAAAAAAAGCCCGACAAAGAAAAAAGCGAAACAAAAACGACACGCAGGGTGATTGTCGAACGACCGAAATCCAAGATTGAAGAATATGGAACAAGCCTCATCTTCTCTGCGGATCTTGGCCTGCTCTCTGTCTTTCCTGCCCTTAAGTTGAAAGACTACGGACCGAAGTACGGCTTGGCTGTCGAGGGTAAAGCTCTGGGGAGTGTTCTGCTCAATAAGTTCCTGATTGATGCTGGCTTTGGCTGGGGGTTCTTCAACGTCACAGGACTCGAACCACTGCGCACGAGTGATGGTGTGATCCTCACCGATGACAGCGATAAAGCCTTCACAGATGAGACATCGATAAAACTCTCAGGATCACTTTTCGAGATTGCACCGGGCTACCGCATCAGAAACAACATATTTGCAGGACCTGTGCTCCAGTTCCGCTACCCGTCGGATCTTGCCTACGACAGCACAGTTGTCGGAAAAAACCTGGGGATCGTGCTCGGTGCTCAGGGCGGATACCAGATCTTTGATGAAGACTTGAACACTCGATTTGTGGGTCGGATGATGTTCACGCTGAATGATTCAAACTGGCTTGGGCTATACACCATGGTGGGTGTGCAGGTTGGCCTTCCGTTTACTCAGCCTGAAGTTCTCACAATCAAGGAAACAACCACGGAAACAAAAGAAAAGCGTATCGTCGAATACCGAAAGCGCGAATTCAAAATTAAAGTTACGCGCGACCTGGTCAAGATGCTCATGGACAATCTGATTCTCTTTTACGACGACCCCACGACCCCACTTCTCACCACGGAATCTCAAAGCTTCCTGGTCGACCTGGTTCAAACCCTTACAGCAGATGACATGGAGTGGGGAATCCTGAAAATTGACACGATTTCCAGACAACATGGGCGCGCAATTCGCGATGCTCTTGTTTCTGCAGGTCTTCCAACACAAAAGATTCGGTTCGGTACAGTCATACCGGGCCCGCGCACAACCAACCCACCTGTGGAATTCGGTTTCCACAATGTGAAGGATCAAAACAAGCTCACTGAAGCTCTGCGGGAAGCGATGAGAGAAATGCAGGTGCGGGAGGAGTGCGAGAAAGGGCAATGCAATAATTGAAGAGAAATGGAGCTGCGTAAGGGAATTGAACCCCCAACCGGTTGATTACAAATCAACTGCTCTACCAATTGAGCTAACGCAGCAACCAATTCGGGCTGATAGTTCAGTGCTGCAGTGCTTGTCAAGTCTTCAACATCCACTCCTCCTCGGACGGTGCTACGCTCGAAAAGAAATCATTCTGGGCGTATGAGTTCATGGAGGGTGCAATAATGAATAGCATTTTGCGGCTAACCAAAACGATCCTGGTGGCTTCTTCCGCTCTCGCTCTGACCCAGCCAAGTACATCGCAGGCCCAGAACTTGGTCGGTAGCCAACAATTTCAGGAACTTTTCACGACCGCAGGCTACAGCGCCCTGTTCGGCGCAGCCCTGGGAACAGCCATTCTCCCATTCGTCCCAGACAATTCTGTTTCCAATCTGAGGATCGTGGCCGGGGGAGCGTCTCTGGGCTTTGTCCTCGGCAGTGTTATGGCTCTTTACGGATTGCGGCAGCAGCAAACCCAACAGGCTTTCGGCATGCCATACTATCAAGATAACGATGCAGGCGAAGGTGCCGACTGGCGCTGGGACGTTGGTACTTCGAGCGGGAAAGATGTATTTGTGCGCATGGACTCTCGTTTCTGAGCGTCTTTGAATCCCGAACCAGCTCTGATACAACCCCCAAAGCCAGAACTCTTGGGGAACCACGCCATGACAACTCATTATTTCAGCCCAGGCCCTGCCTCACTGCCCACAGCAGTGCGCGACCTCGTTAAGATTGAACTGCTGGATACTTTTGGAATCGGCGTGAGCGTCATGGAAATCTCACACCGCTCGAAGCAATACGAAGCACTCAACGAAGAGACACTCCGTCTGGCCCACGATGTCTTTGAAATCCCAGACTCGCACAAGCTGCTCATCACGCCCTTTGGTGCACAGCAACATTTCTCGTTGCTGCTTAACCATCTATCCCGGCCAGGCGACACGGTCGCCTACACCGAAACCGGCGTGTGGGCGCATCTTGCTACGGTCGACGCGCGAGCGTCCGAACGCAACGTGGCTGTCGTCTACGATGGCGCCCCGACGCTCAGCTCTTTGGGTCAGCCTGCAAGCTGGCAGATTCCTGAAAATGCGAAATATCTGCACTTAACCGTGAACAACACCGTCGAGGGTACCGAGTATCCAACCCTGGACTTCCCTGGCAAAGTGCCACTTGTGCTCGACATGACAAGTGCGCTTGCATCGCGTCGCGATATTCCCTGGGAACGCACCCATCTCATCTATGCCAGTGCCCAGAAAAACTTTGGTATTGCAGGCTGCTCGGTTGTCATTATTCACAAAGACATCTTCGAGCAGGCCCGCGAAACAGCCAAACGTAACCTGCTCGGCAACGCCATGAACTATTGCTCAATCCACGACGCAAAAAGCGTCTTGAACACTCCGCCGGTATTCCCGATTTTTGTCATGAATCGCTATCTGCACTGGATGAAATCTGCAGGCGGTATTGAAACAATGGAGCGCTGGGCCAAGGAAAAAGCACGGATGGTTTACGGCGAAATCGACGGCGACTTCTACCAAGGGCACGCCGCTCCGGAACACCGATCTCGGCACAATTTTGTCTTCAAACTCAGATCACCAGAACTGGATGCTCTGTTCATTTCGGAAGCTCAGAAAGATGGGATTCTGGAAATCAAAGGCTATCGCACCATCGGCGGTGTCCGAGCATCCATGTACAATGGGATCAGCCTCGAATCCGCAGGTTATTTTGCGCAATTCATGCGCAAATTTAAAGAAAAGCACGGCTGACGAGTGTCGAAACAACCGTTGAAAATCTCTTCTTTCCGCTCAGAGGCCCGGCTTGCCTTCCACGAGTGGAAGAGCCTGATCGGTGAATCACTCGCCTATGAGCTGCAAAAGCGGGTTGTGGATTCGCATCTCCTAGGGCCAGCCCACGCCTCTTTGAAAAATCTCGAAGACAACGTCAAACAGATCGCATCCAGAGGCTTTGCAGCCCGGGTTAAGCTCACTAGGATCATGGTCAGAATGGCATCCGCTTTTGTGAACAACAACAAGGCAGCTTTTGAGCAGGCCATTCTGGATCTCATTGAACTCGGAAAGAAGGTTTCGCAATGACCCAGAGTGAGCCCAAACTCAAACAGCAGGCGTCCACGACTGCCCAAAATCTGGAGAAAAAGAGAGGCAGCACGCTGAAGCCGATGCCTGCGAGCATCCGTATTGATCTCTTTGGAGACCTTCTTAAATTTACAAAAAAATCGCAGCAGACTCTTTCATTTCGTAAGTTCGACCAACTTGCTCTTTTCCTTGCCCAAAAGCCTAAAGATGAAAGACTACTCATCTATAAAATCTTTTGTGGATTGAGCCTTACAGCGCACGCGCGACGCACCCAGGACGGTGCCGATCGAAAGAGAATTTTCGACCTCAAAAATCAACTTTTTCTTTCCATTGCAAACGATCCCTCAGTGCGCCGGATGGTAAATTTGCGGCTTGGTGTCAGTAAACGCTTCAAGGTCATCGAGTATTGCCCAGCCTGTGCCGAGAAAAATAAGGCCGAGAATCTCAATCTGCGCGACTGGAAATTCTGCCAGAAATGCAGAATCGACCGCAACTACTACAACATCATCAGCCTTCAGCATCGTTTCGAAGAAGGCTCAGGAGCGCTGTTCCTGGGGCAGGAACATATGAAGGATCTTCAATTCCACAAAGTCCTGCGGAAAATTCCTCTCGCCCAAATTGAAGAAGAATTATCCTTCTCAAAATACAAATTCAGTCCGAAAACTCTCATTTCAATTGAGCTGGAGAGCCTCAAAACAAGCACAATCAAATTGCTCGATTTGGCCAAAAAACCAATTGGCCCTGTCGCCGCTGTAAAACCGCAAGGACCAGTTCCCACCAAGAGGTAGCAAACATGGCTAGTGTCACCGCTTTGTTGCTCGCACTGACTCCTCTCACCCACGAGGCTTCTCCCACAGCTCTGGGACTCGGAAACGAACAGCTCCTCCAAACAGAGGGAGCGTGCGGAGCTTTTTGTCTAAATTCTTCGAATGCACATCACGATGTGAAGGCTAGCGCGCATGCCTCTATGGCGCTTATCCCTCAACAGAACAGCACCGGCGCAGATGGCCTTAAGCTGAGCCCAACTCGAATCAATACATACGACGTGAGTTGGCATCCCTTCTACGATTTCGCTGCAGCTGCAGGATATCGCTTTTCAAGCCGCACGACTGAAAGAAGCTCAGCCAACAAAACCATTCGTCGCATTGCGGCTGAGCTGACCGAAATCCCTGTCGCTTTGTCGGTACGCCCCTCTGAACCTTTCTCATTAGGCGTGCGCTACGTTTTCAGATCAGTTCAGCTGAGCCAAGAGAACTTCAATAATCCAAACAGCCGCCCAGGGACGATGAGTGCACAGCCGAACCGCTGGGGAATCGACGCTGTTTGGCAAAAAGACGAGGCAACAGGTATCGGACTTTCCTACCTCGCACCGACACGTCTTGCGATGGAATCGAGCCAATCGACGCGCACGCAAAGTATATTGCAGGCTCCCAACCCGAGCTGGACCGACCCACAAGAGTTCACTTTGTCGTTGGCACGCCTGGCAACATTCTCACCGCCCGCGGGAGTGACCTTCGGGCCATTTGAAAACGTTTTCCACGGTGCGCTCTCTGTGGTGACCTGGGAAGCTGGCAAGCCTGTATCCTACTCGGCCCTGGCTTCCTCTTCTGTCAGCAAAGACGGCTGGAGCCTGACCGACAACGGCCAACAAACCGCAGAATTCCGTTTCGACACCATTGACCCAAGCATGTCTCTCAGCGCTGGCCTCGAAAGCCTTTGGATGCGCGGAGCTTTGGGTTCTGTTTCAACCTACACTCACGTCCGACTCAACCACATCGCCAGCCAAAAAGAGCAAAACCAATGGCAGGGTGGCTTTGGCGTGGGCTTGAACAGCCGCTACGTGTCACTCCAGGCTGCATCGCTGTGGAGAGAAAAAGAATCCGGATTTGCGATGGGAATTTCTTCGTCACTCTGACCCCTGTTCCGCGAGGGAGCTTTTGAAATTTGCTTTGCCGCTGAACATTGGCTGCATGAGTCTGGACGACTCTCCAAGCAGCACAGACCTGTGCAAAGTGCTGTCGGAACTGGAGCTTTCTGGCCAGATCAAAACGACCAGCCTGAAACCCGTGTACGATGAGACTTTGAACACACAGCTCAATTTTGATTTTATTATAATTTCCCAACTCGAGTTCTCTGAACGTTTGTTTAGTTTTGCTTCACATCTCCGGAGCATTCCGCAAAGCGCCCTACGGCCGATATTTGTGTTGTGCGAGTCGCCGAAAATACGCGGACAACTGCCCAGAGCCAAAGCCCTGGGACTCGAAGTTTTGTCAGACCGATCCGAACTAACAACAACTCTCCGCAGATGGAGCGAACTCGCGCAAAGTACAGCACCCGATTCCAAACCGAGTCCGCTTGTAGTGCAACGTCTTTTCGATGCCGGGGATTTTCCTGCACTCATGAAAATCTTGGTGAGAATTGAAGACAATGATGCCTGCAGCACTCTGGCCCGAACGCTGGAGGCGACACTCTGGCTAACGGAAGAAAACTTCAAGAAAGCTGAACAGCTTCTCCGCAGAGGGATTTCTGTTGAGCCACAATCGCTACCCATGCGGCATATGATGGCACGTGTACTGGCCCGACAGGGAAAATATCCAGAAGCTCAGATATTTCTCGAGCAGCACATGCAATTCCCATTTCTAGAAACCATCAGCCTTCTTGGTCTGGCACGGATTGCCCTCGAGAGCTCCGATTACCTCAGGGCAGAGCAGTATTTTCGAGCATGTCACCAGCGTGACAACAGCAATCCCGAGGCAGAGCTCGGATTGGGGAAAATAGCCTTCGCACGAGGGGATCTCGACAAAGCCTCTGAGCATTTCGTACGCGCTGGGCATTGCAACGAACTAGCGTCCTACTTCAATCAGATGGCCATCGCGCTGGTCAACCAGAGGCGATTCAAGGACGCTTTGTTTATTTACCAAAATGCACTAAAAGTTTTGCCCTCGCGCGACAAACACCATTTCATTCACTACAATATCGGCTTGGCACAGAAGAAACGAGGAGCCTTGCTCGAGGCTGCGGATGCCTTCGCCACATCGCTCAATCTATCGCCGGGCTACGAAAAAGCACAGCAAAGTCTGAGAGAGGTGTTGAAGTTGGCAGCTGCTTCTGGAGGCGATCAGCTCGCCTTTGAGCAATATAAAAAACTCCTCGCGTAGACAGGCGCCGAAAACTGAGAATTTCTTAAATTCGTACAGCACCGGAGATTGAGTCAATGCTCAAGAAAATGCTGCTGATAGTTATACTTGGAGGCGGATTTATCACTATTTCCGCCGCTGGTATCGGCGGATTCCTTGCCTGGAATTACGTCAAGAAAGTCGAAAAGACTCTTCCATCTGTAGAAAAACTAAAGAACTATTCACCTGCACTGCCGACAATTATCTACAGCAATGAAGGCACAAAAATCGGTGAGCTTTTTGAAGAAAAGCGCTATCCGGTCGAGCTCTCAAATATTTCTCCAGTTCTTGTGAAATGCTTTCTAGCCTCGGAGGACGCTCGCTTTTATTCACACTCCGGCGTAGATCCACAAGGACTCGCGCGCGCCGCTATTTCGCATTTCCTTAAGCAAGGAACAAAGCAAGGCGGCAGTACAATCACACAACAGCTGGTGAAAAACGTTCTTCTCACGCGTGAACGGACAATCGAACGCAAGGTCAAAGACATCCTCCTCGCTCTGAAAATCGAAAAGTCGTTCAGCAAAGATGAAATTCTTGAGATGTATCTCAACACGATTTTTCTCGGCAACAACTCGTATGGAGTGGAAGCTGCCGCGCGCAACTACTTCAGAAAATCTTCAAAAAAAATACGACTCTCAGAGGCCGCTATGATTGCAGGCCTCGCACCAGCTCCCTCGGCATACGCACCCACAGACAACTTTGAAAAGGCCAAAACACGACAAAAATTCGTTCTCGATCGGATGGTGCAGAATGGCTGGGCAACGCGTGAGGAAGCTGACATTGCCTTCTCCGAGACCCTCACCGTCCACCTTGCCGAAACACCCAACACACGCTCGGCGCCTTACTTTCTCATGGAAGTGAAGAAACAACTCGAGAACTCCCTACAGCTCGAGAATCTCCTCACATCCGGATACAAAGTACAAACTTCACTTAATCTTACTTTGCAAAAGCACGCACAGAAGGTGCTGAGTTCTTTTCTCGAACAATTCGAGTCAAAGAAAGCCTTTCACAAACCCATCGCGCGTCATGGCAGCAACTACAGCACGGCCCTTGAAAAGCTCGCACGCAGTGGTTGGAGTACCGAAGAAGAAGAGGATATTCGAGGGATCATCATCGACCTCAATCCAGCCTATGATATTGCCCTGATTGCAACTCAGACAGGGCCAGGCATTCTTCTGGCCGAAGATCACCGCTGGGCGCTGCGCGCAGCTGCAAACAAGAAAGCCAGCTCTATTCAGGATTTTGCTGATATTCTCTCAATTGGCGACGAAGTTCACGTGAAGCGAGTTGATACCCGACCACCCAAGCGAGTGGCCAAGGTCGCGCGTTTTTTTCAGGAGCACGAAGAAGCCCTGAAGCTTTTCAATTTGAAGCCAGAAGAGGTGAAACTCAACTTCTATCAGCTCACCGATACGGAAGGGATCGAGGCGGCTGCGGTCGTCCTGGATGCTCAATCGGGAGAGATTGTCGCAATGGTTGGGGGAAGCAGTTTCCAGAGCAGTCAATTCAATCGTGCAACGCAAGCCCTGCGACAGGTCGGCAGCAGCGTCAAGCCCCTCTACTACGGCATAGCAATGGACAATGGCTTCTCACCCGCATCGCGCATCGACAGCCCACCGATCGTCATGGGCGACTGGAAACCAGAGAATTATGACAAAGAATTCACCGGACGCACCAATCTCCGCACATCACTGGTGCATTCGTACAACATCAGCAGCATCCAACTCTTCAAAGCCCTAGGTCTTCCTTTGCTCACCCAACATTTTAAAAACCTCGGACTCCCCTGGAATGAGGTTAACCTCGCACACTCTCTTGGGGCTGGTTCAGCTACCCTCTTGCAGATGGCGCAAGCCTACACCCCTTTTGCAAACGCTGGCCGGATCGCAGAGGCTCATTACATCAAGGCAATCCACAATCGCGACGGTGAATTATTAGTCTCCGCGACCGACCCACGTTTGAAGGCCGCACCACTGCCTGGCAACAATAAAAAGAACAATTCTAGTGCAGACTCGGCAGAAAATCAGACCGTTGACCCTCGCCAGGTGCTTTCCCCGGCTGCAGCCTACGTTGCCACACGTGTGATGCAAGATGTTCTGCGCTTCGGCACAGGTACACGCGCACAGGGCATTCCCTTTGCTGCCGGAAAAACAGGAACAACCAACGGCTACACAGACGCGTGGTTCATAGGTGTCACTCCACGGCTTGTCGGAGCCGTTTGGGTAGGATTCGATGATGCGAGAAAAAGCCTCGGAACCGAGGGTACTGGCGGAAAGATGGCAGCGCCGCTTTGGAAGCTTGTCATGGAAGGTGCCGTGAAATTGTATCCCTCGAACGAGTGGGTCGTGCCCGAGAAAATTGTCACTGTTCGAGTTGGTGCTGGCGGGGAAAGAGTTATTGGCACGGGCGGAATTGCCATGCCGGCAGTCGCTGGAACCGAACCAGGCACCCCGGGATCCCGGGATGCACTTGGACTCGATCTCGGCTCACCTATTTCTGGTGGTGGTTCTTCGGCTGAATTGAACGACGCATCTTCGCGCTCAGACACACACGACGATAGCACCTCGCTCCGCCGGATGGATTGAGCAAAACTCAGGCTTTACCCTTGCCACTGTTGCCACCCTGAATCACCTGCACCAACTCTGTGACCAGCTCTTTAAGCTGGTGTGCCTGCATCTGCAGACGTTCAGATGCCTGGGCAGAGGAGTCGGCTGACATCGCGTTGTTCTGAGTCGTTTGGTCAAGCTGATTTAGCGCACTGCTGATCTCGGAAATACCTTGAACTTGCTCTTCACTCGCTGCCGAAATCGAGCTCGTGACCTGATTTACCTTGCTGATGGAATCAATAATCTGATCGAAGACTCGCCCCGCACTGTCAGCCAGGCGTGCTCCCTGCTCAGCACTCTCGGTGCTCTCGGAAATGAGTTTGGAGATGTCCGTGGCTGCAGAGGATGTCCGCTGAGCGAGGGTTCGCACCGCTTCAGCCACAACCGCAAAGCCTTTACCCTGCTCACCCGCACGCGCTGCTTCTACGGCTGCATTCAATGCCAGGAGGTTGGTCTGGAATGCGATATCATTGATGAGTCCGGTGATCTCGGCAACCTTCTTCGAACCCTTGTGAATCTCACCCATCGAGGTGATGAGCTCGCGCATCTCCTTTTGTCCCTGACGTGCTGTCAGCTCAGCGGCCTGAGCAACATCGGCACCCTCACGAGCGCTCTCGGAATTTTGAGTCACAATCCGCGACAAGGCTTCTATCGCTGCTACCGTTTCTTCCAGGGAGGCTGCTGCCTCGTTTGCTGCAGATGCCACATTCGAACTGACTTCATTGACCTGCGAGCTTGCGCCAGCAATCTCGTCGCCTGAGGAACCAAGCGACTTGGAAACAACCGCAAGCTTGTTCATTGGTGCACGAATCAGCAACATGCTGATAAGAAGCGCAATCGAAGTGAAGAATGCGCCGCCCATTGCGATTTGGCGAGTTGTGCGCGCGGTGATTTCCTCTACTGGCTTCATGCTGAGCATCACTGTGTACGCACCACGCAAAGAACCATTCTTCATGTCTTCCATCTGGTATCCGAGAATGTCTTTACCGTTTTTCCAAGGACTGGTGGAAGGACTTCCATGACAAGCCATACACCCCTGACGTTCATCAAGACGAACAGGCCGGGTCACCGTATAAAATTTTCCATCATCCGATCGGCTTATAATTTCTCTAAGAGAAGGATCCTGTTCAAAGGTTCGCAAAGTCTCCATCTCATCCGCAGTGGCGCGGTGTTCTTCACGCCTGGGCTGATCCGCAAAGATTCTGAATTTATAGCCGTCGGTTTTCTCGCCCGAGTATCCCATCGAGAACAAAACGATGATCGGGACAGCCTTCAACAGGCGCTCTTTGTGCTCTTTAGGAACATTGCCATCAGGAAATTTGAGTCGCGTTTCTTCGAACATTTGTCCGAGGATTCCGAGATCACCAACGTAGGCTTTGGCTTCTTCGATGCGATTAAGAATCGCACTTGACCTATCCAACAGAGCACGCTCGGCATTTTCATGCACCAGGTATCGGGCCACAAAAATTGCAGACAGAGTGCAAACAACGCACGATGCCAAGACGACACCCAAAACCTTGGTTCGAAACGTCAATTTCATCATCCCACCTCAAAGGGCAAAACAGACAAGATCCCGAAATTCTGACATTCTCAATGTAACAACGTAGACTTGAGTTCCAAAGATGGCTGTTTTGGCGACCGCCAAAAACACCTTCACTGCCCCGGCGGAAGTCAGGCAATACAGCAAGTGAACGATCCTGCAGGCGAGGAGCATTTTGAGCGTGAATCAGATGCACTTTGAAACAACTGAGCATGAATGTGAGCTGTTTCTAGCAGCAGAGGGTGTCGGATTTCTGATGCTCTCGGCCGACGGTGAGATGTTGCGTAAATGGCAGGGGCTGACGATCGGAGAGTACTCCATCTGCGCGGGTGTGCGTTGGGAATTCGGACACGCCGGGCAGACTCGACCTCTTTCGCGGCGGCATTGGAAATTAACTCGACGAGATACCCATTCAATCACCCGCCAATGGCGCGCTGACTGTGGGTGTGAGCTGCAGGAGAGATGGGACTGGAGCTCCCCCTCGGAAGGTCTGCTGATCACACTCAGCATCGACGACAAGGCGCCCCCCTGTCAGCCCAACACCACTTTCTGTCTCAGGGCCATACCGCTCTGGACGCTCGCTCACGCAGGCGATTCGACCTGCGGGCTTAACGCAACTCGATTGATTCATAATCCACGACAAGCCCAAACACTCCATGTGAGTCTTCAGGAACCCGAAGCACAGCTTGATGTCTCCTGCTCAGCGCAATTGTACCCAGGGCAATTGCCAGAACCTGGCGAGTGGCAACCTTTGCCCAGTGCAGGTCGGGAATGGCTTCCGACTCCCAAAGACGCGCAAAGGGGCGAGCAATCGGCTCGCGAGATTCTCACGAGTCATGCCTTTCAACTCGAAACGAGCACCAAAGGCACGGCCCGGATTCTGTTCTCTCAGGTAAAACTTCCCGAAAAGAAATTGCATCCAAAAACAATTGGAAAGCGAATTTCACCCACTTCAGATTTCGTGAGTGTCCACGAAAAACTCAGCACGGCTTTCTGCAATTCCGCAGAAAGCCTTAATCAGCTTATCCAAACACGCAGCGACGGCACAACCGGATTACAAGCTGGGCTTCCCTGGTTCACACAATTCTGGACGCGTGACATGTGTCACAGCTTCCGTGCTGCATTCCTCTGGTCGGGCCGCACTGTCACAGGAGAGGAACTCATCACCGACCTGTGGCGCTCGAGTCGAGCAGGAGTTATCCCCAACTACACCACGACACAAACGACAACCAACAACAGTGTCGATGCACTGCCTCTCCTTCTGCTCTCGACAGCCGATTTAATTGATCACTGTGGCTGGTCTCATCTACTCGAGAAGGTGCGTCCGCTGATTCTCGAGAAAGTACTCGAAGCCTCAAGCATCTTTCTAAAGGGCCAACTCATTCAGCATGGACCAGCAGACACCTGGATGGATGCCCAAAAGAAAAGCCCAACCGGTGAAAACATCCCATGTAGCCCGAGATCCGACCGTGCATTTGAGATACAAGCCTTCTGGATGGCTGCACTGCGACGTTGGAGCTTGAACTTTGAAAAACTCAACGACCAGAAAACATCCCAGACACTTTTTCGAGCAACACAAGTCGGGTTGAAAACAATTAGAAACAGTTACCTCTGCAGTGATGGTGCACGCTGGGCTGATACTCTGCGCCCCGACGGAAGCGCCGATTACTCGATCCGACCGAACGTGCTTTTAGGTTTCTCAGCACTGCAAAGGAGTGGATGCCTTGAGGAGCTTCTGAGTCGAGATGAGCTGAAAAGAAGTATCGATGTGATGCTGGAATCAGATCTCATCGTACCCTATGGTGTTCGCACGCTGAGCCCAGAAACCTCTGTGCAGCATCCGATACCCATCAACGACATTTTTGAGGACGAGAGTCCCTACATACACGAGAGCAAAATTCACTTTCATCCATACCATGAATTTGGAACTCGAAACCGACTCGAACACCCCGATTGGGCCTATCACAACGGCACAATCTGGCCGTGGCTCAGCGGTGCAGCAAGTGAAATGTTGCTACTCACGGGACATCAGGATTTGGCAAAAAGGCTTTATGAAACTCTCGTTCACCACGCCACAGATGGATCACAGGGCGGAGCGCTGCCTGAATTGCTTGATGGGCTATCGAGTCATTCACCCTGGAGCTGGCCCAAAGGGGCTCCCCACCAGGCCTGGAGTGAAGCAGCATTTCTGCATATGATTCTTGAATGTTGGGTAGGTCTGCGTCTCACTTCATTTGGCGAAAAGCTGATTGTGGACACCACATTCTGGAGCAACTTCCCTGAATTTAAATTAGAGCTCTCGATACACAGCGGAAGAGTTTCATTGCAGAAGCAAAAAAACTCCGCGCAACTTTCGTTCTGGCCGAGCAAGCCTGGCGCAACCTTGAACGTCTGTGAAAAGTATCGATCCAATGGCTCGGCGCGTGAGTCTCTGCAGTCGCTCGTGAACAATGACCCGCTCACGCTGAAACTGTGGAATTCATAAGATTTAAAAAGCGATCCCATTCTCCTGTGCAGTTAGGTTTTTTCTGAATTCATTCCTCAAGCCGTCACAGGAGGGGTCAACATGAATCACGAATTGAACCTGAAACGTGAAAGCGAAGAAAAGACAGCTCTGGGAAGAATCCTGCTGTCGAATCCGCGCGCCGAACAATTTGCCGATCAGGCAAAAACCTTGTGGAACCATCTTTACAATGATGCACGTTCGCTGCTCCGCCGCACCACCCCGAAACATGTTCACCCAAGAATTGATGTGCTCGAAAATTCGAATCTCTATGATATCCGCGTTGATCTCCCAGGAGTGGACGCCAATACAATTGAATTACTCGCAGACGGAAAAATTCTTCACCTCAGGGCAAAAAGAAAATGTGAAGAAACAGCCGACCTGAAAATGTCTATTTGCGAACATCGTGCTGAATCATATGAGCGCGATATCCGACTCGCTGAAGATGCAGTGGTAGAGGAGAAGTCCACGACTCTTGCAGAGGGCATTCTTTCGATCCGTATTCCGCGCAAAGCTGCGTGAAAGCAAAATCAAAAACATCTTTCTCTGGTCAACGCTCACGCCCCGGCCTAACCAATAGTCGAGAGGTAAGACATGCTAAACACCACGCCGCGAGTATTCTTTGCAAAAATTCTGCACAATGTAGCCCTCCTTTTTCTCCTCTCCTTTTTCAACCCTGCATTTGCACAGAGCGACTCAAATGCCGCACCCACTGTTGTCCTTGAACCTGCACCTGTGGAGCGTGTCTTCGTCCCACAGGGATTCGATGACAACGACAACGCTGAGGTCATCATTCAAGGTCGTTTTTCAAATGCGTGCATGAAAACAGGAATGGTCGAGAAGACCGTAGATCCAATACGGAGAATTATCCGTCTGAGACCCTTGGCCTACGTCTACAAGGGGGAACCCTGCGCACAGGTTATTGTGCCTTTTATACAGAGAGTAACCTTCGGCACTCTGCATGAAGGGACATGGAAGATTGAAGTTGAGGGCATGCCCGCTCTCGCTCCGCTACCACTTGTTGTAAAGCGCTCAGTCAGTGCGGCGCCGGACGAGTTCCTCTATGCACCTGTCGAAGAAGTTGTTCTACTGCCTGGAACACTGGGAATACGCCAGAAGCTGGTCGTGAGCGGCAACTGGCCTGTCATCCCTGCCCGCGGTTGTTTCGTGATGAAACAAATCCGCACCCACTTGGGTTCTGACAACACACTCGTCGTTCAGCCGATTGCAGAGCTGCTTCCACCTGAGCAGTGCTCACCCACTTCCCTGCGCAAGAGAGCCTTTCAGGCATCTGTATATCTTGAAAAATCGTTGCAACTCGACTCACTCATCCATGTCCGCGTGCTCAACGGAGAATCTCTGAACAAATTCTACGAATCGCTGTGAAGTTCACTCTGGCTCAAAACTAGGAGGACAGAAAATGCGGCACAGCCAAAGTTCGAAGGCCCTTGTTTCAGGCCTTGCGGTATTGATTTCCGGAGTGATTGTGGGGTGCGGTGAGGAAAAACACAGCTCTCACAGAGAGGCCAAGGTCAATATTGTCGGTGGACGCTCTGTCAGCGATCAGGTCGACGATGCGCGTAGGCTCTCGACAGTTGCCCTCACATCAGACCATCTCGGTCAAATCCGCTCAAGAGCATCGAGCCTCCTCGATCTGGGAAAATCCTTCTGCACAGCTACTGTGATCTCACGCAAAGCTCTCATGACAGCTGCGCACTGCCTGCAGGACTTCGATCCACAAACACAGCTCAAAGGCGATGCATTTCTGTTTCCACGGGTGCAGGATTTCATCGCATCGTTCGGCCTTAAGGTTGCCAAGAGTACAGATTGGATTCGTGCAAAACGCATCATTCCACATCCAGACTGGAACCCCGGACTCACCCTCAGCGGCAACCCATCATCGGCGCCGAATGATATCGGGATCGTTGTTCTCGATGAGGCAATCCCAGAACCCTATCAGCCGGTAGAGGTTGCCTCAGAAGATTTTGAATTGAGTGAAAAGCAGCCGGTTACCCTTGTCGGATATGGTGTCACACTCAGCCGCCGCAACAACAACACAGGGCAACTGCGAGAGGTGAATTTAGAGCTGCAAAATGTCGACCAACGCGCAAAAATATTAAACGTCGGTGGCTGGATGAAGGGCGCATGCGCGGGCGACTCAGGTGGCCCGATGTACACACGCACAGCTGAGGGCAAATGGGTTGTGGTGGGTGTCACATCAGCTGGAATTGAAATCTTCCAGACCTGCATTGGCCTCGACAACTCATATACAGATGCGCGGCAGTATAAGAACTGGATTCGAGGCATTTTAAGAGAAAACGGAGATGAGCTCCTCTAATGCTCAGCTCGAAGCCGTGATACCGGCAGAAACAAGGTCGTGGAGTCGCAACAGACCCACGGCCTTTCCATTTGCATCGACAATAGGTACCGCATTCAATGGACGCGGACGATTCTCCATGAGCTGAAGCGCCTCAACTGCGAGAGTTCCTGGAGTGAGGGTAATTGGATTGGCGTTCATGAACTCATGCACTGTGCAATCGAAAACTTTTGGACCATGCATTTCCATGGCAGCACGCAGATCCCGCTCCGCGACAAAACCAAGCATTGAATCCACGTCATCAACAACTAAAAGTGCTCCCATCGCACATTCGGTCATGCGTGAAATCACATCCTTGAAGGTTGCAGCAACACTCACGCGAGGAAGAAACTGACCACAAACCATAAGGTCATCGACCTTCACAAAAATGCGCTTGCCGATTGCTCCACCCGGATGGTTGCGGGCGTACGAGGCCAAATCGAAGAGCCGTCGTTCCATGGATGCTGCGACCAGCAGCTGACCAAGTGCAAGAGTGGTTACAGTGCTTGTGAGGGGTGCTTGATTCAATGGACAAGCTTCACTCTGGACAGGCAACTGGAGTGTCACTCTACAACCCTGAGCCAAAGGTGAATCGGGGCGACTTGTCACAGCCACAAGCTCGCAACCGCGTTCTCGCAAAAGCGGCAATACAGCGAGCAACTCGGCACTGCGTCCGTTGTTGGACACAAGTAGAACAGGATCTCCGCCAACAACCGAACCCAGATCTCCATGGAGCGCTTCGGTCGGATGCAGGAAACGCGCATTGATGCCAACACTCGCCAACATAGAAACGAGAACCTGGGCAACTCCGCCCGATTTACCCACGGCAACAAAGTGAAGGGTTTTGTGAGCTTCAGAAGACGAAGCGCGAGGTGCACCCGTTTCAGGGATACGACACCGGCACAGTTGTTCAAGAACGTGAACAAAAGCTTCCTGAAACTTTGGCGAAGCCTGCAACTGGGTATGCAGCTGCTCAATCGCCCTACTCATATGCAGAGCGCGTTCAGAAGCACTGGAGAGAATATCCCGCTCCATCTCAATTCTCCCCTAAAACAAGATGTAAGGTGAGAGCCGACGACTTCATTTTGGACTCAGTGAACATCGACCTTTTCGGGAATGACAAACACACTTTCAGGAGAGGTGTCACTTCTCAAAGATTCAGGTTCGAGTTGACCTGAAAGAGAATCCTCTTCTGAAGTCGGCTCGGTGCGCGGCGCACTCTTGCGTTTGCGCAAACGTACTGCTCGCTTCGACATGGCATCGGAATTAACCTGTTCCATAAGCTTCTGAGCTTCATCGAGCTGATCGTCCAAATGCGCTGGATCAGAGGTGTCAAACTGAACACCAAATGCCTTTTCGACCGGGTTGCCCATGTCGACACCCGCCAGATCCTCCAGCGATCGCCACTGCGCCTCTTGGAGAGTCACGAGGCGCTTGGAAAATTCCATTTGCCACGCCGAAAGCGCTTCCTGGCGCTCGCAGAGTTCTTCGAGAACGCCATGAATGAGACTCAGCTGATCCTGGGTTTCAAGGAGGAGGCGTTTGAGTTCGGAAATTGAGGAGACCGGCTTGGCAACAGCCGCGGCGACACGCGCACGGGACTTCTGAGCCGAACCAGCTTTTCCTTTACGAACTTCTGCCATCAGAAGGACTCCAAACCATGGGGGACGCTGAGAGGGCCGACAATGCCGAAAAACCGAAACTGCCGGAAGTCAGGCCTCAAGATGGGCATCAACAACGCCATCTTTCGTTTCAGGCTGTGACATAGGAGGGGGATTCTTGTCAAAGAGAATAATCCCGTTTTGGTGCATGGCCTGCCAGAAATTGGGGTCGGGCATTACGCCGACCTCAAAGGGAACTGCGGCAAACATCTCGTCCTTGCCCTGAACAATGCCATCTTTAACAGCACTACAGAAAGACTGCATGGCCTCTGGGCTCTCTTCGATTCCGGAGACACGCAAAAAGATAGTGCGGATCCAGCCAGACTCACCCGCGTTTGGCGGAAGAATCGCGCCCAAGACAGCAGCTTCAACCTTTGCATTAGAATTAAGCACATCTTTGGTGTGCGCCTTTTGCTCGTCGCTGAAGACGTCCGGTGGAAAAGCCACCTGCATCTGGCCATCACCAGCAGGCTGCGCTTCCCCAGCACCACTCGCAACTTGAACCGGGCTGTGCTGGGTTTGCGGCACAATGCCCATGGCCAGCTGCCGATATTCCACTTTGTTGAGCACAATGAAGGGTGCGCTACCGGGATTCACAACGATAACCTCAGCGGGGCTGGGTTCGAGAAGTTTGAAGATGTCCTGGCCACGCACGGAGACATATTGGCCACCGTCTGGGCGCCAGCGACGCGCTGCGGCTCCGCTTGTGAAGGCAGCTGCGAACGGCGTGCCGGCTGAGTTCTGCAGGATGGCGACGCTCATGTTCTGACCATTTTCGGCACCCTGCTCCGCCGGTGCAGCACCACTTTCGGGTTCAGTCAGGGCAAGGAGAAGCTCAGAAAAAAGCAGCTCCTGATAGACCTTGCGGCGGCTGTCAGCCGTATCTTGACGCGCATTCTCGACCATCGCCTGCTCAAGAAAGAGAGCTGCCTTGGGTTCCGAAGCATCGGTGTTGGACGAATTGTCCTCAGCAGAAACTTCCGGCGCAGCCGTGGCTCCGGCTTTGGGAGTATTTTTTTCAACAGCCGGAACAGCACCGGGAGCTGTTTCTGCGTCACGTTTGCCAAAAAGCTTCTTCAAAACCATAAATGCCTCTTGAGTATGCAGAGCTTGAACAAAATGTGCCTACGGCATGGCATCAGGATGCCCCGAAGCCGCCCCTCTTGCAAGCTGTTCCTTCACCAAATCACCTGTATTTTCTGCGCTTGGCTTCCCGCCACAGCTCATCCCAGACATCGAGTGAGAGGCTTTTAGCGTAGTCTTCGGTGACATCCACACCACGCTCACGCAGGATGTTTTCCATTCCTTCAAATCGTGAAAGAAATTTCTCAACACTCGCGCGCGCCGAGAGGTCTAAATCTACAGAGGGTTCGGAACCCGAAAACCGCATCTCGTTGAGAAAAACCACGACATTGGCAAGAGCCAGAACAACGTCACCAATTTCATCCGCGACGCGACCACGTTGTGGTGCATCCACGAAAACCTCACGCCGCAGCTCTTCTATCTCCGAAGACAAATCGGCAAAAGTCTGCTCGAGGGTCTTCCACGCAAAACCCAACTTCCAAGACGCCTTGGAAACGGAAGTAGTCCAGGACAACGTGGGCTGTGCTGATTTCTTGCGCGCTTTGTTCAGCAATGATTTTGGCTGAACAGAAGCCGAATCTCCTTCCTGTGCCTTAATAGCATCCCATTGCCGCATCACATCCTCAGAGGTCTTAATATCGGCGGACGTTGCAAAAACATGGGGATGACGCCGTATCATTTTTTCACAGATGTCATCAAAAACAGATGCCACTGTGAAATGCTTTTGCTCTGAGGCGATTTGTGCATTGAGGAAAACTTGCAACAGAACATCGCCGAGTTCACTGCAGTATGCCTTCGCAGAGGAAAGATCACCCGCCTTCGCATACTGCGCCGCGGCCTCAATTGCCTCATAGGCTTCCTCAACGAGGTATGGTCGGAGAGATTCAATGTTTTGCTCTTTGTCCCAAGGGCAACCATCGGGTGCACGCAATGCTGCAACGGTCTTTGCAAACATCACAGATTTCAAGCCCAGGCTGAAGAACTCCCGGTGCGAAGCAAGCTCTGCTTTCTTCACCAGTTTCGGATGAAATCCGGATTTGAGTTGTGCAGAAGAATGCTCAACTTGCAGATCACTTGCCGTTATCCTGTGACCTTCAGCCGTTGATTTGGGCTCGCCCATGACCAGCAGGCTTGGTTCGTACCCGGTCGGTGGCTGGAATCCTGCAAGCTCAAGCACAGTTGAAGCAACATTGGCCAAACCAGCCTTCGGAAGGTCAGCACGCAAGTGCACTTCGCGCGGTAGAATCTCGGCATTAAAAATACAAAATGGAACTGGAGAAAGTGTATGGCTCGTCTTGGCACGCGGCACCCCGTGTGCATCGTATTGGATTTTTCCCGATTTTTTATCGAGCTCAAACATCTCGTCGGCGTTGCCATGATCGGCGGTCACAACCACAACAGTGTTTGTCTCACGCGCACATTGCAAAATCCGCCCCAGGGCCAAATCCACCGCCGCAACAGAAACAAGGGTTGATGCGAAATCGCCGGTGTGTCCGACCATATCACCATTGGCAAAATTGATACGCCCCACCCTGAAGCTGTTCTTCTGCATTTCGGCAATAGTGCGATCTGCAATCTCTGCAGATTTCATCCATGGCCGCTCTGAAAAAGGTTGTAAATCAGATGGAATCTCAATGTAATTTTCGAGGCTCTCATTAAATTTTCCACTACGGTTGCCGTTCCAGAAGTAGGTCACGTGGCCGTATTTTTGTGTCTCACTGCAAGCAAATTGCTTGACTCCTGTAGCACTCAACAATTCGCCCATGGTTCTGTCGATTTGTGGCGGTTCAACCAAATAAGTTTCAGGAAGCTTCAGATCGCCGTCGTACTGCATCATTCCCGCATAAATGACCTGCGGAAATCTTTTGCGCACAAACGGCTTGAAAGTTTTTTCTGTGAGTGCGCGGGAAATCTGAATGGCACGGTCACCACGGAAATTAAACAAAACAAAGCTGTCTCCATCGACAACAGCTCCGATGGGATGGCCATCTTTTGCAACAACAAACGGAGGCAGATTCTGATCCGTCTTCAAGCCCTCTGCACGGAAGGTCTGAAGCGCTTCCTCAAGTGACCCGAATGCACGGGCTTCTCCCAGGACATGAGCATTGTAGCCACGCTCTACAATCGACCAGTCGCTTTCATAGCGATCCATTGTCACGAACATTCGACCACCGCCGCTCGCAACACTGCAATCAAAATTGGAATCGACAGTGCTCTTGAGAAAATCACTCAGCTTCTGTGCATATATCTCTGCGGTGTCAGGACCGACATCTCGGCCATCGAGGAGAAGATGCAAGCGCACCTGGCGTACACCTTCTTTTTTTGCAGCAGAAATCAGAGCGAAAAGATGATCGATATGGCTATGAACATTGCCATCCGAAAAAAGACCACACAGATGCAATGTGTTTTTTCCAGCATGCAGCTCGGCACGTTGAACAACCTTCTTCCAACCGTCACCCTGGAAAAGTCGTCCGCTTGCGATGGCTTCATTTACAAGCTTGGCTCCCTGGGCGAACACCCGACCAGCACCCAATGCGTTGTGTCCAACCTCGCTGTTCCCCATATCATCGTCCGAGGGCAAACCTACGCTTGGACCGTGGGCGAGAAGAGTGCGGCTCAAGGATGTCTGCATGAGGCTCGAGAGATGTGGCGTGTAAGCCGCCGCAACCGCGTTGCCAGCAACAAATGCCGCGGAAGGGAGCAAACCAGCCTGGTGCGCCAGCTGGAGGGTCACGTGATCCTGAGTGTCTTTCCAACCCACACCGTCGAGAACGACGACCAGAACTTTGTGATCGGTACGGTTGTTCGTGATAGATTTTGACAGGGCAGATGGTGTATCAAAAGCCATATTTTCTTCTCTCTTAATTCGGGACTCAAATGCTCAACAATGGTGATACTCTGGCATTGCTGAAATTGCCAACCCGTCTTTTGCGCCGAAGCCTGCTGCTTGTAGGATTTTTTGTTTGCATCGCATCGCTTTGCTTCCCGCACCAGCGCGCCCTGGCACTCGACGACCCATTCAGCGTACCACTGAAGTCCTTGAATAAAATTGATCCGGCAAACGTAGTCCAGTTCAAGCTTGTCAGCATGACAAACCAAAGCGCAGGAACAACCGCCGTCCTTGAACTTGAAACACGCGGCGGGTTCAAAATTTACGAAAAAGGCCTACGTTTCGAATACAAGAGCTCTGCCACACTCAACGCTCTCATCGCCTTGCAAACCAAGGCCGATCCCGCAGCAAAGGTTGTGCAGGATCCATTCTACAACGAGCCGCGTGCCATCTTCGACAAAGGTACACTTTTCTCAGCGACCTCTGATATCCCGATGGATGAAACCGGAGTTCTGCGCATCCGTTTTGAGGCCTGTTCAGTAAACACCTGCTTGCTGCCTGCCTACTTTCTTGTCGATGCGAGAAAAGGTGAAATCTCTCGACCCGAACCAAAGAATGCGTTGTCAGCTCTCTCGGGCTCTGCCTCCTCAAGCTCGCTGAGCTCGGCAACTCCGCCAATACCGTCCAGTCCCCCGGCACCTGTTTCGACAAATCTGGTCGCCGCGCCAACGGTGACACCAACTCTCTCAGCGTCTGCCATGCCAACCGTTGCAGCGACTGTCGCCCCGACTGTTGCAGCGACTGTTCCCCCAACAGCGACCCCAACGGCAAAACCATCGGCTCCGCAATCGACCACTGATGTTTCGCTGACCGACAGCATCACAACACAGGTTCAACGTGCACTCGGACAGAGAAGCTGGCTCTTATTTCCCGCGTTGTTCCTCGCAGGTTTACTTATGAATCTGACTCCCTGCGTCTATCCAATGATCCCCATCACACTGAATGTGTTGTCACACACCAGAGAAAACACCGACAGCTCACAACCTTCGCAATCGTTCCTGCCTGCATTGGTTTACGTTATTGGCGTGATACTGGCCTATGCCAGCATGGGTGTCATTGCTGGCATGACGGGCTCTTTGTTTGGTGGAATACTGCAGAGCCGGGCCTTCAATTTTGGACTTGCAGCACTCATGTTCCTGCTTGGTTTATCCATGTTAGGGAGCATCGATCTGTCGCGCCTGCAAAGCCTAGGAAACAAAATCCCCCTGTCGAAGCGTTCGCCGAACTTAGCCATCCTGACCATGGGAGCCGTCTCAGGACTCGTGGCTGCACCCTGCACCGGACCCGTGCTCAGTTTATTGCTCGTGCTAGTCGGGCAGACCAAAGATCCCGTCTATGGGTTCACTCTCATGAGTGTTTTTGCCGCCGGATTCGGAGCACCTTATTTGGTATTGGGCATGCTCTCGCATCACTTTAAGAAACTACCACGTGCTGGCAAGCTCACAGGACTTGTGAAAAACATCTTTGCCGCACTGATGTTTGCATTGTCCCTTTACTACCTGAAAATCTTCCTCAGTCCATTTCCTATTTTTGCACTCCTTTATGCGCAGCCAACAATCACAGGGTTGGTCACTATTTCAGTACTCACACTTGTTTTCCTGGTCTGGCAAAATCGCTCTGCGAATCACCCCATCACACTTCTGGGCACTCAAACAGGGCTCACAATCCTGGCACTGTGGATGACTCTGTCACTCGTCAAAGGATTCGTACCCATGTCTCTGCCAAGCTGGCCCTCTATGGATCGTATTGGCGAACCCGTCGAAGTTCCTCCCGCCGGATCAGCGCCAAAGGAAAATATTCAGTGGTACAAAGACTGGAGAAAGGCTGTTCAAGCTGCGCAGCTTGAAAAGAAAGGACTCCTTGTCGACGCCTGGGCACAGTGGTGTGCGGCGTGCTTGAAAATGGACGCAGAAGTGTGGAGTGAATCTGGAGTTGAGGCGCTGATCAACCAACACTTCATTGCCTTGAAGATCGACTTCACTGAGTCGAATCCAGCCTCAGAAGAACTCACACAGAGGTGGGATCTTACTGGCCTACCGGCTGTTGGCATCTATCCGGCAGACTCCGACTTCGCGGGCAAGCCACCCATACTTTTCCGGGAAGCTGTCACAGTGAATCAATTCCACCAATCGGTTCAGAAGCTCTTCAACGGAGAAATCAAAGCGCCCAAGTGATTTCTCTAACCCACATTTCAGAATAAAATAAAAAAAAGCCGCAGCCCCCAGAGGAGCTGCGGCTTTTTGTTTTCATTTGAATTACATGTGCGCAGCGGCGGGCATGTAATCGTGTTGATCGCGAGCCATGCCGGAACCATCACGCGCCGTAGCAACATAACGGTTGACGATGTTGAGCGTGTAAACAAGCAGAGTAGCTTTGAAGTTGCGCCAGTTCGAATCGTCGAGGCACATCAAAAGCTCGTCATCAAAATACATGTCGGTGTGAGTCAGGAGAGCTTCAATCGCAGCGAAGACCTGCTCGAAATTACCGGCTGTGGCGAGGTCGTTGAGATCTTCTTTGCTGCGGATTGCATTTGCCAAACGTGCAGCGTTCGTTCTGATAAGCTGGACTGTGGAACTGTTGAGAATCATGAGGGCCCCCACAAAAAAATTCACCGGCGGACACTGGCCGTCTCGAGAGTGTAGGGCCCAACAATTCACCCGGGCAAGGCTTCAGACCTGTCAATTCTCCAACGAGCACCCCGGAAGAGCACAAATGCACCGACCCCAAAAAGAATCGCGCCAATCAAACTCCCCAAGACAATGAGTGGAAGCCTGTCGGGTGCAAGACCGATCACCTCAAAATTCAGATACGCCGCAGCTGAATCACTTGCCCTGGACACAATCTGCACTTTGCGCGCAGGGAGAGATGGATTCATGGCCACCTCACGATTTTGCAGGTTCATCCCCTCACCCACTTTAAGAATGCGCGGCGGCCAAACATTCCAGCCTTCCATTAGGCGACCGAACAAAGTGGACAATGGACTAGGTGCCTCGAAGAGAACTGCAATCTGTTCGCCGGGCAAGGGTGGCAATGCTGTGTTTTTCCAAACGGCATGTCCGGTAAAAGCTCTGAGCTTGAACTCGCTGTTGAGCTCGACTGCCAATCCCTGAGTGCCAGGTGGAAGTTGCAAAGCGGGTGAACCCTTCCAGTTGATGGCGGTGACTTGATTGGCCAGAGCCTCCGGACGCATCGCAGTGAGCTGCCAATCACGAATTCCCTCAGGTAAGGGCAAGACCACTGTCACACCCTCGGTAGCGGAAACTGGAACTGAGAATGAGGTCAGATGCAGCCCCACGAGATGCCCCTGCGCAGGCGAAATCATGTAGCGGCTCGCCTGGGGTGCATAAACGGAAGGCTCGATTTGGAAGAGGGTCGCAGGCGCATTCACAGGAGCCGACGCAGTCGGTGGATGGCTCATCATCTGAGCTGAAGCTGTCGCCGCTTTCAGGCCAAACCCAACACCAATCGCGACCAACGCCAGAGCGAAGAGCATCTTGAGTGACACTCGACCGGACTGTGGGTTCGTCAATGTGTCTCCCTGTTTCTCAGGTAGATAGGGAAGATCAGCACGCTGAAGCCTCAGACTCAAAGAAACCAGCGCCTGAAAGCAATCAGCCTCACTCAGACCCGAAACCCTTTCGTCATCGACCCGCCCGTGCACCAGACGCCCCAGAAGTTTGTCACGCAGCTGAAGAGCCTGCCGCAACTCAGCTTCATCCGCGAAGCCTTTGTAGCTTGCAGAAAAAGACTCCATGTTCTCAGCCGAGAACAGTGGTGTTGTGACCATCCAAACAATAAAGACAGAAAACAAAATTGCTGCTGCAAGAACGAGAGTCATACCTGCCCCCCAATGCGTCTTGCTTGCTCAATGTGATTGCGCAATTCCCTTTCAATCGCGACGCGCTCTTCCTCTTCCCGTCTACGCGAAGAACGCAGAGCGAAAATCAACCAAGCTGGCCCAAGTACAAGGCCCACTGAGGGAATCACCCAAATCATCAGACCAAACGACTGACTTGTGTCCGGCTGACGCAGAATCCATTCACCATAACGATCGCGGAAGAAGCGGATGATTTCATCTTTTCTTTTACCATCTGCAACCTGACGTTCGATCTCCTTACGCATCGCAACACTCTGCGGAGTGTCACTCTCGAGGATGCTAACACCCTGGCATGTCGGACAGCGCAACTCATTTCCAATATCGAGCAGCTCCTGAGAGTACTGCATGCGCGCTTTGTTGGTTTCTTCGGCCGCCCATGCCGTGCCCGAAAAACCAAAAGCCAAAAGTACAACAGCACCCGTGACGATCATGGCCGACTGCACTTTCTGAGAAAGGCGCACAGGTGCAAGTGATTCAGCCAAAAGGTCGGAATCATCAGTGGCGGACTCGAGAACCAAACCGTTAGGCGATACCTCGAGACTCCTTCTTTTAATACGATGGCTGAGTCCGACCATTGCGCCGAGAACCATGACCACCAGACTTGTCCAAACAAATTTCACTGTCGGATTGATATGCATCTTGAGAGACACCTGTTTGGTGTTCATGTCGAAATTAGCCAAAACAAGATACAAATCGTGCCAGAATGTGGAGTGAATACCGATTTCATTCAGCCACTCTTCTTTGTTGGAATATTTGCTTCGTCGCGGAAGCACTTCAACCATCTCGCCTTTCTCGTTTTTGGCTTCAATCACTGCCGAGACATACCTGTAGTTGTAGGCTGCTTCTTCACGCATTCCGCGATTGGTGAGCGTGTAGCCATAGAACTGCGCTGACTCGTTGTAATTGATGACAGCCTCAGCATGGATACCTCGATAGCCTCCAAGAAATCCGGCAATTGAGATGAGAAATCCGAGATGAACTATCCATGATCCCAAATAGGGGCGGTTGAATTTCCACAACAGCTGACCGTTCCAACGCAGTGCACGTAGCTTGAAGACAAGATCCATCACCATGACCAGTGCCGTCCAGAGCACCAACCAAAAACCAACGGTCGACCGCACATCGAATTGTTTGTGCCAGGCCAGAACTGCCGTCAG
>JBILKM010000091.1:0-6436 GCA_044376695.1 Silvanigrellaceae bacterium
GCCGCAGCAGAGCTCGCAAGCATGCTGTCATAAGCCCGCACCGAGAACGCTGTCATGACGCCATTTTTGTAAAGTGGAGGCTGCCAAGCCAGCGATTCACCCGGCTGCAGGCGCACGCTTTCACCCAAAGCAACCACCGCTCCATTCTTTCTTAGAGTTCCGACAGCCAAGCTGGTGACAGCGTCTGCAACCGGAGACACCATAAATTCCAGCTGTGGGCCATCGACATCAGTGATGTAGGTATTTTCCACTGCAAGCTTGTTCTTGATCGCATCGTAGGTCAGCACAAACGGAATATCTTCCTGCGCACCTGCAAGCCTATACTTCGCGGGAGCATCGGAACCTGGAATACTCAAAACCGGAGCATCGTTCACAGGGTTGAGCGCAATCACAACCGGAATATCAGCCGCGCTTTCTTGCGCACCAAGGCTGTTCTCATCCCGAACCCGCAAAGTAAATGCGACCTGGTCATTGTATGCGTGTTGTGGGGAAATCCACTGAATACTGCTCGCAAGCTTGGTTATTTCCGCGCCCACAGCTATTTCACTTCCGTCCACAAGTATTTTTGAGCCCGGCTGAATCGAGGTCACCACAAATCGGTGGTTGAACATCTTGTTAGGATCTGGGCTGCGCAGAACTTCATCATCAACGTCATCGAGTGTTGAGGCAAAGTAGAGCTGATTGAAAGACAATGAAACGGGAAGATCCTCAGAGAGCGAGGTCGAGCTGGCACTCTGAGTGATTCTCGCAAAACCGGTAAATCGTGGAGCGTCGTTAACAGGCGAAATCGCAAAGCTCACCGGAACAAACCGAGATGAATCAAGTGCACCATTCACAAACGCACTATCGGCAATACTGTCTGTCGCGGAAATCTTAAACGCCAAACGCGGCGAGCCTGCCGCTGCGAAATCATCCTGATTTGGCGTCCAGGTCAGAACATCACCCGGCCCAACAAGAACCCCAGGATCGCCCAACATGGCCGGGTTGATAATCGTTGGGCCCTTCTTCAGCTGACCTGAGGAGAGCTCACGAATCCGGAAGAGAACCTGGTTATTGTCAGCATCATTTGCATTCGAAAGTGCCTTCAAGGCCTCGAAGGTGAGTGCGTAGGGAGTGTCTTCTGTTGCACCTGAAACTGTTTGAACTGCTGTTAGTGTAGGTGCGGTGTTTGGTCTGGGTTGTACGTCGAACGCATAGGTTGCCGCACTTGTGCTGAATGTCCCGCTCGCATCCCGCGCACGCACAATCAACGCATCCACGATACCCAAACGATCCACAGGAGCAGTCCATGTCCAGCTCTGCCCAGGTTCAAGAGTTGTCGTTTGGATGGTTACGTTCTCGCCATTTTTCCTGAGTGTGCCGTAGTCGACCGACTCAATCACAAGCACAGGCAAAGCCTTGCGGTGTTCGGTCGGAACCGTGGCACTGCTCTCAGCGTCTGCAAGTTCGAGATCGTTTGCAATCTTTTCGTAAGTCAGTACGTAGTCGGACGCAGCCACGACCGGAACAGCTCCCGCGTTACGCGCCTGAGAGCGGAACGTTGGTCCTTGGTTTACTGCGAGAACGTCGAAGTTCACGGCCACTTTGTTCACAGAGGGCAGCAGGCCGTCCCAAGCCTCGATGGTGAATGCTTGGACTTGGCGGCTGTAGTATTTACTCGGTGGTGTCCAGGTCCAAATCTGGCCCGGGTTGAAAATTGCACCAGCCGCGAGTGGAGCTGCACTGCCCTTCAGGTAAAGCGCTTCGCCACTCGTTCCTTCAACACTCACCAGGCGGAATCTAAGGTTCGTGTTATCCACGTCGCGGATGTTGGATTTCGCAACAAGGTCTTCGAACTTTATTTCAAACACATTGCCTTCAACAGCGCTCGTGAAAGTTGTCACGGTCGACAACTCAGGAGCGTCATTTGTTGGAACAAGATTGAACGCAACGCGCGTTTCGGTTTGGCTAAATTCCGAACCATCGAAGGCTTGAATTTTAAACGCAGGGACGGCTGTTCCAAAAGCATCTTGGGGAGGTGTCCAAAAGACCGTATCTGCTGCGCCTACAATCTCGCCTGCCGCAAACACAGAGCCGTCGGCCTTCTTCAGCACACCCTGAGAAATCTCGGTAATCTTGTAGCTCAGCTGATTGAGGTCGACATCGTGCGCCTGGGAGATCTCCTTCAAGCGAGCGTTCGAGAGAGCGTAGACAGTATCTTCCGCTCCATCCATGACAGTCGATTGCGCAACAACCGTGGGCGCATCATTCACGGGCAAGACAGAAACATTTACGGGAATGGTGGTCGGTGACTCGAGGTCACCATCGTATGCAGTCACGCTAAAAGGACTCAGCAGACCATTTGCCTGCTGCGCAGGATTCCAGACAATGAATTCGCCTGGAGCAATCAATGTCCCTACAGAAACCTGTTGGCCGGCTTTGAAGGCACGGCCACTCGAGAGGTTTGAAATTTTAAAGTAAACCTGCCCGGTATCACGGTCGTTCATGTCGGATGCAGCGCGCAATTCTTCGTAAGTAATCACCTGCGGAGTGTCTTCGCGCCCACCGGTCAAGGTTCGTATCGATGAAAGTGTTGGAGCTTCGTTGATACCCTGCACATACACCGTGACGTTGACTGTGCGTTGGGTCAGCGTATCCCCGAGCAAAGCAGTCAACTTGAAAGCACGTTGTCCGTCGCGAGCCATGAGCGGAGGTGTCCATTCCAAGAATTCACCAGGAACCCAAAGGGCTCCTTGGAACATCTTCACGTTTCCTTTTCTAAGTTCTCCGCTGTAAATCGAGCTCACCAGGAACCGTGTGCGTGCTGCTTCTTCAGCAGAGAAGTTACACTGCAGTAAAACATCGTTAAAATTGATCGGCAGAGAGCGGTTGTAGACACCACCAAAAAGAGTAATTTCTCGCGTGGTCGGGTCTTCTTGAAGAACTTTGACCGAACCTAGCGCTGGATCAGAGAAGGTTTTTTGAACACTCTGGGCGAGCGTATCTTTTTGTTCCTGAGAAACACTTGTCCCTAATCCCGCGATGATACCTTCCGACAAACCCGCCTTCGCATCAGTGAGAACTTGCGCAGAGAGCGATGTGCCACTCAATCCTTCCACAATCTTGTTGGAAATAGATTTAACCGCTGTGGTCAGTTTCTCTGCTTGAAGACCAAGGCTAGGCAGCTGTCCTGCAACTGCATTCGCAACCGTCTTCGAGATTTCATTAGCGTTCTTTTCAGTGCTTGCTCCCGAAGACAAACCCGCTGCAATTGCGGCCACAGAATCAACCAGCTGGTTCTCGGAAACATTGAGCTTGCCAAGGAAGGCAACCGAGGTCGCGGCGACTTCCTTCATTACTTCCGGCAAATTCAGATTCGTAATTCCAGTTGCAGAGAGATTTCGACCTACTTCGGTCATCGAGGCCTGTGCGAGGAGAGCGACAGGAACTGCAGAGGACTTGTCGTTGGCAGATTTTGAAACAATCAGACCGCTATTCACAACGGCCATCGTGTAGATTTTTTGCTCTTCGGGAGAGAGTGATGCTTTGATTTCCGCAACAGAGCGCATTGCACCACGCACTGCAGCGCGCAAAGCCAACGCTGCATCAACCTCACTCACCTTCACACGTCTATCTGAAATTGATTCTTCCTCACCGAGTTGCAGAGGACCTCCGGTGGGCTTCGCATAACGCACTTCAGCAAGTGCAGCGCGAGAAACATAATCGATTTTGTCATTGGGAGCGTTGTTCTTGCGGAGTTGATCCTGGATAACCCAGACGGCGTGATTTCCGATCGAATCGTAATCAAGATCGGTGAGTGTCGCAGATGTTTGGGGCACGATCGAAGAGATACGGCTCTCTTCGCAACCGAAGTAGAGCGTACCCATTCCCATCAGTCCGGCGGTAACCAAGACCCTGATGAACTTCATGCCAATGACCTCTCTGCATTCACCATGCTCGGTCATGATGGGCAAAGAATTGAGGGTAAAAAAGTGGCACGTGTCGGGGTTTCGACAGGGCGTCAAATTCAACACCAAGTGTCCAAAAGTGTGGACAACTTTGACTCCAGCGACTATCGTTCGACCCAAACAAACACAGGGATTTCAGCTAGATGCAAACTCTCCAGAATTTTATCAACAGCCAATTCACTGACCCCCTGTCAAAGCGCTGGCTGCATGTCGAAAATCCGGCAAGAGGCCGAATTTATGCCCAATGTCCAAATTCCGACGCTGCAGATATTTCTTTGGCGGTTGAGGCGGCAAAAAAATCTTTTCCACTTTGGAAATCACTGAGCGACGACAAGCGCTCGGATTACTTGTTGAAAATTGCCGACGCGATAGAGCGGCGACAGGAAGATTTCGCGCAGGCCGAGTCGCGCGACCAGGGCAAGCCAGTGAGTCTTGCGCGAAGCATGGATATTGCCAGGGCGATCAGTAACTTCCGTTTTTTTGCGACCCGCCTGCAACACACGGAAGAAAAAGCCTTCAAAAGCTCAGAGCACGTTCTTCACTACACAGAGCGCTCACCCATCGGCGTGGTCGGGCTCATCACCCCCTGGAATCTTCCTCTGTACCTCCTCACCTGGAAAATTGCTCCGGCACTCGCATTTGGTAACACCGTTGTGTGCAAACCATCCGAAATTACTCCCCTTACTGCACACATGCTGTGCGAAGTATTCAATGAGGTGCAATTGCCTGCCGGAGTTGTGAACATGGTTTTTGGTGAGGGCCCCACGGCCGGGCAGGCCCTGGTTGAACATCCGCACGTGAAGGCCATTTCCTTCACAGGAGGAACCAAAACAGGCGCGCGCCTCGCGGCAACAGCAGCCCCACTTTTTAAGAAGCTGAGCTTAGAGCTTGGCGGCAAAAATCCAAATATCATTTTTGAAGATGCAGACCTGGCCACTGCGGTTCAGGTCACAGTGCGCTCGAGCTTTCTAAATCAAGGTGAAATCTGCCTGTGTGGTTCGCGTATCTACGTGCATAAATCCATCTATAATGAATTTCTCAAAGGATTCATTGAGCTCACAAAGAAATTCAAAGTTGGAGATCCGAGCCACCCCGAAACACGAATGGGTGCACTCGTCAGCGCGTCGCACCTGGAAAAAGTCGACTCCTACGTGAAGCTTGCCGTTGCCGACGGTGGCGCGGTACTGCTGGGCGGAAAACGAGCTCAGCTCGAGGGCGACCTCGCCCAGGGCCATTTTTATGAACCCACCATTTTGGTGAACGTTCCTCACCACAGCAGAGCCATCCAGGAAGAGATTTTTGGACCTGTTGTGACCGTCACTCCGTTTGAAACCGAGGCAGAGGCCATCGCGCTTGCAAATGAAACAGAGTTCGGTTTGGCAGCATCAATCTGGACTGAGAATCTCTCACGTGCACACCGCGTGGCCCGCGCTGTGGAAGCAGGAATTGTCTGGGTCAATGGCTGGCTACTACGCGATCTACGTGTGCCATTTGGCGGGATGAAATCCTCAGGGCTCGGCCGTGAAGGAGGCGATTGGTCGCACGATTTTTACACAGAAACCAAAGACATCTGTATTCAACTCCGCAATTCCTGAAAGTGAGTCAAAACATGAGCGCAAACTCGCCCCAAAAAACAATTTCCATTTTTTCTGACCTTGCGCCGGAGGCAGTTGGCCCCTATCCGCATGCCAAACAATTCGGTGACCTGATTTTCGTGTCAGGGATCGGCCCGCGCGAACGAGGCAAAAAAGAAATTCCCGGTGTCACTCTCGCAGCCGATGGTTCAGTGCTGAGCTACGATATTGAGATCCAGACGCGCTCGGTGATCGAAAACATCCGCAGTATTCTGAAGTCCGCTGGGTGCGACCTTTCCGATATCATCGATGCACAGTGCTTTCTCACTGACATCAAGAAGGACTTCAAAAAGTTCAATGCAATTTACGGTGAATACTTTAATGCGGAAACCGGACCGAGCCGAACCACAATCGGAGTAACAGGGCTCCCCACTCCGATTGCGGTTGAAATCAAAGTCATCGCAAAAGCAAAAAGCCCCGCGTAAGCGGGGCTTTTCTTTTAATACACAACTGAATGCGTAAGCTTAAATTTTCGCTTCGCGGTGCAGGATGTGCTTCTTTGTGAACTTGCAGTATTTCTTAAGTTCAATTTTCTTCGTGGTTGTCTTCTTGTTCTTGTCAGTCACGTAAACGGATCCCGTGGGTTTACCTTTTTCGTCGATACCAACAAGCTTGATAAGCTCGCGCATTGTTCACTCCTTTAAGACCGGCATGACAGAGAGCCTCACAGCACTTGCTGCCGGACATCCCCTCTGTTGAAAGCTCAACGGTGATAATGAGAGAGACTCGTTCCGTCAAGCCTCATTTGAGGTCGGAATTGCGCCCTGTGCCCGCAGGCCTGTAGCTCTCGACAGGAGCCCAGCTCACTGGCTGGGAACCTATCTGTAATGACTGCACATTTTCAGTTCCGGTGGG
>JBILKM010000067.1:0-9670 GCA_044376695.1 Silvanigrellaceae bacterium
CTCCACCAAAGGATGTTCGCGTTTTAGTCCCTCTGCAAGTGGATCTGTATCGGCGGTGCGTGGTGCAGTACCGTCAGGATTTTCCGCCGGTGCAGGCACTCCAAATCGACACGCGGACGCAATCACACCCAGCGATGCAAGCGTCAATGACATGCACCGGACGGGGAGTCTACGTTTTGGCAATCGAAGTGAAGCTCTCTTCATAGAAACTCTCCGGGTCCATTCCAGCCACAGGCTGAAGCATGCTGACAAGCATCAGCGTGACTGAATAGCAGCCACACCAACACTGACAAAAGTAAAAAGATCTTCATGCTTGTTCAGATAGCCTTCAGTTCGATTTTCTATCGCACGCCAGCGAGTGCCAAACTCCCAAACGACAATCGAATCGTAGGGGACAATGACAATCCGTGCTGTTGCAGGCAAACCAACATAACGCTGATAATCATCGGAGCTTGTTTGCAATTGCACGAGACTAAATCCACCGGCCAGACACAAACGCACAACAGACATAGAAAACGCACAGACATCAATTCCGAGCGCAGGTTCCGTGACCCTCGTCTTGGATTGGGGCTGCAGCGGAAAATAAAGGAAATCCCTGCCGCGAGTGGTGAATGTATCAAGATAAAAAGACAGCTCATGAGCCAGATCTAATGGGATGCCGGCGGGAAATGTTCTAAACGATTGAGAGAAGACAGTTTGCAATGCCGGCCTCTCGTACTCCTTCGCGAGAGATCCCCGTGACTCCACAATTCCAACCCGTTGATGCAGAAAAAAATCGCCGAGCTCGGCATACGCTGGTGTTGCCTGAGCAACAAAAAGCGCGCCGAGCCCGTTCACACAAAATCGAATGTGGCGATTATCTATACTCAAAGCCATCCGGGCTGCCTCACTGACAGCGGCACATCAGTGCCTAATGCTTTGAGCTTACAGCCTGCTGAGTAGAAAACTCGAACTGAACGTCAACTTCACCGCTCCGACCACACCTGGAGATTTACTCCCCGAGCAGGAAAGAGAGCGAAAATTCAAAGAAAAGACATCGAACGAACCGGACTTGTGTGATTCCCTTGTGGCAGACCTGCCCCGGTTGCGCCTTGACTGTTGTTCAAATTCGACTGCAACGGTTCCGAGATTACAGCCGGGGATAGCGTTCCCAAAGGCAGCGCCTCAGCTGTTTCCCCATGTTGGCTGAGGTCGAGTCCGAGTGCTTCTTCCTCAGGGCTGACTCGCAGAGGCGAAATAAGATCAACAACTTTATAGAGCAGGTAGGAGCCGAAGAACGAGAAGCCTGCCACGCCGAACATCGCCAGAACATGTTTGTAGAAGGTTTCGCTTTCACCGTGAACAAGGCCAACCTCCTTTGCAAACACTGCAGTAAATAGCATTCCCATGAGGCCTCCTACGCCATGGCATGGAAAAACATCCAAGGTGTCGTCGATACTTGTTTTACTCTTGAGATCCACCACGATGTGCGAAACAACTGAAGAAACAGCACCAATGACGACGCTCGCACCCAATGTGACGAAGCCAGCGGCAGGAGTGATCGCAACCAAACCTACGACTGCTCCAACGCAGAAACCAACCGCAGTGGGCTTTCGGCCACGTAGCATGTCATAAGCGCACCAAGCCAATGCTGCAGAGGCGGATGCTGTGTTGGTCGTTCCGAAGGCCAATGCAGCTGTTTCATTGGCTGCCAAAGAAGAACCGGCATTGAAACCAAACCAGCCGAACCAAAGCATCCCCGTTCCCAGAATAATGTAGGGAATATTTGCTGGGGTTTGACCATGTGCAGCGTTCTTACGGGCACCAAAAAAGAGTGCTCCTGCAAGAGCTGCAAAACCTGCAGACATGTGCACAACCGTACCGCCGGCGAAATCGAGCACACCCCATTTTCTGAGAATTCCTTCGGGATGCCAGGTCCAGTGAGCCAGTGGTGCGTAAATGAAAAGAACGAAAAGTGTGATGAAGAGAAGATAGCTTTTAAACTTTACACGCTCAGCAAATGCCCCAGTAATGAGAGCAGGAGTGATGACTGCAAACTTCAATTGAAAGAGGGCGAATAGAAGAAATGGGATTGTGGGTGAAAGCGATGCTTCTGTAGATCCCGTCACATCCCTGAAGAAGAAATATGTTGCTGGGTTGCCAATTATTCCGTGAAATGATTCACCAAAAGAAAGGCTAAATCCAACAACAAGCCAAATGAGACTCACAATTCCCATGCATACGTAACTCTGCAAGAGAGTAGAAACTACGTTTCCTGAGCGAACCATGCCCCCATAGAAGAATGACAATCCAGGGGTCATAAAGAGAACAAGTGCTGTGGCAGCGATCATCCAGGCTGTATCACCAGGCTGCAGCGCACCGCCCACGTTCTGGGCTGTACCGCCGGTCGCAAAACCTGCGAGCACGCAAATACACAGAAGAACAAAAGCCGGAATTGGATTTCTTTGCTCCGCCACGTGACTCCCTCCAAATGCAAATAGACAAATATTTCTGCTCAACACGAGCTGATTTTTGTCTGAAATAGATTTGCAGAAGGGTTAGCGAGCGCGAACAAGGTGCGCAAGCAAGGCAGGGATGAAATTCTCAAAGCAATTCAAAATATTCAACGCACATAAAAAGATCTTTTCATAAGTCAAATTTACAATAAAAAAAGAAGCACGGCGAGGTTGCGTCATCGACACAATTATTCACAAAAAAGCATTCTCGTGACTGTCAAACAGACACTTTTTTTGAACGACGCATCTCAATCCAAACAAATAAATTCGGAACGACAAAGAGAGTGAGAACGGTTGAGCTCAGTACGCCGCCTATGGTTGCGATTCCAAGGGGCATACGTGCTGCACCCCCCGCTCCCCAACCTGTCGCAACGGGCAACATCCCGACAATCATTGCGACAGAGGTCATCAGGATCGGACGCAAGCGCAGAGGGCTCGTCTGCAGAACCGCATCTGCGGGCGAGACCCCCTCGCGCACCTTCTGCATCGCAAAATCAATCAGAAGAATGCTGTTCTTGGCGCAGATAGCGGCAAGGAGCACAACGCCGATGCCCCCATAAAGATCCAATGGAAATCCAAAAGCCAACAAGGCCAACACAGCACCCGTGGCCGCCAAAGGTATAGCCATCATGACAGTGAACGGCTGCACAAATGACTCAAACAGCGACGCCAGAACCATGTAGACAAAAACGAGGCCGAGCAGCAGGGCAAAAATCAGATTTGTGAACAGCTCATCCATCTGCTGGTTTTGACCCTTCACTGTGAGTGATTGGCCGTTGCCCAAAGGAATGGATTTAAGCCGCTCCTTCAACTCGCTCACAACCGAACCCAGCGCAGCACCGGGGAGAATATTTGCTCCCACGCGCAGAATACGTTCACGGTTTTCACGAACAATCACCGACGGTCCTGCACCAGTTTGGATCTTCATGACATTGCTCAGCGGAACAACCGCCTCGGCTTGATTGCGTGCCGAGCTGCGCGCCACCACTCCATGGCGAGCCAATTGTATGGGTGTTTCTTCTCGAGCGTTGCGCAATCGAACGCGGATAGGAATCTGTTCGTCGCCCATGGAGAGCGAATTACTGACATCTCCCTGCACCCAAATTGCCATCTGGTTGAGAATCACATCATTGCTCAACCCATACTGAGATGTAAGAAGGGGATCGGGCCTGAATTGAACTTCTGGAAGGCCATCCTCCTGAAGGGGCTGAGCATCAGCTATCCCAGGTGTACCCTGCAGCACCGCGCGCACCTTCTTAGCGAGCTCGAGCAGCTCATTCTGATTCTCAGCCGAAACCACGACTGCTACGGGCTGATAGCGCGCGCCGCCGCTTGCCAAGGGGTCGGCAGGCTCGCTGATGCGGACGTTGTAGCCCGGGATTCCAGCGAGCACCTGACGCACATCTTGGCGCACCTTAGATAGTGATTTCTGAGAACGCGCAAATGGCTTAGAAACATGAACATTCATGTTCACATCGGCAGAACCAGAGCTATTTGTGCCGGTTTCCACAGTCCAGAAATCCACCGAAGGCAGAGATTTCAGGCGTTCGTGAACCAAATCGCCCATGGCATAAACGGACTCAGGCCGAACCGAAGGCGGGCCGTCGAGCGAAACTCGGAAGGTATCCCCAAGCTGTGTTGGCAGGAAGCTTTTTTCTACAAAATTGAATCCTAAAGCAGCAATCATAAGAGATACAACTGCAATTGAAAAAGCGATCAGAGGCTTCCTCAGGAGCAACTTGAGCAGCCGCGCGTAGCTCTGAGCGAGTGTCTCGAATTTATGTTCAAATGCTTCCAGCCAAGCATTGATTCGAACACCCGTATTTCCAAAACTCTGCCACTCTTTGAGCGGATGCGGGATATTGGCATAGTAAGCAGAGAGCATCGGCCCCATTGAGATAGCATCCCAAAGTGAAATAAGCATCGCGAACACAACCGTCAGGGCAAAAGGTTTAAAGAATTGCCCCGTGACTCCACTCATGAATCCAACCGGCAAAAAAACTGCGACCACAACCAACGTGGTTGCAACCACCGCCAGCATCACTTCGCGGGTTCCCTCGTACGCAGCGGTCTTTGCATCGAGACCTGGTCTCTGCAGATAACGGTAGACGTTCTCGCGCACCACGATCGCATCATCGACAAGCAAGCCGATAGAGAGCGAGAGTGCCAAGAGGGTCATGACGTTCATTGAAAATCCAGCCCAAGCCATCATGGCAAATGTGGTTACCACGCTGCTCGGGAGTGCGAGTCCGGTTGTCAGGGTGCTGCGCGGGCTGCGCATGAATAGCAAAACCACAATCACTGTGAGCAAACATGCGATAATCAAACTTTCCTGAACATCAGCAACATTTGAACGAATGAGGGTTGAATTGTCGCGTACGACATGAATTTTTATATCATCAGGGAGTTCATCGGCTACGTCCGACATGACCGCGCGCACGCGATCGACGACAGCCACGGTATTTTCGCCCGACTGCTTCAAAATTTCGACAATCACCGCGGGCTCGAATGAACCATTGTTACCCAAACGGCTAACAGAATCACGCTCTGCGTAGCCAGCCTTTACCTCGGCAACATCTTTGAGCTGCAGCGGCATGCCATTTGCAGCACGGCCAATGGGAACATTGCGAAGATCCTCGACGCTGCGCGCAGCTCCAACGGTACGCAGAACCCAGCGCCGCTCCTGACCAAACAGCCGCCCGACAGGCTCATTGCGGTTGGATCGGGCGATTCCCTGAACAACATCGCTTGCATTAAGTCGCCAGAGTTCGAGCGCCTCAGGATTGAGCTCCACCTGAACTTCTTCTTTCTGGGCGCCCTTTAGATTGACCTCGCCGACGCCCTCTATCTGGCGGAGCTTTCGTGCCACAAGGTCGTCGGCAAGCTTGGAGATTTCCGAGGCAGGACGATTGCCTGTCAGGGCGACTTCAACAATCGGTGTGTCATCGGGATCCTGCCGAAACACGGCAGGTTCAGAAACGTTTTCCGGTAGCCGGCGACGTATGTTGCCGACCTTTGCGCGCACCTGCATCTCTTTAAATTTGATGTCTGCGCCTTGGTTGAATTCAAGAATAACGAACGCAGAGCCCTCGCGACTCACCGAACGAATCGAATTAACATCTGCGACAGTGCTTAGTGCATCTTCCAGCGGCCGAGCGACCAGCTGTTCCATTTCTTCAGGCGCAGCCCCTTTGAGTTCGGCGCGAACAGCCAGCACGGGATAGGTCAGGCTTGGATACAAATCGAGGGGCAGTTTGCTCAAGCCCAGCAAACCCATGACCAACAAAAAAACGGTGATCATGGTGACGAAAATTGGCCTATCAATTGCTAGGCGTGGAATATTCATTTTCCTTCTCCCTCACCCTGTGCACGCTTGCGAGAGCGCGCAGAGCCATCGGGAGATGAGGATTGCGATTCGGCTCCGACGGAATCGGCTACCTTGATCTCAGCACCATCAAAAAGTTGATGAGCACCGACACTCACCACCGTGTCGTTTTCAGTGAGGCCGGAAAGTATTTCAACCGTGTCGTTGTTGAAAAGTTCATAGTTCACCTTGACACGTTTTGCCTTGTTTTCTTCCACCTTGAAAACCGCAGCTCCCTGATCGGAAATGCGCAATGCAGAGGCGGGAACCAATAGCCGATCGCGGGTGTCGAGTTCCAATGAAGCCAAAGCCACGACTCCGGATTTAAATGCATAGTCAGCGTTGTTGAGTTCAACTGTCAGCGCGCCACGACCACTGCCCGACTCTGCCGCTCGTGCGATGGTGAGAATTCGCGCAGGACGTTCTATTTCCTGCACACGAATCGAAACCTTAGAGTTCAGCTTAACCTGCACCCATTCCTGAACGGGCAAGAAGATATTGGCGATGAGTGTTTGATCGTCGACCACGAGAACAACTGCATCCTGGGTTGAAACCTGGGTTCCCTCGGTCACATTCCAGCGCCCCACCCATCCCGAGATCGGGCTAGTGACAGGAACAGAAAGATACGATTCGCCAGGCTCGCTGCGATCGACCTGAAAGAGAGTTTGTCCGGCCTTTACTGCCTGTCCTTCAGGAACAAGACGGCGCGCGACGCGGCCTGCGACCTTTGAGAATACATTTGTCTGTTTACGCCCCACCAACGGAACGGAAGCCTGTGCCTGCTGTGCCGCACGCTGCTTTTTGGCCACAACTGTTTGCACCACGGCAGGTCCACGTCCCCGACCTCGACCTGCTTTGCCGCCACCTTTCTCAGCACCAGCGCCAGAATCCACACCCTTTTTCTCAGAGCTGGAATGTGAATTTGCCTGGTTCTTTGTGCATGCAGTGAGGCTCATCAGCAGTGCAAGACACAGCGCTTTTTTTCTTGTGTTTTTCATTTCAAGCAGTCCTGTTGTTTTGTATGGAAGCTCTGTATCAAAATAGTTCTTCAACATATTTTCCCCCAAGAGCATCCGCTGCATCGAGTGCAATCAGGTACAGATTCGACTGCAACCGTGCCAACTCGAGCCGCTGCGCAAGCAGGTCATCTTCCGTGGTGGTGAGCTCCAGGAGCGAGGCACGACCGGCGAAATAACGGGCACGCACCAATTTCTGATATTCAAGCAGTGTCTCGATTTGGGAACGCTGCAGCTCAAGAGTACGAAGTACTCCCTGTGCACGGACTCTGCTCTGTATCAATTTATCGCTGCGATTTTTTTTCTCTTCACTCCGATTGAGCTGCACTTCCCTCACCCTTGCTAGCAGGGCAGAACGTCGAAAGTCGCGTTGAGCTGTGAGAGGAATGCTGTATTGCAGGTTCAACTGGGCCAGGATATCGGGCTTGATGGGCAAAAGGCTGCCGCCCGCCTGCACGGCCGCTGAACTGCCGATGCTCGGAAATGCATCTGCATTAAGTGAACTCAACTCTGCCTGAAGAACTTTTTCGCTCGCAGTGAGTTTGTTGAGAGTGGCGGATTCAGGAATGCGCCTCTCCCACTCTGCAAACAACCCAAGCCATTGGGCTGTTCCGCGCTCAGGCAGGGCTTTCAGCCGCACTCGTTGCGTAGCGCTATAGCTGGTATTGTCGTCGAGAGTCGAGAGCATCAGCTGGGTCGAGAGCGCAGCATGTTCATCCTGTGCGCGGGAGAGAAAGAGCTGCGCACGGCCTTCCTCCACTTTGAGCTTGACCACATCCGTTTGCGGACGCTCTCCTCGTCGATAGGCAGAGGTCACTGTCTGCAATTTGCTTTGGGCATTGCGCAGCTGTTCTTCTGCAAGCGCAAGAACCTTTTCTGCCGCTTGAAGCGACACGTAATAGCGGGCTGTTTTGCCTCGCAGGTTCTCCTCGTACTCAACAAGCTGTGCCTCACTGACTGCGACCTGTGCCTGAGCACGCAGCTCCTGTGCATGTTGGCGGCCGAAATCCCACAAGGTTGCACTCAACGTCAGTGCATGTTGTTGTCGGAAATTTCGAACGGACTGCTGAAAGACCAAACCATTGGAGAGCTGCAGCGTAGGAACACCCTGCAGATCGGTGGCAGAACTCGCGGCCTGGGCTGAATCAACCAGCTGCTTTCCGCGTTGAAGAGCAAATGAAACCGCCCTGACGCGTTGCACAACGGCCTTGAAATCCAGAGCCTCAGACTGCTGAAGCTGGTCTGGAGGTACTTTGCCTACATGTGCAGGAGATTCATGCGAACAAATCAGGAAGAAAATGACAAGGACTTTGCGTGGCCAATCCATCGACCCCAAACCCCCATTGCAATATGCGGAAAGAAAGTGCTGCAAAGCTACAGGTAAGCACCTCGGCAGTCAAAGCAACTTTGCCAATTGGTTTGATTTTTCGAGGCGGAGAGCTTATCTACGAAACTTGCGGCCGCACACTGGCGTTCTGCACTCTCGAACACAAATGCTCCCCGCACAACAGTCCCAGACGCCTGCGCAACACACAAAGGTTCGCACATGCAGCAGACAACCATCCCACGATTCTTTCAGGAGCTTGCGCCTCAGTGGGCTCGGCTTGGCCTGTGGCAAAAAAAGTTCACTCCCGTCTTTGAACGCTTGCGCAATGCAACTGTCCAAAAGATCTCAGCCTCAGATGACGGCTTTCTGGTACTCAATATCTACAAACCCGGCGCTGCACGCGATCCTGTTCTGCTGAGCATCCAACGCACAGGTTCTGGCATCGCATTGGGCACGGCAAGACCACAAGCACAGCCAAAGCCCAACTCCGTTGTGCAGATGGCCCGAAAATATCTCCAAGGTCGCAAGGTGCAGCAAATCCTCCTGAGCCTTGAGCCTGTCGCGGTGATCATTGAATTTGCCCCACCCGGTGAGAATTTCGAGGAGAGTCACGACTGGCCTGCCGATGCTCCCAACTGCCTTGTGCTCGATCTCGATCACAGGCCAGCACGCGTCTGTGTGGCCCACAAACACAGCGGTGTGCCCGAACGCTATGCTTCACAGTGTTCAGGGTTCGAAGGCCACGAGGATTTCTTCGAGAGCCATTGCGAGTGGTCTCTCGAAAACACCAAGACCAAGCGCCGTGCAACCTTCACCCAACCACTCATTTTCTCCTGTCTGCGTGCTATTTCATCTGAAAGCGCAGAAAGCTCTGCCACTGAAACTGCGGAGGCTCAGCCGATTCGCGCTGCAACAGCAGTGGAGAATGTCGCCGTGACGCCACCGATGGCGGCGCTGACAACCGCTCTGCCCGCACCAATGACACAAGGAATTGCGCCGACCACAGCCCAGACAGCTCCAGAAATCACTCTACAGGGCGCACTCAACCTATTGCCGACCCATGTGCGTCGAGCAGCTCGCACCCGGATTCAGTTCCTCGAACGCCGCCTACAACGCCAAAAGGCCGACCTTCCCGCACCGCATGAACTCAATGCTTTGCGAGCTCGCGCAGAAGGCCTCAGAGCACACATTTACATGTGGCCCAAAGGATTTTCGCAGTGGCACGTTCCACCTGACATTATTTCCACAGCGGGTCTTCCGCCGATCATCACTTTGAAGCCCGGACAATCTCCAGGCGACCTCGTGAGCGCCACATTCGACGAACTCGAAAAACTCAAACGCCGCAGAGATGAACTTGAACGGCGCGTAGAAGAGAGCCGGATTGCACTCGAACGCTTCGAGGAATCGGTTGTGCGGGCCGGCGAGGATATCCGCGCTTTGCCTGACGAAACCCGTAATGCACAGCTTT
>JBILKM010000078.1:0-8061 GCA_044376695.1 Silvanigrellaceae bacterium
GCGGTGCAGCGTCTTCTCACCGTGCTTGAGGTCACCTGGACCGCTGGACAACAAAAATCGGCAGCCTTGGAAGCAGAGCGCGAGCGACGCCTTCCCTATAGATCTTATCGCGCAAGCACAGGCGAGTTCATGAGAGTTTCAAAATCCGCCGCCGATGCAGATGCGATGCTGAAACTCATGCCTTCGCATCACACCTGGGTACACGTGGTGACTGGCGAAGGAAGCCACGTATGGCTCGAAAAGCCCAAAGGAGCGAAACCCTCCGACACCGCACTGCGGGAAGCAGCAATGCTCGCGATTCATCATTCCAAACAGACCCGTGCCCAGGAAGCAGATGTGTACGTTGCGCTCAGAGGTGATCTCGACAAGCGCAAAGACCTCTCTCCAGGAAAAGTGATCGTGCGCCGTAGCGAACACCGATTTGTCAGGTATTCTCAGATGGAACTGCAATTGTTTATGGAGAAACAAGAATGAGTTCGGTGACTCAACTCATGGAGCGCACCCGGCACATGAGAGTGGCTGTTGTGCACGATTGGATTTTCGTGCGCAGAGGCGGGGAGCGCGTTCTTGAACAGATTCTGAATCTATTTCCCCACGCAGAATTGCACTGCCTTCTCGGGTCGCCCGAAAGTGTTCTTCTCACAAAACACAAGCACAAGGTCATCACTTCGTTTTTGAACCGGATTCCTGGAGTCAGCAAAATCTACAAGCTGCTCCTGCCCTGGTTGCCGATGGCTGCCGAGAGCTTTAATCTCAATGGCTTCGATCTTGTCATTAGTAGCAGCAGCTGTGCGGCAAAGGGAATTATTCCTCCACCACAAGCAAAGCACCTCTGCTACATTCACAGCCCGATGCGTTATGCATGGGATCAGGAGCACAACTACTTTCCCAAACCAGTGACGCTTACTAAACCTCTTGAACTTCTGCGCCGCGCATTGCTGCAAAAACTCCGGATTTGGGACGTCTGCTCAACCGCTCGCGTGGATCTGCTCGTTGCCAATAGTCATTTTGTGGCCCGGCGCTGTGAGCTCTACTACCGACGCCATGCCGCAGTGGTTCATCCTTCTGTCGAGTTGGGCCGCTTTGCCCGCAAACAAGTGCCGGTGCCAAGAGAGAATCGCGTTCTGCTCTTTGGCGCCTGGGTGCCCTACAAGAAAATGTTGGAGGCCCTCGAGCTTTGTGTGAACTGGGGAATTCCGGTCACGGCTGCGGGACAAGGTGCAGATCTGCAAAGAGCTGCCCAATTATACAGCAAAAACCCACTCGTGCGCGTTCAGATTGAACCCTCCGACGCCGAGGTGGCTGCACTTTATGAAACCCACAAGGTTCTCCTCTTTCCGGCTCTGGAAGATTTTGGCATTGTTCCGCTCGAAGCTATGGCTTCAGGATGTTGGGTTGTGGCTCCAAGGCAAGGCGGAACTGGCGAAACGGTCGTCGATGGTCACACTGGGACTCTGTTTGAGCTCGGAAATGTGGCCTCTCTCGAACAAGCTCTGCGCAAAGCACTCGCAGCCGCAGTCGAGACCGACGCACTCCTGGCGCATGCTGGCTCGTTCTCGCACGATCGCTTTGCAGAGAATCTGGCCGATCACATTTTGACTCTGTTGGAAAAAGGCTGAGAATGCGCATCCACAAACACGCTCAAATTCTCAATGTATTCCGCGGCGGCATTGATCTCCTCTGTGTTTCACTGTGTTGGATTCTTGCCTATGCGATTCGTTTCAAAACAGAACTCATTGAACTCACCAAAGGCACCGATACCTTCGCACGCTATGCCGCGCTATTGCCGGCACTCATTCTGTCGTACGGCATGGTCTTTGTGGCGCTGGGCGTGTACCGGCGTAGCCTCGAACGACGCAGAGTATGGGAAGAGGCCTTCGACCTCTCGCGCGCACATCTTATGTCTTTTGTCGTCTTCGTGGCATCGGTTTATTTTATCTATGACCATCGTTTCAGCCGTGCCACGATGGGTGTGTTTTTCGTTCTTGCGCCGGTTGCGCTTGCATTCGGGCGCAGTTTCTTACGCAAATTAAACCGGTGGTATTTGCGCCACAGCAAAACCCGCGGACGCGCCGTGGTGGTTGGCAGCGGTGCTGTTGCGGAGCGCATGGCGAAGATGATCCAAGAGCGCACCGATTGGGCACTTGTGATTGATTCCCAGCTCAATGTCTCGCATCTTCCAGACCTGAGAGCACGCCTGAATTCCGGCGACGTGGATATTGTCTTTTTGGCGCTGTCGGCTGCAGAAACACCACAGCTGCACACGATCTACGAAATGCTAGGCAATACGTTGGCCGATGTGATTGTCGTTCCTGACTTTGAAGCTCCTGAATTTCTTGCGCCCCGGATTATTCAACTCGATTCTCTACCAGCGATTGTTCTCAACGGCTCGAGCCTCGACAGCTACGGCCGGATCCTTAAGCGCCTGTTCGACATTGTCTTTTCCTTGTTTGCCCTGCTTTTGCTGAGCCCTGTTTTTGCGGCTTGCGCACTTGCTGTTCGGCTCTCCAGCCCGGGCCCCATTTTCTACAAACAAGAGCGCATGGGGCTCGACGGGAAGACCTTCAACTGTCTCAAATTTCGTGGCATGCGGGTCGATGCTGAGAGCTCATCAGGGCCGGTCTGGGCAAGTAAAAACGATTCTCGTGTCACTCGTGTGGGTTCATTCCTGCGCAAAAGCAGCCTCGATGAAATTCCACAATTCTGGAACGTGCTGCGAGGCGAGATGAGTGTCGTTGGGCCACGCCCTGAACGTCCGTTTTTTGTTGACCAATTCCGCCATAATCTGCCGGGCTATATGTTGCGGCACAAAGTCAAGGCAGGCATCACCGGCTGGGCACAAATCAACGGCTGGCGTGGCAACACATCACTCGAAAAGCGAATCGAATGTGACCTCTGGTACATCCAAAATTGGAGTCTGTGGCTCGACCTCAAAATCTGTGCCCTCACTCCTCTCAAGGGTTTTATCCATCCGAATGCGTACTGATTTTTGACCTCGGGTGACATACACAACAAAGTGTGTGATATATTTAAGCAGCCCAACAGCAGCATATCTGCGTTGAGCTTCATGCGCGGGGTCTTTTTTTGCATAAAGAAACGCACACACATCCATCAAACCGTCACGTTCCAACGTTCGAACTGGAACTCCACGACACCGCCACCGACGGCCGTGGAGTGGGACGCCTTGCAAATGGCAAGGTGGTGTTTGTCGAGGGCGCTCTCGGTGGCGAGGTCATCACCGCCACTCTCCTGCATGAAACCAGCACTATGGCCGAGGCGCAGGTGGTGGGTATCTCCAAAAAATCGGACATGCGCCAGAAGCCGCCCTGCCGGCGAGCGCAAACCTGTGGTGGTTGCCAGTTGCAGCATGTTGCCCCCACCGCTCAACTCACCCTGAAAAAGCAATGGCTGGTGCAAACTCTCCGACGCATCGGGCAATGGTCAGCCGACCACATCCAAACTGCCGGACGTATGCTCCGTTGCGAACAAGGGATTGCATCGCGCTACCGTCAGCGCGTGCGCTGGCACTTTAACGGCAAAGATCTAGGCTTCTTTGCTCGTAAATCTCACACGGTGGTGAGTGCTGAAGGATGTCTGATTGTTGCTCCTCCACTTGATAGAGCGCGCGCAGAACTCCTAGCCCGCCTTACCTCTCCTGAAATGAGCCAGGTCTTCGAAAGCACCGGCCTCATCGATATGCAAATTGAAGCAACAGTCCTCAAAAACGAAACCGTCTCTCTTTGGCTCAAGGATGTCCGCTGCTCTGCAGGCAATGCAACTGAGGCCAAGGTGCGTGAGCTGATGCACAACTTTGTGAAGCAATGGAATGGACCACAGCTCGACGAGCGCGGATTTATCCAAATCCAGCATCCAGAGATCGAAAATTTCTCCATTGCACCGCAAGGATTTTTGCAACCTCACCGCGATGCCATGGAGCTCTACCGCGGCGAAATCAGCAAACAGCTGCGTGCCCTCACCCGTCTTCCGGCACTCGAAGCTCTCAGCAACAAACGCCATTGGATAGCCTGGGATCTGTATTGCGGTGCGGGAGCTTTTTCGGATCTCCCTGCAAAGGTCGCTGGCCCTTCGCGCCAGGTCACCACCTGGAGTGTTGAGGGCATTTCACCTGCCATCAACGCGCTGAAGTGGAATCATCCGAATCTTGCAGCACAGGCTACGGTCGATGATGTCCGTGAGTTCATCGCGGCACGAGTGCGTGCTCATGAACTTCCCGACATTCTGTTGTGCGATCCGCCACGCGATGGCATCGGTGCACCTACAGCGCGTGCACTCGCCAATGCGTTGAACAAGCGCAGCAGCCCGACTATTGTAGTGTGGATTGCCTGTGACATGGCAAGTTTCGCGCGCGATACAAAGCCTTTTCTCGATGCTGCCTTCCAAATGCATTCCATTGCACTTTTCGATTGCTTTGCTCACACAATGCACGCCGAAGTCATTTCCATCTTTTGGCATCCGGGCCGGACTGCTTCCTAATCTGCACTTCAAAGATTCATTTTTTACGGGGAACGCCAGCCCTCTCGAGGCTGCGCTCCGCTTGCAGGCCGCGCTCGAATCCATCCGGGTGTGTAGCGGAGGCATTGTATCTGCCTGAGCCGATTGCCATTGCAAATCCCCATTTGCAATGGCGTCAATTTCACTCGGGGAACGAGCCGGAGCAGAAGTATCATACCTGGATTATGATTCCTTTGTAACGGAATAGTCCCTCATGATACGGAGTGGTGAAAATGAACCCGGGCACATCCAAACTAGCAAACCCAACTCTATGGCTGGCTGTTGCCCTCACCGCAATGGTGGTTCTGCAGTTCAGAAACCAAAACCTGACCATCTCGACCCCAAGCCCAGACAACAAAGCGGAACAGGCTTATCGCCGCACTGGCTTTGGGGATAAAATCATGAGCCCGGAACGACGCAAGCAACTCACAGCCTGCTACAAGGAGATGCTACGCAACAACGGATATGACGAATCACGCCCGACCCCAAAAGCAGAGACAAGCACAGACAAGAGAGACAACTTTGAAGGCAAAGTGACTTTTGTTTTTCATGTGGATGAAGATGGCAGCTTGATTGACTACGAGCTTGCAGACTCCGATTTTCAAGACAAACGTTTTTCCAGCTGTATTTCCGAATCCCTGAATGGAGTTCGCTTTTTGCCTCCTCCTCTGGGGATCAACAGATACATCGCTCATGAATTTGTGTTCAAATCAGACGAAACATTCAAACGCGAAATGGAAGAAAAAAAGAATCAGCCACCACTGACATTGGTGACCCCGCAGCCAGAGGCAACCGAGCCGAAATGAAAGACTGAAGATCAGCTACTTGGTTGGATTGAGATTATTGTTCCCAACCTCGAGGAGTTCCTGATTCAGATAGCGAGCAACATCACAGCGCGCGTGACCAGTCTGTAAAGCACCAGTGGACGACCGATTTTCCGATGCACACAAACGCTCCTAAAGAAATGAGAGCAGGGTACTGGAGTATGTATTGCATCGTTGAAGTTGAGTCTGTGCGGCTCGACTCCCACATTTCAACACAACATACCGTATTTTATAGTTTTTATTCCCTACTCAGGAGACCGAATGGCTGAATTCAATCCTGCAGCGCGGGTTGATACCGTGAATTCTTGACAAGTGCTCTCGCCACAGCCAACTTGTTGCAAAATTCTAAGGGAGAAGCTGCTCATGAAACTGCACTCTATCGCTTCGCTTGCTGTTGCCTGTGTTGCTGTTGTTGTTTGTGGAGCTTTTGCGCAGGTTCGACCCTTCATGCCGACCGAAAATGAACCCCGCAAATACCCGACGGTGGTGAGCTGCTCACTGACCATGACAAAGGTCGACACCAACATTCCTGATCCGTTTGATGAACTCCCCAACTCGTGCAACCATTTTTCTGTTCAAAATGCGGACGAGTACAAATTCGTGGAAGTCGGCTGTCGTTTTGCCCAGGTGTTGCAGGGCTCTGCTTTCAAGGTTGAAAACGCAGCCTGTCGTGCATCACGCGCTTATGCGACTTGCCGGGTGATGCTCGGCGACCAGAATCCCGAACCTATCGATACATACTATTTCCTCGGCAAGGATCGCAGCAACAGCCGTGATGCTCAGGAGGAAATGTTCCGAAGCAGCTGTGAAAATCTGGGTGGTGAGTTCCTCAAGTGATTCGAGCTCTCTTTCGACCCGAGGAACCATGAAAAATTCACGCAAGACAGTTTATGTATGCGGCCAGTGCGGATCTCAGCAGCCAAAAATGTGGGGCAAGTGTCCCGACTGCAACGCGTGGAACTCCTTCGCTGAGGAGGTTATTTCCGAAAGGAGCTCAACGCTCCGCCCAGAAACACAATCCACCCGCCCACAGGAACGTCCTGTGCCGATCACAGCGGTGCAGCGCGAAACTGTGCCCCGTATTTATTGCGGATTGCCCGAGCTCGATCGTGTCTTAGGTGGAGGACTTGTTCCGGGGAGTCTTGTGCTTATCAGTGGCGATCCCGGAGTGGGCAAATCGACACTGCTTCTACAAGCCCTCTATGGACTCGCTTCGCGCGGATACAATGTGCTCTATGCGAGCGGCGAAGAGAGCCGCGAACAAATCAAGCTGCGCGCAGATCGCCTTAAAACAATTCACTCGAATATTCTTCTCTTCAATGAAACCGATCTCGGAACCATCGTTGCACAGGCTCTACAATTGAAGCCGCATGTTCTCGTAGTGGATTCCATTCAAACCGTGGCGCATGGGGATTATCCGAGTAGCCCTGGCAGTGTCACCCAGGTGCGCGAGTGCACGGCACGGCTGATGGATGTCGCTAAAATGCACGGTATCACAACCTGGGTTGTCGGACATGTCACAAAAGAAGGTGCCATTGCTGGTCCACGGGTTCTTGAACATTTGGTCGACACCGTGATGCATCTTGAGGGCGATTCTGCCACGGGTTTCCGGATCCTACGCAGCCTCAAAAACCGCTTCGGCTCAACCGGCGAAGTGGGCGTCTTTTCTATGCAGGCCAACGGCCTTTCCGACGTTGCAAATCCAAGCGCACTGTTTCTCGAGGGCATGAAGTCGGGAGTTGAGGGCTCGGCTGTTTCGGTCAGCATGGAGGGCACTCGCCCCCTTTTGGTTGAGATCCAATCGCTTGTGGGCAAAACCACGCTGGCCACGCCGCGTCGTACGGTCACTGGACTCGATCACAACCGTTTTTCGATTCTTCTAGCCGTACTTGAACGCCGTGCCGGACTCGCCATGGGCCTACTCGATATCTATGCCAACGTCGCTGGAGGGTTGAAACTCACGGAACCTGCAAGCGACCTTGCGGTCGCTGCAAGTGTACTGTCGAGTGTCATCGAAACCCCTTGGCAAGGACGTGTTGCATTCTTTGGAGAGGTCGGACTCAGCGGCGAAATTCGTGCAACAACCAACCCGGTGGGGAGAGTGCAGGAAGCTCTCAAACTCGGTTTCGACCGAGTCTACATGCCACGCCGCAATTTTCAGCTTGAGAAACAAACGCTACAGGAGCTCATCAAAACCGAAGGCTCAGGCGAGTTGCAGCTCTACCCTATCGAGCACATCAAAGAGCTCAGGTACGGTTGATTGGCAGGGCCAGGTCTAGCCCTGGCTTTTCCGAACAGACGATCTCCCGCCCTTTGAATTGAGCACCACCGCTGTAGGGCAGGTGTGAAAGAAATTCCGCAGAATCCAAATCAACCCAACGCACGGCTGGATGAATCGAAGCAAGATGGGCTGCAGCTTGAAAACCTGCACCCACCTCGAACATGCAGCTCATGAGACAGGGCACATTGTGCTGTGCCGCCAAATCGAGAATCTCGCGCGCTTGCGCTACGCCTCCAGCCTTGATGAGTTTCACGCTTAGGGCATGTGCCGCCTTTTTCTCGATCACCTGTGATGCCTGGGTGATGGTCATGGCGGATTCATCTGCGACCAACGGTACAGGGGAGATTTGAACCAAACGCGCCAGCGCATCAATCTGATCTGCCTTCACGGGTTGCTCGATGAAATCAATAGGGCCGCAGTGCTCAGCAAACCAGGGAATGACGG
>JBILKM010000050.1:0-17309 GCA_044376695.1 Silvanigrellaceae bacterium
TCCCATTCCGAACTCCGAAGTCAAGCCCGCCTGCGGCAATGGTACTGCAGTTTTAACTGTGGGAGAGTAGCTCGGTGCAGCCTTTTTATTCTGAATCCCCGAAGGAGTTATCCTTCGGGGATTTTTTTTGGATTGAGCTCAGAACTCTTTTGTTTGATGCACCTCTCTTAAAGACTCATTTAAGTTTGCTGCACCACAGCCGACAAAGCCTATTTACTCACGAATACACATCCTCCCACGTCTGTGTTTAAATTAAAAAGTCTCAAAATGAGTGAGGAGAAGGAACCCAGATGGTCAAGCCGCATGGAAGCTTTTCTCTGTCCGTGGATTTTGGAACCACGAACACGTTGGTATTTGCAAAAGATGCAGGTGTCGTCGTTAATCAGGCAACACTTTTGGCACTGCGGTCGGAAGCTGGCAAAACACAGAGTTTTAAGGTGCTGGGGGCAGGTTCGTCTGTATCGCCTTTAATTGGACGCACAGCTCCTCTCATTTCCGTTGAGGCACCACTCGCTTCCGGGGTCATCCGCGACACCGAATTGGCCAAGATTCTTCTACATGAGTTGATTTCGAATCACTTGCCTTGGTCTAGGCACATCCCTTTGCCACACCGAGGACGCGGAGTTCTAATTTCTGCTCCGCGTGAAGTCACTGAGTATGAGCGTTCCGCTTTTCAGGACGCTGCACGCAGTTTGGGATTTGCGAGCGTTGGTGTTGTGGATGAACCATTATCGGCTGCGCTTGGCTCCGGGCTTCCGCTTTTTGCACCACAGGGACAAATGCTGGTTGATCTTGGGAGTGGAATCACCGAGGCCATCATCATGAGCTCAGGAATGGTGGTGGAGTCAGGTTCTTTTCGTCAGGGCGGCAATGATGTCGACCAGGAGATCGTCGACTATCTCGAAAATCAGCACAGTTTCAAAATTGCGCTGGGTCATGCCAGAGACATTAAGGAACGCTTCGGTGCCGTTGGTACGGCGGTACGCGAAATGGAAATACAACTTCAGGGTAAATGCTTGAAGACTAAACTTCCTCGTAAAAGGAGCATGACAGCCGGTGAGCTATCCCTCTGTCTGAACAGCTATGTTGACCGCGTTCAGCGTTTAATACTCGACGTCATGGAAAAGGCAGATCCTGAGCTTGTGAGTGATGTTCTGGAAGGCGGTGTGTGGTTGTCAGGTGGAGGAGCTTTGCTTCCCGGGCTTTCTGCTGAACTTGAACGGCGGCTTAACTTTGCAGTGAGAGCTGTTGAAAATCCGCTGGGTGCAGTCATTGCCGGAAATGGAATGATTGTAAATGAACCCGGATATGCAACCCTCTGCCGCACAGTGAGTTGAAAACTGAGATCAAAACCAATTTGTTAAACTCTGCTTGCGCAATGCTTCGTAAAGCAAGCTGCGCTCGGTGACGACCATTTCCCTTTCGCACATTTTGCTGCCCAGATGCCCGCGGTGGTCATCGTAGGGGTTACACACTGCGAGCCGGTTGTTCTGAAGAGGTGCAGCACCCACATTCAGAAGATCGCTGAAGAGTTCGGTGTCAACGTCTGAGAAATCGCAGGTTAGCGAACTGCCTGGTATGTACTGAAGCCCGTGCGCTCGAGCGAGTGCCCTGGCCAATATAGATTCATCGACTGCATGAAGCTCAAGCAAAACATCGGCAATCGACATTTTCCAATGTTCTGCCAAGCGAGACGCCACCACCCAGTCGACATCATCGATGTCTGACATCGTGCGCAGTGCCTGAAAGAACTCGGGAAGGAGAATGGTGAGATTTGGAGCCATTCTTCAGCTTGCTCCCGTTGGTAGTGCCTTGCGTCGAAGCTCCCGAATTCTCGCTTCGACACGCGCTTTCGAGTGACTCCATTCCAGCTCGGCATCAAGTCGCCATTTTGGAATCTTTTCAAATAGTGCAGCGGCACTCTCAAACGCTCGCAGTGCGCCAGCGAGGTCTCCCTTGGCTAATTTGAGTTCACCAAGATGCTCTTGGATCACAGGTTCATTCGGTTCGAGCTGTGCAGCCTGCGTGAGGTACTTCTCTGCCTCAGTGTATTGTTTAAGTTTAACGTAAATCCAGCCAAGCGAATCAAGATAGAATCCGTTCTTGGGTTCCTTCTGCAATGCTCGCTGAACAAGAGACAGTGCAAAATCAAGTCGCTGGCTGGTTTCCCCCAATGTGTATCCTAGGTGATTCAACGATTGCACATGGTCAGGGTGTTTGCTGACGACTTTCTCAAGGGCAGCAATCGATGCACTACGTGAAACAGTGTGCTCCATATAGGCTGCCTTAAGATACAACAGGTCGACGTTGTGAGGATATTTTTGCAGACCGAGCTCGGCAAAGGATTGAGCCTTGGTGAACTGCGCCATCTTTGAGTGAGAACCAGCGAGGAATTTGAAATCATCTTCCGTTGGCTTCTTGAGTTGATTTTCAGCGAAGTTCTTCAGCAGTGTCTCCGCTTCAGTGAACTTTCCCTCTTCGATTTTAATTTGAATGACACGCTGCTGAGATACCTTACTGAGTTCGGGATCTCCGCTCACGAGTTGATAATACTTCAATGCTTCGGACAAGTTTTTAAGACGATCCTCGCATTGGGCCGCATAGAAGTAGATGCGCTCTTTGTCGTTAGCTTTGTCAACGAGTTCCAGAAAACGCTTCTTTGATTCTGCAAACTCTTCGAGCTGAAAGAAAACAAATGCAAGTTGGAATGTTAGATCGGGGTCGAGCTGTCCATCTCCATCAGCAGTTGCCTCAAGTCGGAGAAGGAGACGTCGTGCCTCTTGAAATTTATTGAGCCGGAGTAGTTGGGTTACGTAATAGCGTGCAAGCGTATCGTTTTCTGGTTGTTTTTCATAAGCCTCGCGGAAGTAACGTTCTGCTGCAGGGTAATTTTTTTCTTCAGCAGCAATGAAACCTGCTAGGGTCCAGGCTTCAATGTTCTCCGGTGCTATTTTGAGTAGTTTGTCGAGAAGGTTTTTGGCGTCTTTAAATTGTTTTTCTTCCGATCTGAGACGGGCAAGGCGGAGCAGGAAGTAAGGTGACTGTGGCATTGCCGAAATGGCCGAGAGCAGAACCTCTTTAGCCTTGTTCTTCTGTCCGGCTTCAATCAAGACAGAAATATAACGAGCAGCCACTTCTTCGTTGTTAGGGTGGCGCTTGTAGGTCTGAGCGAGAATCTCGATTGCTTCTGCGCGAGAGCCCTTCAGCTGGGCGATATATGATTGTGCAAGCGCTGGATCTGGACTCTTTGGGTAGAAGAGTTGAAGTTTTCTCGAGATTTGCTCGGCTTCCGTCAGATCACCATTCAGTGTCACAAGGCGAACGAGTTCGATGCCTGACACGAGACTTGGCTGCGAGTTGAATACCGCACGCATGAGACGGGTCGCTGGCTCAAGTTGTTTTTGGTTCATGAACTGTTCAGCAATCAAGAATGCAAGATCCGCTTCTGACTCCGAGAGAGGGCCCTTGGAAAGCTGCTCTACAACCTTGTCCCAGTCCGTGTTTGAACGGCCAAATATTCCATCTTTGCCACGCGTCTCGAGGACAGACCTGCCTCGGTTACCAGGATTTCCTGCAGAATTCGGATCGGAGTCTTTGCGGGTAGATTGACAGCCAATCATGAGAATCAGACTGCTGAGAATCAAACTTTTTTGAGTCTTGTTGAAAACTGACCTGGTTGGAAAGACGTCGTGCATCATTTTAAGCACCTTCCAGTGACGAGTGCAGTTTGCGCGGCAATCCATCGAACGATCCGCTCGACATGAACACGACTGTATCCCCAGGTCTGACAGATTCAAGCAGAGTCTCTAAAAGAAGGTCGTTGTCAGGAAAGTAGGTGGCTTTTTGGCCAATCAGGGCGGCTACTTTTGCTCCGTTCAACGCTTCATCTTCCTTTAGACGCAGGTCGACTGGGACTTTCCCCAGAAAAACAACATCAGCTGAGCTGAAGCTACCAGCGAGTTGTTCTTGCAAGACACTGCGGCGCATAGTGGCATTACGCGGATCAAAGCATGCGATGAGACGGCCGGGTCTCTGCGCAGAGGTGACGTAGGCGCGGAAAGCTTCGAGTGTTGTTGCTATGGCTGTCGGATGATGTGCAAAGTCGTCGAAAACAGCAATGTTTTTACTTTGTCCGATGAGTTCGAAGCGGCGTTTTACGCCTAAGAACGATGCTGCAGCTTCACCCCAGGCAAGCAATTCCTTCTGGGTGGGCACGGAAACAGGGCAATCCTCGCGCTTGTTGATTGCTCTCTCTTCGAGTGCCTTGAGGGCATGCATCACAGCAAACGAAGCAGTTGCATTCATGGCGTTGTGTGCACCGAAAAGCCGAGTTTTGAATGTGTGACTCTGATTTGTGGGCGAGCCGCACCGGATCGCTGTACCGTCAACCTGAGTCTGAAAACTTTCCAATTTCCAGTGGTGCCCGGGGAGTGTTCCTGAGGATTGCCCAAACCAAATAACCTCGGCTTTTGAGCGTTGCACAACTCTTACGACCCTAGGATCATCGGCGTTAGCAACCACGATTCCTTTGCGGTCACGCGTCAGGCAAGCGAGTCGGTAGAATTCTTCCTCGATTGCTTCAATGTTTGCGTAAATATCGGCGTGGTCGAATTCTATATTGTTGATAAGAGCAATACTTGGTTCATAGTGAAGAAATTTTGGACCTTTGTCGAAAAGCGCAGAGTCATATTCATCGCCCTCGAGCACGAATATCTGCTTTTGGCCGAGCCTGTATCCGTGTTGGAAGTTGGCCGGAGCACCGCCTACAAACAAAGATGGATCTTTCCCCAGATGACTCAGCATTTGAGTGATCAAGCTTGTGGTACTGGTTTTGCCATGCGTGCCACTTACAACGATGTTCGTGGCGCGGTGTAGAAAGAATTTGCGCAGTGCTGAAGGGAAGCTGAAGGTGGGAATGTCAGAGCGCAACAGCGATTCCATTTCAAGGTTGGGCTTAAGCTCGGCGTTGCGTCGGGTAATGACATTCGCCAGTATGACCGCATCGGGTTGAGTCTGACCCAACGTTTCAGCGTGATAGCCGATTGTCTGATTCAAACCAATATGCCGAATGACTTCGTCCATCGGTGGGTAGATGGGGTTGTCGCTTCCCGAAATTTCAAAGTGGGCAGATTTGAATAACCCCGCTACCGCCGCCATACCTGTGCCACCAACGCCGGTGAAATGAAGCTTCGGCTGGCGATCGGGGTTCTGCGCGCTGCTCACCGGATAGAGATCTGCTGGGAAGCGGGTCGCTAGACCAGGGCGATCATATTTGCGAAATGAAATTGTGAGTTTTGTTTCGTTATCGATTTGCTCGAGTTTGCACTCTGCGTGTGCGACGAGTGGCATCCGCTTTTCTGCATGACCAAATATGGGTGCCACAGCCACGGGTATATTTGTTTTGCGGGCAAAGATCTCGGCAATTTCTGTTTCAGTTGCTGCAGTGCCATCAGTTTTGGGGCAGCTCGTGAAGTTTCCGAGAACAATAGCACTGCAGCGTGCAATCATTCCTGCGTTTACGAGAGAGTCGAATTTCCGCACGACTCGAAAGAGCTCTTCATTGATGTCCTCAAGGAACAAAATACAGCCTTCGGGAATTTCGGCGTGCCTCAGAACGGCAAAGCTCTCTGCAAGGCTCAGGTTGAATGGAATGCATTGGCCTTTGATTGCAAAGCTGGAGCCTGAAGGAGAGCTGCACCAGCTCGCTTGGACTGTTATGCTCTCGGGAACCTCCCCGCGCATGAGCTTAAAAAGAATTTCGGTGTCGGCGTTTCCCGCTCCAAGCAGGGTCGAATCGAATGCATGATTTGCATGAACGTAGGTCAAATTAGGATGCCGTGCGGCCAGGTAGTTTCCGAGGAACGAGTTGTCGGAGAACCCGATGAACAGCTTAGGAGGAAGTACTGGCGGTAAAAGGTTTTCGAGAAAGCGGACAAGCTCAGTGGTTCCAAAACCACCGCGCGACGCCCACACATATTCAAACTTTCGCTGAGTCAGAGCTTGCGAGAGAAGTACAGCACGTTCGAGCGGCTTTCCCGCTGTAAGCTCGTGAACTTCAGCGACTTCAGGAGCAAGCTCGGTGAGATGAAAGCCCAGTTGTGTGAGGTGAGTGAGTCGTTCTGCGCGTTCAGCTTCCGTGAGGCGAGTTTTCCCCGCCGGATGAACGAGTGCGCCTCGCAGTTGTGTTTCTCCCATGAGCCCGGGCCTCCCAGTGTCATCATAATTTGTGTTGCCAATATGATGAACCGAAAGTTCCGAATGTGCCAGCGGAGGGAATCAGTATCGTGCGATCGATGGGTCAATTCTCTGAGCATAGCGGTCGATCCCGCCTTTGAGCGAGACAGCGTTCGGCAAACCGTTCTGGCGCATATACAGAGCAGCATTCAAACTGCGTACGCCATGATGGCAATAGACCAACACAGCTTTTGACTTTTGGCCAAGCTCGAAGACAAGAGGCATAGTTTTTTCTGTAAGCAGAACAGGTTTAGTGCCGAGTCGACAAAGATCAAACTCCCAGTTCTCGCGCACATCAACCACCAGAACATTTTCGTCCTTGAGAAGCATTGAAGCAGCTTCTGCATCAATTTCAGCCGAAAGCATATCTGAAATACCTGCGTTGAGCTCTTCAACCATGGCAGCGGCATCTTTGCCGTGTTTCTGTGCAACCTGTTCGATGGTTTCTGACGGCTCGAATCCGCACGATGCACAACCACCGACGTGGAATTTTGCATGCAGCATCGCTCTTGCGAATGGGTAGGAGCTTTCAACTTCTTTCATGGTCGAGTTGAGGTTGAATTCAAGCATGGGTGCTCTCCATAGAAAATGACATGTTGGGAGGTCATATCCTTGTCCGTGACTCGCGGCACGCTATAATCGCCTGGCCAAGAACTCAATTCTTTTTTTCGCCAAGGAAGTGATCTCATGCAGGATGTTTCTCAGTGGCTTGCGGAACGGTTGACAAGCATGCCCGAGACTCTGTTCGCTCGGAGTCCACATCGGCGAGTCCCGGAGAATTGCCGTAAGATAGCGGATTTTTCGTATTTTTTTGTTCCGCTAGCGAACGGCACTGGCGGAGCGGTGTTGGCCTCACCTAAGGAACCCAGGCCGGGGCTGCCCGTTCTTGTTATTCTGAGTCATGCCCTCGGCTTCGACGCAACCTACCCTTACTGGCATTGGATCGAGGCCCTTAATGCAAAGGGTTTGCATGTCCTATCGGTGGATTGGGATGGGCACGGCGTGACGGGCGGCTCATCGCTCGACATGCAGACCGCGACTCGCTCTTTGCCACTTCTTCTGCAGCGGCTTTACGGTGAGGCCGGTGTTGCTTCATTCGCGGCAAAACGCCCTGGACCGATGTGTTTTTTGATGGGGCATGCAGCCGGAGCAGCCTACGGCCTGCTTGCGGCCTCTCGTCCTGATTGTTCAAAAATTCTTTCCGGTGTGATTGCTGTGAGTCCGGCCGTGAACACAGGTAATGATGGAACCTTTCGTCGTGAGCGCTGGACTGTTTTAAATCCTATGGCGTGGCTCAAAGATCTGCTGACTCTTGTGCCGTATTACGGTCTGAGTGGAGTAATTCCTCCATCGGTCAAGCGACAGGCGAAAACGTTTCCGCTGCGTCTGCGCATAGGTATTCATCAAGAAGTTCAATTGGCTGATTTCGTCAATGAAACATTTGCAGCGCGCAAGGTGTTGCGAAATGTTCAAACCCCTGTGCTTTGGTTCCATGGAGCAAAGGATAAGCGTGTTCCATTTGAACGTGCTCTGCCGCTGATGACCGAAATTCCATCTGCGCTGTTCACTCATGTTGATGAGCAAAGGGGGCACACGCGAATGATGTATTCCTCCGAAATACCCAGCTATGCTGCCAAATTCATAGATATCTGCGTTTCTCTAAAACAAAATTGATGTCTCGTTGTGGAGGACTCCGTGAAGTTTTCAAATATTGCAAAGAATGTGGTTCAGTTTTCGCTTACTTCAATGTGTATCTTGTCGTATTCGCCTGCATGGGCTCAGACGCCCGCAGGTGAATATCAACCGCCCAAGGGTGAGCAGCCAACCTATGGTAAGCGCTATACTGCAGGACAAGACGATGTGTCTTATGTGCTTGAGTTGAATGCAGCTCAACTGCTGAACAAGGGGATCGGTCTCGAGTTTGAAATGCGTAGTTCAGAGACCATGAACCTCGGATTGGATGTATTGTTTACGAATCAGGAAGTCTCCGTTGATAGTGGTGCCTCTGGTGAAACTCGCAGTATGTTATTTGCCCCCAAATTGCGGCTTTATCCGATGCAGACTCTCTCGGGTGTTTTCCTTGGCGGTAAGGTGCATTTGGGACAGGTGACATCCAGCGTCACCGTGGGCGGGAAGGAGTCTGAGAAGTCTTTCACTGTCATTGCTCCCACCGTACATATTGGATATCGCTTTCTTGCAACCTTTGGTTTTACTTGGTCACTCTATGGCGGTGCTGGTGTGAATTTCCCGCGCCCAAAGTTTGAAACCAAGCACCTTTCTGAGCAGACTCAAGCTTCCGCCGCAACAGAAGTTATAGATAAGATAAACGAGATTAATCGTGATGTTCGTCTGGATTTGGGAGTGACTGTGGGAGTTGCTCTCTGATTTAAGAGAAGATCTCAGTTGAAAAAAAAGCACACCAGCAGTTGGGTGTGCTTTTTTTTGCCCGGAAACCAAAACTTTTTGGAAAGTCGAGTGAACGGAACAGAGGAAACCACAGGTGAAAGATTGAGCGGTAAAGCTTAATCGAGAGAGTAGCGTTGATACTCTGCGGCAACTGTTTTCCTCACAAAATCCACGATCTCGTTCACAGCAATCATCTGTGCTGAAGTACGGTTGTCACGGAATTTAAACTCGACCTTGTTTTCATTGAGATTGCGTGGCGAGAAAATAATGCGCAAAGGGATACCCAACAGGTCAGCGTCGGCAAACTGAGATCCTGGTTTTTCATCGCGATCGTCAAGAAGAACTTCGACACCAGCTTCCTTGAGAGCATTGTATGTTGAAAGCGCGGTTTCCTCTGTTGTGCCTTCTTTCTTGTTGAGGACACAGATGTGAACATCAAAAGGCGCAACCGTAATGGGTAGAATGGGTCCGCGCTCGTCGTGGCTTTCTTCGATGATTGCGGGAAGTAGACGAGTGATACCAATTCCATAACAGCCCATCACATGATTCTGGGCTGCGCCGCCTTGATCGGAGTATGTACAGTTCATAGATTGCGAGTAGCGGGTGCCCAGGTGAAATATGTTGCCAATTTCGATGCCACGAGTTTCCTGGAGTGCATGACCACACTGCGGGCACGGATCACCGGCGCGAGCCGCAGCGACGTCGCCCAATTTCACTCTCTGTTTCTGCCAATCGCTTATTTGAGAGAGAAGATCTCTTTCGAGATTGAAGTTTGTCAGATGGTAGCCCGCCTTGTTGGCTCCAACGGCATAGTTGTTTCCGCTCGAAATGGTTTTGTCGAAAACAACCCAGCATTTTGAAAGATTCAGGCCCATAGGTCCGGTTGAACCGGCAACTGCACCCGCCGCAGCAATGACTTCGTCTTTTGCTGGGAAAATATCCTTCTGGAGAATGCCCTTGAGTTTCTGCTCAACGACGTCGAGATCTCCACGAACAAATGCAATCACGAGCTCTTGTTCTTTGGTTTGGAACATAACTGCTTTGCAGGTGTTCGAAGCTTCAATTTTGAGAAACTTTGCAAGTTCAGGAATGGTTTTGACGTTCGGGGTAACAACCTCGGTAAGAGGGTTGAGTGTGTCACTCTGTTGAGTGAAGGGGCTTGTCGCGATTTCTTGGTTGGCTTTGTAGTCGCACTTTGTGCAGGTAATTAGAGTGTCTTCACCAGATGGAACCAGCATCATGAATTCGTGTGAGAACTTTCCACCAAACATACCGTTATCTGACATGACGCTCACAAAGTTGCGGCAGCCAGTGCGCTTGAAGAACCGCATGTAGGCTTCATGGGCTCGCCAATAATAATTCTGCAGGTCTTCCTCGCTCGCGTGAAAGCTGTAGGCATCCTTCATGGTGAACTCGCGCAAGCGAATCAGTCCGCCACGCGGCCGCGGCTCATCGCGGAATTTGGTTTGGATCTGGTACATCATTGCAGGAAGTTGACGATAGCTCGTAAGCTCTGTGCGAGCAAAAAACACCACAGGCTCTTCGTGTGTCATGCACAGCACCATGGGTTTATCGTTGCGGTCACTCAGCCGAAACATGTCTTTCCCAATGGCGCCATAGCGACCACTTTCATCCCAGAGCTCTTTTGTGCCAAGGCAGGGCATTTTTACTTCCTGACCTTCAATGCGGTTCATTTCTTCCCTGCAGATGGCCTCAATCTTTGCGATTGAGCGTTGCGCGAGAGGGAGTAGACCGTAAACACCTGATGCGTACTGTCGGACGAATCCGCCTCTCAGAAGGAATCGATGGCTAACGAGCTCCGCATCGCGTGGAGTTTCCTTTACAGTGCGGCCGACGAGTTTGGACAAAAACATGTTTAGTGACTCCAGTGATGAAAATTCACGGGCAGATAATTTATTGGTATGGCTCGGTCAACTCGCCCACTACCTCAAACGAGGATTTACCATAAGGCCCAGCCACGTCCGTGATGCGGAGGCGGCCTTGTAGCCAGACGGGCCCAAAGCTGCGTGAGGCTTTACGACCACCGGCCATGCGGACATGAACCATTTGGTTGGCCGGAGGTGGAGGGGTATGAATGCAGGCAGTTGGGCTGGGTACGAGCAAAAATTCAGACACGGAGTCCATGTTGTCTTCCAAGGGTACGATGAAGCCAGGAATCCGCACGCGTTGACCATCAATCTTTTTCAACTGTGGTGAGGCTGCTCCGGTGCCTAGGTCAAGCTCACGTAGAGTAGACCATTCCACTTCCACGGGCTTGGAGTTGGCGCTCGCAGATAGAGAGTTGGCGTCGTCTCGGTTCATGAATGAGTAAATTCCAGCGAATCCGAGCGAAAAACCGACGATGCTCAGCATCGTTATTCGTAGCCAAAGTGGCATTGTGCTTCCTCCCAAATCACAGTGGCCTACTATACACCTAGCAGAAATTGTGGCCAATCGATGCAGGGCTATGAAAATGAGTTGATTCAGCTGTGCGGGCTTGCGCGAGAGTTCCGGCCTGCTAAGGTGAACTACGATTCTCAGATTTATGCATAAAAAAGGGGCGGTCTTGGTCGAGACGGAAATGGAGGCAGTCCTCGGGCATCTTGAGGCACTCGCTCTCAAACATTTTTCAATCCAGACGCTTCGCCCGCAGCAGCGCGAGGTCTTCAAAGGCCTGCTGAGTAAAGATCAGCTGCTTGTCACGTTGCCTACGGGTGCCGGTAAAACCCTCATATATGCTCTAGGTAGTCAGCTTTTCCCAGAAGGCATGACCGTTGTGGTCTGTCCCCTCATTGCTTTGATGCGCGACCAGTATTTGCGGATGACACAGGCCGGAATCCCAGCGGCGATAATATGTTCAGAGCAGTCCGAGGAAGAGCGCAAGTCTGCTTATAAGAGCCTCATGAGCGGGCAAGTTAAGTTGCTCTTCGTGAGTCCGGAGCGTTTGGCGCTGCAAAGTTTTCAAAGATTCCTCAAGCGCTTTTCGATTCGGATGCTCGTGGTGGATGAAGCGCACTGTGTTGTGTCGTGGGGCCATTCTTTCCGTCCAGAATACGCACAACTTGGGTCTATTCTCCGCGGGCTCAATATTCGCAAAGTCCTTGCCCTAACGGCAACGGCTTCGAAATCCAGTCGCCGTCTGATCCGTGAGATGCTCTTTCCAGACCCTGGATCTGTGACTGAAATTGTGGACAGACCTTTGCGCGAAAACATTTCTGTTTCCGCCGTTCGTGTTTATTCTGAAGAAGAGCGATGGACTGTTGTTCGAGGACTTGTAGAGTCTTCTGATTCCCGCAAGACAATTTTGTACTTTCCCCGTCGGGAACAGTGCCAAAAAGCTGCCCAGGAACTCAAAAAAGGTGGCCTTAATGCAGTGGTCTATCATGCTGGTCTTCAGCGTGATGTTCGCCGCTCTGTCGAGGAATATCTTCGCCAATCGGAACGCCCCGTGGTTATCTGCGCAACGTTGGCCTTCGGGATGGGCATTGATTTACCCGAAGTGCAGCTCATTGTTGTCGTTGGCTTTCCAGGAAATATAGAAGAATTGTTTCAGATGATGGGTCGCGCTGGTCGTCAGGGAGAAAAGGCTAGGGCGCTCATTGTTTGGTCGGGATCCGATCCTAAGCGGCGCTCCTTCCAGTTTGACAAGATGTTGCCCGAGCCTGGGGTTCTGCTTGAGCAGTTTCGTGCCATGGCCCATTTCTTCCCAGGATCTGGTCAGGCTCGCCTCGTCCCGCGCAGCGCGCTTAAGTCGGTTCTTCAGCAATTTCATAAAAATGAACGAGATGTCGAACAGTCCGCCGATAACATTTCGGGAATCTTGCAGATGCTTGGGTGCGGGGGTGGTCAGGCTTCTGTGAACAGTGATTGGCTGAAGCTCGAAATCAGGCACGTCGAAACCGTAGCAGCATTGACATCACAGCTTCCGCCAGGTCCATCTCGCCGAAGAATGGTTCTCGAGTGGCTCGGTCAGCGGTTCAACGCCGGCAATCAATCAAAGGGCTCGTTTTTTGCTGTATTTGCGGTCGCTGAAATGCTTGAAGATCTTCAGCTTCCCTGGGAAAAAGTCTTCGAGGTGCTGCGTTACTATGCGGATCGTTCAGAACTCAGCTTCGCTGTTGTTTCTCAAGAAGAAGCGCGCGCAAGTCTCATTTTTGGTGGTTCGCTTGGTGAGGTGATGCAGCAGTTTGAACGCTACACGCGTTTGCGCACTGCCCTTGGTCAAAGTCTGCAGGCCCTCTCAAACTTTGTTCTCGCAGACCAGTGCAGAATGCAGTTCGCTAATTCTTTCTTCACAGGCCGGCCTGCAGGTGCGAGTCTCGCGACGCGCGTTCAATGTGGTCAATGCGATTTGTGTGAGGCTCGTGTGACGAAGAAATTGCGTCATTCAAAGGCACTTAATGATGGTGCTCTGACGCTAACATTGCCAGACCACTTGTAGGAGTGGCAGAATTTTTATGCAATCACAACATATCGACAATTTTTGCTGATGCAGGACTGAGTGTGAAGAAAAAACAGACCAAAACCAAAAAGACGGTTGTTCGAAAGAGTGGAACCAGCAGAGCTTCTAAGCCGAGCTCATCCACCAAGAGCGGAAGCTCGGTAACACTTCAACTGTTGACGCAGCGGGAAAAGGATTTTCCCGTCGATTCGAAGGTCGAGAAGACGCGGCGAAGTTTTCGGCGTTTGAATGGTGATGAGGTCTTTAGGCATTGTGCCATCGACAACGATACAGTCCGGAAAAACGCAACCAAGGTTCCGAATTACGAAATCATTTCCCAGGCCAGAGCGGTGCGTGCAATCACTGTTGGTTTGGGGGTTCAGAAACCCGGATATAATATTTACGTTGCCGGCGTGCAGGGAACGGGCAAGACCAGCGTAATCAGAGGTTTTTTGAAAAAAACTGCTGAAACCCAAAAGACCCCTTCCGACTGGATTTACGTTTACAATTTCAAGAACACTGAATCTCCTCGAGCAATCGAGGTTGCAACCGGTCTTGCAAAGAAATTCAAGAAGGACATGGATGAGTTGATTGAGCAGCTCACCACCGAAATTCCTGATGCATTGCAGTCGGAGGAATACGAAAACAACGTCAATTCGACGGTGAACTCAAGCAACGAAAAGAAGGCCAAGCTCTTCAGTGAACTCGAGCGAACGTCAAAGGCAATGAACTTTGGCGTCAAGTCAACCCGCATGGGTATCGTTACTGTCCCGATTGTCGATGGAAAGCCTCTTTCAGAAAAAGACTACGCTGAGCTGAGCGACGAACAGAAAGAGAAAATCGAGCTGGAGCGTAACCAGTTGGAGCCTGAGGTTCTTGATTTTGCTCGCAAAGTGCGTGCCATTGAGAACGAAACTAAACATAAACTTGAGTCGCTGCGTTCGGAAATTGGAGATTATGTTGTCAGCGCAGCGATGCAACCACTCCTCAAAGAGTATGCAAACAACTCCGCAATCGTCGGCTATCTGAATGAAGCTAAGGAACACTTGCTCGAGAATATCGAAGATTTCGCAAAAGACGACGATGATGAGGATGGGGAAGGCGATGAAAGCCCCGTGCCGCATCACCTGCGAAAGGGTGACTCCTATTTGCCTTATCGTGTCAATGTTTTTGTTGACAACACTGAAACCAAAGGCGCTCCAATCGTCATAGAAACTAATCCGACGTTCTACAATTTGTTCGGGAAAATTGAGAAGAACATCGAATACGGAATTTACACAACAGACTTTAAGATGATCAAGGCGGGTGCTCTTGCCCGCGCAAATGGCGGTTATCTTGTATTGAACACAATCGATGTTCTGCGAAATCCGCAGGTCTGGGACACCCTGAAGAGGGTCTTGAAAAATCAGAAACTATTCATTGAAGACTTGGGTGAGCAGTACAGTATTTTGCCAACCAGTGGGCTCCGTCCAGAGCCTATAGCCCTCAATGTGAAGATTGTCCTGATTGGTTCAGACTGGGTCTACAGGATGCTTTATCAGTTCGATGAAGACTTCAACAAGATTTTTAAAATTAAAGCTGATTTTGATCTGCAAATGCCCAGAAACGAAGAGACTATCAAAGACTACATCAATTTCGTTTCAACACGCACGCAGGTAGAAAATCTTCTCCCTTTCGAGCCTTCTGCCATTGCTAGTATTGTGGAATACAGCAGTCGCATCGTCGATGATCAGGACAAGCTCACCACTCGTTTTAGCCTTATTAAAGACCTGACCATCGAAGCTGATTTCATGGCAAAAGAAAGAAAAGCCAAAAAAATTACTCGTGAAGATGTCGAAAAAGCAGTCGATGAACGGTATTTCCGCTCGGCACTCGTTCAGGATCACCTCAACGAAATGGTCACCCGTGGTGATATTCTTATCTCGGCAAACTCGCGCCGAGTGGGCGAGATAAATGGACTCGCGGTGTACAACTTGGGCGATGTTTCTTTTGGTATGCCTACTCGAATCACATGCCGCACCTATAAAGGCAAACCCGGGATTGTGAATATTGAGCGCGATGCGGCGCTCTCAGGAAAAATTCACAACAAGGGGATTTCCATCCTCACGAGCTGGATCAACGCCGTTTTCGGACGAAAGGATCCAGTTGTTCTCGCAGCGACCATTTGTTTTGAACAGAATTACAGCGGCGTTGACGGCGACTCCGCAACCTTGGCTGAAATGGTTCTCATCCTCAGCACGCTCGCGAACCTGCCGATCGACCAAAGTATTGCAGTAACTGGATCAGTGAACCAGTTCGGTGAAGTTCAGCCGGTGGGTGGAATCAACGAGAAAGTTGAAGGCTTCTATCGAGTTTGCAAGATTAAGGGCTTCAATAAACGCCAGGGCGTGATCATTCCAGTGCAGAATATGAAGCATCTTATGCTCCAACGCGAAGTGCGCGAAGCAGTTGAACGCGGTGATTTCCACATTTGGACTGTCACACGGGTTGAGGAAGCATTTGAACTGCTCACGGGCTATGTGGTCGGTGAGTGGGACGAGAAGAAGCAGCGCTTCACTCCTGGTAGCGCATTCGCAGAGGTTGCAAAGGCGTTGCACCCCAAGTCAGCACAGGAAGAGAAAAAGCTTGAAGCCCGCAAGACACTTAAAGAGAAGAAAGTAGCGGCTCGCGCAGCTAAAACTCCAAAGAAGCGCCCTGTGAAGAAATGACCCTGTACTCGCTGAGAGAGATTTTCGAACTGCGGAATGTTCAATTCTGCCGCCCCAGAGTTGCCTTTGGGCGCTACTTCTCGCACCAGAGTCTACCTGGTTTTTCTGACGGCACTGGTGCTGTGTGGCCAGTTGAACTGGCTCCAGACTCTGCATCAGTTGATCTGATCGAAGGTTGTGTTTACCGCCTGCGAGTGGGTGCCCCATCGAGGTCGGGCCGAACCCCTTCCTCCCACCTTTCTGAAGTTCACCAGGGCTCTGCACAGGAGCTCATGCTGGTCGAAGTGTTGGAGCTTGTGGCTGGAGCTCAACTCACGCATTGGACTCTCATGGAGATTCCAGATCCAGGTTGTTTTGGTCTCTTTCCAAAGCAACAAAGTTCTATTGTGACGACGCGGTACTTCCGCACGCAGACCTCCATTCGATTGGCTCGGCTGCGCGCACGAGCTGCGGCCATAGAGCGCACTAGAGCGTTGTTTCTTGCACATGGTTATCTCGAACTCGATCCGCCCACACTTGTTCCCTCTGGTGGGTTGGAGCGCTATTTGAATTCATTTGTAACCCATTACGTGGATCACCGCGGCCAACAGTGGCCGCTGCAGTTGCCCACAAGCCCCGAATTGGCTCTCAAAAAGATTATGTGTGAGGGTAGTGAACGGATTTTCTCATTGGATCATGCGTACAGAAATAATGGCGAGCTTTCTGCTCATCACGACCCTGAGTTTTTGATGCTCGAATGGTACCGACAGAGCGAGGACTTCGATGGTCTCATGACGGAAACACAGAGGGTGGTAGAGGCTGTGGCGCAATCGCTGGGGAGTCTCGGCTCTCTTCCTCAAGAGCCTTGGCCCCGTTTTTCGGTTGAAAATCTTTTCAAAGATCTTGTTCAACTCGAGCTTAAAGCCCTCGCAGATACAGATACATTTAGACAGAAAGCGGCACTACGTTGTTTGTCGATTGTTGCCACAGACACCTGGGATGATGTGTTTTGCAAGATTTTTATGGAATTCGTGGAGCCATTTTTGAAAACCCAGAAAGCCTGTTTTGTGACTCATTATCCGAAACGGATGGGTGCACTTGCAGCAGTAAATGGCGTCGATTCATTCTATGTTGATCGCTTTGAGCTCTATATTTTTGGGGCCGAGATATGCAATGGCTATAGGGAATTGGTTGACTCAAGCGACTATCATGCACGACTTGCAGGATTGCAAAATGAGCGACCTGAGATTTTCCTTGATCCTCAATTCGATGCGTGTCTGAGTCGAGGAATTTTTCCCTGTGTTGGAAACGCACTTGGGTTGGATCGGCTCATTGCAGTCTTGCTGGGTGCCAAGAACATTCAGGATATACTTCCGTGGCCTTTTGCGAGTCGCTTTTTGCCAGGAACCGTGGCTCTTGAGTGATTGCTGCTTTGCCCCAACATGACCACGTTAACCGTTGATGATGTTGGGGTGCAGTGGGTTAGCGGCGGGAGAGTTTTTCTGGAAGCTCGCGAACAGAATCTGTCAACTCTTTTTTGT
>JBILKM010000051.1:0-17223 GCA_044376695.1 Silvanigrellaceae bacterium
AAGAACTGTAACTTCAGGTGGTGTTCTCTGCCCAGCCTCACCCAAAGAGGGCTCTTTTGAAATCTCACTTCCAAGAACAACATTGGTCTGTGATACAAATGCGCCTTGAATCCAAACCACATGCTTGACACTGCTGTGCTTCAACAGAATCTCGGAGACGGGCTGAATGAGGGGTATGACATCCGATGGTTCTTCAACTGCAACAATTGTTTCCGGGAGAATGACTGTCACGGAATCGGAAAAGTTCATGCCTGTTATCTTCGAATTAAGCTGGGTAGCGATTTTTTCTCCTAAAATCGCAAGTGCAAGTTGCCCACCATTCTCTATTTGTGATCGCGCTTCTGCATCCATCGATGTCTCGAGAAGAATATATTGCACTTTGGAAGCGCTGTTGGCCGTGTGGAAGGTCGCTGCAGGTAGAGGGAGTGGCAAAGCTGGGAAGTAGGTAATCGGATGCCAGGTATGAAAAAATAGATACTCTGCGCAGAGCATTAAAAAATAAACAATTACAGATTGTAATTTATTAGAGCTGAGACGCAGTATTTTTGAGGTGATGGCAAAGCCAAAAAAACAAGTTCCACCTCGAATCACTCCATATGTGAGGATACCAAGGAGATAGAACGCCGCAGACAGTCCAATTGCATACTTTGAGCCTGCGAGCACAAATGAGGCGTGCATGTCCGGCACGTAGGGTATGCAGAATATTCCTGCTGCAGCAAAGCACCATGACCAGTATGTTCTATGCGTTTGATTTGTGTATGCCGACAAGTAAACACGTGCGAGTGCCACACCCAGCAATGCCATCATAAGTGGCCGCACCACGACCAACCAAAGCGTGCTGAAAGTACTCGGATGCTCAAACAGGGCTTCATTCATTAGACGAATGCCCCATGTTGCAACGGCCAAGCCCACGATAGCGAGTAAAAGTAAGCGCACCGAATTTTCTTTGTTATTCTGAATCATATTTTACTCCGCAGCAGCGAAGCCCTCTCCGCGTGGATCAGGAACTCCCACAACTCTTCCGGAAGGTGTGCGCTCGAGGGCGTGAACAACCGCAAGTCCGTTGCTGGGTTCGAGAGAGTAGCCGAGCGTCCGAAGCCGCTCCAGCGTTTCGGCAGGAAAGCCATTGCGCTCGTAGCGCACAATTGTTGGCTTCCACTGATGATGAATGCGGGCGGCACTCACCGCATCTACCAGTGGCATTGAAAATTGAATCCGGTTGAGCAGGGTTTGAAAGACGGACGTAATGATCCTCGGACCTCCCGCAGCACCCAACACGAATTTTACGACGCCATTTTTGTCGCGCACAATTGTTGGTGTCATTGAGCTCAGCGGGCGCTTGTGGGGTGCAATTGCATTGGCCTCGCCACCCACCAGTCCGAAAAGATTGGGCACACCAGGTTGAGTGCTGAAGTCGTCCATCTGGTTGTTCATCACCACACCTGTTCCCGGAGGTACAAAGCCAGAGCCAAAATTTCCATTTATGGTTTCTGTTATCGAAACAGCATTGCCGGCAGCATCGATCACCGAAAAATGAGTGGTCTGCAATTTTTCGTTGGCTTTAAAGCCGGGGGCTTCCGGCAATGCAGCTTTTCCGGGTTGAAAGGTCTTCCAACGCGCATCCAGGTACTGCTGTGAGAGAAGCTGAGTGAGAGGCACGGGCCAGAAATCGCTGTCGCCCATGTGTTCAGAGCGATCGGCGAAAGCGAGAGACATGGCATGAATTTGTGCTCGTAGAGCATCAACAGAAGCAAAGCCCTGACTCAGCAGCTTTTGCTCTTCAGCGCGCCTTGCATATTCCAACATCTGCACCAGCACGGCTCCACCCGATGAAGGCGGAGGCATGGTGATAATCTCATGACCTTGAAATTCGCCTCGCACCGGACTTCTTTCCGCTGGTTCATAATTCAAAAGATCTTTGAGTGAAATTATCCCGCCCGCAGAATTCAGCCCTTGAACCAAATTCTGCGCGACAATACCTTGGTAAAATCCTTTTTTTCCGCGTTTGGAAATGGCTTCAAGAACCAGAGCGAGTTCGGGTTGAAGCAAGAGATCACCGACCTTGCAGGCTTCCGAGATCCCTCGTCCACAACCGAAAATACGCTTGCCGTCCGGATTCATTGAACTCCAGCTACTGCGCAGGGCCTGTTCTGTGTTGGTGCTGAAGCGGATGCCCTTGCGAGCAAGCCGAATCGGCTCTTTGAGCAGCTCCTTTCGGTCGCGTGTTCCGAATTTTTCCAGGGCTAAAAGGAGACCGGCGGTGACTCCTGGGACTCCAGAGGCCAAAGCTCCAGTCTGGGAGATGCTGGTGTCGGCCTTGCCGTTGCGGAGGTACATATCGCGGTGTGCTGCCGCAGGTGCTTTTTCGCGAAAATCGATGACCTTGCACTCGGATGCGCGGTTATCACGTGGTGCTGGGCAAAAGACCAAGAATCCGCCGCCCCCAAGCGCGGCATAATGTGGTCGAGTGACAGACAGGGTAAACGCGGTGGCTACCGCTGCATCGATTGCATTTCCGCCTCTTCGGAGGATTTCTGCCCCCCACTCTGCTGCCAGCTGATCGTCGGCAACAACCATTCCCCGAAGACCCTCGCGGGCGAATCGAACACTCTCCTGAGGTCCGATTTGTACGGAGGCTTGAGCCCGAGGCAGCAAGGTCATCGCGCTGAATGCGACGATGACACCAGAAGCGGCGAATAACCTCGCGGTCACTTTGCAGACTGAAAAGGGCAACGACATAGGACGTGAGTTCCATTTCGTTCTTTAGATTTTAAGTTTAATCTCAGAATTACTACTTTATTTGCTCTCTGCATTTTCACAAGAGTATGAAGAGTTATTCTGCCAGATGTTTTGAGCGTTTGGAAAAAATCAACCCCGACAGAAGGCATACAACCACACGCACAATGGATTTACTCTCTGAAATTGGAGAATGGCATCGAGGCCATGGTTGAAGAGTGCACCGCACAGAGCACTCACAACTGCAACAATCAGAACAAAGGCAATCCGCTAGGAAAAGATTCCTCGCATCATTTGGATGCGCGATTCACAGGCGCCAAGCCAGAATCGGTTTTGAGGTTGGGTTTGAGCGGCGGCAGCACCAGGATTCCGATCAGAGCGAGGTAACAGCTCGTGACTGCAGAATCGAAGAAGGTGTTCTGGGTGAGCCCGTGCAGCACATTTGCAAAGAATGCAAATACGATCGCTCCAAGAACGAAACGTCGTTGTGGGGAGCGGCCAGCGAGGATTTTCATATTCAAGCCAAGAAGCACACAGACTGTTATGTATGCGAGCAACCCCAGCACTCCTGAGATTCCAAGCACCTCGAGAAAAATATTGTGTGCATTGAACTTGTCGCGCAGTGATGCGAGGCCCTCGCGCAGATAATACTCTGTGCGGAGGCCATGTTCGATCGCAAAATAACCTTGGCCGACCAGTGGAGAATCGCGCCACATGGCCAGGTAAACCTGCCAGAAGAGTTCACGATCACCCAGCGGCCCCTGCCCCAGAGTGCCGCCGCCCAAACCACGGGAGAAAATCTTCTCCGCAAAGGATTGAAAAACACCCGTCGAAAAGCCCCAGGCGATGAGTGCAACACCGGAAACCGCAACCCCACCGATGAGAGTTTGTGCAAGCTTCCAAGCTTTTTTCCCTGGTGCAAAACGCGGAAGCAGCACTCCCAAGGACACAGCCACAGCAAAAATAAGCCACAAGACAGCGAGGACAACGAGTGCCATACGCCCGCCGCTCATATAAATCAGTGCAGACTGCAGAATAGCTACAGTTCCCCAGCTCATAGCGCTCAAGCCTGAGGCTCCTGCACCACGGCTACGAAACTCTGTCCAAAGACCATACAGTGCGGTGGAGAGCCAAATCAGGCATGCTCCGGCCAGCGAAAGCGGATGACCATAAAATCCAAAAATACGATATGTGCCGTTGGGCATGCGGTGTTCGTCGGCTAGGATTTTGGTTTTTAGAAGAGCACTGTATCCGGTGAGGTGTTGGTACAAACAGTATGTAAAGAAGAGAAGCGTTGCGAACAGAAGTCCGCGAGAAAATCCGCGAATCCGCTGGTCGTCGTCGCTGAGAACATTCAGGCCTGCGACGGCCTGAGCCTGAGTGGGTCGAGGTGATTTTTTGCGTGTGAGAACAAAAAGAGTCCAGCCCACAGCCAAGCCAATAAAAAGCGAACTTGCAGGACTCTTTAGCCAGGACTTCAGTGTTACCTTACAATCAAGAACTCTTGGCGGATCAACAAAACAAAATTGCAGAGGATTGATGCTCGTTGCCAAGATGGACTGCAAAACAATCGGAATAAGATATGCGACAGCCAGGAGTGAGGCCGTACTTAGAATTGCTCTGTGTGCCGCAAATCCGCCATCCTGGCCTCGCACAAAGACCCAAAGAACAAGGCAAAGATAAACTCCGGCAGTCTGCAAAGCGACGCCAGACATCATGAAGAACGGCAAAAGAAAAAAAGGGAGTGCGGGATTTTGCATTTACACCCTACCTTCAGAGTATCAGCAACGGGTGGAGAGAAACTGAGGGGTTCCGAGTTGACGGATAAGCTCAAGGCTTTGGTCATAGCTCTGGAGGCGCTCGTCTTCCGAGAGGGCCAGCTTCTCGAGTAGCACTCTGGTCGCGATATCGATTCGAGAAATCTCATGCAGGCGTTGGCATAACTGAACGCTTTCGAGCGCAAGCTCACGCTCACTTGCAAGAATATCCTCGACCGTTTGACCGATCCGGAGACGGCCAACATTTTGCAGATCGACATGCGCATCGATGATGAGGAGTCGGGTCACAAGGGAATCTTGGAGTTCAGAGATTTTCACGGAATGGCATGTGAGCAGGTCGTGAAGGCGTTGGTAGCCCCAGACCCGGGTTTTGGCCCTATGAACGCGCAACTGCTGCAAGGCTGTTGTCAGCACTTGCAGCAGTTGGTTCAGTCCTTCGACAAGCTCCGAGGAGACAAGCGTCATTGTTACTTGTTCTCTGCAGCGCGCTTGGCCTTGTACTTCTCGATCATTTCATCTTGAACGTTCTTGGGAACTGGAGCGTACTTGTGGAATTCCATTGAGAATTCGCCCTTGCCCTGTGTACCAGAACGGAGGTCGGTCGAGAATCCAAACATTTCGCTCAGCGGCACTTCAGCTTCAATTTGAGCGTAGCCACCGTTGCTCGATGAGCCCGTGAGCATACCGCGACGTTGGCTGATGAGGCCCATCATGGTTCCTTGGAACTCTTCTGGACCTTCGATGCCGACCTTCATGATTGGCTCGAGGATTGTTGGCTTCGCATTGAGATACGATTCGCGGAAAGCCGCCATCGCACAGATCTTGAACGCCATTTCCGAGGAGTCGACAGGGTGGTGCAAACCGTCGTTGACGACAATCTTCACGCCAGTGACCTGAGCGCCAACCAATTGGCCCGTGCGCATCTGCTCAATAAAGCCCTTATCGCATGCTGGGATGTATTGGCGAGGAATAGAACCACCAACGGTTTCGTCGGCAAATTCATATGGCTTGATGACACCAGCTTCATCGGGAGCAATGGGCTCCAGATAACCAATAATGCGGGCGAACTGACCCGAACCACCGGACTGCTTTTTGTGGGTGTAGTTGATTTCAGCGCGACCGCCGATGGTTTCACGGAAGTTCACCTGAGGCTTACCAACAATACACTCACAGTTGAACTCGCGCTTCATACGTTCGACGTAGATTTCGAGGTGAAGCTCGCCCATGCCGGAGATGATGGTTTCGCCAGATTCCTCATCGCGGTGAACGCGGAAGGTTGGGTCTTCCTTAGTGAAGCGGTTGAGTGCCTTAGAGAAGTTTGCTTGTGCAGACTTGTCCTTGGGTGCAACAGCGAGGGAGATCACGGCGTTGGGGACGAAAATCGAGGACATGGTGTAGCGCACGTTGCCGTCGGTGAAGCTTTCACCCGAAGCACATTCGACACCAAACATTGCAACGATATCGCCAGCAACAGCTTCTTCGCACTCGACCATTTCGTTGGCGTTCATGCGCACCAAACGTGGAACTTTGACTTTTTTGTCGCTGTTGACGTTGAGAATGGTGTCACCCTTGCGGATCGTACCTGAGTAGATGCGCATGTAAGTGAGCTGACCGAAACGTCCATCTTCCAGCTTGAACGCGAGCATCGCGAGTGGGCCGGCTGGGTCGTTCTTGATGACAAATTTCTCTTCGTTTTTGTCCTGGTTGAAAGCGGTGTTCTCAACTTCAGTGGGGTTAGGCAAATAGAAGCCGACCGCGTCGAGAAGGTTCTGCACGCCTTTGTTCTTGAATGCAGAGCCGCACATAACGGGCGTGAAATCCAAAGAAAGAGTAGCCTTGCGCAGAACAGTGCGGATTTCTTGCTCAGAAATAGCTTCTTCTGCGAGGTACTTTTCAGCCAGGTTGTCGTCGAAATCGGCAAGAGCGCCGAGCAGGTCGTTGCGCTTGCTGTGAGCAACGTCGACCATTTCTGCTGGGATGTCTTCAACGCGGATTTTCTCGCCGTTGGATCCGTCGTAGAAGTTGGCCTTCATCGTGATGAGGTCGACCACGCCCTTGAACTGATCTTCCGCACCGATGGGGATGTTGATCATCCATGCGTTGTGGTTCAGCTTCTCGCGCAGCTGTTCGCAAACGCGGTAGGGGTTCGCGCCGGCGCGGTCCATTTTGTTGATGAATGCGATGCGTGGAACGTTGTAACGGCGCATCTGGCGGTCGACCGTGATGGACTGCGACTGAACGCCCGCCACCGAGCAGAGAACCAGAACGGCACCGTCGAGAACGCGGAGGGCGCGCTCAACTTCAATGGTGAAGTCCACGTGTCCGGGAGTGTCGATGAGGTTGATTTCGTATTGGTTCCACTGGCAGAAGGTTGCAGCCGACTGAATCGTGATGCCCTTCTCGCGCTCGAGTTCCATGAAGTCCATGGTGGCACCCACGCCGGACTTGCCCTTCACTTCCTCAATTTTGTGAATCTTGCCCGTATAGAACAGGATACGCTCGGAAAGAGTGGTCTTTCCGGAGTCAATGTGAGCTGAGATACCAATATTGCGAACAATGGAGAGGTCTTTGCCTGTGGTCGCCATAAATGTCCAACTTCCATGCAAGAATGATGGGAGAGATCACTGAGCCACCCGAAAGGGGCCCAAAACACCCGCCCTCGATAACTGATCTCAATCTACTTTTCAATGGTTAGTGGTTCAGGATTTGGCAGTGATTCCGAACTGCCTCGTGAGCATCTGGGCGCGGCGCGCTTTGGCACCCTCTACGAGCTCAGAAATCCACTGTGGGCCGAGCACTCCCTCATACTCCCAAAGCTTGGGGAACATACTAATAGAGGTGAGGCCGGGTAGAGTGTTGACCTCATTAAAGACAAAGCGCCCCGTTTTAGTGCAGTTCCAGAAATCAAGCCGAGAGAGGCCGGTTAAAGAAAATGCCCGGGCGAGTTTGGCAGCGAGGCCGCGTAGCTCTTCCATGCGACGTGGATCCAAACGAGCTGGGATGAACTGCTCCGCACCGTCGGCAGCTTGGTATTTGGCCTCATAGGAATAGAAATCCTTGGGAGCGATCTCGCCGGCCACTGTGATACGTGGATGAACACCTGTGCCCAGGAAGGCACACTCCACCTCGGTTCCCGTCATGGGTTCCTCTATGAGAGCCTTGTCGTCGAAAGCCAAAGCTTCGTTAATGTACCGCGAGAGTTCGCCCTCATCTTTGGCGCGGTTGACCCCGACAGCAGACCCGAGCGAGTTTGGCTTTACGAAACAGGGGAAGCCAATGGAGTTTCGAACTCGTTCGATCACCCGCGATGCGTGACTCTGCCAGTCTTCGAGTTCAACCAATTCATATTTTGCGACATGGACGCCGTGCTGTTTGGCTAGAACCTTCTGCAGATGTTTATCGATCCCAATGACGCTTGAGCGGATATCACAACCCACATAAGCCACCTCTGCCATTTCGAAGACACCTTGAAGACGGCCGTCCTCTCCATTTGGGCCGTGGAGGACGGGGAAGAACACTCCTGCTTCCAGATTAAGCAAACGAACTTGATACTCGGGAAGGGTCGAAAGGGTTTCCGCTCTGAAAGGCAGAATCAGACTTTCGACCAAGTTTGCCTTAGGTAGCGTGCGTAAGCGACGACCGGCGAGCAGGTCTGCAAGGTCAGCTGGCTCAACATCCTTAAAATCTTCGCTTGAGAATGTGCCCTCGAGACTGACACATGAGCCATCGCGGCGGAGGCCAATGGGGATGATGCGATACTGCCGGGGCATTTGTTTAAGAATGAAGACAGCCGAGCGGAGCGATATCTCGTGCTCCGACGAGCGGCCTCCAAAGAGTACTCCGACCGTATTCTCTGCGTCTCGATGTCCCAGCATAAGTCCCCCTGCCCAGGTTTGAGTCTTTTGTCCGAAAGATTATCATGCCGAACAGTCAAGAAAAACTGTTTGAGAGAATCAGGAGACTCCATGCGTCAACTCTACGGGAAAAATTCTTACGAGCGCCTCAAGAAACTGCATTGGGAGAAGGCATCAGAGCCTAAGGGACGGTTCTGTTACTTTGTGTCTTTTACTGAAACATCCGCGAAGCGTTTTAACTCACAATTATCGGTTATGGATCTCAAAGGTAGACGACGACTTGAGTCCCAACAGGGTGTACTCTGTGACGTTCAGTTCTTCACACCTGATTCGGCTGAGCGGGTTCTCACAAATCTTCGTAAGGCAGTTGGCACCATCATTACAGATGCTGATGCACTTGGTACACGCGAAGTGACAGTCTTTCTCGACCTCGCTCCAGAAACTCTCGAACTCGTTCCCTTAGACTCGCTTCTCAGCACCTGCGCGGAGACGTTCGAACTCAGCTGCTACACTGCACGCGCTCCGGAGAATGATGCAGATCTCGTTGTCAATTTGATTCTTCCATCGACGGTGGTGAACTCTTCCCAAGAGGGTTCAATTGAAAGTGCACTCGACGAGGGAATACACCGTGGTCAATCCCTAAATTATGCGCGCTGGCTCGGTGACCTCCCAGCCAATGCCCTTTATCCACAAACCTTCGCCGCCATGATCGAAGAGCGGCTCTCGCAGGTTGGCCAGGTGACGACACTGAATGAACGCGAGTTAGAGGCCCAAGGTTTTGGTGGCATCATAGCCGTCGGCCAAGGGAGCAAGAACAGACCGCGCCTCGTGATTTTTGAGGCTGGCCCCGAGAAACCCGAAAAGACAATCGTAATTATCGGAAAAGGAATGACCTTTGATACAGGCGGCTACTCAATCAAAGGAAAGCAACACCACAACGAAATGAAATACGACATGTGTGGGGCTGCAAACGTGGTTTCCGCGCTCGAGATTCTTGTTCCTCATCTGCCGCAGATCCGTTTCGTGGGAATCATGCCCTTGGCCGAAAATATGGTGAGTGCCGATGCACAGCGTCCGGGGGATGTTTATCAGGCCCACAACGGCAAGTGGATTGAGGTGTACAATACCGACGCAGAAGGACGCCTTATTCTCGGAGATGCACTCAGCTTTGCGACGCAATTCAACCCCGATGCGATCATCGATATCGCAACGCTCACCGGAGGAACCACTCAAATCGCGGGCAACATGGCAGGGGTAATGTGCACCAACGATGAAGATTTACTGCCGACTCTCAAGAAAGCATGCCGCGAAGCCGGAGAAAAATTTGTTCATCTCGAGATTCTCGATGAGGCAATCGAAGACCTCAAAAGTGATGTGGCCGACCTGACCAACATGCACAATCGCTGGAGCACTGGTGCGGCGACAATGTATGCGGCCGCATTCTTAAAGCAGTTTGTTCCCGCCGACACGCTTTGGATTCATCTGGATATCGCGAACGTCGCATGGAGTGGGCGCACCTCTCCGTATCTGCGTAATCGAGGAGCAACATCCTACGGTGCCCGATCCATGGTGAACATCGTTAAGGCCATCTGCGGCTAACAGATCGGAATCAGATCAGCTCCAGAGCAGCTCCGGTGCTGACTTGATTTTCAGGAATAATGCGGCGGAGGCTTCGCTTAAAAGTTTTCTCTCGACCCTCTTGCCGAAAATTCACAAGGCAGGTACAAAATCACCATACACGACAAATGTATGGTTCTTAGTTCCTCAGTGCTGCGGTATTAAGCAGTTCAAAGCTGCCCCACCGCCTTTAAACATAAGGAAACACGCAATGAGTGATCTCTCCAGCACCCAAGCCAATAAGTTCAAAGCCATCGAAGCTGCGTTCTCGGCCATCGAGAAACAATTCGGAAAAGGCAGCATCATGCGCATGTCGGCTGATTCCGTGGAAGGTGGTGAAATCGTCACGACCCCAACCGGCTCGCTCAGCCTCGATGTGGCTCTCGGTGCCGGCGGATTGCCTCGCGGACGTATCGTTGAAATTTACGGTACTGAGTCCAGCGGTAAAACCACTCTCACTCTCCACTCCATTGCAGAGTGCCAAAAAGCGGGAGGCGTTGCTGCCTTCATCGATGCAGAACACGCGCTCGACGTGAGCTACGCTCGCCGCATTGGTGTGAACACTGCTGACCTCTTGGTTTCGCAACCCGATTATGGCGAACAGGCACTCGAAATCGTCGACATGCTCGTGCGCAGCGGTGCTGTTGATCTGATCGTGGTGGACTCCGTTGCTGCCCTGGTTCCCAAGGCGGAAATCGAAGGCGAAATGGGCGACAGTCACATGGGTCTGCACGCGCGCTTGATGAGCCAGGCTCTCCGTAAGCTCACGGGCTCTATCTCAAAGAGCAACACCACAGTGATCTTTATCAACCAAATTCGTATGAAGATTGGTGTGATGTTTGGCAACCCTGAAACCACAACAGGTGGTCAGGCGCTTAAATTCTACTCTTCTCTGCGTATGGAAGTGCGCCGTGCTTCGGCCATCAAAAATGGCGACGACGTTGTGGGCAACCGCACACGCGTTAAAATCGTAAAGAACAAAGTGGCAGCACCCTTCCGCGAAGCCGAGTTCGACGTCATGTTCGGTACTGGAATCAGCCGTGAGGGTGACGTACTCGATCTCTCCGCCGAACATGAAATTGTGCAGAAATCGGGAACATGGTTTACTTACGGACAAGAGCGCCTGGGCCAGGGTCGCGAAAACGCGAAGAACTACCTGCGAGAACACCCCGAAACCATGGCTAAGATTGAAGCCGAAGTCCGCAAGAAGCTGCTGGGTAAAACACCTCAAACTCCTGAAAAAGGCGCAGAGAAGAAAGGAGCCGAAGCACTTCCTCCGGCAACCAAAGCTCTTCCCGCACAGGCAACAACACCAGCCAAAGCTGCTACAACGAACGCAGCTGGTAAACGCACGGGTGCAACAGCCTCCGCTGATTGACACCTCACCGCACATTGACACAGTGGCAAGAGGCGCGGGTGTGAGACCTGCGCCTCTTGCTTTATGATGCTGTGGTTGTCTCAATGCGCGGAGTTCAAGCACCATGGCTCAACAGTCCGGCACACCCTCAAGACACCTGGCCTCCGAACACATGGCACAGTTGTCAGCTCAAATTCATTCCAGCTCCGGGCAGGAGTCACGCTCTGCGCTCACCCAGCTTTCACACAACAAGAGCAACGATGCCGCACGTGCACTGATTGATGCCTACCGAAATTGCCATTGGCGAGATACGCGTATCAGTTTGCTTCGGGCTCTTGGGAAAAACGGCAGCGAACGAGCTATCGATTTTCTCTTTACATGCGCACAAGAAGAAGACCTAGGTCTCGTGCAGGAAGCGTTTCTCGCTCTTGGAGAAACCAGCGACCCTGTTGCTGCGACATTCCTCCTTAACCGACTCACCGATTCACCCCTCTATTTGAAGGCACACATCGTCAGCGCCCTTGCGAAGGTTCCTGACCTGCGCGCAGCTGCTTCACTCCGTGCGCTGCTCGTAAGCAAAGAGGCTGCAGAGCATCCGCAGCTGATGCGCAATTGTGTCGTGGCTCTCTCCGAGATGAAAGATACAGCCATCCTTGCCGAACTCATTGCGATGTTGCGGCAACGAGTTCAAACCAACGGACACCAGCCCGATGCCACGGCACTCACCCTTCTTTCGGGCATTGCCAAACTTTCGCGGAACCCGTCTGATTTGATCGAATTTGAGCGCGCATTTGAAGGAGAAATGCTGCACCAACAATATTTCCAGCAATGCTTAACTCAAGTGACCTTCAGGCAGCAGTGGACTCTTGAGGATTATCTTGGAAAAATCTTCTTTGCTGAGCACGTTCAGCGCTCGCTTCCCCTTGAGCTCAACTCGTTCCCGGCTACCGATGTCGCTGAAGCACTGACACTGTTCGCAAGCGAAGAAAAACACTTTAGCCGCCTCTGCCTTGCGCTTGCATCGCTGATTGATGCCGAGCGCTTTTATCAACAATTTGTGAATTGTGAGAAGCTCGATAGCCTGAGCACGATCGCACTTCTTGCCAGCCTTGCTCTGCACCGCGCACCCTTTGCACGCGAGCTCTGCCAGCAGATCTTTGAAACACATTTAAAGAAAGAGCTTACAACAGCCCAGAGCTCTGATCTTTTCTCGGCTTGGCTTCGGGCCATTGTGTGCGTCGATAAAGATCCAACCACAGTTCTCAATGACCTCCTCAATTCACCAGAGTTTGTTTCTGCCTGGCACGAACGTAACAAAGTAGAACTCATCAATGCGTTTGTTAGTTGTTCCCTGGCCCTTAAAGTAGAACGCAGCTGGCCCAAAAAGACGCTGCAACAGCTGAGCGACCTCATCCACAAGGAAGGCAGTGCACTTGTACTCGGACGCTGGATTCGTGCACAGGGTGAATTAGGTCTTAGTGATTTGAAGTGGTCGGATGAGCTCCTCAGCAAAGTGCTTCAATCTTCGCAACTCCTTTCCAGCGCTCTGCTTATGCTTGAACGAGAATACGAGCACCAGAACACAGGACTGCTGCGTTCCATTCAAAAGGTGCTTGAAAAGCAAAGCGAGCAGCTGGCGCCTTTTCTTCGTGCTTGTGCACGCCTCAAGTCACCAGAACGGGATTTGCCCTCTGAAGAGAATCTCCAGACTGCGATCTCGAGTACACGAGTTGAAGAACAGCTTGCAGCCATTGCCTGTCTTTCAGCCCACCCTCGCCCTACCTTTTTGGAAAAACTCAACGCCCTTTGCGATCCACAGAGGGAGAGTCAACAGGTTGTGGTCGCCGCGATTGTTGCACTGCGCAGCTATAAGAGTGAAAAGAGTGTTGAGCAGCTGGCTCGCTGTCTGATGTCGACACACCGCGTTCTTGCGGGACGCGCGCTCGATACTCTTCTAGCCATTGAACATTCGTCGGCAAGACATGCTGTGGTGACCTATTTCGTGCAGCATCTCGCCGATGCCTCGATCACAGATAAAGTTCTCCGTAGCCTAAAAGCACCCCAGCAAGGGGACGCACAGCTCGCAGCTCTGCTCGAAGCAGCAGCGGAGCACACCGGCAGTGTGGTTCTGAAAGATGATATCGTTGAACTTGCACAACGCCTGCGTTTCGGGGTGCAGGACTCGGGCACTGCAACTCCCAACAGCGATGCAATCCGCAGCCTCGACAAGCGGTTGGAAGGAAAGATATCCGACTACGGCAAACTTGCAGATCCCATCAAAGCATCATTGCGGAGCGCAGAGTTGCCGCTTCTTGAGCCTGAGTTATTCGAGGGTAGCGTCGATAAGTCGGCCTCAGTTGTTCAATACTGCAAGGCCATCGATCTCGCCTTGGAGAAAGATTTTGGACAAAAATTGCTCTTTCCAAAGATGGAGCAACAACTTCATATATTCCAGAATATTCTGCACAAAGCTGAATTAGATCAAGAATCTCCCAACATAAATTTAGTGATTCGACACTTTGGTGCAGAGCATGTTTTTGATCTGCAATCCTTTCCCTCGAGCAAAATGATGATGATTAGCCGCAGCATTTTGTCGGGCCGAATTTTGCGTGAAAGAACCCAGGTCATCGATGGACTCAAGGCCTGGGCGGTTATCCTCATGATTTTCTCGGGCCGCGAAAGGCTCTGGGGTACGACACAGATCAAAAAAGACCCGCTGCTGTACCACCAACTTGCACACAAGTTGGTGCTCCTGCAGGATTTGCGCAACCCAGCTGCACACAGACAAACAATGCTGGCTCTTGCACCTCTCAGCGAAATCCGTAAAGAGGTCTTCAACGTTTTTGCACAAATGAAGAAGGCATTCGAATGAGCTCCACAACACTCTCTTTTTTGTCGGGTTTTGATCTTTCTGCTCCGCTTTTCACTGTTCCCTGGGGGAATGTCTCAGGACAAAACCTGATGGATATTGGCACGCTTGTGGTTCTTGAAGGATTGCTTTCCTTCGACAACGCCCTTGCACTAGCAGCCACTGTTAAATCGCGTCTGAGCGACCCCGACGATCAAAAACGGGCTCTGAGGTACGGAATCTGGGGAGCCTATATTTTCCGAACACTCGTTATCTTCGTTGGCATTACACTCATGAAGATTGAATGGGTGAAGGCTGTTGCGGCGGGTTACCTGATCTGGCTTGCGGTAAAGGAACTCTGGCCGCGCACTGAGGAAAATGAGTCTGCCGAAAAGCTTCCCGATCCCCATGAAAAAGGGGTTTCTCGATTGTTCAGGTTGTCGCCCCTGTGGTCGACTATCGTTGCGGTAGAGCTCATGGACATCATGTTTTCGATCGACTCAATTGGTGTGGCCTTTGCCATAAGTAACCAGGAATGGATTCTGGTGGTTGGTGCATTGCTCGGAATTCTGATGATGCGCTTTGCTGCCACTGTTTTTGTGAAACTCATCGACAAGTTCCCTGTGCTTGTCAAAACAGCTTTTCTGCTCGTGGGGCTCGCGGGCCTTAATATGGTACTCAAACTCAAAAATCTTCCGCTCGGCCCACTGGGATCGCTCACCATCGACAAAGAAATTCCCGAGCATGTGTTTACGCTTCTGCTCGCTGGAATTTTCTTCGGTGCTATGGCTTTGAATTCTTTTTTCCCACAGTGGTTTGCAAAAGAAGGGGTTGAGGCAAAGGCTGGTTGAGAAATCGGCACACTGTTCTTTTGCAGGCCTGAGACTCAACGCTTACGCAAGAAATGGCGCAAGTTTTCGGGGCCCCAGAACCAAAGGAGTCCTGCTGCCACGGCTCCCCAAATCCCACCAAGCAAAGAGAGCCAAATCAGTGCATGGGTGAAGCGCCCTGCCTCCAGAATTCCCCATGGTTGAGCTTCTGGGCCCCAAACGCTCTGAGCCAGAAACACACCCGCAAGCCCAACAACAAAAGCGGTACAGCCCAGAAATAAAAGCTGAACGCGCAAGCGTTTGCCGCCAACACCATGCAGAGAATCGAGCGGCAGAGAGCGCTGCGTGGCCACACGGTTCAGAAAATACCAATTAAAAACAAAATCAAGTGCCGCTGAAATGCTGTTCGACAACCCCAAGCCGATTATTCCATAGCGAGGCGCAAGCCATGCACTCAGAGATGCGTTCACACTCAGGTAGATGAATGCGTTTATCATTGAACGTCGAACATCATTGAGGGCATAAAAACCCTGCATTAAAACCTTACTGCCGGAATTAAAAACCATTCCAATGGCGTATGCACAGACCGCAACTGCGTTTTGAACGGAATCCAGTGGATTCACCTTCCCATGCTCGAGCAAAGCAACGCAGAAGGGAACAGCCAGAGATGCGAACGCCAACAATGACAACCACGAGAGCCAAACGGCACTCCCTAGGCTGTCCGACAAAAGCACACCCAAACGCTTTCCATCGCCCTCTTGCACCGCCTGGGCCAACATTGGCAAACTGGCGAAACTCGCAGCCACTCCAAAAAGGCCAACTGGTACAAGAATGATCACCTGAGCATTGGTGATGTAGGTGATCGCCCCCTCGCCTGCAGCAGTCGCAAAATGAGTGTTCACAAATAGAGCAAGCGACAAGGCTCCTTGGCTCACCGCGCGAGGAGCCATCATGAGCATCATCGAGCGCAGTTCTGGACGCGCCCACCAGGCCCAGGGTGACAGGGATGGCCAAGGAAAAAGGCCATCACGGACAAGAGGTGTCAGCTGATAAACGAACTGCAAAAGCCCGCCGGCAAGAGTTCCGAAGGCCAATCCTAGCACCGGATCCCATGCAAACAGCTGTGCCAAGCTCCCACCTGAGAGCGCTCCTGCAATGGTGCCCACGTTGAAGAAAGCTGAGGCAATGGTCGCACGAAAGGTTTGCCCACGGTTGCCCAAGAGGCTCATGGCCAATGCTGAGAGCATCGCAATTGGCAAATAGAATACCAAAATTCGGAAGCAATCTACCGCAAGCTCAAATCCTCCACGCGCGTGGAAGGCCTCTGAGGTGACTGCCGACACAATCGGTTCGGCAAATATGGCCCCGAGGATGGCAATGATTAGGGTCACACAAAGAAAAAAACCACTCACAACGCCAACAAGTGAGCGTACATTGGCATGGCCGCGCCCCTGTGCTTCGACCAATTCTTTGGTAAACGCCGAGGAGAGTGCACCCTCTGCAAAAAGATCGCGGAGCACCGATGGAAAGCGCAGAGCCACATTGAAGGCATCAAGCCGAGTGCTCGCACCGAAAACGGCATTGACCACCTGTGAGCGAAAGACTCCGGAAAACCGCGACAACAAAACACCCAACGAGGCGAAGGCAGAACGCCTGGCCAGGTTGCTACGTTCACTTAAATTAGAATTCTCCGTGCTATTCATCCTGAAATTCCCGCTCTCTAAAAAACACGTGAGTGTTCATCAGAGTTTACATGAACGAGTGAGAATCAAGAAATAGAGATTTGGTGGGGCAGTGGCGATTGACCTGCGAACAGTGCGACTAAATTCTCCATCACACGTCCGCCCATTGCAGTGCGAGTCTCGAGAGTGGCTGAACCTAGATGTGGAAGTACAACCAAATGAGGAGCGTGACGCAGCGCCTCAGAGAGTTGCGGCTCACCGCAAAACACATCCAAGCCCGCACCTAAAAGATGACCCGAGCGCAGCGCTGTGGCTAACGCAACCTCATCGACAACTTCACCACGTGCCGTGTTAATAACCATCGTACCCTGTTTGAGTGCAGCAAGGCGATCGGCATTCAACCAACCACGTGTTTGTGGAGTGAGCGGACAATGCAGCGAAAGCACATCGACGCGCTCGAGAAATTCAGACTCATCGAGACGCTCAATGCTTTGAGCATCACTCAATTGAGATTTACCGCC
>JBILKM010000020.1:0-48681 GCA_044376695.1 Silvanigrellaceae bacterium
ATTTTCCGGGACAGCATAGAATGCCCCCCGAGATGTGATTCCGGCTGCAGTTCGTCCGCCCCAAACAAATATGCGAGAGTGCTGCCTCATGAAACTGACGGTGTGTTCTGTCCGAGGAGAGGGAGCATCAAACGAAGTGATAGGAACCCAGCGATCCGAACTCGAGAAATAAATTTTTCCATCCGAGAGAAATTCTCCTCCGGTGGGTGACATCCCCGACCAGAAAAATAATGCGGCTTTGAGATTTGCGCTGTTAACGCTCACTGAGGAACTGCTTGGAAGTCGTCGTTCAGCTGGTGCACCATCGATAGCCAAGTAAAAGTTCGACAGTGTGCTCTCATCGGGAGTTTCAGCTTGGGGTGCGATTGCCTCAAAACAAAGTCCCAGGCGCCCGACTGGAGCAAAAAGGTAGGAATCGTAGATTCTCCGACAAAAAGGCTGGTGCAGTTTAATTCTTCCGTCGGCCGTCGTTCCCTCGCAAACGGAGGGAAGTTCATCGGAATATTTCTGTCCACCGTAGACACACATGAATTGCGCTTGAATAAGTGCGGCTGGGGTTGGTGTGGTTGGCAAACCTCGCATCATGAACACGGCATGACCACCAAGAGCCCCGGTTCGAGAGTTCTTTGCTTTGTATATGTTGTTTATGAGAGTCAGATTGTTATTGTTAGCCTCATTTGTGAAGAACGCAAAGACCTGGAGGTCTGCACTGATTTCGAAATCAGTTCCTGAGAGGTCGTTTCTCTCCGCGCTGGTTCCAGATGGCGTTGATATTCCGCCATGGACATAGAATAGGCCTGGATGGGCACCGACACCGCTTGTGGCGCGGGAAGTTGCTCTCTTGGCTGTGAAGACTTCCCAGGTCTTTCTGATTTCGCCATTGAGTTCAAAAAGCGCATGGTATTTATCTGAGACGGTCACTCCATTCTGATTGTCAGATTTTTCGCCTCCGACGATCACGAACATGCCATTTGCATACTTGGTGTTGAGATCAGTCACGTAGGCTACAGATGACTTTTTGAGTCCGGCGGGTGGGTTAGCCGCCGACTGTTGATTGAACTCGTTTTCGCTGATCCAAGTGCGTGTGCGCAGATCGAGGAGCGCCCAACCGGCAAGAGGATTCCCTGTCAGGTCTTCACCACCATGAACAAATATGTGATTTTTACCGACAGCTAAATTTGGTCGTGTGCGCGGAGAGAGAGGCGATTGAGGCAAAGTCTCCCAGATCCAGCCGGTCGCATCTTTCTTTAAAATTGCTCCATCTCCGAAGAGCTGATTATTATTGCGGCCTCCCCAAATCAATGTTGCGTCGGCGTCAGGAGAGGATGGATTTAGTTTTATTGCAACTGCTCCATGTCCGTAACGAGAGGCCAGAGGTGAATCCGGTACGGTGTTTTCCCAGCAACTCACATTCCAGGTTCTTGTGAGACTTTCGGATTCAAGCCCGCGGCTGTCGCGAAAGCGAATGAAGACGCTATGTCTTCCACAAGACGCTAAGCTCTTTGGAAGTGAAAGAGTGAGCGGAGTATCAACATTGATCCATTCCCGCGAAAGTCCATCTACGTCGATGGTAATGCTGTGTTGCGTTGCCCCAGCAGGTGGCGTAGTCGTCACCGTTGTGCTCGGATTAAATACAGAAACCGTTGTTTGTGCCAATACGGCATCAGCTTGGCCGTCGAGCTCGATGACCTCCGAACTGAACTCATGCACGTGCAGTTCACTCACACTGCCTTCCCCATTTCGGAACTGAGCATAGACAAGATGTCGGCCGCTCGTCGGTATCGTAATCTCCTGAAGCTGCTTGAATGGTTTCCAGAACGCTTGTGCAAAGTTGCTCGCGAGCGAAATCCTAACTTCAATTGTCTCGAGAGGCGCAGCGAGCACAAAGATCGCTCTGGGAGTTCTCAGCACACCTTGCCACAACGGACTGAGACTGTGCTCAGCAGCAGTGAGCCGAGCGAGTCCCAAATTCGTTTCCGGAGCTGTAATGCTCAACGACTGCCAGCGAGCAGTGCTGTTCTCTGGATCGAAGAGTTTAATAGACCAGATTCCGGAAGGGAGAGGGCCAGTGCTCCATTGTCCGTTCGATGTGGTCTGAACTTTCCAACTGAGCTCCGATATTTCGCCTTTCACAAGAGTAGGATTCGGGTGTTCTATTTCTCCGAATACCTTGTTTCCAGTATTTCCTGCCGCGATTCCAAAATAGTTTCTTTTTCCGATTTGCCAACTGACTTGAGGAAATGTGAAAAGCTTTCCCGACTTGTTCTCGCGTATGTGGAGTGTTGTTCCTGTTTGCTCTAAATCGAGTTTAATGAGGAGCGTCGCAGGGTCATTAGTGCAGCCTCTTGTCGAGTCAATTCTCTTTTGATTCGAATCAAGCACGGCAAATTCAATGTCTGGCTCTGGATCAATATCCTTGAGTGTGATGGCAAATTCCGCTTTTCTATCGGGCACACTTTGAGTGGATGGTGTGTCTGCAAAATCTGGGCAAGACATGTGAACGAGCACGTCGGACGGCAGATTGGAATTTGTTTGGCCTTTGCTTATTCTCGGTGCCGTGGTTGATTCCTTCGTTGAAATTGTTCTCGAGCAAGCAGAGATGATTCCGCACAGGACTAAAGAAATTAAAAAAAATTGGCGCAGAGTCATGCTCACTTCCACGGGCCTCCCCGGGCTATTTCGGTACGCGCTCTTCAAAAGGTTAGAAAATCGGTGATTTCCAGGAATTAATCTTATTATTGAAATTAATTCGTGGGGTTAGATTGGAATGATCCTGCGATCCGGTGAGCTCATTGTGATCACAGGTCGGACGCACACCCGAGCGCCGGAAATAATTCGAAATCTCGAAAGCTTCCGGGAATAATAATTTGCCTACGTCGGTAATATCCCGAAAAGAAGAGAACTATTACTTGTGTGTTTACTAACTTCATCATCGATGCCGATACCGCGGCGAGGGAAGAGGGCTTGCTCTTTCGAGTGCGTTTGACCTGGCATTTTTCAAGAGTCAGATCGCGCCGTGAACGTGAACAGAGCTCTGTCGGGTTTTTTTGAAAGTAGGTGTTGGTTTGAACGATTTTCTTTCAAAAGTATCTTTATTCTCGACTGTCCTGTTGGGAACGATTGCAGCCGCTGCTTGTTCGAATATCATTTCCAACAACCTGCAGCAGGGAAACTCACAAGGCTCAGCAAACACACCTCAATCTGATGGCAGTGAAGAGGTGCCCACCGTTCTGGTTGCTGGGGTCAACCTCACAGGCTCTTGTACTCTTTGGTCGGCTCCCGGCGAAGCAATGGAAACCCAATCTTTGGAGTGTGCGTTTCTTTCTGATGGCCAGGAGCAGGAGATGGTGATGGCATCTCCGCGCGTGATGGATGTGCAAAGTAATCTGGTTTACCCCGCGAAAGCTGAGCGTGGAAAAAAGAGCACATCGAATCCCAAAGCCGTCGTTGTAGGTTCAAACAGCCCCATGACTTTTCAGTTCGATATTCCGAGGGGGAGGATCGACGATCTTCTCTCTAGACCTCTGAAACTGATGTTTGAATCCATCGAAATTAGTGGACGAAAAAAAGAAATTGATGTGACCTTTGAAATATCTGCAAAAAGATTCGTTGAGCCTGCGGAGTGTGCACAGCAGACAAGGTCTCAGCGCACGATCCGATATGAAATCCGTGGGGGTAAATTGCCTTCACCGTCTTTCATTGTACCTGTGGATAGCTCCGGAGACTCGCCAGGATTTCTGGCAGCTCGGAATCTCGAGTTTGAACTCATCCCGAGCAGCCTTGCTGGGCTGGACAGCAAAGAGATTCGGGTGTGTAACGTAGCTCAGAGAGATGTTCTCACTCTCGGATGGCCCGAATTGAATCTGGGTGATCAACGATTGGTTGTTTCTTTTGGAACGCATTTACTTTTTACTGATGTGGGTAAAAATTTTGCTGCAACTGAATCACTGACCGGATTTAAGGCATCAGTGATCCCGTCTTTCAAAGAGTTCAATGCCACTCTGAATAATAAGTCTCCGGGTTCATTTGGTCGCCTTGAAGAAGCATGGTGTGCATTTGGAACACGTGATTGTCTGAATGTTTCGAAATCTGGCAGCGCGTTCACCAAAAGTTTCCCATTCAAAGACAATTTTCTTACAGAAATTCTTGCTTCGGTCATTGAACGTGAGGTGCATCTGAAGACTGGAGAGCGTTCCACTTTAAATGTGTGGATTTATGAAGAGCTTCCTGTATCGGTGTCGCTCACACCGCTGGAGGCATATCCACTGACAACTGTGACGCCCTTTTTACTTGATGTGAGTTACGTCGAGATAGATAAAGCAAAAAAGAAGAAGTAAAAAGTTGAAATAATTTAATGATGATTTGGGTGTTCTGTTTTTGTTTTCGATAGCAAAATCAGACAGACGTTTGTTGCTCGCCCCACTGCATCAGGATCATGGTGTAGTCGTCCTCAATGGGAGCATTTTGCCAGGTCGTCTTCAGCAGGTTTAGGATTTCGCTTTGTGTTTCAGCAACGGGTCTGTCGCGTTGGCTGAGGGTGCGACGCAATTTCGAGAATGAGAGTGCTCGTCCTGTGGTGCGTCCATTTTCAAGAATTCCATCGGTGTATATAAAGATGCGGTCGCCTGGATCCATCTGATAACGTTTGACGTCAAAGTCGGGTGAATCATGAAAGCCAAGCAGTGAACCTGCTCCGAGAAGAACTTCCATCTTCTTGTTCTTGATGAGGTAAGCTTGCGGATGACCGCAGTTGAGTAGGTGAATTTCTCCGGTTTCTGAGTTCAAAGCTAGGCATACCATAGACATGGCTCGAACCGAACGGGTCGCACAGTCGTGAACCACTGAATTCACGGCGCGCGCGATGCGCAACAGCATTTGTTCAGGATCGAGCCTATTGCTGTTTTGGTAAAGCTTGAAGACCGACGTTACTGCTCCATGAGCGAGTCCCGTGACCAAGGCCGAAGCAAAACCATGTCCGGTAACATCACCCATAAAAAGGTAGGCGATCTTTGTTTTCTCATCGAAATGCCCTGTGTACCAATCACCGCCTGTTTGATCGGCGGTTGTCCAATGTGCAGCTGTCTCGAAGCCTGGAAAATTCAGCGAAAGGGGAAGAAGTGTCTGCTGAACCGCGCGAGCAGCTTCCATGTCTTTATCCTGTCGGGCCTGAGCTTCGCGGATGGCAGAGGCCTCATGCTGATACTGAATTATTTTTTTATTGGTGTCGTAGTGTCTGTATACAAGCAATCCCCCAAGCCCGGAGAGAAGAAGAAAGACTCCGGATATAATGAAGAGATGAAAAATTGGCGCTGTAACAGCTCCACCGCCAGCAGAAAAAATCACACCAGCAAACGAGGCAACGGTAAACGCAATCAAACCGCCACCAACGAAATACGATTCGACACTGCGAGACAACATGGATTTAATTGTAAACCAAGGAACCGTTAGAAAAATGAGCGCCGTAATAAGCTGCCATGGTCGGAGCCACTGAAAGAGCGGCGCCCATTGTGTCAGCTCGCCAAAGGCAGCGCACACGGCAAACACGGCATAGAATTTCCAAGATTTGTTTAATATTCTGAATTTGTCGATGTGTGAGAAAATTGAATCCAGATAATATGAGAAGGTCAACCCACTCAGATAGAGAGACATGAGTTCAGTGCTATGTCTGATTTTTGCCCAGTCGGTGGAGAGCCTGAGTGTGTATGAATGGCTTCCGACAAATGTTCCAATTGACAGAGCAAATAAGGCATATGCAAGTAATGTTTTATTTTTGCGCGTGAGCAGAAAAGCTGAAAAAGCAAGGCAAGAGAGCAGTAAAGCAAGTACAAACAGAGCGAGATTTGGAAGGCCGAGCCAAAAATAGTTTTCGACTGCTGTGCTTCGTTCTGCAATGTAGGCAGCGTCGATGATACCCACATTTGCGCCACCCGAGCCAACCCGAACGAAAATCGGAGTGTCGAGATTCACATCTGTGAGGGGCACAATATGAATCGGGTATCCTCGAAATCCAATAGTTCCGTTGTCATTGAAGCGACCCCAGGAGTAAATCTCCTTGCCTTCCGAATAGACAGTGATGGCCTGGATGACAAAGGGGAGAATGAGAACCGGGATCTTGTATTCACTTAAATCTAGGTTTGAAAGTTCGAATCGGTACCAGAGTTCATCGCGTCCATTCCATTTTTCGTTCTTGCGGAGATCCGACGGTGTTCGCCAGAGCAATCCTATCCCTGGGAGTTGATTGAGGGTCAGGTTCGGCGCGGATGTGCGTTCCCTGGATACAACTGAAATCCGCTCCGAAAGATCGAGTCGGAGTGGGTCTGACCGTGCATCCTGCGTGGCGAAAAGGGTGACAAGGATGACCATGAAGATTCTAACAATGGCGGAATTGTTCATGGTTATTTGTCCGTAGGTGAATCGCGTGCACGGTTTTCCGATGGTTCGGATCATGTGCGTCATCGTTGTATGGATTACATTTAGGGTAGCATTGGCTTTTCTTTTCAGCAAATCCTTTGAATTATCGGCTAGATGATTGTGTCAGGCTTTAGTCTATTGCCACCATCCTTCCGGATGAACGCTTGAATTTGTTGAGAGGATAAGCGACACGTGTTGTTCACAAGGGAGAGTGTGATGGTTTCCAAAAGATTAGAGGTTGTGAGGAACATGGATCCGAGCAGCACTGTCACGCTCCGTGCTATCGATGAAATGTTTGGAGATGATGGTGCTCCCTTAACCATTATTTTTCTTTGTGTTCCCTTTCTTTTCCCCATGCCAATTCCTGGGATCTCTACCGCGTTTGGTTTTGCAATTATGCTTCTGACCTTACGCATCATTTCGCCGCGGCCACTCCCGTTGCCTCGTGTTGCTGATCGCATTGTGCTGAGCGGAAAGACGGTCGTTTCAATCGCGGATAAGAGCTTCGATTATGTGGTTCGTGTTGAGCGATTTTTGAAGCCTCGCGCGCATTTCATGAATTCTGGCGTTGCACGATGGCTCTCTGGTTTTGGAATGATTTTTTCGGCCGTCGCTTTAGCGCTACCCATTCCTCCTGTGATCCCCCTCACCAACACCCTTCCTGCTCTGGCAATCACTGCTTTTTCTCTCGGCTTGCTCATGCGAGATGGTGTGATGATCGTGTTGGGGCACTTGATGCATTTGACGAGTTGGCTCTATTTCTTCTCAGTTGCGGGAATTGCGTTTTCCTTCGCATTGAAGGCTTTTGAGTACGTCAAGCCCTATCTTTAAGTCCCTTAATTCATTGGTATCTCTCCGACTTTTTTTTGTACCGCTTCCTCAAGCTTTGCTCTTTTTTTACCGAAAACACCTCGGGTGAGTTGGTAGGTGAGGAGGGGGCTGATGATTCCGCTCGTGTCGTTGTTTTTTGCGTTATTTATGCTCCTTGCCTGCAAGCCTCAAAAGGCTCAGGAATCATCTGAAAATTCTATAACTTTGAAGGGCAGCGCCGCGGGCAAGTGGCTCGCTACGGTGGCGATCGGTGGGGGAGTCTCGGCCAAAGACACACTCTACCTGGCAAATGTACTCAAGCAGACCTTTGGAAGTGTTGAGGGTGGCAATTATCAGCGTGGGTTTCATATCGATGATAAAAGTGGAATCAAACCGACGAAGTCTTTTGTGATCGAACAATTTGCAAGGCTCAAAAGCAGTATTCGCTCTTACAAGGAAAAGAATCCTGGGGCGCCAACGATGCTCGTTCTTGGTCTCACAGGGCATGGCTTTGGTCGCGCAGCCTTGAGTGAATATAGCAATGATGAATATATATTTGTTGTGAATAATGAAGCTGAAAATTACACGAACCCGAATGATGTTTTCACAGGCAGAGAGCTTGTTCAGCAGATCGCCAACTTGGAGGTTGATGAAGCATTGGTTTTTGTTCAGAGCTGCTTGAGTGGGGATTTTGCCAAAGTCAGCTTTCTTAATCAGTACGGACGGCATTTGTCGCAAGAGGCCAATCGTCTCAATGTTAACATTGCTGTCATTACTCCAGTCCATGAATTGCTCTTCAGCCCGGTCAATGGCATCGAGCCGATGATTGCGGCGAGCTTTAAAGAATTGCACTCGGGAACGGGTGATTTTGTTACCTACGCAATGTTCAAGGACGCTTTGATGCGGCGGGTGTGTGAGAGCGATAAATTCATGCCTCGTTCTGCTTTCCTAGATGCCTCGGCGGTTGGGCCGAGTGCGATGGCAGGTCGGGCAGATTTGGCTTCCGGAATTGAACCCCAGTTTTTCGAGAGTATCAGTCCGAATCTGCCCTTGCTTCTCACGCGAGAGGGAGTGCGAAAATTTAATGACAGGACTTTGGTGCTTCCTCCACAGTCTGCGAAGAGTCGAAGTGTGCCCTTGTCAAAGGCAACTCTTGAGGTTTGCGAGAGAAGCAAACAGAAGAACAAGATTAAATTTAGCGCACTAGAAAATGAACGTGTGCGCTACAAAAATATCTACCTGAAGTGCCAATCAGAAAAGGATCCTGAAACTTGCCTTGAAAAGAGCTTTTAGACTGAGAAACTTGGGAAGCGAGTCAATCAGCAGAGGGATCGCTCTCACTTCTTCAAAATGTTCTACCTCGGCCGGAGTCCTGAGCAGCCGTGTTGCCCAACATAAGTTGTGGTGCCATCGGCACGGTAAAGCATTCCATTCACACAGGCGGCATCGAACATCAAAATGCCCTGTGCGCAACCACTCCCAACGTTCTGGCTCCACCCACTCCAGTGGAACAGAGTCGCATTCACACACACAAACGAAGGACTTGTTTTGGCGTGAGCGCAGGCTCCTTGACCGACGTATGTACTCTGTCCGTTTGCTAAATAAACAGTTCCTGCGACGCATGCGACTCTGCCAAAGATCTTTGCATCGTCACATCCCTGGATGCCCACATAAATTTCATGACCGTTGGGGGCGTGCAGAGTGCCAGCAACACAGATGTAGCTCTCAGATTGAGCGTTTGCAGATGTGCTCGTGAACGTGAGGCTCGTGAGCAAAAAAAACTTCGTAAGTTTCATATTGCACGTTGCTCCAGAATTTTTTGTTGCGCCGCCTGACACTCGCTGATGGACGCCGACCAGTTCGGGTTCTCGCTTTTTGGCTTCTTTGACAAGTCTTTCTCTAGTGGCAACACCCGATGCTGAGTGTGCAAGTGTTGGACACTGTCTAATGTCTCCCGCTGAGAAAACTTGGGTTTGGATTCAAGTATTGAAAATTTATATACAAAATATGCAATGTTGAGCGCTTTGTAGTGTGCATTTCGGTGGAACAGGTTTTGCTAACGACCATTTGTCATCGTTTGGACACGCACGTGTCTTCAATGGGGTGCACATCAGCTGGCGAGGTTCTCATGAAAGTAATCTCTTTATCTACACTGGGTGTCGCTATTACTTTAGCTGCAATTACTGCATGCGGTTCTCAGCTGAATCAGGCGTCCGAAAGTGGCACTGAATCACTCGATGCAGTGAGTGCTCCTGCTGGGGTGTCCGCATCAGACATGCTTAAAAAAAATCGCTTTCACTTAATTACACCGACCGGCGAGAAGATTTTTGCTGCGATGAAGGCCTGGGAGAGCGGGCAGGTGGCTGAGGCCAAATACTACGCTCAGCCAGCGATGTGTGCGACCAACGCTTCGCGCGTTCTTGAAATGGCGGGTATTAAATCCTACAGCTCGCCTTTGCTCATGACCATGGTGAATGCCGTTCGGAAGCGCGGCGGATTGGTGATGGAATTGCCAAAAAATCGCGCCGAAATGGCTAAGCAGCTGAAAACGGTTTTCAATGGGCGCATTCCTGTTGGTTCTTTTGTTAGCGGATGTCTGAGGTCAGATTGTTCTGGACAGGCTGGCGACGGGCATATTGCTCTCGTGGGCGATATCGATGATGCGGGGTACATCAAGATTTACCATAACAATTGGTATCGCCCCGACAACAACAAGCAGCGTCAGTGGTTTCCTCATATGATTCCTATGGACTGGTACAATCAAGGGTTTCGTCGCAAGTGGATGCCAACGCCTTGGGTTTATTTGCACCGAGATGGATCGGGCGCGCCCCACGATGTTCAAGTTCGAATTCCTGAAATTGATGACCTCGATCCGACCAACTACTTTGTGACTTTGACCATTCCCGTTGAGATTCTCAACGAGGTGCGTGCCAACAAGGGTGTGGTAACCGATGGTAAAGGAATGGTTCAAAACTTTTCGACAGGAGCCGCGGTTCCTCCAAAAGCAGATAAGACGTGCTCAACTGTAAAGATCAGCGACCCTGGAGATACCAACGGGGTGAATCTGCGCTCGTCTCCCTCGGGAAGCGTTCTTTGCATGCTGCCCAATGGAACACGCGCCGAACTTGTTGGGAAAGAGGGTTACTGGTCGCGCGTGAAGACACAGTGCGCGGGCAAACCGGTTGAAGGATTTGTATTTTCAGCTTTCTCGCAAGCGTTCTGTACCCAGTGAGTTGAAGAAACTTTTGGTTGCGGCACAAATAAAAACGCGGGCTCAATGAACCCGCGTTTTTTGTTGATTTGCTTGCAGTTCAATTAAAAGTCAGGGCACTGGGTTGGTGAGGTGTTCTTCAAATCTGCTACCCGAACGCCGGCCTGGGTCAGACGTAAGCGAATTCCTGCCAACACGTCCTCAGGCAGTTCCTTCTCACGCGCAAGAATCCAGATGGGCGAATTGCCTGGGGTGACAATCACTGCGTATTCGTAATTCTCTCCCAGCTCGGTGACCACGTAGTTGACTCGTCCAAAACTGATTGGGCCGAAGCTTACCGCGAGGCGGCTGGGTTTGTTCTCGTCTTTAATGATGGCTTTGCCTGTTATCGTGGAAACGTTATCTTGTGCGTTCACGCACGTGTTCACGACCTGGATTGTTTTGGAGTTGAGCTGTTCGTATTCGGCCTTTGCGCACTTGCAGCCACGTTGAAAGAACGGGTTTGTGCTTTGAATTTGGTACCAGGTTCCTACGAATTTCTCCGGTTCGAGGTTCTGAACACCGTCGAGTTCCACTGCGTATGCGGAATTTGCAAAGATTAACGCGGAAGCAAGCACAAATTTTCTGAACATTTTGAACCCTCCTGTTACACAAGAGTACTATTTGCTTAAACAAGTGGCGTCGATATCATCTTCTGTTTTTGGCCAAGTTTCGAATTTGACAACCCTTTGGCCTCGCAGATATCCAGACGGGCATGACGAGAAAACTTTCAATTCATATGCTGTCCGAAGCTCTCGGCTCAACCTGGCAAGCTCCGTTGGGTTCCGAGGTGTCGCAGCCCTACATGATGAAGCTTTTGGACTTTCTGGTGGAAGAGCAGAATGCCGGGCAAGTGGTTTATCCATCGCAGAATGATATCTTCAGGGCTTTTCAGCAGACACCTTTTCCTGAGGTTCGTGTCGTTGTTCTCGGACAGGATCCGTATCACGGAATAGGGCAAGCCAACGGGTTAGCCTTTGCCGTTCATCCTGGCCTCAAGACGCCGCCTTCGCTCCGAAATATCTTCAAGGAATTGAGTACTGATCTGGGATGCGCATCGCCGCAAGAGACTTCTTTGCTCGGTTGGGCGCGGCAAGGGGTTTTGCTCTTGAATACTGTTCTCACGGTTCGTGCTCATCAGGCATTTTCGCACCGCGGCCGGGGTTGGGAGCAATTTACCGAGAAGGTTATCTTAACTCTCAACCAGCATCCTCTTCCACTCGTCTTCATGCTGTGGGGCGCACCTGCACAGCACAAAGCGTCTTTAATTAGTGATCCTCGACACCTGATTTTGCAAGCTCCACATCCCTCTCCACTCTCTGCTCATCGCGGTTTTTTCGGATGTGGTCATTTTTCGAAAGCCAATCAATTCCTGATGCGCGTTGGACGTGGGACTGTTGATTGGCAGTCTGTCACCTGACAGATACTGTTTAATCCTTGAACACAACCTTTTCTTGAAAGTCCTGTGTTTTCAGGTTTTTGGATTGGCATGCCGCTTGCTCAGGTTGGAACAGACGCCAATCGGGAGGATTCTCAATGAAGACGACAACTCTTTTTAAGACACTTTCGCTTGCTACCCTGCTCGTTGCCGGTGCTGTTGCATGCGGTGGTGAAAATCAACCGAGTTCCTCTGCGCAATCGCTTCATGGCGACCATGAAGTTGCACGCCAACTGATCGTAAAGTGTAACGGCAAGGTTTCTGCTGAGTCGCAGCTTGCACTTGAATTGTCGAAGACTTGTCGTCAGCAGAATGCTGAATTGAAGGCAAAGGGTTTCGCAGCCTGTCAGGAAGATTTTTGCTCGGAAGCGCTGAAGGTCAGCACCGATCGCAGAGGAATTGAAGTGGCACTGCAGTATGACGGCAGAGATGTCGACATGTCGGTGACTGTCTCTTCTGACTTCTCACGTGCCACCACCGAAAAGAATGCTTTGATTTGCTATGCACCCGTATTGAAGGCTCGTGAGCTTCTCAATAGCATTGATTCGCGCTGCAACTGAACTGCTCAACTCATTTCGTTCCCCCTTGAACTTTCGAGAAGACACGCATCTGCGTGTCTTCTTTTTATTTTAAAGGATTGAGCTTTTCCGAGAATCATCTATTGTTTTTTCGGGAGACTTGACCATGACCACCATCCCGTTTCTCGGAGATCTTGTCCTTGTCGCAACCATTGCCGCAGGGGTGGCTTTGGTTTTGCGCCGGCTAAAGATTCCCACCATCGCGGGCCTTCTCTGTGCTGGTGCGCTCCTTGGGCCCCATGGTTTTGCGTTGGTTAAAAGCAACGACTTCATGGAGCGTCTTGCAGACGTGGGAGTGGTGCTTCTCCTCTTTACCATTGGTCTTGAGTTCTCACTGGCTCGGCTGCGTGATGTCTTCAAGCAAGCTGCCATTGGTGGCTCCGCCCAAATGATTCTCACCATACTCGTGACCTATGTGATTGCACGGGCTTTGGGCGTGTCTCCTGCCCAGGGGATCTTTTATGGATTTGTGTTCGCACTGTCGAGCACCGCTGTTGTGTTGCGCTTGCTCTCTGAGCGAGGAGAAAGTGATGCTCCGCATGGCCGCTTCATTCTGGGTACCCTGATTTTTCAGGATCTCTGTGTTGTTCCCATGGTGCTCATGATTCCGCTACTTGCGTCATCTCAGTCCTTTCTTTCGAGCTCTTTGGAAATTGTGATGGCCTTGGGTAAAGCCTCGGCGGTCATCGTTGGTACATTTTTTCTGTCCCGCATTGTCGTTCCTACCGTTTTCAAATGGGTTGATGCCACGCAGAGTCGCGAGATTTTTCTTCTCGCAGTCATTAGCCTTTGCTTGGGAACAGCATGGCTTACAGGACAGGTCGGATTGTCTCTTGCGCTTGGAGCTTTCCTTGCAGGAATGATCGTCGCCGATACTGAATACGGGCATCGCGCCATGGGTGATATTCTCCCACTCCGAGATGTCTTTCTGAGTTTGTTTTTCGTTTCTCTAGGAATGTTCTTCAACGGTGAGTTGTTGCTTGAAAAGCCACTGACCGTGGCACTGCTGCTCTGTGGTTTTTTATTTCTCAAGGGGTTTCTGGCCACGCTGTCTGCCTTGCTCTTGCGCTTTCCTGCTCGAGTGGCGTGGCTCTCTGGTGTTGGTTTGGCTCAATTTGGGGAATTCGGTTTCGTTTTGACCCAAGTCGCCTTGGCTGAGGGTGTTGTGACGGCTCCGGAGGTTGAGCCTGTGCTTACTGCTGGTGTGCTCAGCGTTTGCCTGACACCGTTATTATTGATGGCAGCACCGCACATGACTGCCGGTGAACGCATTCTTGCGCCGCTCGAGAAGCTTCTGGGAGTTAAAGGAATCGATTCCGTGCGCATTCCTCGACAAACCATGAAAGATCACGTTGTGATGATTGGCTTTGGAGTTGCCGGCCAGCAGTGTGCGCGGGAGCTTTCGGAGCGGAAATTGCCTTTTCTTGGAATTGAGCTCAATTCCAGCAATGTGCGTGTCGGGCGCGCCCTGAATTTGCCCATTTATTATGGAGATGCTTCGAGTGGCGAGGCTTTGAGGCACGCGCACCTCAACAGTGCACGTCTCGTGATGCTCATGATTAACGACCCCCAGGCTGTTTTGCGCATAATCGATGCCGTGAGGCGCGAGAATCCGGGCGTCCCAATCCTCGTGCGAACGCATTATGTGGCCGATCGTGACCGTCTCTTGAAACTCGGTGCCACCGAGGTGATCGTCGAGGAAATTGAGGCTGCGCATGCCATGGTCGAACGCATGCTGACCCTAATGACCAGAGCCTGATTCCAGGGTATCAGTGCGATCCGGCTCGGAATGTTGGGTTCAATGAATCGTGTGGAGGTTGGGAGCTGTGGTTTTTGTTCCGTTCCAGAATGTAAAAAACTATCAAGGAAAATTAGGCGGGAAGGGTGCGGTTCTTGGTCTGCTGGCAGACCAAGGTTTCCCTGTTCCGAGTGGGGGTATTCTCACCCTCCCACCACGCACCGATGAGGAATGGGCGCAAATCTCAACCTGGTGGGCAAGTGCAGGATATCCACCTTTGGCAGTGCGCAGCTCGGCGTTGGGTGAAGACTCACATGAATTAAGCTACGCGGGCCAAAATCAGTCGTTCCTGAATGTCCGTGATGAAACCCAGCTCCGCGAATGCGTGCACCGTTGTTTTGAGTCCATTCACGGTGAGTCGAGCAAGACCTATCGCCACTTCTTTTCTCAAAATCAGGTGCGCGAAGGCGATATGAACGTGGTTTTGCAGCAGATGGTCGACCCAAAATTCTCTGGGGTCTATTTTTCAAAAGATCCGCGCGGTAAAGAGAAAACTTGGATCATCGAGTTGATCGAGGGTCTAGGTGAAGATCTCGTCTCGGGACGTAAGACCCCAGTTTTCATCACCGCCGAAAACCGGGCTGGAATCACAGTTCCAGGGCTCGATACATTCAATTTCGAGAAAGTTCTGGCTCTCGGCGCGCGTGTTCGAGAAATCCTCGGATACGAGGTCGACATGGAGTGGGCGCTCGATCAAAACCTCGATGTCCTGCTTCTCCAGGCAAGACCTGTAACCGCTCTGCGGAGTCTTTCGACTCAGGCAAAGTTGGTTGAAGGTGAGTTGTTGCGGCTCAAAAAAATGTACCCTGATAACCCGGTCTGGGACGGACAGACGTTCTCTGAGTGGACTGGTTTTCCCAGCTATTTTACTTTTAGCCTCTGGCGGCATGCGTTTTCACCGCGTAATGCTTTTGGAAATGCCCTGCGCACTCTCGGTTATCGAAGTTTTGCGGATGTGGATGTATCAGGAGAATCCCGCAAAGATTCCCTTCTCGAGCGCGTTTTCGGGCGTGCCTATGTGAACCTGGAAAAACTCTCAACGCTGTACTTTGGGCCGATTCCCTTCACAATGGTGGCTAAGCCTCGGCCGCATCTCAAATTCTCGCTCCGAAAAATGAATCTCAGAGCATTCCTGAATGCGCCATTTGCAATTCTGAACATGCTTATGGTGGGCTGGAGTTTGAGCACCCGCCGCTCTGCGTGGCTGACGCGCTGTCGCCTGGAGCTGAATGATTTCCGAAATTCAAGCGCGTCTGCTGTGGAGGCGGGAATCTTCAGGAACTGGGAGACTCCGAAGCTGGCCGGAACTCTTTTTTCCGAGTGCGAGAAATTCTTTCGCAGCAATTTGCACTGGCCGCTGGTTCTCATTGTTCTCAGCGAATCATCCATGCAAACCCTAACCTCGATTCTCACGACACTCGTTGGTAAAAACGAAGCAGAGAAAATGCTCAGGCGTTGGTTGGGGCAGGGCCTGCAGACGGTTACTGCAGAGATGACCAGGAAATATCACGAGTCTTGTGAGGATCCCCTGCAGCGGCCCTTTTTCCTCGCTCAATATGGTCACCGTGGTCCGGGCGAGTTGGATCTTGCCAATCCGCGCTGGATGGAGATGGGCGATACAGCGTTTTTGGGTTCAGGAACACGTGCCCGTGGTGAAAGAAAGCAAAATTCCTCAGCGCCTCAGCAATCGGTAGAGGAAGAAATCGCTGCTCTGAGTACCTTCAAACGCGACATTCTTCTTCATGAGTGGAAGCTTCTCAAAGGCATGCTCGAATTGCGTGAACACTGGAAAATGGAGCTGCTCAAGCCTTATGCACAAATTCGCTTTATGGTCGAGGAATTTGGACAACGTCTCGGTTTGCAGAGAGATGTTCACTGGCTGCGGCTGAGTGAGTTGCAGGATCTCGCAAACGATTCTTCCCCTGAAAAGCTTGCTCTTCTGCGTTCGAAGATTGAGGAGCGGAAGGTGCGGTTTGAGGCATTTCGACAATTTTCATTTCCACAATTTGTCACGATTAGCGAGGTTGAATCCATCATTCATGGAGAGCTCGAGGTCGGACAAGGGCATCTGGATGGCCAGGCACTGAGTCCTGGAATAGTGTTTGGTGAAGTTGTGGTTGTTGATGATCCTCATGCTGTTGATCCTGCAGGTTGGCCTGAAAATGCGATTTTGGTGGCCGAGGCCACTGACCCGGGCTGGACTCCTCTCTTTTCCCATGCGCGTGGTGTGATTGTGGATAAAGGTGGAGTGCTTTCGCATTGCGCGATTGTTGCGCGTGAAATGAGTATTCCTGCTGTGAGCGGTATTCGGCAGTGCCACCGCGTACTAAAGACCGGCGCAAAAATTTGGTTGGATGGTAACAATGGACGTGTCTCACTTGAATACTGAAGCACTGGGAAGTTATCAGCATCTCATCATTCCAACCGTGATGATTCCGCTTACGGCGGTCATGGTTGCGCTCTCTATGCTTGCTTCCTTTATTGCAGGTTTGTTCGGAATCCGTCTCAAGAGTGAGGGCCCAAGGCGCTTGCTTGAGGTTCTTCTTAAACCTAAGGTTCTTTTGTCTGCGCTTGTGCTCAATGTTTTGGTACTGGGTGGAATTCAAACTTATACGCACTTCAAAAATCGTCCAACAATGTTGTGGCGTATAGAGCGTGCGGCGCGCGAAAATGGCAAACCCTCCGATCGCACCTACGAAAATTATCACGCTGTACCCGGAGAATTCTCTGTGGGTGGAAGTTCTGCAGATGCAATACGTCGGCAGGAATTTAAATCCCAGTGGAGCCAGAAATTGCCTAAAGGGTCGTTCCGCTCGCCTGTCTTTTCTGGTGGCAGCGTGTTCATTGGTAGTTTTGATGGGTTCGTTTACGAGCTCGATGTTGCATCCGGGCAGGTTCTCCGCTCGTTTTTTGTGGGCACACCAGTGACACCTGAACTCATGATAGACAATGGAGTGCTCTATGTGGGCGAAGGAGTTCACGATACGCACTCGGCCCGCATCTATGGATTTGAGTTGCGTACAGGTCTTTTAAAAGGCGCTTATTCGACCAAAGGCCACACCGAGGGCCAGCCGGTGATGGGCGAGCATCGGGGCGAAAGACTCATGTTTGTCGTGGCTGGTTCTGATGGAATCCATGCGGTCGATCCAACAACATTTAAAGCCAAGTGGAAGGCCAACGATGGTCATATCGATTCCTCTGTGCGAGTTGTTGATGGTCGTGTTTTCGCAGGCACGGGGCGGGAAAAAGGTGATACGGAAAAGAATCGCTCTTACGCCGTGGCCTATGATTTTTCGAGCGGCGAAAAAATCTGGAAAATGGAGTTGCCAGCATCGAGCTGGATGAATCCAGTGGTCTGGCGCGAACACGTGTGTTTTGTTTACGGAGAAATTTATTTTGATTCTGGTCTTGGGGGTGTGCAGTGCTTTCGGCAAGATACGGGATTGCCGACACTCACCTTCAATCTTGCTTCTCCGCAAACCACACTGCCTCTGGTGATTGGCAATGATCTCTTCACGACCGATACAAAAGGTACCGTTTGCGCGCTCGACCTTCTCGCACGCGAGGTGCGCTGGTGTAAAAAGGTGGAACAGGCCAAGGGGGTGAATTTTGCATCGCCTGTGTATTTCAGGGAGCGCGACGCCTTGGTCTATGCCTCCATGAACGACGGGATTTATCTTTTGGATCGCTCCTCGGGCGAAATACTTGCGAAGCGTACACTCAAGGAACACAAGGTGATCTATGCTCCCGTCACAATCTCGGGCCGTGATTTTGTTGTGGTCGATGGCAAGGGTACAGCGGTTTTGTTTCGTTGATTTATGATTTCAACTGAGAATGCGTGTTCATGTTTTTTTGTTGATGTCTAGAAAAAAACATCCCCAAGAGAACGCCCATCAGGAGTGCTGGTGCATGGCTCAAAAACAACCCGACGTTTGAGACCAGAAGAGCCGCACCGACTGCCAGCAGCGCAGCCCACGCCACGTATTTGAAGCGACCAAATAGCCAGCACAACAGAAGGGAAACTGCACCACCGCTCATGCCCACAACGAGCGGTGGTTCTCCAGCCCATCGGTGCGCGGCCGTTGCCCCGATCAGTGCAGCAAGATGGCCAACAGCTAAAATAAAAATCAGGGTTCGGTTTGAATGTCGTTTTTGCAGCGCGCTGCCGGCTAAGATAAGCCAGGGTAGGTTTGCAAAAAGATGATTAGGGCTGGCGTGGACAAAGAAAGAGGTTAAAGCGGGCACACCGAACCCTCTGAGTGGTGTGCGCGCGTCGAAAGCCATCAGTGCCTTCAGATTGGATCCACTCAGCTCAAAAGCAAAAACAGCCTGAGAAGAATCGGTTTCAGTGAGGAAGAGCACTGCGAGGCTCGCCATGCCGAGTGCGAGTGTCAGCCAAGGAAGCCCCTTGAGCGTGTGATACACCAATTGTGTGTCAGATTGATGTGAGAGTTTCATAGATCAGCAATTCTATCTGTAGGCTTAAGCCCTGGTTTGCTCAGCATTGTGCCAGATTGAAGTTGAGTCTGATAGCCTCGTGCCGAAGAGAATGCTAAAGCAAGGAACAACGGTGAACCCGGGTTTCAAACCCGACCATGTGGTGAGTGGGTATGAGCAAAGAGCACGATTTAAAAGACCTTTTTTTGGACGAGAACCTTCTCATTGAGCTCGCCCGGCGCGAACTGAAGGGGCGTCGTCCTCCTGAACAGCAGACAACACAGAACTCAATGGTCTTTTTCTCCGGTAAAAAATCAAAATTGGCGCGCGAAACCGAAGGCCGGGGTTGGACAGCGCGCGATCTGGCAGAGCAGATCGGTGTGCCCGCCGCAGAAGCCAATGCACTGATTCGCGGTGGGCAGAAGGTGACTCCTGAGCTTGCCCGCAAACTCGGACATGTTTTTGCGACCTCGAGCGAATATTGGCTCACAGACGAAGATTGAAAATTCGATCCTCAACATTCCCCCCCACGAAAGCGTTCTTATCTGCGCGGCAGCTTCGATTCTCGAAGCTTGAGAAATTCCCAAAGCAAATTTAATCCCTGCAACTGTCCCGTTCCAGAGAGATGTTTTGTTCCAGATTCTTTGGCCTAAGGAATCTTAATTTTTCACGGGAGAAAATCATGAAATCTTATTATCGTTTGTTTGCCGCTCTGACAGCTGGACTTGGATTTTGGAATGTTGCCCAGGCAGCTGATATTAACTTTAATTTTCTTGTGAATAGCTCGGGTTCGGATCTTTATGCCTGCGATGCAGGTATCTACGATCCCCTCTTTCTGCCGCCTATTGGTGTGCGCGGTTCCGCTGCGCAGAGCAATATTCAGGCTAGTGTTGGCGCGTACAACAACGGCAATCCTATTGCGTTGTGGACACCCAAACAAATTCAAAGCAACATCGTGCTTCCGCCCCCTGTAGCATTTCACACGGTGGCGTACCCACTTGGATATCCGGGCTTCCTGACTCCTGTAATTGACCGTTTGAATACGGTGATTGCCAATTCAAATGCAGGCACATCTTCTGGCCAGCTGACCTTCAATCTTGCTTCCGACTACTACGGTGCGCGTTACTTTGTTGATTTTTGCTTCCGCGGTTCGCAGCTTCCTTATGCACCGGGTGAATACGAATACAACGTGCGCGATGTGGTTTCCGCAACCGACTTGGGTGCCGGGACATACCTGACCGATGCGAATCTTGAAGTTCAAGGGAAATTGGTTTGTCAGGAAAGAACTTCTTCGACGAGTGAGAACTGGGCAACAACTACCATCAACGATATCTTTGCTATTGGACTGCTGGGTCTCGATGGTGTGCCTCTTTCACAAACACACACGACATCGGCAAACAACTTCAACGGTACTGCTCAAAATGTCTTCGGCTCGATTGCGAGTCCACATCAAGTGCCACTCGACGCACCTGCCAAATACTGCGTGCTTCGTTACATTTTCCGCGAGCAGGCGACAGCAAAACGCAAATGGGATTTGAACAGTGCGAACTTCACAATCGATCTGCATGTCAACAACGTGTCCTACTCTCCTGTTCTGCCATAAGAAGAAAAGGAACTGAGCGCATATGAAATCACTGAGCTTGCATACCTTGACCTCTGTGTGTTTGGGATTTGTGTTTGCGTCGGCTCAGGCCGATCTTTTGCGCTCAGTTCCAGAGGTGGTGCATTTGCATATTGCACCCGAGCGCAACTGGGCGGGGAGTGTCAGTACACTTCCGCCCGTCGCTTCTTTCGCTGGGTTTCCAGCGGAGGATTTCAACCGCTGGTTGACGCTCGCCAATGGTCCTGAATTTGTGAATCTCTTGGGTGGACGTTCGGCTGCGTTCACTGGGAAATTAAACCCAGATAGATGCAACGTTGTGGATGTTCCCTTACCGATGGCATTGAAGACCTGGGACGAGAAGCTCGATTTCTATCAGCTTCAAACGCGTCAATTGAATTCCTGTGTGCAGTTTCGGATCCGGGATGCCGCGGGCATTTCTCCGGCAACGGAACATCCGGCGTGTGAGATTGAAACTGTGAATCATGAGGAGGTGATTGCGCGGGGAGGCCTCTGCTACTTCCGCATCAATCCCAATTCGTCATTTACCGTGCGCTATGAGATCAATCCCGCATGCACCGACAAAAGTAATTTTGGCCAGCTCGAGCTGCAGCCTTTAGATATTTTTGCCTACAGTGGATATTATATTTCAGGCGATGCCTCCGGGCGCAGCACCCTGCTCAAGCCTCTTGGATCCGGTGCTTTGCGTTTTACGATTGAGGCATCGGACGAACAAACACCGTTGAGTGTGGACATGGGCGAGGGTTCGCCACGTTGGCCAGATCAGGCATTTCCCGAAGTCCACATCGCAGAGTTCGATCTGAACAGCAAAGGGAGCGAGGCGAAGCTCCTCACTCGACTCTTTTTCCGAAATTCTTGCGCAACGGGCGATGACACACCCTGCCGCTATGCGGTGCCGATCGGTGTTCAATATACCATCAGAGAACTCCTGCCCGACGGGCGCGAACAGATGTTGGATCAGTGGTATGCGGGTGGAGTTGCGCCCGCCTCGTGGGAAGGATTCTTTCAGGCTGAGCGCGATGTGACCTCTTATCAGTTCAAGGAAGGCGCACGCTACAGGATTGAAGCGGACCTCACCTATCTCTCAATTTATCATCGGCTGTTCCGCGAAGGATTTAAGAATATCCTTATCCAGCGTGGGTTGTGGACAATCGATCCCAATGCGCCCTTGCTGCCATTAAAGCCAGTCGCGAACATGCCTGTACTTGATACTCTAAAGGCGAATGGAACTTTGCCCGTGATTCATCCTTTGGCTGCCGGGGGAGGGAGTGATCTGCAGCTTGAGCTCAATTTGATGCGAGCGCTTCTCAGGGGCGTCGATTGGCCTCCTTATTACAGTGAGATGTGCGGAACTGAGGTGTGTGCAAAGGCAAATTCTGGGCAGGCACGGTTGAAGGTTGGAGTCGATTTTACCCTCGAGAAATTCGAGGAGGGAAATGCAAAGGCAAGCAATTATAGGATCTGGAGGGAGTCTTCCTACGCCGATACTTATGATTTCAATCCTTCAACACTCATTAAGGCAGCCTGCCCATGAAGAAGAAATACATTGGACAATTGGGCGCTCTTTGTTCTCTTTTTGTGTGTGTTGCTGGGTTAGCTCCGCACTCCGCATGGGCAGTCAATATTACAGTCACCAAAGGGTGGCCATGCAATGTGTTTTTACAGCAGCCAGGTGTGGACGATGCACCCGGAAACTTTGCCGATTTCAATGTAAAAGCATCGCCAAGCGCACCCACAAGCACGCTTGCGTTTGTGGTGGGAGAAAATGCAAATTATCTCTCATCGATTGGGCTCGACTTGAATCGCCTTGTGAGCGATTTGCCGCTGCTTGAACCACTTGGATTTTATTTTAAGTCGGAGCGCTTTGGTGCCAAATTCGGGGTTGATATTTGCATTCCGCCACTCAATGAAACGCGTGAAGATGTTATTTCCTGGACGGCAAGTGTAATGGGGCTCGGGCCGCTGCTTCCACCCGCTGATGGTGATTGGTTTTCACTCACGAGTCCTAAAGTTTCGCTGGAGCTTTTGGCCTCGAACTGCAACGGTAGTGTGGGGAGTGCAATGTCGACCTCTGCGCCACAGCTTGCCGGAAAATGTGAAATGACATCCAACCCGCTTCCTGGTGCTGATGTTCTCTCCGCAAGCGGCATACCTTTGAATTTTGCTTTTCAGCTTGTGGCGAGTCGGCAGGCTGTATTGCGACTGACCATAGAGGAGCAGAGCACAGCGCCTCGCCCGCATGCCTGGAATGCTGGACAAATTCAGGTTGAATTCACTGACCCACCACTTCCACCTTTGCTTGTGGGTGACCTCCTAGGCAAACAACTTTTCTTTGCCCCTGAAACGGATCTCGGTGCGTGGCCGGGTTGCACGAACTTCAGCCTTCCTACCGGTATTGCAATGAGCGAATTGAATCTTCAGGGTCCCAATACGAGTTTAGAGCTGCGTTGGACAGGAAAAGATGGCGACTGCCCAACCAGCGGTACATGTGCAAATGGAAATAAAAGAGCCAACAACTTTAGCTTTCCTGTCACGGTGTATCTGGAAAATGGCTCGATTGCGCCACCCACAGCGAGTCCGAGTGACAAGGTCAAGAGTTTCGAGGCTTTGTTCAGTGACCAAGTTGCAAGCGGCGAAGTGGCCTATCCATCCGATGCAAAGATCAATTTCGATGCACTGCTCGATGAGGTGTATCGGCATTCCGGCAAGGCCTTCTTCTCAACAACGGTCTCGCGCTTGGTTGGGCCTGGTCAGTGGAACCAATGCAGGGTTTGGTTCAAACGTGACAATGGCTTCGATTGCACCACGTTGCCCACAGTTCAGCTGCAAACTCTCTGCCAAAACATGACTTAAAGATTTGGCCTAGAGAGATGAGCGCAGCGCAAACTGGAAGGGGGTAAACTGCCCCCCATTGTTTTTCGAGAGATCGCGCTTGTGCAGAAATCCCTGATTGTCGATGACACGCGCCCAGCTTGAGCGGTCATCAGTCCATTCCACAAACAGAAAGACATGCGCAGGGATACCCGGTGTGCCATCGAGATCGAGAGTGAATGCAATATCTCCGGGGCGCAGCTCCTTGAGTTGGGTGAGGCGAATCCAGCCGAGCTGAAATTCAAGGTATTCTGCCAAGGCTGCAGTCCATGTGCTGATATTATAGCCCTTCGCATTGAGTGCGCGGGGGACCGGCACGCCTGAATTTCGAAGCGCGGTGCTCATGAACGCAACGCACCCATTTGACGTGGTTCCAAACCAAGACATCACCTGCGCATGTACTGTACGGTAGTTGTCGGCGTTGGAGTAGTAGGCCAGCAGCCGCCCATTCACACCGACAATGTTGGAAAGAGGTGCGCGGTTTGCGGTGTTATTCGGGATGTATGCGACTGGCGCAATAGGCGCTTCTTCACCACGCAAAATGGCAAGAGGCCAACGCATGATCTCGCATGCAAACCCCCAATTTTGTTTTCGACACTGTTGTACTTGTGAAGATTTGAAAGGACCGTAGGCAAAATCCGCATCAATGCACGCATCAAGCTCGCTGCTGAGATTTGTTCCTGGGGGACAGGGGCTCGAACCTCGAATAATTCCAGCGAAGAAGATATCCCAATTGTCTTCACTGCATTCGCGGGAACGACTGCCTCGGACATTCTCACAGGAGCGTTTCATCTCCCGTGAGAACGGTCCGACGGCATATTGGGATGTGATGCAGAGTTTGTGCGTAGGATGGTAAACTGCACCATCAGGACACCACAAAATCATTTTGGATACACCACTGGATACGAGGGAAGATCAAGACACTGGTATTGCTGGAGGCTCCCACAGTGTCTGTCGATGTTCGAGTACTTGGTGATGAAATCCATCCGGACGTTGCTGCGTCCTCCGTATCCGTAACCACCACCGTAGCCGCCATGTGGATAACCAAAGCCCCATCCGCCATAGGGATGATCATATGAACGACAACTGGTGTCATCGGAATCACAATTATCGGCAACGTCGAAAGCATCTCCGAAATGTTTCCCAAAATAATAGGAACCACCGACGCGGAATGTACCTTCCCATCCACGCAGATTTCCGCAGACCCTGTAGCCATGGCACAGACGTCCCTGGTCGAAGGTAAAGAAGTTCATTGTGGTGGCAGAGGGCAGATTTCCAGCGTTCTCATGACAGTCGAGAAAAACAGTCATTTTCTTGCTGTTCACCGCGTCTGAAGAATCGTCCTTCATGACGATCACGAGATCTTGGCAAGCCCCTGGAGTATTTACAGTGCCTGTATTTTGTTGCGCAAAGGCGTTCCCAGAGAGCGCTCCTTGAAGAGCACAGAAGGCAACGAAACCGATGTTCAAGTGGCGATTCATCATACGTCTTTCTCCCCTTTGAAAATAGAACTCAACGAGCGAAACGAAACGGAGAATAGGAGTCTGAAAACTCTCTGTCGAATCTTGGCAGTTCAATCTTCCTTAAAGGTGAAAATCCGAAATGGACGAGGATCAACAAACAGGAGCTATATGAACATTCAACGAGACAGGAGGCGTTGCTCATGCACATGCGAAAAGTGATGAAAAAAAGATTCCTGATGATGCTTCTCTTGAGCTGCTCTGCACATGCACAAGCGAGTGATGTCGAGCAGTGGACACCAGGGAACTGTGCTGCAGATGGATATTGCTCACTCATTCGAGTGGAACACGAGGTCTCGCAGAATAGTCCTGCAAGCTCCGGCGGAGTGATGGTGGGAACAATTGATTCGGATGGTTTCAAGCCGGTGCAGGGAACTACTCTGACTGCAAAAAAAACTTGTCGAAAGGAGGTGCGGGTTCCTAAAGTTGTTTTTGAGGCCGTAACGCAGATGTTTCGCTCGGTTCTCAGCCGAGGTGACCAGAACGCTCTGCCCGCAAGTTTGAATCCGGCAGAGCAAACGATGTTGCTCTACTACAACACGATCATGCAGCAAACCATGAATTTTCAATGTTCTAATTGAATTGAACAGCGAGGAAGGAGAAAATCTATGTTGAGAACAGTATTTCCGGTGGTATTTTCATTGTGCATGAGTTCACTGGCGAGTGCGAATCTGACCCAGCCTGAGAAGGGTGGACAGCAGTGCAATCCTGATGGGCAGTGTGTGATTTTTGAGGTGAGCATTCAGATGGACAGCGCGGTGGATCGCCCGGTTGTGATTAACTCTCCAGTCATCTATTTGGATGATTCAAATTCGTATCAGACCACTGTGATGCGCAAGGGAGATGTTTGCACCAAGCAGGTGAAGGTTCCGTGGTCGGTTTATCAATCGATATCTTCGATCATGTCCACACTCGATGGAAGCCAAGGTGAGCCGCCACCAGCATTCACACCAGCACAACAGACAATGCTTTTGTTCTACACGACACTGATGCAGCAGACGTTGTCGTTCAATTGCTCTGCAAGCGATTACAACGGCTGAAAGATGTTCGTTGTTACTCTTGGCTTTTGAGACAAATGTGCATGATCTGCACATAGAGAGTCTTGAGGTCATTCTCCGGCAGACGTGGCTCACGTTGAATGTTTTCGTGGGCGAGTCTCCGGAGAATTTCGTTTTCACGGACGGTATCACGCAAGGGAGAGCCCTTGCTTTTTTTCAATACACCCATTTTTTTCGCAAGCGCCATCCGGCTTTTCAGCAAATCAAGGATTTGTAGGTCAATTGCATCGACCTCTGCCCGCAGATTCAAAAGAGTTTTGGCCGTGTCGGAGTCGTTCACAGCAGAGTCCTATCGAAATTAGCCACATGGGTGTCGCTGACCGCCGTAGACTCAAAAACACAGCGGAGCACGTCCTTGAAACGGTTTTCATCATAGTTGCGTGTCAGGAAGTCGGCTCGGAAATGGCGGAGACCTATACCCTCGAGTTGAGTGCGTTTGTGGGTAATAGAAAAGGAACGCTTGTCATAGACGATCGACTTGCAGGTCTCGTGTGCCACGAAAAATTGCTCGCCTGAGTCGTTCTGGATCTCGAGGGTGCGATACCCACATACGGCATTAGTTGGGCAACCGTTGTGCAAGGCAGTTAAGCTGCAACTTTCTGCGATAAAAAGGGGAGTATCTTTGAATAAAATGACCTGGGGATTCACCTTTTCTGGCCACGTCCTGCAGCTCTCGTGAATGTTTTTGAAATCATCTTCGACCGAAAGTGCGAGAGTTCCAACCCCACGCTCACCCCAATGTGCAGCAGCAGAAGTATTTAGCGTGTAGAGTGTGAAATCCGAGCGAATGGAATGGATCTGATTTTGCACGCCCCAGCGTTCCAACATTGAGAGAGCTCCCAGGTTGCCGATCTCCACGTCGCTTATGCCATTCTCCACAAAAATTTGAGTCCAACGCTTCATGAGCGGTTCATCCCAGGCTCTGAGGACTGTCGGGAATGCAAGCCGAATGCGGATCCCTGTTCGCTCGCGGAAGTCGAGGAGCGTGCGCACAACCAGGGAGAAGTCGTTGTGGGGAAGGAATGCCCGTTTAGGTTCGAAAACCACTTCCTCAAGTTTGAGCTCAGCTTGCGAATGCGCGCCGGAATAGATGTCTTCGATCCAGGGTAGATATTCAAGCCTATCAATCTTAATGGCCAAGACTGAGTTTTGGCTTTGCACTGGTGCCAACGCTGCTCCAACGCAGCGTGTGGCTTCACTCGCGACCGCAAGGCGTTCTTGAATCATATTTGAATAAGCTGCCGGAAGCTTCTCTTCGATTTCGCGTTTGAATTCTTTGAGTACGCTGCGTGCAACAAACCAGTGTGCATCGCCGTCGAGAGTTATCGATTCGGAGATGAAGCCGATGTTACCAAAGACCGCAAAAAGCTCATGGAAATTCTTTTCCAGCCCAGAGCCACCCGCATTTGGACGCACTGCAGGAATCTTGCGCACGACACTGAGCAGCGGCAACTCCATCTTGCTCAGGTCTGCTGTGATGACCAGATCTTGGTCTTCTTGTCTGAGGGTCAGCTTGAGAGCCACCTTTCTAAAAGGGCGCAAACGTGTATCTGCGGGTGGACGTACACGCTTCTCAATCTCCTGCCGTAGCGCATCAGAGCGCGTTCGAACCACTTTGTCGCCCACCCGCGGGAGAGCTGTGTCGAGTGGGAGTTCGATACTGACTCGGCTGCCCGCAGGGGCCTCAGTGACCGATTTGCCATCGATCCAGAAGTTTCTGAGCGAGAAATGGCAGACCTCATTTTGGTACTTCCTGCTCGCGTCGCCGAGCTCACTGCGTTGGCTGTCTCCATGCTGAGGTTTTGCATGGTAGAGTGCATCGGCCGGATCGATTCGAAGTCCATCGAATTTTTCGAGGCCATGCTGGGTAATGATTTCAATTTTTCTTGCCGCTACTGCAACAACCTCGCCAACGTGTTGGCCTTTGTGGGTGGGGTTATTTAGGTCGATGACATTCTCGTGATAGCGCCCTTTCAGAAAAAAGGACGTACTCTCGCGCTGAAATGTGAGACTGAGTTCCTCTTTGAGCCGCTCTTTATTTTTGGCCTGAGCCTCGTTGAGCTCGTGGGCGAGCGTGGGTGCAGCCCGACGGAGTGTGGTGCGGCCAAAGATTTCATCAAGGCGCTGGCGGTATGCGCGCACGACAGTCGATACGTATTGCGCATCCTTTTTGCGGCCTTCGATTTTCAGGGTGTCGATTCCAGCATCGACAAGCAAGTTCAACGACTCGACCGTGTTGAGATCTTTCATGCTGAAGAGAAAGCCGTGTCCGGGCTCGTTGAGGATCTTATACGGTTTGCGACAGGTGTAGGCGCACTCGCCACGATTACCACTGCGGGCATCCTCTGCTCCGGAGAAGAAACAAAGTCCGCTGTAGGAGTAGCAGAGACTTCCATGGCAAAAGGCCTCAAGTTCAACCTGCTCGCGGGGAATGGCTGCACGGATCTTTTTAATTTCCAACGCGGTAAGCTCGCGCGCCAAAACCACTCTTTTGAAACCGTAGCGCATCGCTTCGAGTACGCCGTCGAGATTGTGCACAGCCATTTGGGTGGAGGCGTGCATGCGTAACTTCGGAAAAAACTCGCGGCACAAACGAGCCAGGCCCAGATCCTGGACAATAATTGCATCCACTCCGATTTCCTCGAGAGCAGAGAGCACTTCAAGCAAAGGTTGGAGCTCACAGTTCTTGATAAGAATATTCATGGTCACAAGCACGCGCATGCCGTGGTGGTGCGCTACAGGTACAAGTTCGCGCAGGTCATCGAGGCTGAAATTTTCCGCCCGAGCGCGTGCGTTGAAGTTCTTCAGGCCTAGAAACACAGCATCCGCGCCTGAATTGAGTGCTGCAAAGAATTGTTCACGGCCACCGACGGGGGCAAGAACTTCTGGGAGAAAGGCACTGTTGGTGGATGTGCTGAGCTGTGTTTCTTGCATGGGAAATGCCTCTTGTCTGGCGGCCAGGGAACGGCAAAGCCCTCTCCCCCGGCAGTGAGCAGACCCCGTTGTCCAGAAAACTAGAGGTAAACACAAGCGTAATTTTATTCATAGGAATCGGATAGATAGGCTGGGTCTAGATGCCTTATTATGAATCAAGGGCTCTGAATGTTCTCAATCCAGGCCGCTGGGGCGATCCCAGTGTGGGCACTGCGGAGGATAATCTGCACCGGGGCCTTGAACTGAAAGCGTTGCTCGTAGCCAGCACGCCGCGGACCGGAGAAGATCATCTTGAAACCATCTGCTCCTGTGATTTCGAGTTGTGAGTCGATCCCATTGTGCGCGGTGAAAGAGACTGTCTCAGCATCACGGGGCGCGGTCAGGGTTGCGACCTTCATAGCAATTTTTTCATACAGGCCTGTATTGAAGACCTCACTTGAGAATCCGCCGATGCGGATGTGCGTGCGAGGGAGATCCTCGTTGTTGATGATCCGTAGGAGGTCGAGCTCGGAAACGGTTTTTGCAAAATTGATGGATTTGAGTGCTGCACTCGCGTCAGAAGTAGAATCGAAAGCAGGGAGCAGGCTGGTGCCCTGATGCAGTGCCAGAAGAGACTTTGAATTCGCATCGATGATTGGTGATCCATCAGCAAATTCGCCAAAAGCGCACGTATGAACCGCTGTATCCTGGGTTTTAGGTTGTCCGAAGATGTTGGTAATCTTGCCTGTTACAAGCTGACAGGGTTCGCTATAGGTTGCCTCTATTTTTCCAGATCGAATTTGAGCTCGGATAAGGCGCACGTTGTCGCGCGTAAGGGTCTCGGAAAATGGACGATCCGACGTCAGATTAAACTTCTGCACGGGTGCGAGGTCGACCTTGAAGACACTGAGGTCGTTTGAAAATTCACCCTGCCGTGCAAATGACTCGCTTGCGTTGCTGTAGAGCATTTTCTTGCATTTTGAAGTGACGTTGCTGTTGTGCCAACGTACCGTTGCTCCGTTGCAGTCGAATGCTCCTAGAAAACAGTGTCCTGCGGTTGCAACGTAACCATCGCCAAGGTGAAAGGCACTGCAGCGCAGGGCGCGGTTTCTGTCTTCGAAGGGATAGACATCGATGATACCCAATGCACTTAGAATTTCGCCGTGTGAATTGAGGTCTTTCTTTGGTTTCTTCTTCCAAAAAAAAGCTTCGGCACTTGGTGCGAGCAGAATGCCAAATAAGGTTGTTGCGATGACGACAAATCTGCTTGACGTGTTCATTGTGCACCCACGCTGTAACAAACTGCTTTGTTGATCATACCTGCCATTTGCCGTGCCCCGAAAACCGAAGGATGCATAATTTCTGGCTTTAGGAAGAATGGGAAATGTTCAAAGAACTTATCAACATTAATGATGTGCGTGTTGTTGTTTTGTAGCGATGTGAAAGCACGGGCTCCGCGATTCTGATATTGCATTGCTTTTTCAAGGGAAGACATGAACAGCGGTAGATCCTTGATTGCTTTCATGACGACCCAGTTAGCGAGTCCGCTCAGGAGCGCATTTTGTTTTTTGACCCGCATCGTTGAGTCGTCTTGGGAGGAGAATGCTGCAGATGATTGGCCGAGCAGGCCATTTTCGCTCAGTGCGGCGTTGATAGAGCGCTCAATTTCTTCATACGAAGCGCGTGCTTCTTCAACCTCTGCAGCACTGTAATAGGTGTCGGTCTCTTCGTCGTAGAATCCACCCGTGCGTTCAACGCGTTGAGTGGCGAGTGTTCCCAGCGAGTGTGTTGTCGTCCATCCAGGCTCAATGGCCGTAAGTTGTACGTTTGGATTTTCAGAATACGATATGCGACGGAGCCAGATCGCCAGTTGTTGGGCAAAATTAAGGCCCGTCAGTGTTTCGAAGTACTGCCCAAATACAGCCCCAAGCACTGGTTCGTAGTTGTTCTTCGCAAAAACCTCGAGCGGATTGTTGACCAAGCGTGCAAAGAGAATTGGTATGGCAGGGCCATGCTCATTCTCCTGGGAGATTCCTTCGAGCACTTTGAAGAAATCCTCTGAAACATTGAAGCGACGTGTTTCATTAAAGGTCATGCCGTTTTTGTCTGTGAGGGCGAGAAAGTTCAGTGCTGTTCGCACAATAAGGCTTTTGGGTTTGCTTTGGCGCATATAGGCGAGGGCCTGGGACACAGAATCCCAGAACATCATGTCAATCCCCATGATGATACTTGGATTGATTGCCTTCACGTACTTTACAGCCTCGGTGATTGCACGGCGGCGTAAGACTGGGTCACTCCACTTGGAGCGCTGCAGCGGCTCAATAATCGAGGGGCTCACATAAGCTGCAAAAAAGTCGTGCATGCGTCCGCCGTCAATCGCGAGATCGATGACGCGTGGAGCGTTGCCATCTTGCGGCAGACTGCTTTGGAACGTTTGATAAAGAATTCCCTTGCGAGCAGAATTGCGGGTCTTACTCAGATCCCGCACAGTTTCAATTCCGCCCACAAGTCCGATAGATTCGCCATAAGTTGTGTTTTTCTGCAGCCAGGCAGAGAACTCCGGATCGGTGAGGTGTGCAACATCGCGGCGTGGATCATAAATCCACTCGCCACTGTATCCGTCGCGTTTCAAAGACCATGATGGAATAAGACCTTTGGGACGGTTTTTGGGATCATTTTCCAAGATGGCGATTTTCTCTGCTCTGCCATAGTCGGGCTTCTTCCACTGAACCTCAGAGAGGAAGTGAAGAAGGTAATTCCTGCGGAACCACAGCTGATCTCCCGTGAGATCGGTGTAGGCGCGGAGGTTATCGTTTTGGTCGCAGCCAATGCACCCATGGGTGTAGCTTGCGCCAATGTTCATTATTTTTGAATAGTATTTTATTTGGTCTTCAGCGCTGAGTTTGGGAAAACAGAATTGCGATGCATCTTTGGAATACCTCTGCGGTAGCGGTTCGCTCGCATAGGCATTTCCAATGAGTGCAGTTGCTAAGAGCAAGCTCGTTCTCAACCGTGACAACATCGTCCATCCCATCTATGGGGTCTGTTTCCCCCACAATTATTTGTTCGATGTCATTTCGGCAAAAGATGGAATTATTCAGGGCTGACAAAAAGAAGTGACGTGTTTTTGTCGACGTTAACTCTGCTCGATGCAAAGAAGTTCTGTGCGTCGGCGAAGTTTGCCGCGGTGTAATACAAAATGCCCACCAAGGGTTTGTCGTCTCCGGAAAACAATGTCTGTGCTGCCAATCCGCTGACCAAGAGGGCCGGTTGGGTCGTAAGAATGTGTTTTATCCATTTAAGATACTGCCGCATCTGAATCAGATGCTCTGGATCGAATCGGCCGGTCTTGAAGTCGACGACAAGGTGCAGGTTTGGATCGGCCTTGAGCGAATCTTCAAGTTGTTTCTGAAGGGGCGTGGTTATCTGCGACTCAGGTTGGATACAAGGCACTTGCCAAAGTTCCTTTGGCCATTTTGCTGAGGGAATGACACAGAACAAATCCAGAATGCGTCTTTGTGTTCGGAACAACCCATTAGACGCGGCCAAATCGTTCGTGGGGGTGTCGAAACCACCCCAGAGTTCGAGTTCATGCTCGCGCACGATAACCCGTGAGAGGAGCTTTGAGAGGAAAGATCTCTCTGGCGGAAGCACCGAACCGCTGTGTTCCATAAGTGCATGGAAGCGCAATCCGGCCTCATGAGGGGCGAGATTTTCCACGTTGCTGTCCGCTGTAGCGGATTTTTTTTCGTCTGCATGCGTAGCCGCAGGTTCTGTCCTGCCTTCGATGGGGGGCTGGAGCAGTTCCAATTGAGATTCGGCGGATTGAATTTTCCACGGTGTTGTACGCGCCCGGAGGAATCTACTCTCCGCCCAGGCCTCGCGCCACTCTTGGTCGAGATGGAGTACATTCTCATTATCCTCAAACCCGACAGCGACATTGAGGTTGAATGAGACATCTGCAAGCCAGTCGGGGCCATAATCGCGGAGCGCGAGAATATCCTTCCAGTCTTCATGGCGCACAGCAGCAGACTGAGCACGACCCAGCCAAGGTGTTTTGGGACGGCTTCCGCGTTTGCCTTCTTTGCGCAGGTCGAAAAATGTGTCTGCAAAAAGAGCCATGACCGTAGATTCGAGTGAGTTGAGTTTGAGTTTCAGGGGGTCGAACTCGTCGCCTTCTTTCAACCCCGAAAGTTTGTCACGGAGGTTTTTCATGGTGCGTCCGGTGGCAGCCGGGGAAACCAGGATCAGCATCTCGCGGGCTCGTGTGTAGGCCGTGTAAAACACCCGTTGTCTTTCAAAATCTTGTTCAAGGCGATCCTGCAGGTCCGCACTCCAACGCACGGATTGTTCACCCGAACTCCCCTCGACTGAAATCGAAACAATGTCTTTGGGAGGAGTGGGATTCGCAATCCAAGGGAGCAGTGAAGCCGACTGCGTGTCCTCTGCAAGCCACTTGATCTGGGTTGCCTCATCTCCACTCTTCATGACAAAGTTTTCTGGTGCGCGTTCTCTTTTACTGCTGGGCCAGAACACAACAACGGGCCATTCGAGACCTTTTGCACCATGAATTGTGCAGACCGAAATGGCGTCCTGATTGGGATCACTTTGCGCCGCATTGAGCCTAAACTGGCGAAGCTTGTTCTGCAGGAGTTCGTGGGGCCAGACTCTGGCCGCGGGCGGAATGCCGGAGCTGTGCCCGTTTGTCTGTTGAATTGATTGCGTACTGCGATTGTGCAACTGTGCCGCGGATTGCTCGAGTGTTTTTCGCACCGACCAGATTTCTAGGGTCTGGTGCAATGCGCTCGCGACGCTTTCCATTTCAAAATTCATGTCCTTCCGGTGCTGTGCATCACTTCCGTCGAGCCCCCAACGAAACACTTGCCAGGCAGAAAAGAAATGTCGTTCTGCCAGAGCTCGGCAAGAGATGAGGTGCGAGCGCAGATCGATCCAGGCTTGAGGAAAAACGAGATTATCGCGAGATGGTTCGGATTGCTTTTGAGTATTGGGGCTGTCGATAAATTCGGCACCGAGCATGCCCTGGCTTGCCTGTGACAGCAAGAGCGATGCATCGCTCAAGGACAGCTCAATCCAGCCGTTCCAAATCAGCTGAGCAAATTCCAAAGTGTCGAGCGGTTCGCAGAGCCATTTGGCCAGGAGCAGACCAAGTTCTTCGCAGCGCAGCTGATAGGCTGCATCTTTCTCGGCAAAGCGCGTGGTCTTGGCGATAGACGGGAGCCCAAGTTTTTTGAAATGTTGATGAGTCTTGAGGGCCAGATCGTTGGTCTCACAGAGCACAACGATATCTTTCCAAGCAAAACCCTTTTGCTCTGTGAGGAGCCTGAGTTCACGAGCCAATGCCCAGCAAGTGAAGCTGTGTTGGTCGTGACCCGGTGGGATTGTACCGAGTTCACTTCGCTCTTTTGAAAGAGAGGCGCCGAGAAGAAGAACGCGCGGATAGGGAGCAGAGCTTTTGGAACTTTCGGTGGAGCGCCCTGCATCGAGTGATTTTGATTCCACATAGGTTTGCTGGGCGGCGAGAGAAAAGGTTGTGCCCAGGAATTGTTCTGGAATTCTGTTGTTTTTATAGGAGAAGCTGAGGTCGGAGAGGTAATTAATCCAGGGGAGAAGTTCAGGATGCGATCGAAAATTCTGCGTGAGCTCGATGAGTTTCCAACGTGGATCGGATTTTAGACGCTGGAAAACACCCACATGCGCACTGCGGAATCCATAGATACTCTGTTTGGGATCGCCAACCACCACCATTCGCCCTTCTGTGGGGTGAAGCATCGATGTGAGAATGTTGTGCTGGATTTCATTGGTGTCCTGATATTCGTCAACAATGAGCTCTTTGCATTGCACTGGCAGGTGAGGTTGTGTTGGTACTTTGAAAAAAGACTCGGTCGCCAGATCCTTTTGCGCGACAAGAAGATGATGGAGAAAAAGCATACGGTCATTGTGAGTCATGCGTCCTTGCATCAGACGCCGATAGAAATGCCGACGAGCGAGGGTTTTGAGCGATTCGAGTGCCGAGAGCGATGATGGATGAATTTTTTCAAGCGCAAACTGCAATGGTGGAGCGTCTTCTCGCAGCAAGTTTTCATGCAGCATGGCCGAGAGGATCCGCCTCAGACTCTGATGAGGTCCACCTGATTTTCCTGAACCTGAAAAGGAACTCGCCTCAAATGCCCCGGCCAAAATGAAGTCGAGCAGAGCGATTTCTCTTTCAGGATCCTGAGCAGCCGTTTTCAACACACCGAGCAGTTGCTCTGCAAGCTCAGGATAGAGCTCATCTTCTGAAACAAGTGTCACAGCTGGGGGAAAGTGCTGCTGCGCAAGCCCCCATTCTTCCAATGTGCTTTCGGGCAATGAGCTACGCTTTTCTTCCCACCAGGTCGGAAAAAGGTTGTTCGAAAGCTGCATAAAAAGACTGTCGATAGTGGAAATATGAAGCCGACCAAGGATGCGCTCGCTGGCTTCCTGCGACAGACCTGAGCGGCTTATCCGTTTCTCAACGCGAGTCCTCAACTCCTCATCGGCTGCACGTGAGAATGTGACGAGAATGAGATCTTGAGCCTCGATGCGCTGGTTGCGGGGCGCAGAGTTGAGACGCCAATTCACACGTTCAGTGAGGAGGGTGGTTTTGCCTGCACCGGCTCCAGCTTCAATGACCAGATGTCGAAAAGGGACTGGCAGAGCATCGCCTGTGAAGGTATCGAGTGGGAAAAAGACTGCAGCCTGCTGAGTGGGGGTGAGTTGTGGTGCGTTCACAGCAGACCTCCTGCATTGCGTTCTGCTGTGGGACAGTACGCACTCAGTGCACAGCTCTTGCAGGTCTCCTTGAGCAACGGCTCCGCTGGGAAAAGCCCCTTTGCAAGCTGATCCGCAAAGCGACGATATTCCGCATGAAGTTGCTCAAAAGTCTCGGACGATTTTTGCAGGGGTGCATCGAATTCGAAACCGAGTTCTGGGTTGCGGGTGAGATCGAGAGTCTTGAGGCGCACCAAACTGAAACGGCGCACTCCTCGGGTTCTTTCGAAATCATTCTCACCCTGCTGCTGAGCCCAGGCTAGACTGTAAACCGCACCTTGAACGCTCAATTTGTTGGTTGAATTCAGCTGCGAAGGCAGCAGCACGAGCTCTGTATCATTCTTCGGAACCTTCGAGGTCTTGTAGTCGATGATGAAGTCGCCCGCAGGGTGAGAGTCGACGCGGTCGATGCGCCCAGAGAGTGTGATGGCGGCGTTGATCTGGAAAAGAACCGGTTGCTCCAAAAAGGCAGCCCGAACGCGTTGCTGTGGCGTTTCATTTTTTGCAGGTGGTTGCTCACCTGCCATTTGTATTTCGCACAGCACAAGCTTCTTCATTGCACGCCTGACACTCTCGCGAGTTAATTGATTTTTGAGAACCACATCGGTTCTTGAACTCTCGTATTGCCCCTGTGCATTCGGGGTGGGGGTGAAGATGAATGTCTTCAGTTCATGAGCCATGCGTTCGATATGGAGCAACTGAGAGTCGCTGAGGCGACATTCAGTTAAAGATTTCAAAAAAGCATCTGTCCAGCAATCTGCATCAACCTCGAGGAATGTATCTGACTGCAGAAAATTCTGTTCAACTGCTGCAAAGATGTTTAGCCAGAGATGATTTTGCTGGAGTGGATCTTCTTCCAGCAGAGCGATGTGACGGAGTGATCGCAAAAAATTCTCGGCTAATGCATGGACACGCTGTCCAAGTTCGAGTCGATCGGGACGCAGAGGGGCTAGCTCCGCGGGTTCATTGCGGTGCAGTTTTGTCCAATAGTGTCTCAGTGGACACTCAATATAATCCGCGAAAGAGGTCACCGCGAGGCGCGTGCTTCCGTGCGGTGTTTGATTTTCGAGCAGGCGCGGCCATTGTTTATCCTCAATCGCAGAGGAGTCTCTGAGCCAGGCCCGGAATGCAGAGGTTTCCGTCTTTGGACGAGAGATGTTTTGCCATAGCACAGGCGGCCTGCACCATTCTTTGGAGTATCCAGGAAAATCTTCGTGCTCCTGAAGCTCTTTGAGCAGAAATGTTATTTTCTGAGGTCTTGAAAGAAATGATTGCCAGTATCCGCGATATGATTGCTCAGAGGCAATTGGTTCAATTGCAACCTGCTTACTGCGCAGAGTGTGAAAAACGGCATTAAGAATCCGCAGATGAAAGCTTGGAGTTGTGGGAGAATGCGGTGCGCCCACGACTACAAATTCTTCCGCAATTTTCAATCCGGGTAGCAAAGACAACGCTGGAGGAAGCTGTGCAGATTTGCCTGGCTGCCCGACGTTGAACACATCAGAATCGAAGAATCGATGCAATAATAGGTCTTGAGATATCCCCTGTTTTCTCAGCGCCGGGCTCAGTTCGTAGCGCACAAGAGCTTCCTGCACCAAAGGAACAAATCGCTCTAGGCGCTGCCAATCTTTTTTAAATTCTTGGTGCAGCTCAGCTACGCGTTTTGCTGCAGGGTTGTCCCATTCAGGGTCGCCCCGGGACAGTGTTACCTCGGCGAAATCAGGAGTTGAAGATGTGTTTTGTTCTTGAATTGAGTTGAGCTGCTGAAGATGAGCGGCGAAATCATGTGGGGTCAGGGAATGAGTCCCAGAGCCATCGGAGTTGTTGATGTTCCAAGATTTGGAGTCGGAGTCGCCCAATAGGAATTGGATTCGTCCTTGCGATTCTTTTTCCAGAGAATCGATGCGAAATTCGAGTGCTGCTTGAGAACCCAGAATCTGCACCCCAGCGCTGCGGGAGTCGGGTTTCAGTTGCTCGGTGGGAATGATTGTTCTGGCCCACCAGGTCTGTGATTGGTTGAAGCCCTGAGAGTTCTGCAGAAGAGCTCGTCCATCAAAGAGGCTTTGTCGCAGAGCATCGATAAGATGGGATTGAAAGTTTCCAGGGCGGTAGGTGCTTAGGATGTCGCGCTGTTGTTCGTCGCGTGTGTACTCCGGTGCGGCGACCCACAACAACGGTTCGGTTAGGAATCGCCGCGGCAAAACAAAGTTTTCATATCCGGCTTCTTTTTCAAGGACAGAGCGCAGTTGATGCGAAAAAAATGGAACCCAATAATCGCGAACGAAGGATTGTAATCGGCAGAAGTGTGCATTTATTTTCTGGAGGAGTTGATAGGCGACACAGATTGTGCGCAGTGAAATATCAGGGATGTCGCTGAGCGTTTTGATTGTTCCCGCCGATTGCTGAACTTCAAGAAGAATCGAGAGGAAATTTTCATCCCGCGGCAACTCGGTGTCAGAGAGTGTCAGGATCTGCTTGGCCAAGGGAGCCACATCACTGCCAGCATAACCAAGCTGAAGGAGCAGGATACGGGTGAGACGTTCCTGCTCGACCACATCGATGAACGGTGAGTTGAGCAGTTTGTGTGCGTCGGAACCGAGTTGTTCGACACTGTTATGCGAAAGTGTGAGCGCAAAATTTCGCACCAGCGTATCGGGAGTGTAAAGACTAACACCCGCCCAAGCCTCGATATTATGTGCACCCGAGGAGCGCTCATTTTGGATTTTTTTGAGGAGACTGAAGATTTGGGTGCGGATTGAGAGTAGGTCTTCTTTGCGCTCACAGACGATAGTCCAGCGCTGCGGTCTTTGCCTTTCGAGGCCGTCGAGAAGTTCCTGCGCAAGGTTTTCGTACACCGCATGTTCAGCGAGCAGAAAACCTTGCGCGTGGAACGATTTCAACATGGATTAGCCGTTCTTACCTTGTTGTTGTGCCAGAAACTCTGCACGCAGATCCTTGCGGAGGATTTTGCCGATCGGTGTCTTTGGAAGTTCTTTGCGGAATTCAACCACGCGCGGAACTTTGTAAGCCGTCAACATCTCCTTGCAGTGTGCACGCAGGGCGTCCTGGGTCAGGTTCGGAGAACGTGGCACGACATATGCCTTCACAGCCTCTCCCGACTGACCATCGGGAATACCGATGACAGCCACTTCCACGACCTCAGGATGTTTCGCAATGCAATCTTCAACTTCATTTGGATAAACGTTGAAGCCCGACACAAGAATCATGTCTTTTTTGCGGTCGACGATCTTGAAGAAGCCGTCTGCATCCATGACCGCAACGTCGCCTGTGTAGAGCCAGCCATCTTTTATTGTTTTTGCGGTTTCTTCCGGGCGCTTCCAATATCCGGCCATGATCTGCGGGCCGCGGGCAATGAGTTCACCCGGCTCACCGATTCCGACCTCTTTTCCATTGTCATCGACAAGGCGGATCTCGGTTGAGGGCATCGGCACACCGATGCAGTCTTTCTTTGTCTTGCCGCCGATCGGGTTGAAGGTCAGCACCGGGCTTGATTCGGTGAGACCGTAACCTTCGACTACGGAGGTACCAACAGTTTTTCCCCATTTCTCTGCGGTGGATGACAGCAGTGCAGCTCCGCCCGCAATCGCCATTTTCATCTTCTTGGGAGGATTCTGTGCAAACCACGGCTCGTTGGTCAGAGCGTTGAACAGAGTATTTACGCCTGTCATCCAGGTGATCTCATGTTTGGCGAATGGTTTCTTGAGATTGCTCATCGGACGTGGACTTGGAATCAGGATGTTTGTTGCGCCTTCTTCGAAGAACGACAGGCAGTTCACCGTGAATGCAAAGATATGGTACAGCGGCAAGGCTGTGATGATGGTTTCTTCGCCTGTGGTGATCGTAGTTTTTGCGAATTCCAAGATCTGATAGACGTTCGAGAGCAGATTGCGGTGTGTGAGCATCGCGCCTTTGCTTACACCTGTCGTGCCACCCGTGTACTGCAGGGCAGCGAGATCATCGAGTGTTACGCTCGGAAGTGTGAGAGCTTTTTGGCCACCTTGCGCACCTGCGCGTGCCCATGCGGTTTCGGTTTGTGCCATGCGCGATTGGCCCGCAGCGAGTGCAGCGGTAAAGGGAAGGTGCGGAACCGTGCATGTAGGAACCTGTTTTTTCAACTTGAGCAGTGTTTTGATGAGTAGCTTGAGGTGAACGGGGAAGAAATCCGCAAGGCTCACCGTAATCACGTGTTTGATTCCGGTTTTGGGCAAGACTCGCGGGAGTTTGTCGGCAAACATGTCGATGATAACGAGCACTGTGGCGCCGCTGTCATTAAAGGCATGTTCCATTTCGCGATCGGTGTAGAGCGGGTTAACGTTCACCACCACGCAACCAGCCTTGAGAATACCAAAGAGTGCGATGGGGTAAGCAATGCAGTTGGGCATCTGGATCGCAACGCGGTCGCCCTTCTGCAATTGAAGTTCTTTGATTAGAAATGCAGCAAAATGATTCGAATAGCTCTCAGCCTCTGCAAAGCTCACTTGGCCCTGCATGCCATTGGGAAGGCAGGTATAGAAAGCAGTTTTGGAGGCAAAGCGCTGCGCGGAGCTCGAGACCATTGAGCCGATGTTTTCATAGGGGATATTCGGAATTTCGTGCTTTACACCTCTCGCATATGCCGAAAGCCAGGGCTTGTTCAGATACGGGGAGGCTGCATTCGCTTGCGTCATGGTTCGAGGCTCCTTCCTATGGGGCTTCAGTTTCCGGTGACAACAGGCTATCAAAGCCTGAGCATCCCGCAAAGTTGAGGAACTGTCATGTCTCTTGTCCGCAAACTTCCTGAGCACGTCATCAATCAGATCAAAGCTGGTGAGGTTGTCGAGCGTCCGGCCAGTGTTGTGAAAGAATTGCTCGAGAATGCTCTCGATGCACAGGCTCAGGAAATTGAGATAGAACTCCTTGATGGTGGGCGGCAGCTCATCCGTATTGTCGACAATGGCACAGGTATGTCGGCTGATGACGCAGAGCTGGCTTTGGAAAGACACGCCACCAGCAAGCTCTCGAGCGTTGATGATTTGAATAACCTTTCGACCTTTGGTTTTCGCGGTGAAGCCTTGCCCAGTATTGCCGCCGTGTCGGATTTTCTTTTGCGAACCCGGCGGAGTTGCGATTCCACCGGCGTGGAGTTTCAAGTGCGCGACGGCATAAAGGCGCCCTCGCGGCTCTGCGGAATGCCCGTGGGTACCGAGATTCTTGTGCGCGATCTGTTTGGCAATGTTCCCGCACGCAGAAAGTTTTTGAGGGCAACAGCTACCGAACTGGGTCATATTCTCGAAACCGTTCAGGCGATGGCATTTGCCTATTTTCGAGTCGGTTTGCGGGTGAGCCACAATGGCAGAGAAGTGATGAATTTTGCGCCTGCAGAGACCCTCGCAGAGCGGTTTAAGGCCATGCTTGGGCCTGAGGCATCGGAATATGTGCCTGTGAATTACGAAAAAGGTTCGTTTCGTTTGGAAGGGTTTGTGCAGAAACCCGATCTGGCACGACCTGTTCCGCGCTACTTCACTACATTTGTGAATGGGCGGCTTGTGAAGGATCGTATCGTGCGCAACGGCGTACTTTCCGGATACACAGGGCTCGCAATGAAAGGCTTGGTTCCAGCGTGTGTGCTTTTTGTTACGGTTGACCCTGTGCTTGTGGATGTCAACGCCCATCCCAACAAGACCGAGATTCGCTTCAACGACGCTGCGCTTGTGCAGGATTTGGTCACAATTGCATTGCAATCAGATCTGCGTCGGACCACCCAGAATCAAATGCTCAGCACCCTGCCCACGGCAGAGACGATCGTGCGTGTGCAGCCAGAATTGAGGCGTGAAAACTGGTTGGACGACAAACTTGCGCAAAACAAGCCTCAGCTGCCATCACATGGTCAACCGCAGAACCCTGCACGGGTATTGGCTCAGACTCCTCCCCAGGCGCGAAACTCTCAGCCCGTGATGATGTCGATGCCACCAGTTTCGACTTCCAAATCCTTTGAGGGACAATTACTTTTTCAGAACAAAATCACCGATGCACCGGCAGCGGAGATGTTTAAATCGGTCGAGGAAAATTCGAACCATCCATTGGCACGAGCCGATTATCTTGGACAGTACAAGAACTGCTATCTCTTGTTTGAAGCTCAAGGCGATCTCCTGGTCGTTGACCAGCATGCCTTTCACGAGCGTGTACTCTTTGAAGAGCTGAGCATGCAGCTCGAGGCCAGCGGTGGATTGGCGCGACAATCGCTTCTGGCTCCGCTGATTGTGCCCGTGCCTCCGGTTCTGACAGAGGTCTTGCAAGAAGAGGAAAAGAACCTGGCGCACCTCGGTTTTGAAATCGAGGTTCTCGCCAACCGCAGTATCGCACTACATTCGATGCCCACTCAGGTGGATTTTAATCGTGCTGCTGCGCTGTTCGATGATGTTGTTGCACGCCTGCTCGCCATCAAGGGATTTGCATCTGCTGAAGCTCATCCGCTGGTGCAGAAAGCGCGCAAGCAGGCGCAGGAATGGCTTGATGTGGGTGTGCGGCCGGCAAATCTCAGCCGCAAGGAGCTCTTCCATTTGCATCTGGCAACGGTCGCTTGCCACAGCGCAATCCGGAGTGGCGATCCGATGAATCCTGAGTTGGTGAGACGCCTGATGCTGCGGGGCACTGAGGTTGATTTCTTTGCTCACTGTCCACATGGTCGACCGGTTTGGCGACGCTGGTCTGCCAACGATGTTGCACAGTGGTTTTCTAGGGTCTGAGGGCCATGCGATGCATGAATTTGAGAAAGCTGTTTTCGTTGTGGGTGCGACCGCGACCGGAAAAACCGCACTCGCACATCTGATTGCGGATAGGCTCAAGCAGCATGGTCAGACTTGTGAGCTTGTGAACATCGATGCATTCCAGTTTTACCGGGGCGTGACAGCTGGGACAGCCAAACCAGAGGCTCAAGAGCGGCTGCACTATAGCTATCATGGTATCGATGTTCTTGAACCACTCGAGTCGATGGATGCGGCACGCTACGCAGAATTTGTTTGGAGTGTGTGTAGGGATGTTGCTGGGCGCGGGCATCTGCCTGTGTGTGTTGGTGGCAGCGGGTTGTATCTCCGCTCCGTTCTTCACGGTCTCGACCCGCTGCCGCCGCGACACGACGAGCTGCGCAACATGTTCCGCGCGAGTGCGGCGGCTTGGGGATGGCCTGAGTTGCACCGCTGGCTGGCTCTCTTGGATCCTGAGCGGGCAGCCCAGCTTCACCCGAATGACAAGACACGCATTGAGCGTGCACTCGAAATCTATTTCCAACTCCCTGAGGGTGTCACTTCGCAGTCACTCTTGACGAAATCAAAGAAACTGAGCGAGCAGGAACAGCTCGGCCAGACCTTTATTATTCGCGTCGACTGCGCAGATACCGTGCTGAAAAACCGAATCAATACGCGCATCGATGAAATGTTTGCGCATGGTTGGTTGGACGAAGTGATCGCGCTGCGCGCTCAATTGGGGCCAATTCTGCTTGAGAGCCAAGCCTTCAAGGCTATTGGATACCGTGAGATCTGGGCTTGGCTCGATGCTTTTGAGGCATCCCCCGAGTCGGCACAGGGGAGCCTGTCGCAGATCCGGCAAGCATGCGCGGGCGCACTCAGGGAGAGGATTGCGACTCTGACCTGGCAGTATGTCCGAAGGCAGCGCACCTGGAATGCAAAGGAGCGCTGCGATTGGGCAGTGGACTCAACCCATTGGGCCCCCGACCAGTTCTCATGGGACAACGCTTTTGTTGATTTTTTGAGCAAATAAAATCAAATAAATCTGCATTATTACGGGTATTGAAAAAAGTTGAGAACAAGACTGGCCGTTAGTCCAAAATTGATCTAGTGTCCGTCTGACATTTGGCTACCAGGGAAGCATGGTGGGAGAGCTGGCTTTGTCGTCTACACGAACATCATACATCGCCTCGACACTGCTTGGATTTTTTGCTGCCAGCAGCCTCATTGTAGGTTGTTCGCGCTCGGCTGCCCTATCAGATTCAGATGCGCAGATTGCCGAACGCACGACTCTCGCCCGTGTCCGGGCTGTCCCGAATCATTCAGCATATGTTCATCTGTTTGAATGGACTTGGAAAGATATTGCACTTGAATGTGAGCGCGTTCTTGGGCCGGCCGGCATTGATGCCGTCCAGATTTCTCCTCCGCAGGAACACCGCATCATGCCAGGAAGTCCCTGGTTCCAAAGATACCAGCCCGTGAGCTACAAACTGGAAAGCCGAGGGGGCACTCGAGCGGAATTCGTAGAGATGGTTGAGCGCTGTCGAGCCTCCGGGGTCGATGTGATCTCCGATGCAGTCATCAACCACATGGCACAAACTCTTCCTTACAATCAAAATGAAACGGGCTGGGCTGGGACAATCTACTCCCGCTACCTTCATCCAGGACTTTTCAGTTACTCAGACTTTCATCACTGCGGCCGCTATTCCGACAGCGTCATCCGTAACTACCAGGATCGCTGGGAAGTTCAGAATTGCGAACTGCTCGGTTTGGCTGATCTGAACACCGGTTCCGAGGCCGTCCGCACCAAAATCGCCGGCTTCTTGAATGAACAGGTGCGCATTGGTGTTGGTGGCTTCCGTATCGATGCTGCTAAGCATATGTCTGCAAACGATGTTTCGGCGATCGTCTCCAAGCTCGACAAATCGGTGTACATCTTCCAGGAAGTCATCGATCAGGGCGGTGAGCCTATCTCGTCGTCTGAATATCTGAATTCAGGAGCTGTCACTGAATTCCGCGTCGGCCTGGCATTAGCTTCGCTCTTCCGGCGTGGGGATCTCTCAGTTCTTGAATCCATGGGCGAAACTTGGGGCTTTCTTCCCTCAAGGCAGGCTGTTGTGTTCACGGACAACCACGATAACCAACGTGGTCATGGCGGAGGCGGTTGGGTGCTCACCTATCGTGATGGCACCTTGCATTCTCTGGCAAACATGTTCCTGTTGGCCTTCAATTATGGAACCGTTGGGCTGATGAGCAGCTACGATTTTGTGCGTGATTCTGATGGCCCGCCTGCTACATCCACAGGTGAAACTCTTCCTGTGTATACTGAGATGGGAGCATCACGTTGCGGGAAAGGTTCATGGATTTGCGAGCACCGGGATCCGGGCGTGCTTGCACTGGTTGGCTTCCGCAAAGAATTGGATTCAAGTCCCGTGAATCGTTGGTGGAACAGCTCCTCTGGTGGCCAAATTGCCTTTTCCAGGGGAAATAAAGGCTGGTTCGCCTTGAATATCGAGCCCAAGCCCTTGGCTGCAGCCATTCCTACGTCTCTGCCCGATGGTAGCTACTGCAACATCGTTGATGGTGGAAAAAAGCAGACAGAGCCCGGCTGCAATGGTGCCCGCGTCGAAGTGCGCAACGGTGTTGTTCAGGCAACCCTCATGGGCCTCTCGGCTATTGCAATCACCTCAAGTTCCCGAATCGACTGAACCCACAGCCCGAAGTAATATCTCAGGAAATAAGATGTGCACAAACGAGGGAACGATGCCCTCGTTCGATGTTCTTACAGATTCCACTCTGCTATGCGTGCATCACGATTCTCCGGAACCCAGGTTCCTTGTGGACCGACAATCGCAACGCAAGGCGATTCGGTTTTGAGTAGATCATGCACTGCTGCCGAAACAGCCTCGCGTGTTACAGCTTCCACACGTTCCTTGAAGCCAAGGAAGTTGTCGAATCCAAGACCATAGATGTCACTCATCGCGAGCTGCGATGATTGGTAGTGATGGTGCTGGCTGTCGAGGCTCTGCGAACCCAAGAGAGAATTTTTTGCGCGATCGAGTTCTTCCTGTGTCGGTGGTTCGGTTGCGATTTTTTCAAGGTGTGACTTCAAACCTGCGAGCGCCTGTTCGGTTTTCGCAGCGGCTGTTCCAATGTAGGTATTCAATGACCCGCCGAACAGCGACGGAGTTTGCGAACAGCCAACACTGTAGGCCAGAGATTGTGCATCGCGTAGATCCATGAAAAGGCGTCCGCCTTGTCCACCGAGAACACTGCACGCGACTTCGAGAGCTGTGCGCCGTTTGTCGGTGAGTGGGTATGATCGCACCGACAAACTGACATGAGCTTGTTCACGTTCAAGAGCATCGAAGCCGATTCGTGTCTGTAAAGGCATTTTCGGAGCTGTCTGTGGCAGCGTGAGAGCAGCAACAGATGAGCTGCGATCTGTCCGCTGCGCAGAGATACTGCTCAGCTCAGAGGCAACAATTTCGAGTGTTTCCTCGTTGGAGAAATCGCCTGCGCCTGAGAGCACGAAGGAGTCGACCAGGAGGAGACGGTGCCATTGTGTGCGGATGTCATCGAGGGAGATGTTCTTGAGTGTATCAAGAGTGCCGAGTGGTGGATGTGCGTAGGCATGATCCCCATATAGGAGGGGGCCATTGAGGCGGCCAAGACGCGAGCCCGGACTATCCTTTTGTGCAACAAGGACTTCCTCTGTTTCGCGCATCACGCGCTCGAATTGTTCGTGTTCAAGCGCAGGACGCACAAGGCAATCAATCATCATTTTTAGTGCGCGGGGCTGCACTTCGCTCAGTGCGTCGAGGCGCAGTCCAAAAAGGTCGCGTCCGGAAAAGGCGCTGATGGAAGCGCCCATATCTTCAAGTTCCGTTACGAATGCACGGTATGACTGACGGGTTGTTCCGCGTGTTAGCATTTGAGCAAGAAAGGCATTCAAACCGACTTTTTCTTTGGGTTCTTCGTGTTGTCCCCATCTCCAGACAAGCACATGGCTTGCGACAGGAAGACGTTTGGCTAGGCGCGTGTTGTAGTGAAGCCGAGCCGAGTGTCCGAGATTAACCTGGGTGTGAAGAATTGCTGGATTGCGCTGCGAGGCTATCACATTTGCATTAAATGAATTTGTGCGCACGTCTGCTTGAGTGGGAGAGTGCAGTTCTTTTTTCACAAGTTCAGCGCAGGAGTCGATTGCTTTTCGCAGGCTGTCGTTGTGAATAACGTCGGCATGCTCTTGGTTGCTGGCAGCGAGGCAGAAAACTTTACCTGCAACGATGTTTTCGCACACCATGCGTGCACACTCTTGAACCTGGGTCATGCTGACGTTTGCGAGCTTTTGCAGAAAGAGTGTGTCGAATTCGAGTCGCGCAGTGGTGAGCAGGTTACTGCCGACATTACGGACGAGGCCCTCAATGCTTTCCCGCCCATAGATTTTCTCTGCCTTGGCAGCGGTCAGGACGCGCTGGAGTTCTGCCGGTGTAGGTCCCTCTTTGGCGAGGCGGACGATTTCTGCCGTGGCAGCAATCAGAGCGGCATGTGCAGTTTCACTGCGACCATAGAAGCCAAATCCCGCAAATCCGAACGGAAAGCGCGGCGTGTAAAGTGAGGAATCGATCGCTGTGACAAGCTGAGCTTCATCTTTGACGCTCTGCGACAACCTTGAGGAATCACCATGTCCGAGAATACTTGCGAACATCTCCCATGCGGGAGTGGTGTCGTCCTCGAGGCTAGGTGCAGGAGTGGCAAGCTGAAGTCGTGTCTCCTGGTATGGACCATGGATAACCTCACATTGCGGAGCACTGTGCTGCGGCCAAGCGTGGTTGCGCACCCAATTGCGCTGAGGCAATCCGCGCGGCGGGAAAGTTTGTGCGAGCGCATCGAGGCGTGCACTCATTTCGCCGTTGTGGAAGTCGCCTGCAGCGATAAAAAACATGTTGTTCGGGATGTACCAGCGTTTGTAGAACTCGAGCAGGTTTTCCCGGTTGAAGGTTCTGACCACCTCCTCGAATCCAATCACCGGACGGCCCATAGGAAAACCAGAATAGACTTTGCCAAACAAAGAGTGACTTAAGCGAGCTGAAGGGTTGTCGCGGCTGCGTCGGATTTCTTCGATGACCACTTCCAGCTCGCGCTCGAGTTCATTGCTATCGAGAAGGCTCGAGCACACCACATCGAATAAAAGCTCAGTTCCCTGAAAGGCGAACTCACGTGGAGCATTGATATAAAAAACCGTGTGGTCGAAGGTTGTGTAGGCGTTGATCTCACCGCCAGCTGCCTCGACAAGGCGCGCAACATCGCCCGTGCGTGGGTGGCGTTCTGTTCCCTTGAAGAGCATGTGCTCGAGAACATGCGCCATCCCGAATTCAGTTGGGGATTCGTCGATGCTTCCCGTTTTCACCCAAAGTTGGAGGGTGACCAGTGGAGCGAAATCGACCTGCTCAAGATAAACCTCGCAGCCATTGGCCAGGTAACGCTGATGAATGAGTTCAGTGTTGCGTGAACCGGATGTGGCGACAGACGGGAGGGTCATGGCGGTGTGCACTCCTGACAAAGGGGGGAAATGTGACGCAGTGGCTCGGAGGATTCTACACGGGCAGTGGGTTCACGCGGAACCCACTGCCAAGGTGTTGAGCGCGGCAATGGCACAGCGCACGCGGCGACGCACCATTTCTTTGCCGATGACTTCCAGTGATTCGAACAGCGGCGGTGTTTCTTTCGCACCTGTGGTGGCTACACGCAGGGGCATATAAATATCTTTTGCCTTGAGATTTTTAGCGGCGAGAAACCTTTCCATGGCGCCTGTGATCTCAGCAACTGTCCAGGACTCGATTGTCTCGAGTGCATCGAGCGTGTCGGAGAGTGCCTGGGCTGTGTCGGCCGCTGTGCGCCCTTTGGGAAGCAGCAGTGCCGTGTCATATTTCAGGTCACCCGAGAAAAAGAAGTGGGTTGCGCCGATGAAATCTTCGAATTTCTCGATGCGATCGCGAATGAGAGGCACGATTCTTTCGAGGTGTTCGGTTGAGAAGAGCTCCCTCTGGAGGAAATGAACATATTCAGTTGTGCTGAGCGCACGCATGTAATGGCCATTGAGCCACGCCAGCTTTTCCAGGTCAAAAACCGGGCCGCCCAGGGTCATACGCTCAAGCGAGAAGTGTTCCACCATGTCTGTGGTGGAGAAGATTTCCTTGTCGTCGCCGTAGCTCCATCCCATCAGTGCGAGGTAGTTGCGCAGCGCGTCTGGTAGGATTCCTTTGCGCCGGTAGTAGTTGATGCTTGTTGGTTGTTTGCGCTTAGAGATTTTACTTTTATCGGCATTACGTAGCAGCGGAAGGTGTGTAAATTCCGGACGCTGCCATCCAAACATGTCGTAAAGAACAACATGTTTGGGAGTCGAGGAAATCCATTCCTCGC
>JBILKM010000004.1:0-120047 GCA_044376695.1 Silvanigrellaceae bacterium
CCGTTTGACTTGCATGTGTTAGGCACGCCGCCAGCGTTCGTTCTGAGCCAGGATCAAACTCTTAAGTTTAATTTGGCTACATGATTATTTTAAAACGTTCATTGACGTTATTTGGTAAAACCGCGCGCCCGTTACAAAACTCTCCAAGCATCACTGCTCGAATCCTTTTGTCGCTTCGCACGGCTCTTCCCGCACTCTGTGACTTCTTTCTTCTCTTTTCAAAGAACGCTGCTCACCATGTTTTGGTGGCGGGGGCAGGACTTGAACCTGCGGCCTTCGGGTTATGAGCCCGACGAGATACCAACTTCTCCACCCCGCGTCATCGAGAGCGAACCGGGGTGTATCCCTATCGGAGGGGGCTGTCAACACCCTTCCGAAAAAAACTTTCAGGCGTTCGAAACAACCCCTTTCAGACGCTGTTTCATGAAGTTAGGAAGAGCGAATGAACCTCTGTGAATTTCTGTGTTGTAGTATCGCGTAGACTTTTCAATAGCCCGCGCGCGTTCAAGGTCGATGACCTCGTAGGGATGCGCTGTGGCACTCGCAAAAGCCCACGACCAGAATCCAAACGGGTAGGTCGGAATGCTTCCCGAAAAAGCCCAAACCTGACCAACTTCACGCAGGTTTCCGTAGACTTTGGCGAGGTCGATTCCATTCTCCCAAGGGGACTCGCACTGCGCCATGACGATGCCATCGGGTTTAAGGATGCGCCGAACCTCTTTGTAGAAAGAGCCAGAAAACAGCCCCACTCCCGGCCCGATTGGGTCGGTTGAGTCGACAATTACGATATCAAAACTGTGATCAGCTGAATTTTTTACGAACTCAACACCATCGGCAATGTTAACCTTGGCGCGTGGATGATTGAGGCCTACCGCGGTGAAGGGAAGGTACTGACGAGAAAGACCCACAACATCGGGGTCGATTTCACAAAGCACCGCTTCTTTAACAGAGTCGTGACGTAAAACTTCCCGCAAAGTTCCGCCGTCCCCACCGCCAATTACAAGCACTCGCTCAGGTTTTTTATGAACCAAACAAGGCACATGGGCGATCATTTCATGGTAAACGAACTCATCCCGCTCGGTGACCATCATCAAACCGTCTAGAGTTAGAATTCGACCAAACCCGCTCGTTTCCATCACATCCACGCGTTGAAAAGGAGACTGCTTACTAGCAAGAACCTTCTTTACGTGCAGACCGAGTGAGATTTCGTCGTTGTGGCGCTCTTGGTACCAAAGATCGAGAACGACTCCCTCGCCACCTTCGGTTGCAGGGCTTGAGCTGTTTTGAATTCTCTGTGAATAATACATAGTTGTGCCTCGCTAAAAGAACGACCCATCTTGTGGGGCGGCTTCTAGCACCCAGCGACCACTCCTACAACTTTTTTGCGAAGAAGGACGGGCAACCTTGAACAAAGAATCTGCGCCCCGAAGAATGAACGACCTAGAGGTCACTCGTACAACGGATTGCCTCGAGGGTGTTCGCATTGCCCTCTGCGTCGGCGGCGGGGTTGCAGCCATTGAATCGCCACGCGTCGTCCGCGAGCTTCGCCGGATGGGTGCTCGGGTTAAAGTCTTTGCAACCGAGAACGCGCTCAGATTTGTAGGCAGAGATGCACTGGAGTGGGCAAGTACTCTACCCGTGATCAGCAGTTCAACGGGTCTCGCTGAACACATTGCATCCAGCGAAGATATGGTTGTTGTACTTCCAGCCACCGCTGACTTAATCGCGAAGTCAGCTTTGGGTATCTGTCCGGACGCATGCACAACCTTCATTCAGAGCGCTCTTGGTCTCAAGCTTCCTGTATTCTTTTGTCCCACCATGCACGATTCACTCCGCGATTCGCCTGCATTTGTGAAGAACTTGGAATTACTGAGCAGCTATCCGGCTGTTGAACTACTTCAGCCAAGAATTGAGGAAGGCAAGTGGAAATCTCCCTCACCGGAGGGCTTGGCCCTTGAGCTTGCACATAGGTATAATCGAATCAGGAGAATGCGCGATGGGCGTGCCCAAGCAAAGGCCTTGGTCACACTTGGAGGTACGCTGGTGCCCATCGATGCTGCTCGCGCTATCTGCAACTTCTCAACCGGCGTATTGGGAAGCATGGTCGTGAAACGGCTCCTGGAACAAGGCGTGGAGGTTGTTGCTCTGTGCGGCTCGATGCAAGTGTCGCTTCCGGAGTGCACCGGGCTGAAAACATTTTCCACACCTTTTTTTGATCAACTTTCTGCTTGGCTTTCCGATGAAACGAAGACCAAAGATTTCGGAGCTCTTTTCCATCTCGCAGCAATTTCAGATTATGCGCCAGAAACGCCTAGCACTGAGAAGATTCCAAGCGATGCGCTGGAGCTTGAATTGAATCTCAGGAAGTTACCTAAGTTGATTGAATTACCCTCGCTCTCCAAAATTCCCTTCAGATTTGCTTGCAAACTTACGAGCGGCAACTCCACTCAGGAGATGGAAAAAGCTATTTCCCTGCTTGAGAAGATGAACCTGAATGGTATTTACTGGAACTGGAGCGAGACGGCCTTCGGCTCACATAGAAACCACGCTGGATTTCTTATCGATAAATCGAGGAGACAAACCGAAATCGACTCGAAATCGGCGGCTGCCCTCGCGATAACCAAATTTTATATGGAACAATGCGGATGAGTACTCAGATTGCACGAGAACATAACATAAAATTGCTCTCTCAAAAGGCGCCCCGTGGTCGACTGATCGGGTATTCTATTGCATGCTATGTCTGGACGGTTGTACCGCTGCTTACAATCTTTTTTGCTACTCTCACCGTACTCATGACACCCATAGCTATTGTACTCGACAAACGCCGCAATCTACTGCACCGAATCGCATCTGGATGGGCTCGCAGTATCATCAAATGCAATCCTTGGTGGACGTTTAAACTTAAGGGAGTGGAGAACCTCCCTCCATACGATCTGCCCGTGGTCTACGTTGCCAACCATCAGAGCCAAGCAGATATCCTGACAGTTTTTCTTCTTGATAGACAATTCAGGTGGCTTGCAAAGGACACCCTCTTCAGAATCCCGTTCCTTGGCTGGGCGATGGCAGCAGTTGGATATGTTCCGGTGAAAAGAGGTGACAGACGTTCTCACGTTGAGTGTTTTAGGAAATCGCGCGAGCACCTCAATCGAGGAACCTCGATGTTGTTTTTCCCCGAAGGCACCCGCTCAAAGGATGGCTCACTCCAGACTTTTAAAAATGGTGCCTTTCGACTCGCCTCGGAGGCAAGGTGTGCCGTCGTGCCTATCACTCTCGAGGGTGCCAACGATCTTCTCCCGAAAGGCTCTATTATCCCGGCGGTCGCGACGGTAAGGATGACCATACACCCGATGATTTCGAGTATTGGAAAAACCGAAGAAGAACTCATGGCGGCAGCGCGTGAGGCCATCGGTTCCGCGCTTGGTCAAATAACTAAATCCTGAATTTTGAAGTAGGTCGAAATGTACAAGCCCACCATGCAGCAGCAGAGTCTGTTAAAACTTATTGCTGCCGTGTGTCTCTCAACCTCGCTATCCTCATGTGTGACCTCGGAAAAAAGACTTGAAAAGCAGACTCAGGAAAAAAACGAGTGCGACCTAGTCTCGAAAAACTATTCTTGGCCTTCCACGAATCCACCAAAATTGATTTGGCTCAGTCTCGATAGCTTGAACCTCTCGGGTCTAGAAGAAATAGTCGGACAACTCAAAAGCCCCCATCCACGGGGACTGAAATGGATTTTTGAGACTCAGAATAAAAACCCTTATCTCACCATTATTGAACCCACCATCACATCATCATCACACATTTCCACAATCACCTGCTCATCCGCAGGAACGCATGGGATTTTTGCCAACTCTCAATGGAATGGCGCAAAAATGATAAGTGGATTCAACGCGCCATTTGCGACTGAAACGTTTGCGACCACACTCAAAAATGCCGGCCTGAAGGTTGTCTCGGCCGGCTATCCGTCGCTTGATAATTCAGAACCCGGTCGGCAGGTGAGCGAGGGATTCTCCTACGGGGAGAGCTCCGGACGGAGTCAGATCCATACCCTTGTACCTGACCAACCCATCACGCACGTCTGGAAGGACAACAATGGAAACGTGATTGAGGAGCTCTCGTTCACGGGAAACGAGATTGCAAATTTCAAGAATTTTTCATGCAAACAAAACAGGTGCACTTTTGAACACTCTGCAGTTGGTAATCTCGTTGATATAACGATAAATACTCAGAAGCAGAATTACCGGGCCTACGCTCAGCCGCTTCAAAATGAAAAGACGAGTATCTTTATTTCACAGCTGTCATCAAACAAATCCTTCCCTGAAGAGTTCCTCAAAAAGCAAGAAAAATGTGGGAAAATTTTTTCGCCTGGCAAAGATCATACTCTTGCACAATTCGGCGCAAAACAACTCATATATGGATTTGAACATCGCCTGAAATTCTTCGATTGGCATTGGACATATTATCTACCAAAGACTGACGCTGACGTTCTATTTCTTTATCTCGAAGATATTGATGCTCTGCGTCATCAGTACGCAGGCGACTTTCAGGCACGAGAGGCAGTTGCCGAGCATTATGCTCGCGTTGATGAGGTTGTCGGTCGTTTTATCGCCTCTCTTCCGATGGCAACCAACGTGGTTGTTCTGGGGGATCACGGTATGTCGACCATTTCAAAAGAACTCAATATCCGTAAAATACTTCCAGCAAAAGCATTGGCAGAAACGTACATCGTAACTTCCGGAGGGACACTGATGCTCTATGGAAGAAAAAGCCAAGGACAAGACCTGTCAGTTCTTCCTGACTCAAGCGAACGGGATTGGCTGCAGGATGCAAAGAATAAGATTTTGGACTTTAGATTACCGGGCAGTAATGAAGCCGTCTTTCATAAGGCTTTCATCAAAGGAACTCCTGAAATACAAAATGCAGGACTTGCACACAAAAATGCTCCATTTCTGATTGCTTTTGCCAATGAGAATTTTGCACTTCAAAATGCAATGGTCAATGAACTTATACTCGGCGACATCCATGACCCCAGCAAACCCACACCGCGGCCAAGAGGTCAGCACGGACATACCCAGGACAGCACTAAAATGAAGACCTTTCTCGCAGGCTGGGGTCCCGTGCTTGACACGATTCGACTCAGCGAGGTCAAATCCAACATTGACCTGGTGCCAACTCTGGGCAAAGCTTTCTCTTGGCAGATACCGCCTCAATGCCGGAGCAAGTAGTATCCATGTTCAGCAAAAAAGTGACTCTCCTGTGCCTTTTCACTGTCGTTGGATGTGCCACTTATTCTGAACAAGTGGCGAAAGTCAGGACAACACTCTCCTCAGGCGATTCCGATCAGGCGTTGAATCTTCTTGAAAAAAGCGATGTCGCGAAGAGAAAAAGAGACGAGGTTCTTTTTCTCATGGAAAGAGGAATGCTGAATTACCTGTCTGTCCGAATGACTGAGGCAGCCCAGGACTGGGCCAAAGCTCTTCGGCGCTCCGAAGAGCTTTACACTTTGAGTATCAGCAAGACGTTGGGGAGTTTGGCTGTATCGGAGAGTATCACCGATTACGAAGGTGAAGATCATGAGAAGGTTTTACTCCCCATTTTTTCATCCATGGCCTTTTTTTCTGCGGGTGATGTTTCGAAGGCCCAAGTTGAAATTCGAAAGACCTATGAGGTCATCAATCAACTCAAGCTGGAAGAGGACGAGTCAAAAGCGCGCATTGATGGGTTCCCGTTTCTGATATCAGGATTGATATACGAAACCAATGCCAATTGGGACGCTGCTATCATTGAGTACCGAAAGTCGCTCAAAACCTACTCCAAATTCAGCAGAGAATATGGCGCTGATATTCGCAAAATGGTTGCTGACTCGCTCTGGCGTATTGCCGAACACAGACGACGCGATGATGTTCTTAATTTTCTGCGGGAACTCGGTTATTCAAAACCACAGGAATCTCTGGCTGACCTGAACGCACAGGGCGAGGTTTTTGTGATTATCGAGGATGGCCACAGTCCTATAAAAGTTGCGCAGGACTACGGATTGAATCTTGGCAAGACGATCGTCAACGTCTCTTTTCCTCGCTACCAGCCAATCTCTAATCCGCGTTCGCGGACACAGATTATCTGTGACAACGCGATTTGTGGCACAGCAGTCAAATCGACAGATATTGGAGCTCTGGCGGAAAACGCTCTCGAACGCCGAAGGCTACGGGACTTTGCAAAGATGACGGCACGTCTGATTCTCAAAGAGAAGGCCAGAGAACAGGCAGAGAAGCATTTGGGAAATATTGGCTCGGTTGCTGTGATGGTCACTAACTTTGTGACTGAGCGAGCAGACACACGAAGCTGGACACTACTCCCCGCGAATATCCAGGTTGCACGCATCAAGATTCCCGCCGACAAAGAGGTCTCGATCAGACTGCCGCACACAACATCTCTCAAACCTGACCAGTGGACAGTCAAGCTTCCTCCGGGCAGAAAGAAACTCCTGCGGCTCCGTGATTTCTGACCCTGTTGTTCAATAACGGGCAATCCATCCAAACTCGGCCATCAAACCCTGCACATATGCCGGCGCATCGAATGACAACAACCGATCATTAACCTGCGAGGCCAGTGGAGACGCACTTCTAATGAGTGTATGAACCTGAGTCTTCATTTCGACGTCAGGAAACTGCGCCGAAGTCATTGCGAGAACCGCAGCAACCTGAGCTGCCGCTGCAGACGTTCCAGTCATGAAGCCAAAGTCGTTCTGGGGAAGGGTCGAAAAGATACGCTCACCGGGGGCCATCAGCACATCGCCTAAGTCGTTCGGTGCGAGGTTTGTAAACCATGAGGGTCGTGAACACACATCCAGCGAAGCAACAGGAAGCAAACTGCCGCGCAGGTCACGAAACTGTCCTGACCAAGATGCAGGAAAAACACGTCCACCAGACTCGCCCCTGCCTGCTTCAAAGTTTCCAGCAGGAACCACAACCACAACATCGAATTCAAGCAGTTGCCGGATACGAGACTCCAGCGCCTCACTAAACTCTGCAGTTAAGCCATCCTGCTCAAAAAAGGCCCATGACAAAAGAACCACTCGAGGAGCCTTCTGAGACCCCGATGACGCAATCATCGATGCGATCATGGCATCAAGATTTTGAAGAACATGCGCTCCATCAAGCCGCGGACCACTGCGTTTCTGTGCAACATCAAGAGGGAAAAGGCGGATCCGAAGCCCGGGGACAACACCCACAACACCTTCGCCGTTGCGCTTTGCGGAAATTATCCCTGCAACATGGGTTCCATGCACATCTCCCTCTTTCGGCGCTCCTTTCTGCCCCTGTGCGATAGTGACGACTCCCGACAAGTCGTTGTGATCGGTTGCAACCATGCTGTCGCTCACGAGCAGCTCGCCCAGATGTTCTCCCGGCGTAGCCATCGCAGAATCCCAGAGCTTGAATGAAGAGGGGGTCGCCGGGTTGGAGAGTGGACACACAGTCTGCTGCTGTGCAGGAGGTTGGCCATTCAAACGACGCGAGTACCAGTATGCATTCTCCTCCAATTGCTGCCCGCGGAGAGCATTCATATTCTGGTCAACCGTAAGTGGAAATCGTTCAAACCATTGGTTCGGCCAGCTCAGCAGATGCCACTGAAGGGCCAAACCATCATCATTGACCGGCGCGACGTTCATAGCCTGAAGGCGGCCGACAATGCCCGAGTCTTCTGCTCCCAGGGGAAACCGGAGGCCCGCTTTTTCATTTAAAGAGCGCGCGGAGAGTGAGAAACGCTCCGACGTCGATGGGTGAAGAACTGCGGTCAGGAACAATGCGAGAAGTGCAAAGAAAAGCACCAACCAGGCCGTTGCTGACATCAACAGACCGGGCAAGACAGGCATGAATCGCAAAAATTTCCTAATTTGCTTTGACACTGATAATCTCCGCTCCCGTAAGAACGGATCGGAAATTTTTGCCGAATCATGAGGGATTATCTTTATTTGTGCCTAAAGCGGCACCCAGTGAGGCACTTTTGGAAGACGCTATCGGAAGCCAAACTTCCCTTCCTAAGGAACCAAATAAATCCAGTTTTTATTATTGGTCACGGGTTATTAGCCCAATAAAAGAGCGCTATTTTTTGACCCTGGGTACGGGTCTTATCGCTGTCTTTCCTGGCATGTGCTTGTTGCTCTTGGTCACCTATGCTGTGTCGCAATTGCAGGGCCAACCCCGACTCGTCAGCTGGCCCGAATTGCTGGGTGAACACGCCAGCCGATGGCTAACCCCATTTGTTCGAGGAACGACGCTAGAAAATGGACTAACCGTCGAATACCAGCGCTGGTTTGTTGCGCCACTACTACTCTTAGTGGGAGTCTTTGCGAATTTTCTGAGAGGTCTACAAGAGTTCGAGCTGGAAAAACTCGGAGAAACAGTTGCGCGCGACCTACGTAACCAGCTCGCATCACGCTACCTGAACTCAAACTTTGAAACTTCCCGAAAGACCCAAGGCTCATTGATTGCAAGCTTCCTTGGCGATGACTCGCGAGAAATTAGACAATGTTTTACTCGTCTGTGCGGCAGCATCCCAACTGAAATTTTCAACAGCTGTATTTACCTCATTCTACTTCTCTTGCTCGACACGCAGTTGTTTGTGTTATTTTTTGTTATCTTTATCCCTGCAGGATTGATTGTCAGAACAACTGGTTTGACACTCAGAAAGCTGGCGCGCACTGGCATAAAAGTACAAACAGAATTATCGCAGTCTTTTCTGGAAAAAATGAAAGGCTGGCAAACAATCCAATCGCTCTCATCGAAGGCATTGGAACTACAGCGATTTGAAGAGAAAAATTCTGCTATTTTCAATATTTGGCGAAGATCTGCTCGAGCAAAAGCATTATCCTCACCGACAGTTGAGTGGCTCGGGATCACTGCGGGCGCTTTCGTACTGGTTCTCGCGCTCCGCCGAGTTTCCGAGGGAGCTTTGCCCAGCACCATTTTAACTGCATTTCTAGTCACCGTCGCGCAGCTCTCGGGCTCCATGCAAACTGCAATCAATCAGTTTAACAGCACAAAAAAAGGCAGTGCAGCTTTGAAGCGCATGCTCGATTTCATGGATGACCCACAATACGTAACCACCACGGTTGATTTGCCTAAATCTCATACCCCTGCCAAGCGCGGCGAAAAAATTAAAAAACTAACCTTGCATGAATTATACATCGCGCGACCCGGACAAAACGGATTGTATCTTGTTTCAGGCTTAAACATGCACCTTGCATCGGGTGACAAGCTTGCAATAATTGGGCCATCCGGAGCGGGAAAATCGACTCTGCTTGAGTGTATCGCCGGTCTACGTCCAGCAGATGGTGGGATCATTCTTCTTGAGACAGATGAATGCGTCCGGCGAGAAAATCCTGCGCTCGCAGAATCCTTAAAGGTGGCATATTTAACACAAGAACCATTTTGCTTTCCTGGGACAATTGCAGAAAATATTTGCTACCCTGAACAATTCACACCCGCTAATGCTTCTCAAATCGAGCAGATTGAAATCGCATTACAGCTCGCCTGCTTGAAAAATAAAAGCATCTACGATTCTGTTCTGGCTCTCTCAGGGGGAGAAAAACAACGTCTCGCATTCGCCCGTGGATTTTTTGCAAAACCTGCACTTTGGCTGATTGATGAAGGCACATCTGCGCTGGACTTGACCACAGAGTCACAAGTTCTTGCTCACCTAGATCTACACGCAGCTGATGCAGTCAAAATTTTTGTAGCACACCGTTCTGGAATGCAAAGTTTCGCAACTCACACTATTGTGGTTGGTCAAGATGAGCGAGGGAGCACATTATGAAAGCATTGAGCGCATTGATCTCAGGTCAGGAATTCCAATCTCAAGATAATATCTTTCAATCACTGAACCCAGCCAACATCAATGACGTAGTTGGTACGTACGCTAGTGCAGACAAGACGCTGTGTAGAGACGCCTGCCAAGCTGCCCGCGAGGCCTTTCCAGCGTGGTCAGCAACTCCAGCGCCTGTGCGCGCATCCGTTCTCCAAAACTTTGCTCATCTGATCGAACGCAACAAGACAGCGCTTGCGCAACTTGTCACACGAGAAATGGGAAAGCCTTCCCGCGAGGCGCTCGGGGACGTTCAAGAAGCAATAGACACATGCCACTTTTTTGTGTCGGAAGGCCGTCGCCTTTACGGACAAACGATCCCAAGTGAAATGCCCCTGAAGGAACTCTTCACATATAGGCGTCCCCTTGGCGTTTTTGCCTGTATCACAGCCGGTAACTTTCCTGTGGCCGTACCATCCTGGTATTTCGTCCCTGCCCTCTTGTGTGGGAATACCTGTGTCTGGAAACCTTCTGAAGACACCCCCGAAACATCACTTGCATTCTATAAGCTCCTGATGGCTGCAGGTCTTCCCAAGGGAGTTTTCAACGTTGTATTTGGAATAGGACAGACGACGGGTGCAGCTCTAATTTCTCTGGTCGATGAAGGTCTGATTGATAAAGTAGGATTCACCGGCAGTACCGAAGTCGGCAGACAGATCGGTGAGATCTGTGGCCGCAACCTGCAGTCACCTTGTCTCGAATTGGGTGGCAAAAATCCGCTAGTCGTTGCCGAAGATGCAAACATCGATGCAGCACTCTCAGGTGCACTCTGGGCTTCGTTTGGCACGGCTGGCCAACGCTGTACATCATTGGGCAACCTTATTCTCCACGAGAGCATCAAAAAACAATTCCTTAAGACTTTTGTTGAGAAGGTCGCGAGTTTGAAGATTGGCGATCCAAGATCATCAGATATTTTTTACGGGCCGATGATCAGCCAGAAGTTCCTCAAAAATCATGTTGAGAATATTGAGAGTCTCGTGGAAAAGCACCACACGCTGCTGACTCCTAAGAATGGCCGCATTGAATCTGCAGCAGATTGGAAAGAATTCTCGGGCGATGCTGAGAAAGGCTGCTACGCGTTTCCGACAATTGTAGACAACGTACAAAAATCAGACCGTCTCTATAAAACTGAGACTTTCGGACCACTCATTAACGTAATGACCTACTCAAAGCTCGATGAGGCTATTTTACTCTCAAACGAGACTGGATATGGATTGAGCTCTGCAATTTACACAACGAACATTGAAACAGCATACAGGTTCAAAACAGAAATCAAGGCAGGAATGACCAGTATCAACAACAGCACGACTGGAGCAGAGGCCCACTTACCATTTGGTGGCAACGGAAAGAGCGGAAATGGGAGTCGACAGTCAGGTATTTGGGTTATTGACCAGTTCACCCGTTGGCAAGCAGTCAATTGGGACGTAAGCGGAAAGCTTCAATTGGCCCAAATGGATACTGGATACATTTCGCCTAGTGACCTGATTTTGCCTACCCAAAATTGAAACTGAGGCTGCATTAGTTCTCTGACCCGAACCCACTTCCAGCAGGTAGACTAGAGTGAGGTTCGGGAGAGCATCATGGAAAAAAACAATCCACTCGCAGCATACCTTGCAGCCGAGCTTGAATCGGAGCGATGCAAGATCATTCCTGCAATTGCGGCTCTAGCCTCACAGCCTGGTCTGCAGGACGGTGGACTCTGGAACCTGCTCGCATTGTTGCCTTCGCGGCTCGAACGTGTACAGGTCGTCACTTCTCTGGAGATTTCTCCTCAACCAGATGCCTCATGGACGATTTGCAATTATCTGCTCAACGATCCCGAGCAAGATGTGGTCGGCAATGCCATTAATGCTATGACGCGCTCCAAGGTTAGAAGCTTTGCTCACAGAGCATTTCACTATCTAAAAAGTCCGGAACGGCCTCAACGCATTCTTTATTGCCTGGCCCGATATTGCGAAGAGGCCCATGATGGCCGGATCGCGCAACAACTTGCACCTACGCTTGCAACGGATCTTTCGGACGCTTACCTAGCTCGATCCCTCAATGCACTCTACAGACACGGAATCAAAAATGAATCCGCACTGAGCGTTGCTCATGAGCTCGTATCCTCGCACATTGATGCGACCAACATGGACAGAAAGGCTGCAGTTGCTGCAATCACTTACCTGTTCTTCGCCGGAAGCCAGAAACACATCCTGGATTTACGGAATATTCAAGCTAAAGTTACAATCCCCGAGCTACGGCGTCTCCTCAACTGGGGTTTCAAAGAGATCAGCCTCCTCAGTGCTGGCACCGAAACGGACAAGTCAAATCTCTCAGCTGAGCTATTTTGGAAACAAAACTTCACTCCACTTGAGCCCAATTTTACCGGCTATGGATGCTTTGAAGAAAAACAGCTGCTCGAAAGCCTGAGAAATCTCGAAAAGGCAGGCCACCTTCCTGACCTGGAAGTACTCACCGAGCGCATCCTTCGACTCGGAAACAAGGAATGCATCGAATGGCTCGCAAGCCATAGGAAATTTGGGATCGCTACAATCAAGAAGACTATTCAATCTGATACGATAAAAAAGTTATGGAGCGAGCTCTGCCCCACAGGAATTTCAACATTCACCGCTTCCCTGACAAATACACAAGACTTGACCTTTTGGCTGCAAGAATCACTGGAATTGCTTGCAATTCATCTGACTGAAAAAGATTTAGGAAATCTAGAAAAAGCTCTGGAAGAATGGTTCAAATCGAACCTAACAGCAGAGCCCACGCTGACACTCAAAGTTTGTCTCGGCGTGCTGTTAGCAATTGAAAACCTGATTACAAACCAGGACGTCCCCGAAAAAAATACAGCCTCATTGGTTAACAAGATTATCCTTGCTCTCACCCAGCTTTGTAACCAGAAGACCAACCCAACATCGAGCTCGACAGCGCTCGCAGCGCTCATGGGCTGCGAAATAAAAAATCAAAAAATGTCTGAATTCCTGAAGAAACAGCTGTCCGAGATTAGCTGGATTGACATTGCCTATGTACATCTTCGTCCAAGCGATGCAGCGTTTGCGCAGAATATCCTACAACGTTTCGAAGACACAGCGAAGAATGACAATTCAAAAACAAAAGATGATAAAGGTCTCATTCATCTAACCAGAACCACTGCTCTGGCACTGTTGAGCTCTCGCTCTGGTGTAGATCCATCGACCCAACATGCAATTGAACGATTTTCGCAAATGTGTCTATTTCTTGATCCTAATCGTAATGTTGAGGCTCTTGCTGGTGACGGTAGCGACGAATCTGCCGAAGGGGATGACAGCGACTCAGGTGCTGCTGATTGGTCTGGCCACACTGTTGTCGATCGACCTATTGCCCGTTGGGGTGCGATAATCCGCGCACTACAGAGCTCCCCTGGTACCAAGGAACTGCAAAAAACAGAGTCTCCTGAAATTTGTGAGGCTGAAACACAACTCCGTGAAGCAATGCGGACAGCAGCTCACGTAGAGAAACGTTGGATTGCCCGGGCACTCGCACAACTCGGAACAGATGAAGCGATCAAAACTCTATTGTATCAGGGGCTACAGCACATCGACGGAGATTTCGTATCACATGTGATACGCGAACTTTTACCCTCTCCTCATCCACGAGCACAGCAGGCATTGATACGCTGCGTTGGCAGAAATGCAATTTCAGACGAACTTAAGTTAAATATCCTCGATGAAATCGAAATCCACAATCCTGAGGAAATCCTGCAGGAGCTCAAAACACTCGAAATACTGAGGCTACCGCAGCACATCGATGATGCAGTACGCGATGCTGTGGGTCGAGTTGCCGCTCTCATTGATCAAAAAGATTCAGCTGACGTGAGCACACTGGATAAAAAAGTAGTCCGCATGGATGGACAGGATGTCGACTCAACCATCCGTTCTTTGCTGCCAAACTGCGATATGCTCAACGTCGATGCCCGTTCGGCGCTGCGCACCGCTGAAATGATTCTGCTGCAGAGCCGCGGCTGGTCACAGGGTGGGATGGATTTGAGTCCGATTGTGAACATGCATTGTAAGGCAGTCGAGCTCGTGCTGCGTGACACATTCGAACCCTACACTGATGCGCTGCTGCGCAAAGGTCAGCTCTCTAGAAAGCTCGACATACTCGGCTATGCGCGTCCAATTCCTGAGAAAATGCAGATTTTCGAAGACTATCTCGCCACACTCCCGGTCGTAAAAACAATCCCGTATTTCTCAAAATTCAAGCTTCGCAAGATGCTCCGTGGCGTTTGTCTTTACCGCCCGGGAAAGCGTTTTACACTCGATGGCCCGAAAGCATTTGCCCTATTTTTCCTGGCCACTTCGCGGCTCAAATGCAGCTTTGGACTTGAGAAGATGCTTCCTTTAGGTTTGGAAACAGATATTGAACTATTCGAATACATCAAGCTCATTCACTCTCTTCAAGACAGCCGCAATCGTGCTGTACATGAAGGACTAACCTGGGAAGCCAAAGACGAGATTGAGACTATGCGGGCCCAGGCATTCAAGGTGATAGAGATATCACTGAAGCTGAAGAAGCATCTGGCCCATTTGGAGTTATCTCGATCACAATCAAACGCCACTGGAATTGAATTGGGAGCTTGACGAGTAATGGGATTGCGGATTCAAACAAATATCCAGTCGATCAATGCCCAAAGGCAGTTGGGTCTTTCAACCCAACGGCTAAACTCTCACATGGAAAAACTTTCGAGTGGATATCGGATTAACAAGGCTGCAGACGATGCGGCTGGCCTAGCAATCAGCGAATCGCTTCGCTCTGAGGTCAGAGGTCTTCAACAGGCTAGACGTAACGCACAGGACGGAATCAGCCTCGTGCAGACCGCTGAAGGTAGCCTCAACGAGATTACCAACATTATTTCTCGCCTTCGAGAACTGAGTGTTCAATCCGCGAGTGACACCATTGGGCCCGTAGAACGGGGTTTCCTCCAAAAGGAATTTTCTGCCCTCAAAAATGAAATCGACCGAATTGCAAACTCATCAGACTTCAACGGAACCAAACTGCTGGTGGGTGAGAACCAACTGCCAGAAGAGATGCAACGCAATGGAAACACCCCACCTCTAGAGATTCAGGTGGGCTCCGATTGGAATCCTCTGACCGACGGACGAGAAGTACAGAATCCGACAAATATAATTCGGATTGAGCTCCAAGATCTCAATGCCCTGACGGATGGCCCAAACTCGCTCAATATCGGGAGCGCTGATAGTCCAGAGGGCACCCGAATTGATACAAAAGAAATGGCACAGATGAGCATGGAACGTCTTGATGATGCGCTGGAAAAGGTCAATTCCTATCGAGCGACCCTGGGAGCTGTTCAAAACCGGCTGCAAAGCTCTGTCAACAACCTAGGAATCCGCATTGAAAATCTCGACGCCGCCAAATCCCGAATTAAAGATGCTGATTTTGCTGAAGAAACAGCTGGAATGACTCAGCAACAGATTCTCCAACAAGCAGGCGTTGCGGTACTCTCACAGTCCAACCAACTCCCCCAGCTTGCCCTTAAACTTTTGAGTTGAATCCATAAAAGCTTTCATATAAGACGCCGAAACCTCTTGGAATTTACCAAGATGCATTGAGGCTTCATATGAGCATCAAGCAAAAGAACTCAAAAATCTTCGTCCGTAATGTCACAGTTCTCGATTGTGGAGTGTGGGATAAGACCCGCGGACCTGTCGGGCGCTCCTGGAACGTAGACGTGGAATGGCATGGCACAACCGATGAAGAAGGTGTTGTTGTCGATTTTTCAGCCGCCAAGAAAATCGCAAAAAACATCATCGATGAGCAATTCGATCATCGTCTTCTCATTTCAGAGCATAATGTACTCGAGAGCCAAAACGGCAGAAAAATCTGCGTTCCCTACTCTTCGACACTTCCTGAAAACCGTTTCCTGCTGGAGACATATCCACAGTCATTGGCAATCGTAAGCGACGACGTGTTCGATGAAATCGCTTTGGATACCTGCAGTAAACTTGAGCGCATTCTGGCGATGGCGATTCATGAAGGAAGCCCCTCGAACATTTCTCGTGTGACGGTAAAGCTGAACTGGCATAACCAACACAAAGAAGCTCACTTTTTTAACTATCTGCATAGTTTGCGCATGCACGCCGGAAATTGCCAAAGGTTTCATGGCCACAGCAACATTGTTGAAATCTTTTCTGGTGGCAGGCTAGATGAAGCAGCATCTGAACGAGTTGCGCGCTTTCTGGATGGAAAATATCTCATCACGCCCGAGTACTTATGTGCAGCGACTCCGCTCAATCTGCAGCATAATAGCGATATTCTGACTGGCTTTGAATTAGATACAGCCGAACACATGTGGTTGAAGTACTCAGGCACACAGGGTGAAGTTGTGGTCTGCGCGCCGCGAGAGCGAGTTATTCTGATGCCCGACGAAAGTACTATTGAGCACATTTCGGCGTGGATCCACGAATCCTTTTTCGCTGACCGCAGTGAAGTGGAAGTCCGAGGCTACGAGGGGCTCAACAAAGGCGCTTTGTTTCCATGACGGAAAACCAGACCTATCTCGTAAATGAGCTCTATCCCTGCCTACAAGGCGAGGGCCCGCATCTAGGCAAACCGAGTATTCTGGTGCGAATGCAGATTTGCAATCTACGCTGCACATGGTGCGATACGCCATATACTCACACCTTGCGCAGCGACCCTGCGGACAAAAATAACCCCACGGGGAAACAACGTTTCAGAAGAATCACGCTCAATGAACTAGTGTCGGAAATCAGGACACACAAACAGATTACTCATGTGATTCTCTCCGGTGGTGAGCCTACTCTTCAAAATCTGGCCCCACTTGCGGTAGCTCTCAAGTTAACCCACACAATAGAGGTTGAGAGCAACGGAACGCAGATTCCGCATTCTGCGCATCCATCTTTTTGTTTCGAACACTATGCGCTGATGGACTGGAATATATCCCCAAAAGGAACAAATGCAGGTCAATCCCTGAACATTGAGGCACTCAAACATTGGTCTTCTCTGAGCTGCGCCCCAGCGAAAGTGAATTTCAAATTTGTTATTCGAAAATCTGAAGCGGAAAATGACCTGCGCGAGGTCGAGAGCATTATTCGCGACGCCATGATCACACCTGACAAGGTTATACTTATGGCCGAGGGAACCTCACCGGAAGATCATATCGCAACCACCTGGCTTGAAGAGATTTGCCTTAAAAAAGGCTGGCGGATGACGACACGTCTGCATGTCCTGACTCACGGTAACCGACGCGGAGTTTGAGCCTCCTTTTTGAAAAGCAAAGCCGCTTTACTCAGAAGTTAATTCAGAAAAGCTTGACCAGCCAAAGGAATAGCGGCGCATGGAAGAATCGGCAAGATTCTCTATTGAGAGCGTCAGAACACGCCGAGGCTTTCTACAGCGGGTAAGCTCAAAGAAATTACTCCAACCATCAACATCGACGTTGTCGTGCCATTCGATGATTGCAAGTGTCGATGCGTTGAACTCGAGCTCGAGGCCAAGATGAAGAAGTTCCTGATTTCTTCTAATCCGATAAAGATCCATGTGACAAATGCGCGAAATCGACTGAAGGCCTGAAGTTGGAATCTCGATGACATTCAGGAGCGAAAATGTCGGACTAGCGACGAGCTGCTGACTCCCCAGTGCACGCGCCATAAGAGACACGAGTGTTGTTTTTCCAGCTCCTAGGTCTCCCTGCAGTAACAAAAAGTCTTGTGGTCGCAGAACTCTTGAAACCGCGGCAGCCATATCGGAAAGATCGGAGAGGGCAACGTCGACAGACAGCTGCGCTCCTGCTTCCCAAACTGCGAGACATTCAGGCTTGAACATCGGGCACCTTTTAACAAAAAATCAGAACGGTTCGGCAATCGCACCGCGCTGCAGCAATGACAGCAGCAACTGAGCAACACGTGCAGCTGTCTGAGCACCTGGCGCATGTTCCAATTGCTGCTTTAAATTTGCGTTTTGGGAATGAAGCTGGTTGAGCAATGAAACCACTTTCTCAGGAGTGAGTTCCTGCTCATCACACCACGTTGCCCAACCCTTGGCCGAGAATATTTTTGCATTGATAATTTGATCGCCACGACTCTGATGCAACCCCAGAGGTACAAGCAGCATAGGAATTCTTGCCGCGGCAAGCTCAAAAATCGACGAGGCACCTGCTCTGCAGATCGCAATATCTGCAGCAGCGTATGCAAGAGACATCTCAGAATTAAGAAATTCATACTGCCTGTAATTAGTCCCAAAATCGCCCGCAAAACCCTTACCTTTGCCGACAATATGAATGATGTTCCATGAGGCCGATAATTCGGGAAGAGCAGCAGCGACTCGTTTGTTGAGACCTTCGGCACCCAGACTTCCTCCGAAAACCAACAACGTAGGAAGGTGGGGATTCAACTTGAAAAAGGTAATCGCTGTGTCACGCGTTTTTGTAAAAAGCTCCGAACGAAGTGGCAAGCCCGATGCACGAACCCGAGCATGATAGCGAGAAGGAATCCACTTCAGAGTCTCTTCAAAAGACACAAGCGCGCGCTTAGCGAAAGGCAGAGTAAGACGTGTCGCCAATGCGGGCGTTGCGTCGGACTCATGTATGACGACAGGAATGCGGTTCAGCCACGCGGCCCATACAACAGGAGCAGAGACAAAGCCTCCCTTTGAGAACAAGCAGCCGACCCGCAATTTACGCATCATCACGACGGCTGTGCAGAAACCAATTATGATGTTGATCGGATCGATGAAGTTTTGCCAACTGAAATATCGCCGCAGCTTTCCTGTCCGGATTGGAACGTACGTCCAGGTAGGCTGTGCATTGCTAACAATGTCACGCTCCATGCCGTTCTGGCCACCGAAATAAGCGATCCGAATTTCTCCGGAATTAATTTTTTCAGCGATTGAGGAATCAGGATTGGTCGCAACGGCAAAATGAGGCAGCACATGTCCCGCTGTCCCCCCTCCCGTGAGGCCAAGAGTTAAGGGCTCACGCATGTAAATACCTCGCACAGAGCGTCAAAGGTGTTCAGTGGTATTCCAAGTATAATGATAAGACTGGTCTTCCATTTCAATAGCTGCAGGTGCCATTTTCAGGGGCGCGAAGGTGTCGACCATAATCGCCAGTTCGTTTGTTTCACGGGCACCGACACTCTTTTCATACATTTCGGGATGCGGCCCATGCGGAATTCCACCAGGATGAAAGCTCATGCTGTATTGCTCGATACCTTTACGGCTGGTGAACTGGCCATGCACGTAGAACAGTATTTCGTCGCAGTCGACATTGCTGTGCGGGTATGGACAAGGAATTGCGTTCTTCGCAAAATCCACAACCCGCGGAACGAAATTCATGATGTAAAATCCGCGAGCACTAAAACAGGTATGGATAGACGGCGGAAGGTGCACGGAGCTCGTTTTGGGCTGATACGCATGAACAGAAAACGCATAAGGATAGCACCACCCATCCCATCCAACCACCTGGTATGGGAATTCCGTGTACTGATGGCGAGTCAGCTGCTGATTCCTTTTAACAATGAACGCAGGATTCTCGGCAGAGTCCAAAGACAATAAGCGCGAGGGTGAGCGGAAATCACGATGAGTGTATGGAGCATCGAGGCGAAGCTGCCCCTGTGCCAATCGGAATTCCCGCGGAATCCCCAGGTCTTTTCTTCCCTCCACACACATCATGTAGAGAGGCTTTTTAGGTTGAAAGCGGTAGGCAATCCCCTTAGGGATGCAGAGATAATCGCCTTCCCTAAAATCAATTTCTCCGAAGACCGTTTGGAGAACACCGCTTCCTTCGGCCACAAAGTGCATTTCATCGGCGTCACCGTTGATGAAAAAATCAGCACAATTTTTATCAGGACGCGCAACTCCAACGGTACAATCATCATTGAAAAAAAGCGTTTTCCGAGATTGCAGAAAAGCGCCGCCTTGGGGATGCAAAGGCGTCTTGATGTGACGCCTTTTGAGTTCGACCTCAGAAGCTGACGGACGGTGTGGAAAGCCCGGGTTCTTCAGATCGACGCTCTCAACTTTGACTTCATGCGTTGGGGCGCGTCGCTGATAAAGAATAGAGTACAAATCGCTGAAGCCGTCGCGCGTGAATACATGCTCGGCCACCATTTTGCCTTCATACTCGAAAACGGTGTGGGGTTTTTCCGAAACGGCTCCCAAGCGTCTGTAATCAATCATTTCAACTCCCACATGTGTCTGGTTTCCTCTTGACTTCCAAGTGCGCTATTCTCTCCAGTCTGGGCGGAAAATCAACCTCGCCTGAGGCCACACTTTGGGGACTTCGACGCATGACACAAGCTCTTCTTATCGTGGGCGATCCTCTCGACAAGCTCAATTATGGGTCAGACTCCTCTCTGGCGATAGCTCAAGGAGCCCTTGAGCTGGGACTCACAGTTCACTGGGCAACGCCCGAATCCATCGAACTTCTCAACACCAGCGTTATTGTCGAAAACCCTGTAACAATTGAAAAAGTATTCGCTCATCGAGCTCCGCAGGTTGCCCCCTCGGGCAAAACGTTCGATCTCGGTCATAGCTACCGGCGCATTCTCATCCGAAAAGACCCGCCTTTCGACGCAGGATACACTGACCTCTGCTGGCTTTTAACGCAACTCCCAGCTGGTCTGGTCGTAAACGCTCCCCAGGCGCTCCTGCTACACCACGAGAAACTCGCTCCGCTTTTACTTGCACGATCGGGAACAATTCCTGACTACGCGCTGGTGCCTCAATTGATTTCCCAATCACCTGAGAGACTGATCGGATACGCAAATCAGCTTTTTCAAACAGCGACTTCGCTGCTGAGCACGCTTAAAAACGAACCCGATTTCGCCCAATTCACATACAAAGTCTTGTGCAAGCCATGGCGTGGACATGGTGGTCGTGGAGTGCAGACATTTTCATCGATAGAGGAACTTAACGATTGGCTGAAACTATTGCCAAGAGACCCACGGACCGCCCTACTTGAAGAACGCATCATCCTACAGCCGCTACTTCCTGAAATTTTTTCGCATGGTGACCGCCGTGTTTTTGTTGTGAACGGGAAAGTTATTTTTGACTTTGTGCGTCGACCAGCAAAAGGCAGAGTAGAAGCCAATCTAGCACAAGGCGGCACTGCGGAATTGTCTGCAATGACACCTTTGCAAAGAGAATTGTCAGAGAATATCGCCTTGGAACTCAAGAAGCGTGGCGTTCTGATTGCAGGTCTAGATTTCATTGGCGACAGAATCACAGAAATAAACATAACCTCGCCCACAGGATTGCGCACCTACGAATCGCTATCTGGCAGAGCTATTTCCAAAAGTGTCGTTCAGGGGCTGATGGAGTGAAAATGAAACGACGGCAACCAAACAGTGTCCTGCATTTCACAGCTACACTTGCACTCTCTCAACTTTTCATACTCGCCTGCGCAAGTCGTGGGGGTTTTCCTGATGCAAACCAATCAATCATTCTGAAAAGATCAGTTGCTGAATTACATCGAAAATGCCGTCTGAAACCGAAGAGCGGGTTCAGCGCTGACTTGGTCATCTCAGGCCAAGGCACGGCTCGCATTGAAGCAATCTGGGATAACCAACGTAACATTCAAGGCCAAATATTGAATCCAATTGGCGAAGATCTACTGAACTTTAAAATCGATTCTGCTGGGCTACAACTGGTCGACCAGAGTATTCAAGCTCCTGACGATGTTCTCATGGCACTCGATTTTCTAGCTCAGATGGGCACTGGAGAAACCCGCGCACTGCTGTGTTCCGGACTCTTTCTTACAGAAACAAACATAGAGCAAAAAGATCCACCAATTCTCGATTCTGAGACTGAGCGGGAGATAGAATTGCAGGGAAAGGCTCAGTGGCATTTGTCGAGCAAGCTCAATTTCTTAAAAATTGGGGATGAAAATCGACGCCCGGAAATCCGAATCCGTACCGAGATAAGTAAACCATTTCTATTCTTGAAAAAGCATGTAGCAACCGTTGATTGGCAGCAGAGCGCTCTTAGCATTCAGACGAAACAGCTTGACCTCAAATTGTCGTTCCTCGACTTTGAGTAACCTTACGACTGACCTCCTGAATGAGATCCTTCGGCTTGCTGTTTGCTTTTTCGCGTTCCTCTTCTGTCTTTCTGCGACGCGCTTCCAGAGTTTCTACCATCGAAGAGAATGTGGCAAAGGCGGATTCGAAGTCTTCATCGGATAGACCCTGCACCCGAGAGAGCAATTGTTGAAGGATGAAGTTGCGTTTTTGTAGACGGCCCATGCTGTCACAGCGTGCCGCCTGGTCTTCCATCATCCGAGCTAGTTCCAACTCACTGAATCCCTGAGCCATGGCTGAATACTCCATCCAACACTCTTTCCTCGTGGATCGGCCCGTTTTCGGACGGCTGGAGTTTACGCCACCCGATTGACAGGGCACAGTCCGCAGGGTGTCCTCTCACCCGATGGAACACGGTAGAATCGTCGTGTTCGCGGAGGATTGTTATGATTCGCGCCTTCTTTGTACTGCTCGTACTGATAGCTGCCGCTGCCGGCTCGGCTGGCTATTGGGCTCAAAACTGGTGGCACACAACTGTAAAGCTTCAATCCCCTGTGGAATTCGAGGTGCGTGAAGGTGCTACCCTGCAAAGTGTTTCTAATGAGATGATGCGCCGACAGGTCATAGCGGGGCCTGCCAAATTCTTTGAGATCGGCTGGCGGCTCACCCAACCTAAGGCAACCGTTAAGGCCGGAGATTATCGCCTGGAAAGCGGTGTTTCGCCAAAGAGGCTTGCGTCTGTTTTGGCTTCCGGCCAAACAATCACAATCAGCTTTACCATACCTGAAGGATTAAACACTTTTCAGATAGCAGAGCGATTGGAGAAGGCCTTTCCGAAGACCAGCAAGCGGAAATGGCTTGACCACATGCGAGACCCAAAACTGTTAGCCGAGGTTCCTTCCAAGCCAGCCACTGTTGAAGGATTCCTCTTCCCCGAGACCTACACTTTCAACCCAAGAACAACTCCTCAGGAAGTCTTAAAGACAATGCTGGAGACTTTCAAAAAAAGTGTACCAGGTGAAGTCATCGAAAAAGGTGCATTGAGGAAACTCAATCCTTTGGAAGTGATCACGCTCGCATCAATCATCGAAAAAGAGACAGGGAAACCCGAAGAACGTCGGCACATCTCTTCGGTCTTCCACAACAGAATGCGAATTGGAATGCGCCTCCAAACCGACCCCACTGTGATCTACGGTATGTGGGAACGCTACAACGGCAACATAAGGAAGAGTGATTTAAGGGAGCCAACTCCTTACAACACGTACGTCATATCCGGACTTCCGCCTGGCCCCATCGCTAGTCCAGGACTTTTAGCGATACAGGCTGCTGTCGATCCTCTGGACACCGAAGATCTTTACTTTGTTTCGCGCGGGGATGGGAGTCATATCTTCTCGCGCAACTTGAAAGATCACGAGAGAAGCGTGTACCAGTACCAAATCTTGCCAGCCCGCCGAGGCGCTTCACGTAATTGATCGGGAGATAAATACCTTGAACAATGGAGATTTGTGGTGGTCAGTCCGTTCTCCGAACGCACTGCTAGACGCACCTGCACTGGTGGCCCGCTGGGAGGCCGATCTCATCGAGTTATCAAAGCATCAGAACCAGCCGGGTGAAAGGGAAAAAGCCCTTCAATCACTGGGAGATTTGAGCAAATCTCTATGGCAAGCATTCAACACCGACCGTGCCGCACTGGATCGCGATTACATGGCTACGGAAAGACATCTGAGTGCATACCTTTCTGCATTTTTCATTCCGAACATTGAACGCTCGCGGCATATCCTGACCCGACCTTCGGCGGCCAAAATCTTAAAAGATTTTTTTAAAAAAGATAAAATCCACATCCTCGACTTCGGTGCAGGGCCACTCAGCAGCACGTTCGGCTTTCTAATTGCGCTGGGTGAGGTTGCGGAGCAGCTGAGACCATCTGAAAATAACATTCGACACATAAAGATCGTAGCTGTTGAGCGCTCGGAGAGGTCGGTACGCATGGCGCAAACCTGGCTCTCTCAATGCATCAGTCCAAGCATCCAAATTGAAGTAGAGCGCCGCACTTCTGTTCCGGCTGATCATCACTTTGATGTGGTACTAGCGTCAAATGTATTCAACGAAATTCCTCAAAAGCATCATCTAAAAACCTTCAACATCTTGCAAAAATCTTTAAATACTGGAGAGACACTTCCTCAATCACTTCTGCTCATCGTCGAGCCCGGCCAAGAGATACACTCAAGAAACCTAGTTGAGCTGCGTGATCAGGTTTTACAGCAGGGTAGTGAATTGAAACTGTTATCACCTTGCCCACACACATTGCCTTGCCCGCTCGGCGCAAACATGAAACGACCTGATTGGTGCTGGTTTCGAAGAACATTCAAAGCACCACCATTCCAGCTAGAACTCGATCAGCGCACACAGATTGACCATCAAGATTTGGCATTCTCGCACCTTCTCTTTGTTCAAAAGCCAGCGCAGCGCAATGCTCCTTGGGCTGTCTGTGTGAGTGACCCAATCCCCATGGGAGACGTTGAGGGGCAACAAAAACGAGAGATCTATTTCCGGTCAAATAGACGACCTGAAAGTGCTTCAGTCACAGATGCTCGCATCGCTCATCTCGCGATTCACGGTGCCAAAACCAAACTGTGCTCACAATCGGGAGAACTCCTCGCAGGGATCAGCGAGGGCGTCGCAGCTCCCCTTCGCCATCGACGCGGCGATGAGATACACAATGGAGACGAATTCGAATTGATTATCCAGGAAAGATGATTACTGAGGAGTTGTGTTTCTCTTTTTGAGTTCTTCTGCGTATCCCCAGACGTATTCGCCAGCGCTCCAAAGACTCACGAAGAGAGCTAGCCACATCGCAACCATACCCCAAGCAGAAAAAGAGAAGAAACCCCAGGTCGACCACACAGTGAGACCGACAATTCCAACATCAAGAAAAAGGGTCTTGGTTTTTCCGAGCCAGCTTGAAGAAATCATGATGTTATCTTCAAAGGCAGCCAAGCGTATTGCGTTAATTCCCAGGTCACGCACAATCAAGACAACTGCAATCCAGCCTGCGAGGCGATGCTTTTCAACCAAAATAATGAGGGCAGAGACAACGAGAAGCTTGTCTGCAAGCGGATCGAGGAGTTTCCCCAGAATGGACTCAACCCCGTATTTCCGAGCAATCCAGCCGTCAAAAAAATCAGTGATTGCAGCAATCGCAAATATAATCCCCGCGGCAATATCTGTGGTTGACCATGCAATGGAATCACCCAAGCCTGTAACGACTTGGCCCTGATTCATGAGAGCAACGACTGCCGGAATACAAGCAATTCTCAGTAATGTCAGTTGATTGGGCAGTCGGCGCAACCAAGGAGCAACATTTTGAGTCATTCCATCTCCACCCGCTTTTGCATGAGATCAGCGCACAACAGCAGCTCGCTGTGCCTAACACGAACTGACTCCATTCGGAAATTCCCCCGCCGGCTATTCGCACGCAAGAGGCACATAAAGGGGAGACGACCTGAGGTTACCTTGACTGTTCTGCTGACCACCTTTAGCTTTCGCCAGCGAATTGAGTGTCAATCAGTCAAAAACAGTATGAAGTCACCTTCTGGAGGTACCCATCATGAGCGTTTTGGTCGGACGTCAAGCTCCCAATTTCAAGGCAGATGCTGTCATCAATGGCGATTTCAAAGAGATTCAGCTCTCTGATTATCGCGGCAAGAAGAGCGTCGTTCTGTTCTTCTATCCATTGGATTTCACCTTTGTTTGCCCCACCGAACTCCATGCCTTTCAGGAAAAGCTGGCTGAGTTCCAAAAGCGCGATGTTGAAGTTTTGGCTTGCAGCATCGACAGCAAGTTTTCCCACTTTGCATGGTGGAACACACCAAAAGAACAGGGCGGAATCGCTGGCGTGCAATACGCACTCGTTTCTGACATCCACCGTACGATTGCCCGCGATTACGACGTTCTCTCGGACGGCGGCGTGGCATTCCGTGGTCTGTTCTTGATCGACAAGGCGGGCGTGGTTCGCCATCAAATCGTGAACGACCTTCCTCTTGGACGCAACGTCGATGAAGCCATTCGTATGGTCGACGCGCTCGCACACGTTGAGAAACACGGTGAAGTGTGTCCGGCAAACTGGTCAAATGGCAAAGAAGCCATGAAGGCCACAAAGGACGGCGTGAGCAAGTATCTCGCCAAGCACTAAAGCTGGCTCAACTCGAGTCTAGTTTGAGAGAGGGTCGCCCACATCGGGCGACCCTTTTTTCGTGTCAAACTCACCTCATTGTCATCATCCGGAAAGCAGAGAATAATCATGGAAACGCAACGTCCTGATTGCGCCGCTCTTTCTATGTAAACTTTGGGGTCTTTGAATGAATCAAAGAACTGCGATCGCCACGCTAATGACCGCCCTCCCACTTCTTGCAATCAATGAGGCACGTGCTCAGGAAGACCTGCCTGCGCCGACAGCGGATGAACGTGAAGGCTCATCGAAGTCATTCAATACCGGGGAGATCCGTAAGACCGAAGAGAACAGCAAGACCGAAACACGCTCCAGAGATATTGTCAGTGGTACGGGTGTTCTTCTCATCGCGCCCCATATCGATGCTGGTTACATCTTGGCAAAGCCTGCCTCCAACAACATTTTTTCGCGCCTTGAAACAAATTCTAGCGGCTGGGTCGTTGAACCTAAGTTGGGTGTCGGTGTCTTCAGTAAAAAAATCTCATTAGATCTGCTCGTTGGGGTTCAATCGCATTCGCTTAATGGCAAGATCATCGGCAGCACCAACGACTACGAAACGACGAACGCTCTCGTTAACGAGATAAAGCCAAGTGAAGCATATACAACCGCACAGGTTCTTCCTGCGGTCGAAGGAAATGCACGACTCCGCTTTGCCAACGGTCAGTTTCAGGCAGGGGTCTCAGCAACAGCGCTCTTTGGTGCCAAAGACGCCCTTTACTCTTCGGTTCAAAAAGAGGGTTTGAAATACGGCGTGCTTGTTGGACCACAGGTTGTATACGAAAATCGAATGCAGAAACATTATTTCAGGGTTGCAGGCACCGCTCAATTTCTGACGACCGGAAACCAGCGAACGGGAATGGTCTTCAAGTTCGGTGGAGCTTATTCCTTTCTTCTTAATTCGCCGTACCTCAAGGTCTCCGAGAGAAAGACTGTCGAGTCGCGTGCGCGTGTCCAGAAAAAAGTCATTGTGACCCGTGGACAAAATTTGGTTCAAAATGAAAACGTGAGCTTCATATTTGACTCGCAAATGATCAACTTCAAAACGAACAGCGCTGACCTAACTGAAAAATCAAACCAGTTCGTGACTGGACTCGGACAGATTTTTGCCGCACAGCACTCGGACTGGCAAAAGCTTGTAGTTGAGGGGCACACGGACTCCAAGGGCAATAACGATTACAACAAGAAGTTGTCGCAGCGCCGTGCGGATACAGTGCGTAATGTGCTGATTCAAAATGGAGTCCCAGCTGAAGACGTTCGATCGATTGGCTATGGTGAAGAAAAATTGTTGGTCAGGGAAGAGAAAACGGAAATTGATTTTGCGCGCAACCGCCGAGTTGAGGTTAAAGTTGAGGGGATGCGCGATGCTCGCATTTTGCAACGTTCCATCACAAAACTTCAATCGGAGATTTTTGGTCGCAGACCCGCGCGCCGACCGACCGAAGATTCCCAACAACCCGCTCCTGAAATGGGAGCTCCCGAATCGTCACCATTGCCCGAGGGTAGCGAGACACCCGGCGAATCGGCGCCAGGCTTCGCACCCCCATCGGCCACACCGGGAACTGGACCAGCACAAGAAAGCCAGGGAGAGACTGGACTATGAACTTGAGAGAATCGCAAAGAACAAGCTTCAGTTTGATTGTCGCATTTCTTACTCTCGGGTCTGCATCTGCGTTCGCTCAGACGACCTCAACGGAGCGAGTGACTGGCACAAAGACGAAGAAGACGCGTACGATTGTTAAAGGCGAGTCATCCGGATTCAGCGCCATTCTCGGCGGAGAATATGGCCTCATGAATGCCAAACCCCGTGACGATCGGCTGAGCAAAGCAAAGAAGGGGACGGTTCTTGAAATCAAAGGCTTGGCTGGCTTTCTCTACAAAGACTGGCTGCTTGATGCTGGATTAGGTTGGTATTCGTACAAGCTAAAGGGCGAAGAGATTTTGATCGAAAATCTTTCTCCAAAAGTGGTCGATGGCGAACTGGGTGTTTCAGGACTTTTTGTCGAATTTTCGCCTTCGTACCGAATCAGCGACAACTTTTTCGCCGGACTTGTGACTCAGGTGCGATTCCCGGCACAACTCGATTATTACAGCGAAGCAAAAACCTCGGGAGCTGGTTTCGGCCTTGGCGTTCAAACGGGCTACCAGATTTTCAATCCCGACTTGAATATGAAGCTACTGCTCAAATTTGCTTCGAATCTCGGCCTCAAAAACTGGACTGACTACAGCGTCATGGGCGGCGTGCAGTTTGGACTCCCCATCCGTCAACCGGACTCGCTCGTCATCCGCAAAGTGACCGTAGTGAACAAGATTAAGGACATTACGGAAATCAGAAGGCGAGACTTCACCATTACAATTACTGCAAACGTGATGAAGTTGGCTCTCGACAACATTGTGAACTTTATCAACGAAAAGGGTCGGCCAACGCTCACTCCGGAATCGCAAGCCTTCTTGATTGACCTTGGTAATTCACTCCAATCGGCAATCACTGCATGGGAGACACTGAGAGTCGATGCCGAGACCCCTGCGCACATCAATGCAGTTCGCGAGAGTATGGTTTCAACGGGTGTTCCTCCGAACAAAATTAGAGCCGGACGAGCCTTGAAGGCTGTCCTGGATGGCGGGAATATCAGCGTTGATTTTACATTCACTGGCGTTCGCGATTCAGCGGTTCTCGCCGATGCAATCAGAAATGCAATGAAATCGGCTCAGATCCCCGAGAATTGTCAGCAGGGAACCTGCGAATAAGCCTCACCTCGACCAAACGAGGACTCAATCAACTCGCGGTAGGGCTCAATAACTTGCATGGCAAGCGATGTGAGCAGCACTGCCTTTTGGTTTTTTGCAAGGGTGACCCACTTGAAGACACCCACCTGCTCACCCACAGTAAGCGTCGATTCGATTTCCTGAAGTAACTTGCTTCGCGAGGTACCGCAGCCCAAAAGCAAAACAACCATTCGTGCAGACTCAGTTTGCGAAGAAACAAAATTTTCCATTGCCTTTGCAAGCTGAGTAAATGTGACGGGAGTCTCAGCAACTACTGGCTTGTCCTGCCCGAATTCAAAGCCGGACAACGCAGCAATCAACACGATAACTTTGAGCGAAAACGCCTCAACTTCTTCCGGTGAGACTGTCTGCACTGCCAGGCGCGCATCATGCTGAAGCTGTTTTTCGGTTGTAAATGCTTCGAGCCGCCAAGCCAACAGCGACAGTGGCTCTTGAGCAACCCGCGCAAGTACCAAGTCGATTGCATGTCCCCATTGCTCCAAGGATGCGTGCAGTAATTCGCTCAGCAAGGGATGGTCGCCCTGGGCCCGCAAAAGCATCTCGAATCCCGGTAGAATTTCAGCCTGCTGGCGCATCCCGAGCATCTGCAGATCGACCACCCGCAAAAGCATTTCCAGAAGTTCGCGAGGATAATGCTCTAATCCGACAACCTGCCATTCCTGAGGCCGGCAAACGACTATACGTTTGATCACCGAGACGCAGAAAGTGTGGTTGAGTTCCAGCCAGTCAGGCTCAGTGTCGAGATACCTGAGCACATGAAAATCAGCCAACTGCTGATAGGCTGCCTGATCGAGCCAGTCCAAAATAGTGTGGCTCGGAATGCGGGTATGGCGCGATTGAGCAATTGCCAGAAGGCGACGGGACTCCGGGGAAAAAACCGAAAAACCAAACTGCTGATAGACCGCGGCCACGGATGCTTCATGAAATGCCGCAGCCAAAGGTGTTGATTTGGCTGCCAGCGTTTCTTGTGCAGATTCCTTGAGAACCCGCAGCAACGCCTTGTTTCGGACGGCACTTTCCTGCCACTCAGCCAGTTGTCTGAAGTCTATGGAATGGTTTGTCATCATGAGACAAGTCTCGCAGATCTGAGATGGTAGAGGAGGGTCACGGTTGCCCTGCGCCATTTTGACGTCTGGCATCATTCTTGCAGAGAGCTTGGCCAAAGGATGGAGCCCACAAAAAATGAACTTTCAATTTTCAGAGCAAACTTGTTTGGCCAGAACCTTGGAAAGCTTTCCGCATCGAATTCCAAAACGCACCTTATCCGTGCTCCTCTGTCTCGGCAGTCGTCCGCGAGGAATTGCGCTTCCCGATCTGACGGATCTTCTTCACGGCGAGATAAAACATTCAAATCATACTGAATGGCTCAGAGCAGCGCGCCGCGAGACAACCAAAAAGCAATTGCATCGGGCCAGACATTTCCTCAACAAGAACATGAGCAACATAAGTATTGCGTATTGCCGACAACAAAGGCTCTGGAAATTAATTCCCAGCTTGTAGAAAAATCGTTCCGTTTTCAGAGCTGCTGCAAATTTTGACCACCACATCGCTTTCTTGATCTGCAAAAATCAAGAGGAGGGAGGCAGACACGCGATGAAACTGACCTGGACACACATCGGTCTTGTTCTGATGGGCTTAGCATCCGCCTCCATTGGATTTTTAATAAAACGGTACCAGCTCGATTCAGGTCTGGTGACCAGCGGAAAAACAGAGGTACGGATCAAGGTAACCGTCCGCGGAACCGGCGGACGTGCGGTAAAAAACGCAAAAATATCTGTATTCGATCCGGAGCAAATGGTGCTGGGCGCGACAAACGCTGCTGGGTTGTTTGAAAGTCGGGTCATGTTAAACAGCGGAAAGTCGGTCATTCTTCAAGCAGAGGGAATTGCTTTTAAAATGCGTCGCGACCTACTCATCCCAAGATCAACACAATATCAAGCGACGACCTTTTTTGATCTTGCTGAGGTTCACGAGGGCAATGCAACACTCTTGTCAGCTCACAATTCCGAGAGCACCTCACTCATGCCCAAACCAACACCACGCCCCCAATGGATTACATTCGATTTTTCGAGTCTCAAACTGGAAGAGAATATCAAGAATTCTCTGCTGCAGCTTCTAAATAATACTGCAGAACAGATGGTTGTCTCGGAAAGCTTAAAATTGGGGTGCAAGACTCTTCAGGAAAATCCGCCGGTTCATGAGTGTGTGAAAGAATGGGGTCATGGGGAACGATTCGCCTTCCTTGAAAGCCAATTCCCTGTGAACAGCAGCGACGCTCAGACATGGATTGGCTCAGTGAAAAAATTTGATCATCCACAACTCGAGAAAAAAATCGGCAATAACGAAACCCTATTTGTAGTCCGGCATGGAGGACAAAAAATCCGTGCTTACCTCGAAAACATGCCGCTTCAGCTATGGAAAGCCAAACCCACTGCTGAAATCTACAGAGCAGCTCTGCAGCAGCGAGAAAACATAAACAAAAAAATCGAGTTGACTGTCGTGACGGAAGCGGGTCAGGTTCTCCAGAAACGCATTACCTGGCCTACAAAGAGAAAGGTAATTATCACGCGTCTTCCTCAGAATCAGAGCCTCAATCTTTCACGCCGAGAGACTCAAAGATAAGACTACTCAATTCTCTGGCATGCTCACTTTGATCTTAATCTTCTGTGGCCCCGGCGTGGGTGTTGCCGTGACCTGGATCGTCTGTTGAACACTTTTCTCAACTGTTTCCACCGCGCTCTTAATTTGCGATGTTGTCCGATCCACCTGGCGCATAATATCAACAACCGGCGCCTGTTCAGCTCCCTTTAGAACGGACTGAGGATTGTCTTGTGAACCCGTGACCGGCTGGCCCGGTCTAGAACCACCTGCGTTTCCCTTATTGGCTGTTGATGGAACTGCCGCATCGCTCCGCTGGCTCTGCTCAGCTGATGGTCGGATAACCTCGCCACCCGGAGCGAAAAGAGTCTGACCGCGCTGAACACTTTCATCTTTTCGGGGAGGTGCCTGTTCAGAACCTGTCTTTGACTCGGCCGCAGGTGGAGATGTTCTTGAATCGCGCTGCTGCGCTTTGCTTGGCTCTTTGCTTGGCTCTTTGCTTGGCTCTTTGCTTGGCTCTTTGCTTGGCTCTTTGGCTGGCTCTTTGGCTGGCTCTTTGGCTGGCTCTTTGCTTGGCTCTTTGGCTGGCTCTTTGGCTGGCTCTTTGGCTGGCTCTTTGGCTGGATCGCTACTCTGTTGTTTGTCCTTCTCGTCCGCCTTGGGATCTTCCGCAGACTTCGATTTCTTCTCTTCGCCCGCACTTGTCCCGGAAAGTGCGGAGGCGGCAGCAGCACTATCATCGGAAAATCCTGCTGATGCCGGAGTTGGGGGCACAAACGACTTCACGAAGTCTTGAGAGACCAGAACAGGTTGAGTCGGAGCAGCGCCCGACGGGATACTGGTCATCAAATTCGCACCAACAAAAACGGGTCGACCCGGAAATCTGGGGTTGGAAACCTCAACCTTGCCACTCAACACTAGAAGTTGTGTCTGATTGGGATTAGCCGCATCTATCAACCCACTCGTGCCGCGGATTCCCATCACAGCAGATTTGGTTTTAAATTTCGCATTTTTTTTCTGCTGCGCTGAGGGATTTACAAAAAATCTGAGCTTTCCCTGAGCAACGTCAATCACGGAATCAATCAGGTTACGATTTTGGGATGCTTGCCTATACTGGTCGATCTTGATGCTCGACTTTTCATACACGGTGAAAGAGCTTCCATCGCTGAAACGCACCTGAATTGCGCCACCGGAGCCTGTCTCAAGTCGGTCGGATTCGCCCAGTTCCATGCCAACCAGAGCCGGTTTACGACCTGTGCTGAGCACAAGCTCAGCCTTGCCGGTCACTGCCGTGACCCTGCCACGAAGGGTCTCTGCAGCCATGGCACTCGACACTCCCTGGGTCAGGAGAACTCCGAATAAGAGGATGACCCGGACAGGATTGACAGTATTGCTAAACATCAAGATAGCCTCCCTTGGAGTGTTCGGCCCCTTGATGCTCCTGATTGAGACTCCGTCAGGAATTTGAAAGAGGGTCCCTGGTCAAAGACTCAAGCAACCGGAACTGAAGGTAAATAAATTGGCTTCTCATATTCAGCTGCGCCCCATGGCACGAACCGGTGGAAGAAAGTCCAGGCCAGAGGCTATCGCCCGCTCGCGCTCAGGCTCCTTGTTGATGCTCTGCCTCGAAATCAACAGGTCGCCTCGCGCTTTGGCGGAACCAACCCATGTTCTCGAAGTAGCCATTGTCACTTCAAAAAAACAGGTCTCTAAGCTTGCTACAGAGCGCAACAGGCTCCGACGTCGCCTCCGGCACGCCGCTCAGGTTTTGAAAGGAGAGCAGTGCGCAGACGCTCTCCAGCTGGATGAGGATCTGATGATAAAGATTATTCTCGTCAGCCATCGCGAAATGCAGAAGAGCTCATTCGAGGAGTTGCAAATGCAAATCCTCGGCGCATTCAAAAAGCTGCTGAGCGAGCTCTCAAAAAGCAAAAGGATATGAAATGACTGGATTTTTGGCAACCTTAGGCACAATTCCAGGACGTTTGCTGCTCGGCTTGATCCGCATTTACCAACGGTGTATCTCTCCTGCGCTCGGCCCGAGGTGTCGATTTTACCCGACCTGCTCTGAATACGCATACTTGTGTATCCAGCGGCAAGGACTCCTGATTGGAGGCGCCAAAACGGCCGCGCGGTTGTGCAAATGTCACCCCTGGCATCCCGGAGGATTGGACTTCCCTTACGGCGATGAAGCCCCGAAGGCGTCACCGCAACATCCCTCAACCCGCAGGAACATCATCCGTGCTCAATAGTCTCTCTTTGCAACGCTCAAATGTTTTCGAGAAGCTTCTTGTTTCTACTGTATTGAGTTGCGTGTTCTTACCAGTACGCTCTCACGCACAAGAAGGAACGCCATCTCCGTCACCAACAGCTGCAGTGGTTCCACAGACCACCACACCAGAGGCGGCTCCTGTGCCTCAAGAGGCGGTGCAAAATTCAGCCGCAATTCTGACCAGCACTGACCAGGGCTTCCTCGACCGTGACGACATGATGATACGCTTCAGTCGAAACGGTGGGTGCATCGAGGACATTCAGCTCAAAGGCTTCAAACAGAATTCGAAGTCATCCGAGAACGCTCAGGTGACAGGTGGCCATTTTCCTTGTCGAGCTTTTGCGGTTCGAATCGGCGACAAGGATTTGCGCGACGTGGCTGCGAACGTCGCCGTTGCCGGAACAGCGACCCTCACGCAGAATTTTGAAAACCTGGAAATTGTGAAAACTCTAAATCTCACCAAACCGTACTCTGGTGAGTTCTCAATTACGCTGAAAAACAACGGAACCTCTGCATGGAGTGGGCCCGTGGCCATTGATCTCGGCGGAGTCTCAGAACTGCGCGATGCGGGTGACATTTTTGGCTCAATTCCACTCGAATATCGCGATGCAACTTTTTTTGTCGACAAAGAAGTGACCCGCGAAAAACTTCCTTTTGAAGAGAGCCCCACAAAGGAAGTTATTCTCGAGAAGAAGAGCTTTCTTCCAAAGTGGGTCGCAACCAACTCGCTGTATTTCTCATTGGCCCTGCTGCCCAAGACGCAAGCCCTGTTTGACTTCAGCATCACTCGCACAGGGTTTAATTCGAAAGCCAACTCAGCAGCCCTGCCCACGAGAACACTTTACGATGTGCTGCTTTCTACCCAAATCAACAATCTGCAGCCGGGTGCTGCGCAGACCTTGACCTTCGATTTCTTTGCTGGACCGAAATCCAAATCTGCACTGGAAACTCTTTCCAATTCAGACCTCCAGAAAAACATTGATTACGGATTCTTCTCAGTGCTCGCCTGGCCGCTGTACTACTTCCTGAACTGGTGCAACAGTCTGTTTGGCAACTGGGGCATGGCGATTGTTGTGTTGACGATCGTCTTGAAAATTTTGCTCTACCCGCTGACTGAAAAAGCCTTTGTGGCGGGCAAGAAGATGCAAAAAATCCAACCTGAACTGAATGCTTTAAAAGAAAAATACAAAGACGACCGTCAGGCACAACAAAAAGAAATGATGGCAATCATGGCTCAGAAGGGTGTGAATCCAATGAGCGGATGCTTGCCAATTCTTCCGCAGTTGCCGATCTTCTTTGGCCTCAATGCTGTTTTGCTGCACACATTCGAACTGCGTCATGCGCCATTCGCAGGGTGGCTCACAGACCTGACAGCCAAAGATCCGCTCTATGTAACCCCCGTTATCATGGCAGCGCTGATGTATGTCCAACAAAAACTTACACCTATGCCGGCCTCCATGGATCCCGCACAACAAAAGATGATGCAATGGCTACCAGTCATTTTTGCGGTATTCATGCTGGCCTATCCATCAGGTCTGGTTCTCTATATTATTACGAACACAGTACTGTCTCTGGTTCAGCAGCAGTACATGATGAAAAAGTACAAGGATGCGTAACCACAAAGAAAACCCGCATCCTCTTGCGAACGTGCGCACTACGACACTTCGCTTAACCGTGGAGCAACTCTGATGAGCAAACAGGAATTCAATGGAAAAACTCTCGACGAGGCGCTCGCAGCAGCAGCCCGTGCGTTTGGAACAGATGTAACGCTGCTGTCTTACAATATTCTGCCCCAGGCCAGCGGCGGTCTTTTTTCAAAACTTTTTCAGCGCGGTGTGCGCCTCGAAGCCTGGGTCGACAACAAAAATGATGTCCAGGCCGCGGCGCGCGAGGCTGTCCGCCAGGCCATGGCTGCAACGCCCGAAAGTCCCGACAGACCACAGCCCCGCGATCGCAACGTGAACAACAAAGAAAAGCAACCGCGGCGTAATGAGCGCGACTCGCGCAACAATCGTACGTCAGCCCGCCCTGTCCGAGGCGAAGCGCCCCAAGGCAATCCGGAGCAAAAACAACAGAGTCATCGTCGCAATGCGCCACAAAACCACAACGCGAACTCACGTGCACATGGGGCAGAATTGGCAACGGACGAACTTCAGGCAGAAAGATCCAACCGGCCTCGGAGTCCTCTGACTTCCGACAACTCCAAGCAGCTGCTTGTAGAGTTGGCGCATCAGTTTGCTCGTGGTTTCGATACTGGAGTCGAGCAAAATCCGTCGCTCGAGTTCTTGAACGACGAGGAAGTGATTGTCACGGTTGACGCTCCGAACCTTGAGGAACTTCTTGTGCGCAGCGATAGGCTGTCGTGTGCCTTCGAACATCTTTTTAAACGAATTGCACAAAAGCGCTTCGGAGATGTCTCAGGACGCGTCACACTGAATTCTGGCAGAGCAGCTCAGGAACGCGAGGACAAACTCCGTGCAATGGCCTTAGATGTTGCGACTAAGGTCAAGGAAAACGGCAAAACTATTACTCTCAGCTCCAAAAGTAGTCAGGAGCGCCGCGTGATCCACCTGGCTCTTGAAAACATGGAAGGCATTGCCACCAAGAGTGTTGGTGTGGGAGACAACAGAAAACTCATCATTTACTCAACTAACCGTCCACCTCGCTCTGCAGATGATGCTCAGCCCCGTGAAAATCGCTCACGCCAAGGGGAAAGAGGACGAGGTGCCTCTGGTCAGCAGCGGTGGAACAACAACACCCAAGGATCTGGTGACCCGGGTCAACAACCTCGCCGGTCTCGCCGTCGTGGACGGCGTGGAGGTGGTGCAAACCGCCCTGGAGCGCGCCGTGAAGGTCATCAGGGACAAGCTGTGGAAACCCAAAACTCTGAGCATGAGTCTGGTTTACCGCCGTTGAATACTTGAGGCATTATTTCCGATGCCCGCGAAAGCCTCATGAGCCCGACAGATATCATTTTTGCGCAAAGCTCTGCAAAAGGGCGCTCGGCTATAGCACTGCACCGCGTTTCCGGAGACGGTTGCCTGCAGAGACTCTCACGCTACTTTCGCACTGCGGTAGCCACGGTCACAGGTACTGAACTCGGTACCGAACCTCTGATGCTCAAACATTCAGTCACGCGTTATGGATTTCTTGTTGATTCACAGGGATCCATTGTCGATGATTGTTTGTTTACTTTTTTTAAGTCTCCCTGGAGCTACACGGGCGAAGACACTCTTGAGATCTCCAGTCACGGTAACCCCTTTATCTCATCACGCATCCACACCCTGCTGCGACAGGTCGGTCTGCGGGATGCTAGTCCCGGGGAATTCACGCAGCGAGCTTATCTTAACGGCAAGCTCGACCTCACTCGCGCAGAGGCCATCGACCAACTGATTCACGCCGAAACTAGTGCAGGTGTTGAGCTTGCCCGAATGGCTACCTCAGGAACTATCAGCATCCATACCCGCGAACTGCGGGAACAGCTTGTAAACATCATGGCTTACTTCGAAGCTCACATTGATTTTGCCGAGGACGAGGTCGGCTCATACGATGCAGTCAGCCAAAAATATCAGCTTGAGTTGATTCATGGACGCATCAAATCTTTAAGTGATTCCTACACCTCGGGCATGAAGATGCGAGAGGGCTTGAAAGTTGTTTTTCTCGGCGAACCCAATGCGGGGAAGTCTTCTCTCTACAATTCTCTCCTTGGAACAGACAGAGCAATTGTCACCGACATTCCCGGCACAACTCGCGATGTCGTTGAAGACAGACTCCTCATCAATGGAAAAGATTTTGTACTCCTGGACACCGCAGGTGTGCGCGATACCGAGGATAGAATCGAAAAGATGGGTGTCGAGCGGACACTGCGTGCAGCAAACGAGGCAGACATCCTTTGTCATGTGATCGATCCGATGCAGCTCAACACACAGGTCTTGGAGAAGTCACTTGACGAAAAAGTCTCTGAATTGCGCTCTTCCCTTAATCCCGCGAATGCAGGAGCGGAACTTGTCATCCTAACGAAATCCGACCTATGGCCCAGTGCGCTGCGAGAGCAGGTGCGCGAAATGGAACAACACCGTTCTCAACTCCAGCCCGTCATTGTGCACTGCTCAAGCCAGAGCGCCCAGATTTCAGAGGTTCGAAAACTTTTTGAGCACACATATGAATCTCTGCTCGTAGCTGGACGAAAGGGCGATTCACCCATTCTGATTTCCCAGAGGCAGCAAGACAAGGCTCTCCTCGCTCTTTCAGCGGTAGAACATGCACTCGAAATGGTCGCTCAGGGCGATTTTCCAGAGAAAATAGCCTCGACCCTTGTTCTCGCCGCGCAGCACCTCACAGAACTGGTGGGAGAAATAGGAACAGAAGATGTCCTTGCGAACATCTTCTCAAACTTCTGCATAGGAAAATAAAATCAGTAGCCGTTGATCTGGCTTGAATCGTAGCTGTAAACCCGCGGCAACGCTCTTGCATATCGAATCAATGTCGATTGCTGGTTTATGAGGGTATCGAACACGCGCTTTCCATCGGGCTCAGTGCGTACCTGGTCGATTTTTTCTTGAAGACGATTAATGCGTTCACCATCGTCGCGACCTTCCATCACTTCATCCATAATCGAATTGAAGCGGGCTTTTTCTTGCGGTGTCAGGCCACTTGTGTTCGCGTAGCGGTGATGACGCTCAATCTGTTTCTGATCAGTGTCAATGACAACCGTGCCGTCGTCTTTCTTTTCTACGACAACACCAGGCTTGGTGTAGATTCCAGCCTTCTGAACTAGATCGCCAATCTGCATATTTGCGTTGCGCTTTGGTACCGGCATTGACATCATGATGATTCCTCCCCTTTTGCAATTAGTACTGTGGCAAATTTTCGCTATCGACTTCGTAATTTGGTGGCGTGTAATTCTCCCTCAGCATTCGGTGCATCAACTCATTTTCGAGATAGTGAAGAACCTTCGGATCTGTGCGTCGATTCGAGCGCAAGTTCTGAATCACTTCATGAAGATCTTGGATCTCCTCGTGCTTGTCAGAATGCTCAACCTCCCGAAGTGTCACGTTGTAAGACGAACGCTGTGACTCCGTGAGGTGATTCTTCACGCCATTTTCGCTCGCCTTCTGCACGTTCTTAAGGTCGTAATCGAGAATGACCTTGCCGGTCTCCCGATTCACTTCCTTCACAAGCGCAGGAGATCCGTTGCGCAGAAACACAACATCACCATTAACGACGCGCATGCCTCGCCTCCCCGCGAAAGTGGAAATCACGGTGCCCTGCCCAGACGATATCACGGTTTGCAAATTTAAAGTGCATATTAAGGCGGCTCTTGACTGGGGAGATTCTGCCGAGGAGCGCAGAATGCAGTGTTAAGCGAGTGATGAATTGCACCGAATGACAAGAAGTCACCCCGAAACACATTGAATCGAGGGAAGTGTGATGGAAGCTCAACTCTCAACAAAACTCTGCACGACGTTGCTTTTTCTGCTGCTCCAAGTTGTCAGTGGGTGCAGTGATTTTCGACGGTACAATAGTTCCGGCGAAAATATAAATAAAAATGAACGGGTAGATCAAAACAAGAATGGAGATGCAAATGCACTACCCAACAATCTCGATCCGAAAAGCTGGTCAGAAAAGCTGGAAGGATTGAAGGCCAGCGCGGCAAAGATTGCCAATGACGTCAACCAGATTAACGTTTATCTGTCACAGATGTTCGAGGTAAAAAATTCACTCTGTGCTCGTCAAGCGCAACTCTTTTCCTCATGCATCGTGCATGCACCACTTGCACCTTCGATTTGGCGTGCAGGTGCCGCATGTCGGGTCGAACAGCGCGTTTGGGACAACAGAAGTTTCCGAGTCAAGATTCACGGCGTGAATGGGAGATTTCAGATCATCCTCGACAATTCGATCGAGTCCTCTCCCTTTGACGCGGGAGAGGAGCGGACTCTTTCCTGGTCTTCAACTGGAACCCGAGATCTGCGCGATTTGAAACTGTCTGATATCGGAAACATGAAAATAAGAGCAGTTGATTCCAATTTACCCGATTTAAAAAATGCGCAGTTTACTTTTAAAGTCGACAACAACACGCTGCTGACACAGGAACAAATCCTCAACAACACCAGAACAAATTCAACCGTTTTGATAAGCACTCTACCTCTTATTGAATATCTGTCCTCGGCGGATTGCCGCGTTGGTGATAACGAACTCGATATCCTCTCACAGGAGGCAGTTGCGAGAGCTACAAGCCCAATGCCCATAGCGACCCCAGAGGAAGATTCAAAATCTTCTCAGGACGAAACATCAACTCTTTTTGAGGAGTGGATTTTCTCGGCTGGACGTCTCCAGCAAACACGTATGGATACATTCCTTGCAGTTGCTCAGGATATCTCGAGGCTACGACGCGATTTGCGTGGTGATTTGCAATTGGGATGTTGGAGCAAAGAGCAAATCAAAACCATCGAACTGCGTGTTAAGGGAACGCATCTTCCCCTTTCAGACTGGGATCGTGCAGCAACTAGAAAGCCGCTGACCAGCATTGCAAATCCAAGACAAACAACGGTCGATCTGGGGGGTGGACTTAGGTTCAGCAATCCCGATGAAAATTCATTTCCCATTTTTCGTGACGAAGGCCGCTGGCTCCTGAATGTCTCTACAGATCTAACCTTAGGAGACATCAACAGTATTCAAATTAAGAAAGATGGCATTGGTTATCAGGCTTTCAAGAACTGCTGGTCAACCTGGGGTGGATTAAGAACAGCATGCGAGTGGCAGAATCGCGAAAGTGATCGATATCAACTTGTTGCCTTAACGGTTCTTATCAATGGTCAACAAATATATCAGAAAGACGCAATCCAATTCGATTTCCAAAAGGGTTCGCTCAACTGGATTGAAAAGAAATTGACCGCAAATCCTTCATACATTGATCTGATGCGAAGACGTGATTGCCCTGTGCAGCTAGATCCATTCTGAGGAGCAATACAATGAGATTCATGAATGGAAAATCTTATACAGCTGCGTTGTGTGTGCTTTCTGGTATGAGCCTTCTTGGAGCATGTGGGAAGTACATAACGATTGAAACCAATCAATCTAATCGAGACTATCAGGTCAACAATGACTCCTTGGGAGAACTTGGTAGCAAACGCAAGTCATCATTAAAAGAGCTCAGTCTTTTGTCGCGTCTTCCTAATCCAGCCATTGGTTTGGTTCAATACAAGACAATCGATGCACCGGTCATCCTACCAGCAACTGTTCATGATCCAGCACTTCTCTTCCAAATCTATCGCTGTCCTGCAAACACTAGAATTCAAGGAGTCGTAAGCGAATTTGATGATCTTATTGGTCAGACTCATACTGATGCAAAAATTAAAGAATTCTTTGCCATCAACATGTTCTGGAACGACGTAAAATTAAAATGCGAATCTGTTGCAGATGCACAGCCACAAATCGAGTTCATTGATCTGACAGCACCCTCGGGCGACTGGAGATGGTTTGTCCGAGCATGCCTGCCCAACGTCGAATCCAACTCCTTCATTTGCAGTGATGTTGTAACTGCAAGTGCCCCCTTGCTCGGCTTCCAAAACAAGCTTGACAATAGAAAGCAAGAACTCCTCACTCGTATAACTCATCGAATCTCGGCAATACGACAGATCTCTGCATCATTTCCGGCAAAGGCAGCAACATTGGCTGAGGCTTATGAGCGATGCAACACTTCTGAGTGGGAAAAGACCAAAAGACTTTTGAAAAGAAGTATCCTCGCAAACGTCATTGGCTACGGTTCCGCTATCCTGATTGACATTCTTGCACCCAACACGTTGAAGCATGCGACTCCAAACAAATCCATTGTAGATAGAATAAATGCTATCTGGGATCCCCGAGTCGATACTGTGCCAACGGGCCAGGCCATCACACGCATTCTACTCTGGCTCTTTACGAGCAAAGATGACTTCAAGGAAACATGCTCTGCTGCTGAGGAAATAAAAATAAACGCAACTGCAGATCTCAACCGGGTTAAGGATTTGCAGCTGCTTTTGGCAGCGGACACAAACGAGGCTCAACAGATTGGCCTTGAGATACCGGAGGGACTACTCCCATGATTCAAAAGACAAGGCGCTTTCCGTTTTTCTTGCCTGTAGCACTTATTTTGGTTGCCTGTGGTTCGAACAAAGATGCCGCAACAGGGACTCCCTTTGTGGATCAAGTCCCAAATGAAAAACCAGCAACCAGCACCCAAGATGCTCAGGTTGATAAAGATGCAGAGATGAATCTTGCACCCAAAGTTGCACTGAGTGCAATGCGCAGCGAAGGCACAAGCATCGATACCCTCGCAGTGATGGACTACCAAAATGCAGATTTTGTGCAAACTATAAGATGCAGCGCCCGATTCACGCTCCGCACTCCACTCGGATTCAATGCACGTGACGCCTCGGGCGCCATTGCCGCACTCAGTGCTGCCGAAATGAGGGCGGTTTGGTATGGGGCACTCTCCGATACAACGCACTGCAGGATGCTCGGCGAACGGATGATGCGCACTTCTTTTTCAGATCCGTTCGCTGCGAGTGGAACCTATTTTTATGTCTTCAACCCTTGTCGTTCCTCTGAAGTCGGCAACAACGGCGTAAGCTGTTCATTTCAACTCACCACAACCAACAACATTAACTTGAGCAATACACTCAATGAAGAAAAACTACGGCTGATGAATCTGCTCATGGCGAAGGAAGCGCAGCTTGCATCGGTCACACTTCGGTTCCGGAGCAAACTCATGGTGGCTCTTGAGGCGCAAAAGCGGTGCGAGGGAAATGCTGCCGTAGACGCAGTCAAAGAGGCCAGAACAAAGGCGCTAGCCTCACTCCTCGGCGCTGGTGTTGCAGCAGCTATTGGAGGAGTGATTGCCGGGCCGAGCAGTGCTGTGCTTCTCGCACAGCAGGCACTGCATTGGATTGCCCAGTACTATGGACCAGGAACACAAGCGAACCCTTCAAGCTGTCTCATTCTAAAGGACGCGGAGGCTGAGGCTCAGGTTGTTGGGACAGAAATAGAGGCTCTTAGAAAAGAAATTGGCCAGATCCAAATGGACCTGGCCAATTTATAATTCAACCGTGTGAGCAGAAGACTCAGAGCTTCTTGAATTCACCACGACGGTTCTTGGAGAATGCAGATTCATCCTGTCCTTCCACAGCCGGGCGCTCTTCGCCGTAGCTAATGGTGGTCACGTTGGAGGCTGCAACTCCTTCAGCAACAAGCGCGTCTTGGATAGCGCGGGCGCGCTTTTCACCAAGTGCAAGGTTGTACTCATTGGAACCGCGCTCATCGCAGTGACCTTCGATCTGGATTTTCACTGGCGTTCCGGAGGCTTTCATGACCGCAGCAAGCTTGCGAACTTTTTCAAGTTCTCCTGCTTTAACAGAGTAGCTGTCGAAGTCGAAGTAGATGGTTTCAGAAGCAAAATCAGCGGTATCAAGAGTAGCCGGAGTCACGACTGCCGCAGGCGTCGCGACAGGAGCCGGAGCTGGTGCAGGTGCCGCTGCCGCCGCAGCCTTTGTATCTGGAAGTGAAGGCTCTGGAGCCTTCTTCTTGGAGCAGGCTGCAGCTGCGATTGCAACCGAACAGAGAGCAACATGGCGAAGCGTGAATGCCATAGAAAAAAACTCCTCAATGAAACTTCGGCTGCGGAGAAGCCTGATGAAACCCAAAGATCTCCGTGCCATAAAACCTAAGACTCAAAGTATTCAACGGCTTAAATTTGTCAACTGCAAGGAGCCACTTTGTGACTTGCCGACCCAAAAGATCTGGTGTATCCACGGGGCTCAATTGAGCTGAGCTCAGCACGAGGCACGTTATCGGAGTCTTATTATGACAGTAGAATCAATTAAAATCGTTGCACAAAACCGCTCTTTGTCCACCAAAGGTGCTTTGCGCGAAATGCGTCAACAGGGCCTCGTTCCTGCAACTGTATTTGGCAAGTCAGGCAACAAGACCATCGCTATCTCTGTGAAAAATCTGCCAAAACAACATCCTCGGTCCACTCTTGTGAACCTTGATATTGAAGGCAAGACTACCACGGTGCTCATGCGCGATGTTCAGGTCGACCCTCTCAAGGATACTCCTGTCCACATGGACTTTCAGGAAGTTGCCCCGACTGAAATCGTCAAGGTCAAAGTGCCACTCAACTTCGTTGGGCTGACCCGCGAGCAAGAAAAAGAAGGTTCCTTCAAGGTTCTTATTCGTTCACTGCTTGTTAAAGGCCCTGCCAACAAGCTTCCAACATCGCTGACTGTGGATGTTGCTCGCCTCAAGGTCGACGAATCCGCACACATCGGTGACGTGAGCTTTCCTGAGGGCGTACAGCTGGCTGCTGCGCGCAACCTCGCGTTGGCATCACTGGTGCGCTTCTAATAGCCCATGCATCTCATTGTTGGCCTGGGAAACCCGGGCACCCAATACGAGCTCACGCGTCACAACGTGGGCTTTATGTTTTTGGATGAAATTGCAGACTCCTCTGGCGGCGCCTTTAGCCAGACGAAATTCAATGCACAGGTTTGTCGGGTCAGCTGGAAGGGACACGATCTCCTTCTTTTGAAGCCACAAAGCTACATGAATTTGTCTGGTGGCTCAGTGCTCGAAGCTGTCCAATTTTACAAATTGACTGCCAGCCAGGTCATCGTTGTGTTTGACGATCTCGACCAGGCATCAGGCGCAGTTCGCCTCCGTGTGGGAGGCGGACACGGAGGGCACAATGGCGTGCGTGACATTCTCGCACGCTGGGGACAGGATGGCTTTTTCCGTCTGAAGATCGGAATCGGTAAGCCTGAGCACAAAAGCGCTACGGCCAATTATGTGCTCGGAAAATTCGCCACCGAAGAACTCGATAATATCAAAAACAACAGCTTTGTGATTGCAAAAACCCGGCTCGAAGAAATCCTCAAACGTTCTTGAGCTTGTGTCGCATCAACGCAGGTGTCACGTAAGTCCTGAATTGCTCAGGACTCATTCTTCTCCGCTCTCGCTCAAAAGCTTGCTGCTGGGCAGGTGTCAAGGACTCGTAAAACTCTGCCACGCACATCAGGAATTCATCGTCATTCCAAACGCTCGTAGTGCTGTCGCGTGTGTCACGCATGGGGCGTGAGACGGGTTTTGGAGCGTGTTTTTCGGAACCGGAAAAGTTGAGTCCCGTTTGAGTTGCAGTTGTGGAGATTGCTTTTTCGGATGTCGTGTTCATTCGCGTAAGCTCAACTACAGGCTTAACAACAGGTGTATCCTGGAGAGGAACCTCTGCTGCCGCAGGAGCGAATTTCTGAGCGGTGCGAATATTCAACTCGACCTGCCTGACCTGCATTTTTGTTTCCACAGTTGACGGCGGAAGAGACTTTGGTTGCGAGGCTGGACTCAGTTCTGCGCTGCGGGAGGACTCCGTGCTGCGCAAAAAAGAACTAATGGCCTGCTCAAATTGTACGGCATCGACAGCATGCTGAGACAGCCTCCAGCAATGCACAATCCCACTGTTGCCAGCAACTCCCTTGGAATTGTCGATGAGCGACCTAACGCGCTGCCGAGGCGCTTCATTTTCCCAGCTCAACAAGCCATGGTCGTAGAGCGACCTTGCCTGCGCCAACTGCTCCTTGTGGGTTTGCGCTAGCTCACGCTGAGCAAGCGAACGCCCCCGCCAAACACCCGCGAGGGACTCCTCCTCAGGCTGACCCGGGTTCTTTTTTTCTGCCTTGAGCATCTCAAGCAAAAGATAAGGGATCAGTTTTTTGGGAGACAAACTACGACTCATTGCGCGCAAAACATCGGGTTGAAGTGTCACGATTCCTGCGTCACAGCCCGACAATCCTTTCGTACCGGTTACACCTTCAAGCAACGGCAACGGCAGAAGATCGGCAACATCTTGGGAGAAAAGTTTGCGCGGGTCGCGAGCAAACGTAACGCAGAGTTTCTGACTGGAGGAATCAGTCATAACGACATTTTCCACAACCTGTACAAGGCCGACAGACTCTAGAACCAACCCGGTAGCACCCGATGGTGCTGATTTCATGCGCCTTGCAGACGCCTTGCTTTGAGCCACCCTGAGCTTCTGAATGCGCAAAGCAGAGCTCAGATAGGTCGTCAAAAACTCACGCTGCTGCTCGACCTCAAGCGCAGTTCCCTTGAGAATACGGCTGATATTAAGTTCAACAGAGGTGCCAGCAGCGTTGTCGGATGTCAGCTGCCCCAGCAGCTCGGTCCAAAGCGAGACGACGAGAGGAAAAGTTTTCGCGTTGAGCTGAGAACCACTGAGTACAAAATCGCCCTCGCGCAAACCTAATTGGGACACGACAAGGTCGGAATCTTTGGTCAGCCACTGGGTCATGACGCCGGTTAGCCACCAGCGTGGGCAAAGCAGCCGCTTTCGCAAAGTGTATGCAGAAAATTCTAGACCTTGTGGAAAAATACGCTCAATCAATGCAACTGCGTTGCACGCTGGGTTGGAACCCCGACCTGCATCGACAATGGATTCAGCAGCGCTCTGCGCGCTATGATAGAACCGCTCGTTTCGCATTGGCAGCTTCAGCTCTGAGATATGAGTGTTTTGAGCTGACTTGGTAGCATGACGGATAGCATCTGCGCAACCATTTTGGCTTGAGAATCAAACTCGAGCTCAACAAAGCTTCCTGCATGTAATTGCTGCAGATTTGTTTGAGCGAGGGTGTGCGGGATAAGCATAATCTCGAACCACTGCTCATCCGTGTTGCATTGTGCGACAGTCAGCGAGACACCAGCAACAGCCACAGAGCCCTTAAGGAAAATATATTTTGAAAATTCTGGAGCGAATTGAACACGCAGCCTCCAGAAACCATCGGTTCCGCTTTCATTGAGCAGAACCTGACCCCGAGTATCGACGTGTCCCGTGACAAGGTGCCCACCGAGAGAATCACCCATGCGCAGAGCAGGTTCGAGATTAATGAGCTCTCCCAAACCTTTAAAATCGTCCAAGCCTAGCCGTGTGAGAGCCAGAGTTTCAGGGCCAGCCTCCACTTCAAAGAGATTGGTGCCCTCTGAGATTGCTTTACTATTAACGACGGTCAAACAAGCGCCGTTGCAGGCAACGCTAGCGCCCAGCTGCAAATCCGAAATGGGGAGCTGAGTTGAAATGGAAAAAAGGACTGAACTGCTGCGCCGCTGCCAACCAACGACCGTACCAACATCGCGAATCAAACCCGTGAACATCGTTTTGCTCCCCCAAGCCCAAGCCCGATGAGAGAGAAGTGTTACTGGAGTGACTCGGGGTTCTCAAGGTCTCCCTGCAACTTATTAAAGCGTGAATTTTGTGCAAGACGCTGCAGTTCGCGCAGGAAATCTTCAGGATCCGAGAATGCGCGGTAAACGGAAGCAAACCGGACATAGGCGACCGGATCGAGATGCCGCAAAACATCAAGCACCAACTCACCGATAGCCTGCGATGAGATCTCGCGATCGTCTCGCTGACTCGCGGTCAATTCAACATAGTCGGCAATTCCCTCGAGTTCTTTGGCGCTGACCGCCCGCTTCTGGCAAGCAACGGTCATGCTGCGCAGCAACTTCTGGCGATCGAACGGTTCACGTGCCCCATTTCGCTTCACAACGTAAACTGGCAGCTCTTCGGAACGTTCGAAGGTCGTAAACCGAAATCCACAGTTCTGACATTCACGCCGACGCCGAACAGTCAGACCGTCCTTGCTTTCACGGCTCTCAAGAACCTTGGTGTCTTCACTTTTACATTGCCTGCACTTCATGGGCTCTCCCGGACATTCCGAGTGAATCTTCTAAATCTTGGGTACCGCGTAACCCTCTCGCGCGAAAACACCGTCGTAGAGAGGGTGTTTCTGACAGAGTCCTGTGACAAGCTTCTGCGCGTGATTCAATTGGTCTTCATTGTGATGCAAAGCACAAACAATCGCCTCTGCCAAATCCTTCATGTCCGAAGGTTTCAGGCCACGGGTGGTGATAGCAGGGGTTCCAATTCGAATCCCACTCGTCACCATGGGCTTGCGTGTTTCGCCCGGAACGGTGTTTTTGTTCACAGTCAGACCGATCCGACCCAAGCGTTCCTCGGCGTCTTTGCCGCTGAGGGGCGACTCGCGCAGGTCGATCAGCATCAGGTGGTTGTCGGTGCCGCCAGAAACGAGTCTGACACCGCTTTCAACCAGATGACCAGCGAGGGCTTTTGCGTTGGCTACGACCAACTCAGCGTATTTCTTGAAGTCGGGAGAGAGAGCCTCTCCAAAAGCCACAGCTTTAGCCCCAATCACGTGCATCAGCGGGCCACCTTGCGTTCCTGGGAACAAAGCCTTGTCGACCGCCTTCGCATGATCGTTCCGGCAGAGGATGATTCCGCCGCGAGGCCCGCGCAATGTTTTGTGAGTCGTTGTTGTGACAAAGTCTGCAAAAGGCACCGGACTTGGATGAACACCTGCCGCAACAAGGCCTGCAATGTGGGCCATGTCGACCAAAAGCAAAGCGCCAACCTCATCAGCGATTTTCCGGAACACCGAAAAATCAATGATACGCGGATATGCACTAGCACCAGCGATAATCAATTTAGGGCGCGTAGCCAAAGCAACTCGACGCACTTCATCGTAGTCGAGCAAACCATCGGCCTCACGGACTCCGTAAAACTCCGGCTTGTAAACCATCCCTGACATATTCACGGGTGAACCATGGGTTAGATGTCCACCATGCGAAAGATTCATGCCAAGGATTGTGTCGCCGGGCTTCAAACAGGACAGAAAAACAGCCTGATTTGCTTGTGCGCCACTGTGAGGCTGCACGTTGACGTGGTCGGCTCCATAAAGCTTCTTTGCACGCTCTATGGCGAGCAGTTCAACTTCATCGACATGCTCACATCCGCCGTAATAGCGACGGCCAGGATATCCCTCAGCGTATTTATTTGAGAGGACACTGCTTAGGGCCGCCAGGACTGCCGGACTAGCCACATTTTCAGAGGCGATAAGCTCGAGTCCATTGCTCAAACGATGCGCTTCGGATTGCAGAATTTTAGCAACGGCAGGATCTGATTCAGACAGAACAGCGCGGCTCGCAGAAAGAATTTGATTCACAGCAGATCTCTCCGATTAACGGTGGTTATCGTGCGCTCCGCCGAGCGAAGCGAGCCGTTTCTCAATGGTAGTAAGTTTGTTGAGGCGAGTGCGATGGCGTCCCTCTTCAAACTCGGTCGTCAACCAAATCTTCACGAAATCGACAGCGCGCTGATGATTGATAGTACGAGCGCCGAGACACAGGACGTTAGCGTCGTTGTGCGCACGACTCATGCGCGCTGTGAATTCATCGAACACTTGCGCAGCGCGCACGCCCGGAAACTTATTCACTGAAATGCACATGCCGATTCCTGTGCCGCAGATCAGAATGCCGCGGTCTGCCCGACCACTTGCAACTTCCGAACCCACGATGTCAGCATAGTCGGGGTAATCAACCGAACCTACGGAGTCGGCTGCAACTCCGTAATCAAGAATTTCGTGGTTGGTGAGATTGAGAAAATCAATGATGTAGCTTTTGAGTTCTTTCCCTGCGTGGTCTGATGCAACGGCTATTTTCATTTCGATTTGTCATCCCTGAACATGATCTGCCTGTAAAAGTAAAAAGGCACCCGAAGGTGCCATTTCCGAAGAGAGCAATCAGAGCTTGCTGCCAATGAACTTGACGGCGTCACCGACTGTTTTAAGGCGCTCAGATTCTTCATCCGAGATGCTGGTTCCGAACTCTTCTTCGATTTCCATCAGGAGTTCTACGATGTCCAAAGAGTCAGCACCAAGGTCTTCCTGGAAGCGCGAAGCTGCCGAGACGTTTTTTTCTTCGATGTTGAGCTTTTCTGCTACAATCTTGATGACCTTCGCCTCAACGGTCTTGCTGTCCATGAAAAGATCTCCTTTGCGTTTAGAATTTGGACTGGGTGTCAATACCAAAGGAGCGTCTCAAAATCAACGCACCCTAGTGATCTGAAATATTTCGTTTATACTCGTGTCGACGAGGGGTTGTGTAGACAGGAGGAGCTCATGCGCGTTGTACTGGCGCTCGACAAGTTCAAGGGAACCCTGACCTCACAACAGGCGAATGAATGCCTTGCTGAGGGAATCCGCCAACGCAATCCGAAAATCGAAGTTGCGCTGCGGCCGATGGCTGATGGCGGAGATGGAACATCTGCGATCTTGGCGAGTTACCTTGGGCTCGAACCTATGCGCATCGAGGTTCCAGACCTTTTCGGCAAACCCACCGAAGCCCATATCTACTGGAACAACAGCCGCCGCGTTGCTGTCATTGAAACCGCTGAAGTCCTGGGCGCAGGCCGCACAATTGCCCACAAGAGCGACGCCCTCAAGGCGACAACTGTGGGCCTCGGACTCCTCATTAAGAAAGCCTTTGACCTTCGTCCTCAGGAGATCTGGATTGCCGTCGGTGGTACCATGACGGCTGATGCGGGCTGGGGGCTCGCACAAGTTTTTGGCTTGAAAGCGCAGGACGCGAACGGCGCTGACCTCTCTCCAAGCTTGGCGCATGCGCAGCAAATTAGCGTGCTCACACGTTCGCCACTGCCTGATTTCATGCTGAAAACAAAAATCGTTGCCCTGTGCGACGTAAAGGCTCCCGCAATTGGAGATTCAATTTCGCTCGCAGATTTTCTCCCACAAAAAGGATTTACACCGGAACAAATTCCCTTGGTTCAGGGCGCAATCAAAGAGTTCTGGTCACATCTCCATAAAAGCAATCCTTTCATTCCGAGCCTTGAAAGCGCATTCACCGGAGCCGGCGGCGGTCTGTGCCTCGGACTCGGTGCAATCTTTCCTAATTTTTCGATGGAACTCGGAGCATCCCGAATCGCGCGTGTTGCCGCTCTGGCGCAAAGTTTTCAAGGGGCTGATCTCGCCGTTTGCGGAGAAGGTTGTCTCGACAAGCAAACCCTTGCGGGAAAAGCTCCTTCGATTGTTGCCCAAATCGCACGAGAACACAGCGTTCGGCTTGCAGGAGTATTTGGCCGCATATCAGGCGATCAAAATCAGCTCTTAAAAGAACTTGGCATCAATGATTCGTTTGTCATTACAGGAACGCAGCTCATGCACTCTGGTGCTGAACTAACCCGCCTCAGCAAAACGCGATTCCATGAAATTGGAATTGAAATCGCACACATCGTTGAAGCCATGGTAAAGAAGCACGGAAAGCACTGAAACAACCAAAAAACGCTTCCATTTTCAGCCATGAATTTTTGAACGTGCTGCAAAAAGATACCGACTCCGCTGCGTGTAGTCTTTCACAGCAAACCATGAATCGCGCGGAAACTCCCAGACTGGACGCTGACAGGCCAAAACTTGCAATGGCTCTGAAAACGGAAGCGCGAGCTGCTTTCCAAGCTCCCGCGCGAGAATTTCCGGATGCGAAAGACCAAGCTCGAAACCGATGAGTTCAGCTCCAGATAACAAACCGCTCTTTGAAAGTGCTTGAAGCAGCTCAGCAGGCATCATCCAACCTTGTTCGCCGCCCACGAGTGCAACTTTGGGCTCAAAGCTTCGCACAGAGACATCGCACTCCATCCATTCTGCTTCAGAGACGTAAGGCGGATTGCTGACGATGATATTGAATTGGCCCATGGAAACCAGGTGGGACTGTGTGTGCGGCGCTAGGACATCAGCCAATACAAGCTCAACATTGGTGACCCCATGTCGCTCACAGTTGATGCGGGCAATTTCGAGCGCATCTGCGGACACATCGACAGCCACAACCTTTGCTTGGGGATAGGCCTTTGCAAGCGCAATTGCGAGACAACCCGAGCCGGTGCACAAATCGAGAATTCTTTGAGGCTGCCAGCTCTCATGCCGACATACGGCCAAGATGAGGTCGAGCAAGGTTTCAGTTTCAGGGCGTGGTACGAGAACCCTTTTATCGACAAAAAGATCGAGGTCGTGCCAGTCTTTCTGATTCAACAAATAAGCCACAGGCTCACCGGACAGGCGTCGCCGCACCAGCTCACGGAGCTGTGAGCGTTCAGTTTCAATTAAGGGGCGGTCGAGTTGTGTATAGATTTGCACTTTGCTGAGCGAAAGCACGGAGCCAATGAGCAGCTGCGCGTCGAGAAGCGGAGTGGGAAGCTCGAGCGCAGAGAACCGCTGCGCAGTCCAATTCAGAACATCACGCACGGTCCAGATTTCGGTTGTTTGAGACATGCTTACCCCAACTCACGCTCAGCCTGTTCCTTAAGCAACTGCTCTTGATCGAAGGCCGCCAGCCGCGCGAGCATATCACCGATATCGCCTTCCATGAAATCCTGAATCGCATGTGTCGTTTGATTGATGCGATGATCAGTCACTCGACTCTGGGGAAAGTTATACGTGCGGATTCTTTCCGAACGATCACCGCGCCCCACCTGGAGTTTACGCTCAGCCGCGAAAGCTTTCTCCTTCTCGCTCTCGGCCAACTCGAGGAGTTTCGCCTGTAAGATTTTCATCGCCTTTGCGCGGTTCTTTAACTGCGAGCGCTCATCTTGACAGGCAACAACCAGACCACTGGGCAAGTGAGTGATGCGAACTGCGGAGTCGGTTCGGTTCACGTGCTGACCACCCGCACCACTGGCTCGGTAGGTATCGATGCGCAGCTCGGATTCATTAATGTTCACCTCAACATCTTCAGCCTCGGGAAGCACGGCTACAGTGACCGTAGAGGTGTGAACTCGACCCTGACTTTCAGTTGCTGGCACCCGCTGCACACGATGCACGCCACTCTCATACTTCAAAGTGCGGTAGACGTTTTCACCAGAAACCAGCGCAATGACCTCTTTGACACCGCCGAGTTCATTTTCGCTGAGCGACATGAGCTCAACGCGGAAGCCTGTGCGCTCGCAATAGCGGGAGTACATCCGGAAAAGCTCGGCAGCGAACAGACCAGCTTCATCGCCACCCGCACCCGCTCGGATTTCCAGAAAGACGTTGCGCGTATCATTGGCATCTTTGGGCAACAGCAAAATACGCAAGGCATGCTCAGAGATCGACAATTGCGCGCGCAAGCTGAAGAGCTCTTCCTTCGCAATTTCTGCAAATTCAGGCTCAGCCTCAGCGACCAGCTCCTCAGTTTCGGAGATTTGCTTGATGATCGATTTGTGCGCGCGAAAGGCGGCAATGGTCTCGCTCAGCTCGGAGTGTTCTTTGCTTAGCTTACGAAATTCAGACGCGTTTCCGGAGACCGAGGGCTGCTGAAGCAGGTTCTCGATTTCCAGGAAACGCCTCTCAAGGCGAGAGAGTTGATCGACAAGAGCCATGAAATCACCCTCTCGAGCCATGTAAAAGCAGCGAGAGCTCTGACTTGTTCGGTGAGTTAATCACAGATGACTGTGATTACTTCGCAGGTGTGCCGGTTTTAGCGTACTTGCGGTTGAAGCGCTCGATACGTCCAGCGGTGTCAACAACCTTGTGCTTGCCCGTGAAGAAGGGGTGGCAGTTGGAGCAGATATCCACTTTCAGGATGCTCTTGGTGCTACGGGTTTGAAACACGTTTCCACATGCACAGGACACTTCGCATGGGCCGTACTTGGGGTGAATGCCTTCTTTCATGATACGAAACCTCTTTCTACGGTGCCGGTGGCGTGTACACCAGCTGCTTTGATCAATGACAAGCGCGCCTGACGCACCACGAGAGCGCAGCGGCAGCCTGAGCCGTGCCCCACTAGCATAGAGGGCATGGGGGGTCAACAAACATCAGAGACTCGAGCTTAAGATTTAAGTGACTAATTTACAATTGACCGCTTTTCCTGTATCGCATCGGTATGTTTCACGCTATCCCGCTCCAACTTCCCACGCTGCAGGGGGCCCAACATATGACGCTCGTTTATTTTTTCGGACAAGGCAAAGCTGACGGAAACGCACAAATGAAAGCCGAGTTGGGCGGGAAAGGTGCAAATCTTGCGGAGATGACCTCTCTCGGCCTGCCCGTACCTGCAGGATTCACTATTTCAACCCGCGTTTGCATGGACTTCCTCAACGGTGGCGAAAAATTCCCTGCCTCTCTCGAAACCGAGGTCAGCACTGCGCTTCGCGGAATGGAAACCGCGATGGCAGCAAAATTTGGCAGCCAAGATTCGCCATTGCTCGTCAGTGTTCGTTCAGGAGCACGCGTCTCCATGCCTGGCATGATGGACACGATTCTAAATCTTGGATTGAACGATGTGGTCGTTGAGGCACTCGCCCGGAAATCGGACAACCCCAGATTTGCCTACGACAGTTACCGCCGTTTCATTCAGATGTTTGCGAACGTGGTTAAAGGACTCGATGCACACATTCTGGAAGACGCGCTCGAAAACCTGAAACAGCACCGCGGCATCGTCGACGACACCGAACTTAACGCCCAAGACCTCAGGCATTTGGTCGAGGACTTCAAATCAATTTATCTCCGGGAGCTTGGCGAAGTATTCCCCCAAGACCCCAACACCCAGCTTTGGGCGGCCATATCAGCCGTGTTCCGCAGTTGGAACTGCAACCGAGCAAAGAAGTACCGCGAAATCCACAATATCCCAGAGAACTGGGGCACGGCTGTGAACGTCTGCGCAATGGTTTTCGGCAACATGGGCGAAACCAGTGCGACGGGAGTTTGTTTTACGCGAGATCCGTCGACGGGCGAAAATATTTTCTACGGTGAATACCTTGTGAATGCACAGGGCGAAGATGTGGTTGCAGGGATCAGAACTCCCCAACCCCTGGCACTGCTGCAAAGGGAGATGCCGGGTGTTTATGAACAGCTCAACGGCGTGCGTCTGAGTCTTGAACGACACTACCGCGATGTTCAAGACATCGAGTTTACTGTTCAAGAGGGAAAGCTTTGGCTTCTCCAGACTCGGAACGCCAAACGCACCACACAGGCAGCACTTAAGATCGCGGTCGACATGGTGAGCGAACAACTTCTGAGCAAAAAAGAGGCCATCGTTCGGGTGAAACCCAACGAACTTGAAAAGCTTCTGCATCCAACTCTCGATCCGCGCGCACATCGCCAAGTCATCGCCAAAGGCTTGCCTGCATCACCCGGTGCCTGCTCGGGACGTGTTGTGTTCGATTCGAAAGACGCTGAAGCATGGGCAGCACGCGGAGAGGCCATCGTCCTCGTGCGCGACGAAACCTCACCCGAAGATATCGGTGGAATGCACGTTTCCAAAGGTTTCCTCACAGCACGCGGCGGCATGACCTCACACGCAGCTGTTGTAGCAAGACAGATGGGCAAGAGCTGTATTGCCGGCTGTGGTGCATTACGGATTTACAGCAACGACAAGTACTTCAAGGTCGGACGTATCGAAGTTTTTGAAGGGGACTGGATCACGCTTGACGGTGCGTCGGGCGAGGTGATGCTGGGCAAAGTCAGTACCCGTGAGGCTGAGCTAAGTTCAGAATTCGCAACATTCCTGGGTTGGGCAAAAGAACTTGGGATCATGAACGTGCGCGCCAATGCCGACACTCCACGTGATGCGCGTGCTGCGCGTGAATTTGGTGCCGAGGGAATTGGACTCTGCCGCACAGAGCACATGTTCTTCGACGAAGCACGTCTCCCTGTCGTGCGTGAGATGATCCTGGCTCAGAATAAGCAAGAAAGAGCGCGCGCGCTTGCCAAACTTCTGCCCTTTCAACGCCAGGATTTCGTAGACATCCTCAAGGCTATGGAAGGTTACCCAGTAACTGTACGCCTGCTCGATCCGCCGCTACACGAATTTCTCCCCCAAACCGAACGAGATATGCATAGCTTATCAACACAAATCGGTATGCCTGTGGAAGAAATACGAATGCGTGTTGCGCAGCTTCACGAAGCAAACCCGATGCTCGGCCACCGTGGATGTCGCCTGGGCATAAGTCACCCGGAAATCTATGAGATGCAGGTCGCTGCAATTGCTGAAGCCACCGCACAACTGCACGCAGAGGGAGTCGATGCAAAACCTGAGGTCATGATTCCCCTTGTGGGCCACGCACAGGAATTGAAGTGGCTCCGTAACAGACTCGAGGGTCTTGCGGCTGAAACCTACAAAACAGCGATGTCTGCACTCAATGCAACATCTAACTCCGATGCCATTCCATTCGGCACGATGATTGAAGTCCCGCGCGCTGCGCTAACAGCTAATCAAATTGCTGAGCACGCTGACTTCTTTAGCTTCGGAACAAACGACCTTACCCAAACAACGTTTGGATTTTCTCGCGACGACAGTGCTCCCTTTTTGAAGGTATACGCGCGCGAAAATATCTTAACCGATGACCCGTTTGCAGTTGTTGATCAGGAGGGCGTGGGCCAGCTGATCCAATGGGCTGCCGAAAAAGGACGCGCCAGCAAACCGCAACTTAAGGTTGGTGTTTGTGGTGAACATGGTGGTGATCCGCGTTCGATTGAATTTTTCAATCAGGTCGGAGTCAACTATGTGAGCTGTTCGCCCTATCGGGTTCCGGTAGCCATTTTGAGCAGTGCTCAGGCTGCAATCAATTGATAGCCTCGAAGCCAATTAAGACAGAGCCACAAGCATGAAAAAATCTCACCCCGCCCTCGCTTTTGAAAAAGCCAAACTCAACAAAGTGCGGGTGGCGGGGTGTGATTTTGAAATTTGGATGGCTCCAAACATCGATGCTCTCCTCGAAGATTTTATTGCTGCAGGTGAAAAAGATAAGCAACTCAACCAGCAGCGCTGCCCCTTCGGTGCAGTGCTCTGGCCGAGTGCCCGCGGGCTGTGGGAGTGGCTACAAGCTGATCCGACCCGGTTTGCGCAAATTGCGGCTGAACCACAGCGGGAAAACTTTCGAGTGCTCGAATTGGGTTCAGGAGTTGGATTTCTTGCTGCGCTCATGGCAGCGAACACACGTTGGACAGTGATGGCATCTGATTACGAACCTGCATACGCTGATTTTCTCAGAGCCAATTGCGTACAACTCGGTGCACCAGAATTAGTGCCGTTCGAAACTCTCGACTGGTGTGAACCAGCCCCCCAGCACCTTCGGCACAGTTTCGATCTTATTGTTGCGTGCGATGTTTTCTACGACGATTCGCACTTGGATAGTGTGCCACGCATTGCAGCTGAGCTCATCAAACCCGGAGGCTCACTTCTCGTTGCCGATCCAGAACGATTTCGCTTCCATACGGCACTCGAAAAACTCAAGAAACATTTTGGAACGATGACAATCCACGAAACGAGTGTCGAAAACTCGAGAGAGGAATCGCTCCGCAGCGGGGTTGCCAACCTCACACAGGCTCAGACCCGGGTTCAGCTAGTGCACTGCCAAAATCCGCGCAGTTGAAGCCCAACACCTCACTTGGACTGCTAAACTCATGCCATGCCCGGTCATGCGATGAGGTGAAAAATGCGGTTTTTGCGTTTCAATCCCAAGTTCAAATTCCGATTTGCTGCGTGGCACGTGGGTGCTCTCGTGGCACTTTCCTTTTTTGTGCTGAACATCAACCGTATCTTTAGCGAAGGCATTGCTCACGACAATTCGACTGCAAATTTCCTCAAGAGCACTGACACATTCTTCTTCGATAGGCGCATGCGCAATCGAGGCACGCGCCCGATGAGTGGGAAAGTAGGTATTCTGGCCATCGACGAAAAATCCATTGGCAAGTTCGGGCGCTGGCCTTTCCCTCGCGAATCCTACTCAGAAGCATTTGCAAATCTGAAATCTGCTGGCGTGAAGTGGATTGGACTCGATGTATTGTTTAGTGAGCCAGAAAGACCACTTCTTGAGGATACGATACCGACATTGGTAGAGCTTTTGCCAAAGAGCGTGACGCCCACTGGCGCGCTGGATCCTCGAAAATTTGAAGACTCTGTTTCAGCGATGCTAAAGACCAGCGCAGGCGATCTCGCTTTAGCTGAAAGCCTGCGCGATTTTGGCAACGTGGTTCAAGCTGTGCTGCTCCTCTCACCCGAAGACATTGAAGAAGACGGAAAAGATTGGGGTTACGAGAGAAGGAAGCTTTCAAATTCTGTAGCTCAAATTATTGAGACCTCAGCTTCATCTCAAAAGATTTCATCGTCGCAATCAGGAACTTTAGAAGCGCCTTTCCCATTGACAAACACCACAGTGATTTTGGGTGATCGCCCCATTCTCGGCTTTATCAACAATACCGTGGAAAGCGATGGAATCATTCGAAAAGTGGATCTCATTCGTGAAGTGAGTACTTCCGAAGGTCTTAAAGATTCTGATTCACCTGCGTATTTTCCAAGTTTGAGTCTTCAGTTGGCAGCCAAGTATCTCAACCGAAAGATCCGGGTCAGGAGAGATGCAAACCACATCGAACTCGATCTTGTTGCCGCCAATGGGGATGCACTTTCAATTCCGGTTTCGATTTCTGATCATCGTCTTTTATTAAACCATTATGGTTTTTATATCGACACAAAGGAAAAAGAGACCCCCGTTCAAATTTCTCTTGCAGATGCAGCTGAGAACCGTCTTCCAAAAGACCTTCCTGAAATTTTGATATTGGGTACGACGACCATGGGCATATCCGACGTTCGCCCCTCACCTTTGAGTCCGGTGGCCAATGGAGTTGAACATCATGTCGCAGCGGTGGAAAACATTCTCCGCAAAGATTTTTTAATACGAGAACCAAATCATGTCATGTTTGAGTTACTCTTGAGCCTTGTTGTAGCTGCAATCTTCATAATTCTTCTCAGTAAGGCTGACGCTCTTGTGTGCCTTATTGTGCTGATTGCTGGCTATAATTTAATCGAACTCATTGACCAGAAATTCTTTTTTGGTCAGGGAAAACTCATTCACCTAGGCTTTCTGCACATCCAGAATGTTTCTATTTTCTCTTCAATGATTTTATTTCGGTTTTTTGTTGAAGAGCGTGAGAAGCGCAAGGTCAAGGGGGCATTTCAACAATATCTCAATCCTTCGGTGATCAACAAACTTCTTTCATCACCAGAGGCATTGAAACTTGGTGGTGAGAAACGCGAACTGACCGTTTTCTTTTCAGATGTGCGCGGGTTTACAAGCATCAGTGAAATGCTCTCGCCCGAAACTCTAGCCAGTCTACTCAACGAGTATTTTACACCGATGACTGACATCGTGCTTGAGTCCGGTGGACTTCTCGATAAATACATCGGCGATGCACTCATGGCTGTATGGGGGGCGCCATTACCTATGCCCGATCACGCAGACCGGGCACTACACTCATCTTTGCGCATGCTCGATGCTCTCGACAAACTCAGAGAGAACTGGAAGGAACGCAATTTACCGGCCATAGATATCGGCTGTGGCATCAACACAGGGATGATGGTTGTGGGCAACATGGGTTCCACGCAACGTTTCGATTACACCGTGCTCGGTGACGCTGTGAATCTGGGCTCTCGCCTCGAAGGCATAACCAAAGAGTATGGTGTGAGAGTGATTTGCTCAGAGGCAACCCGTCGGCAGCTTAGGCGGCCTGAAGATTTCGTTTTGCGGGAACTAGATTCAATTAAAGTAAAGGGTAAGAACGAGCCTATCGTCATCTATGAAGTGATGCGCTTTTCAAGCGATAAAAGAGAGTTCGCCCTGAGAATTAAATCCCTCTTTGAGGAGGGCTTGAATAAATACCGTGCCCGCGATTTTGAAGGAGCAATGCACATGATGCTGCAGATTCTTCAATTTTCAGCCCAAGATGGCCCAGCCTCAGTTTTTCTCGAAAGGTGCGAGTACTACAAAGAAAACCCACCCTCAGAAATCTGGGATGGGGTTTGGGTCATGAAAACGAAGTAATGAAATCAGCGTGATTCGTCGGAGCTTTCACCACCCAATTTGCTGCGCAACTGCTGCAGAAATTCGGCATCGTAGTCGGCAGCAATAACTGAATCATCGATGCTTTCGCCCGATGCCAGGAACTGCACGGCAAGCTGGAGAAAACGCCGGTCTTCTCCATTCTTGAGGGCTAATGCCGTTTGGCGGAAAGTATCCCACGTCAGATTCAAGATGCGCGACTCGTCGAGCGTCAGAGCAACGCAAGGTGAGGTCAGCACACACTCAAGGAGGGTTGCTCGCCGCCCCATTTCTCCAACTGCGTAGTCGAATTTGGAATGGCGCTTGAGGCTTTGCTTTTGTGCAAAATCCTCAACACCCATCTGCTGAGGCAACTCGAGCTCGAGCGTTTCTCCCCAGCGCGCAAATACGATTTGTGGCGGTTGTCCCTCATCAGCAGAGGGAATGCGTGCAAAAAGGATGATTCGTGTTTTCATGAGTTTGCCTTCAAGAGATCCGCTGCAAAGGTCGGAACTGCTGGCGCCACTCCGGCAAATTCATGTGCATGGAGCCAATTATTGTCGGCAAATTTACTCATGTAGTTGCGAATTCCGTCGGGCAGCAACACCACAACTTTGCTTCCTTTCTTTAAGGTGGGGATGACTTTAGCTGCGGCTAACAGTGCAGCTCCGCAGCTTCCACCGCAGAGGAAGCCCTCTTCCCGCATCGCACGCCGCGCCCATACAAAACTCTCTCGATCGTTGGTTTTAACCCAAGTGTCGATCAGATTGCGGTCGAGAACGTCGGGAATGAAGTCGTAGCCAATTCCCTCAACATGGTACGTTCCAACGTGAGTTCCTCCCGCAAGGATACTTCCGTCGGGGTCGGCTCCCACAATTTGTACATCTGGACGCAGTGATTTGAGTTTGCGAGCCACACCAGTGATGGTGCCACCAGTTCCGGCGCTCATCACGACCACATCGGGCACACCACCCATATCTGCAACAATTTCAAGGGCTGTTCCCTCTTCATGCGCCAATGGATTCGAAGGATTGCTGTACTGATCGAGAATGTGCGAATTCGGAATCAGAGCGTTGAGTTTCTTGGCGATCGAAATGTGGCTTTCAGGCGCATCAAAGGCAGCCTCTGTGGGGGTTCTTACAATTTCAGCACCCAAGGCCTCCAATGCGACTTGCTTCTCACGAGACATCTTCATGGGCATTGTAATAATGACGCGGTAGCCCAGCACAGCACCGGCCAGTGCGATTCCTATACCGGTGTTGCCACTCGTGGGTTCGATGAGGGTGTCGCCCGGCTTGATGCGGCCCGATTTCTGGGCATCGACGACCATTTTGTACCCGATGCGGTCTTTGACGCTCCCACCCGGATTGAGAAATTCGCATTTTGCCCACACTTCGACGTGGCTGTCGCGGAACAATTGGTTCACGCGTACGAGTGGGGTCTTGCCGATGGCCTGCAGAATGTTGTCTAACTTCATGGTACGTGCCTGCTCCGAATGGACATGGTCAATGGCTTTGTCTTTCGGAGCGGTCATATCCGATTTAGTGCAGCGGGAAAAGTCGCCAGGGGGAACTTCGTGGCCAGTAAAAAACCTCATGATTCCGGAAGAAAAACGCCTTTACGGCCCGCCCAGGCACTGCGTTTCCGAATCGATCCGACGGGTGAGCTCAGAGCCGCCGTCTCGGCATCGTCGGGTGAATTCAACCTGACGCCCGAAATCATAGAACTTCTCTGCCTGCTCCAAAAAGGTACGCAGCCCAGTGAACTCGAAGGACGTCTTCGTACTCGTTTTCGTAAGATCACAGAGGATTTGCCAGATTCAAAGGAGATTTTGGCACTTCTCGATGACCTTGAAGACGCTCAGTGCCTTGTGCGCTCGGGCGTCGAAAAGAATGCACACGGCCTTCAAGACGGGTTCGGTGATGCCTGGATTCAATGGGCCATGCTCGCTGATGCACCGCGTTGTCAGGCCTATCGGTCTGCCATCCAGGATAGCATTGCCGATGATTCGCTCGTTCTCGACGTGGGTGCAGGAAGCGGATTGCTGTCACTCTACGCTCTGGAATCAGGGGCAAAGAAGGTTGAAGCCATTGAAGAGACTGCAATCGCACAATCTCTAAAACGCCTGCGCGAATCTTTGCCGGAAGGACTGCGCAAACGCCTAACCATACACAACTGCAATTCATTCGACGCTCGAATACCGCCGACAGTCACCCATGTGGTGAGCGAACTTTTTGGCAATGACCCACTTCAGGAAGGAGTTGTTCCCACGCTGCGCAATGTGTTTGCACGCTTGGAAAATGAGCACGTGGTTGGAATTCCAGAAAGCTGCACGGTCTTTGTTCAACTGGTCGATGTGATAGAAGGAGCACTCCACAAGCGGCTCAATCGTTTTGCCGATCAGGGTTCGGAAAAGGCTAAGGCCTGGTTTGGTGCTGTTGAAAAAATTAAAAACACACTTAATTTCAGCGACATTTCATTTGCACACTCCATTCGTAAGAATGACATCCGAAAGATCGCTGCCGCGAAAAAAGCTTTTACAATCCCACTTGCACCGCCGCCTGCAGAGTCGGCAGCCAAACCAAATGCGTCGTTCAAAATTGAACTCGACCAGAAAGTCACCTCTCCCGCGTTACTTATTTGCTTCAGAGCGCAGCTCTCGAAGTCGGCAAGCCTTTCGAATATGCCCGGAGAGAGTGACGCGTGTGAACATTGGAGTCCGCTGGTGGTACCACTGAATCGGACACTGCAGCCGAAAGAAATCCTTCAAGTGAAAGTTTCGGCAGGTGAGCATTGGGATCGAGTGACTGTTTTGGCCACCGATTCTGCTGGTAAATATCTAGGAGCACGGGAATGAAGACTCATCTTCCAGACAGCGGCGTGAACATTGAGCGTCGAATCCGCAAACATATTTATGCTCAGCCGCAAACTTTTGAGGTTGCAGTGCCACCCGGCTTCTTGGAATTGTGCGAACGGGTTTTGTTGCGCATTGCGTCTGATATGCCCGGTGCCGAAAAATCGGAATTCAAAATCAAGAAGAAAAATGGACGTCTGCAAATCGAAAATGCCCCTTTTGAGTTGTGTCATGATCTGTTGTTTTTCGGCCTGCCCTTTGCAGACGTAAAAATTCTTGTTTTTCGGGGCCGTTGCTCAAACGATGAAAAACTACAATCAATTCTCGATGCAATTGAGTGGGATTTATGGATTCCTTCAGACATCAGTATCGATTGGGATCTGCGGGTCGATTCCAGCCGCAGTCAGCTTTACAATGAAAGCCGAATCAAGGAAAAAGTTAAAAAAACACTGCAGGCGAGATTCAAAAACAGGAACCAGAACAAAAGCAAGAGCGATTCATCACCCCTTGAGCTCGGACTCGATTTCCGTTTGGAACGAGAGTCCTTAGAAGTGCTTCTGTCGTTGGGCGGCCGTAATTACTGGCAGCGCGGACACAAGAAAGATCTTCGCCACGCAGCTCCATTGCGCGAGGATCTCGCGGGATGCATTGTTCAACGACTCGCTGATCTCCATTCTGAGTGGTCGAGCACAAAGCACCCATCCCTCGTTTGGAACCCGTTCTGTGGCACAGGCACATTGCTCTACGAGGCTGCGCTTAACCTGAGTGGCATTGCGCGTCTAGATGCAGACAAACTGACTTGGAGTTATCCGCATCTTCCCTTCTTCAAAGGGGCAAGTTTTCAGCACAGAGCAAAGAAGGTTGGGGAATTGATTTCTTCCCCAGCGAAAAAACCCCAAGTCATTCATTTTCTCGGTGAGGAAAAAAATCCTGAGGTGATAGAACCCGCATTGCGTTCTTTCAGTGAGTCAGGCTTAGTCAGTTTATTTGCGCCAAAGGTTGAAATCATCAGCCAAGACAGCACACAAAGCGGTGGAGATAACTCGTCGATTGTCGCTCACGAATGTGTTTGGCTTCTAGCCAATCCCCCGTTTGGGCTGCGACTCTCGAACTCAACACAGGGTGGTACGGAGAAACTTTATCGAGCGTTTGCTCAGAGAATTCATGACGTCGGCAACGCAATGTTAGCTTCAAACAAGGTCTTCAGCGGAGTAGTTCTGTGTGCTACTGAAGAGAATTGGCTAACACTCAAGAAGACACTGAGCGGATGGCGGCAACGCTGCGAGCATTTCACATTGGGTGGCCTGGATATACGAGCTTTCTACTTCTCGAATACCCGCGATAGAAAGTGACTCTCAATTAGACTGTGGCATGTTTAAATTGGCAGGCAAGGCGTACAACTGAGAGAGAGATGTTCTTGATTTCCCGTTACTGCTGTCCAGCTCCCAGGCGATGCTCAGGAGATTCTGGACAGTTACCGACCGCCAACGTGCCTGAGTGCTTTTCTTGACCAACGTGTCTGCCAAAGTATCTCGTTGCATACCCATGAGACGCCCGTACCAATAAGCATTTCTCAAAATAATCGCCACGTATGTCCTGGTTTCCTTGAATGGAATCAGATCCATAAACATCAACGTGTTGGTTTTAGGAAACCGCTGCCGCCACTTGTCGAGGTTTCTCATCCCAGCGTTATAGGCTGCAAGAACATGTTCAACGTTGCCATCGTAGCGTTTGAACAGCGTCTCCATGTACTTCACGCCAACTCGAACATTTGCAGTCGGGTCGAAAAGCTCTTGCTTCGCATTCGGAAGCCACTTAGCTGCTGTTGAAGGCAAGAGCTGCATCAAACCGCGCGCGTCAGCCCCTGAACGAGCAAACGGATCGAATGCACTCTCCTGGCGAATCAAACTCAAGACAATGACTGGATCAACAACACCCGTAGAGCTAAGAATTTGATCGGTATAGGCTCGCGGGAAAAATAGATTGAGCGTTTCAAGTGTCACGCCCTGGCTCTGAGTTTCTTTGAAATAACGAGTCAGTGTTCCAATTGCAATCTTATAAGCCTGTGCGACATCGTAACATTTCGAGAGAAACAACAAGCTCTCGGGATTGGGTGCATCGACAATCCTAGAGGTATAGCGAGCAAAAGTTGAAAGATGGGTTGCTTCCTTGCGCGCAATAAGAAGTTCAAAAAAGAATGCTGAAAGATTGTACTCACTCCATGCCATCCCGACACGCCGAGACAAAACAGCCTCCTTGCTCGATACGGCATTGCTGAGAGGATCCTGACCGTGGCTGTGACCAGCAACAACCGAATGAAGGGTCAGCGGGTAGCGCTTGCGCAACAGATCCCAGAATTCATTCGAGCCACCACTGCCCGACCTGATACTTGCATTCTCCTCAATGACGCCCAACCAAAAGAGCGAGCGAAACTCCTCTTCGGGATTTTCAGCATGCGCCGCCAACAAAAGGCTCTGACGAGCTTTTACGGCATCGCCGCTCATCAGGCGAAATAATCCGGCACGAAGGTGCGTTCGCTCGAAACCATCGTCGTCTGGTTCCAAACATGTGAACGCCGCAGGGTACACACGCTCAATTGCTGAAATGGCAGCAGGGTCTGGAAAAAAGGCCTCGGCGCGGGCAATCAGTGCTGCAAAAGTTCCTCGGTATTGGCAGTCATTCCCGAGTTTCTGAGCGATGCCTGCTTCAAGCATCAGCTCTTGCGGTGTTTGGGGGTCGATACGCCAGAACGCGTCTAGAAAATCAACACCACGCAACGACTGTCGCCATTCGCCTTCAGTCCTGATGCGACCACCGCCACTTGGGCGATTTTGCTCTGGCTTACGACGCACACCAACGACCTGATTGAGTCGCTCCATTGCCCATGGCACACAAGCCAATGCAGGGAGAGTCAACTGCATGCTTTTTGCTATCGCTGAGAAATGCTGTTCGCAACTTTGTGCGAATTCAACGCGCTGAGTGGCCGACAGGGATTGGGTCACCCAAGCCATGGCTTTCTCCACCATCGCATCGACTTGCGCAGATGGCTCAAGACCAACCTCACGCAGAAGAACCGCCTCGGAGGGCGTTCTATACCGGCTGAGTGGCATTGTAGTGCTGTTCGATTCTGTCGGGAGAGGCGCGAGAATTGGCTGCTGATTTGAAAGTACAAGCTTTTCTTCGCTCAATTTTAGGTTTGGCGCAGCCGAGTTTGAGCTGCTCTGTGCGTCAGGAAAATCGAAAGCAAGCGGCAGCGCCCGAGCGGAATGATTCATCAATGAACCAAAGCCGAGTGCAAGGGTGCACAGCCCGAGATTGCGCGCTCTGAGACGGACAGATTTTGACACCGAACAACGCATTAAAACCTCGACTTCCTTGATGTCCTATCGGTATCAAAGGGCCTGGGATAAAGGACTTCGGTGTGAAGTATCCTTCTATTGACAGAAGACAGGCAAAAGTGACCCGTCGGGAACCTGACAGGGTCACCTCGAGTCATTTGGCAAAAATCAAATGGGGTCGCGTTTTACCGGACAAGTCATACAGCGCGGACCACCACCGCCCCGAGCGAGCTCGGTGCCATCGAGGGTCACCACGATAGGACGCTGTGTGTCGAGCAGACTCGGATTCTTGAGTACGTTCATCGCCGACTCAACCCGAAAACCAGCACCTTCACAGGCCCTGACTGTGTGTTCATGCATGTCATAGCTGAGCACCTGACCAGGAGCAAAAGCGAACATGTTTGCCCCACTGTTCCACTGTTCGCGCTGCTGGTGCAAGGGTTCGTCGCCGCCGCAAAGAATGGGCTCGATGCGGATCCCTAGACCACGCAAGCCGAGAAGGAGATCATCGACTTCTGAAAAACGCTTGCGTCCTCCATCGCGCACCTTGATGCGCACGATACGGGAACGCTCACGTCCAAGAATATAAGGAGCGTAAACAACAGCCTGTTCAGTGTTCACCAGTGTGAAAATCATGTCGAGATGAATTGTGCTACGCTCGCGCGGAAGGATGACACAAAACACGTCGAATGGCCTGTCGATACCATCCTGAAGCCGAGCGTTGTAGTAGGCATCGATGAGGCGATCTACAGCCAATGGCGTGGTGCGTTCACTCACCCCAATCAGAAGAACATCTTCGCTCAGGACAAGAACATCTCCACCCTCGATGGTGAAGCGACTTCTGTCCTCTGAGAGGCACGCGTCGAGAAGAATGCCGCGCCCACGCAGGCTCGGATGGTATTCATATATTGTGCGCATAATCAGTGATTCGGTATCACGCACTGCACTTGCCATTCCGCCTGTAACAAGACGTGGCCCGATGACCATGCTTGAGTCGCGCATGAAATACATATTGGGTAGCGGGACAAGAGAGAAACTTTTGCTCGACAGATACTCATCGAGTGTGTCTCTTTTTAAAGGCAGGCCAGAGATAAGAATTTCAGCCAAATCTGCAGCCGGAAAATCCATGAGCTCGGGCATAAGATGAGTGCAGTTCTGAGCGTTGGTGATCCGCGCAAGCAGCTCATCGCGGGCCTGTGCCATTTCGAGCACATCCGCCAGACACTCTCGTACCTCAAGAACATCCGCGACCAACGAGAGAACACCCTTGAGCTGACCGTGCGCCTCGCGGACGCGATGGTAGTGGATGATGTCGTTGTAGAGCAGCTCTGACGCCGTTTTTGGAGTCATCCGCTCAACTTCTGGTCCGGGAGTATGCACGAAAACCTTTCGCAGGCGTCCGATTTCGGAGGTGACGCCGATGCCAAAGTCTTGTTGTTCGTCAACGGTTCCGACACGGTCAGGTTGCGATTGCCCATCGACATACCGGAAGTTACTATGAATACGATACTCGTCCGAAATCCGGGGCTTTCTGGAAACGGAGGGCTTCCGAGCAGAAGCAAGTGTTGTATCGGACTCGGTGTTCAGCATGACTGCTCCTTGGAACTCATTTTTTGACTGAGTTGTTGGGGCACACGGTAGCATAAACGCACGCTGAATAGCCAGTCGGTGCCCTGAAGACAGAACAGACCAATGGAGAAGAACTCATGGGAAACAAAGCGAAAATCTTGGTTTTAGGATGTGGAAAAATTGGAAAGCTTGTGGTTTCGCTTTTGGCCCGGAGCGGCGATTATGCGGTCACTGCGGCGGATCTTCATCTCGAGACAGCTCAAGCTGCCATCCACGACGGACAGGGTAAAAAACTGCCTCATTGCGAGGCAATTGCAATAGATTTGAGCGATTCATTGGCAATCGATAAGGCCATGAAAGGACAAACCTACGTCCTGAGCTGTGCTCCGTATCATTGCAACGTTCGCATCGCGACCTCAGCGAAAGCTGCGGGCACCCACTACCTTGATCTCACCGAAGACGTTGCCACAACCAAGGCTGTCCGCGACCTTGCCACAGACAGCGCACTGGCCTTCATTCCGCAATGCGGACTCGCACCAGGTTTCATTACTGTGGTTGCCAATGGCCTGGCGCAAAGCTTCGACTCGATTGATCACATCAAAATGCGAGTTGGTGCTTTGCCGCAATACCCACACAACGCGCTAAAATATAATCTTACCTGGAGTACGGAAGGCCTCATCAACGAATATGGCAACCCATGCGAAGCTGTCGTGAATGGCAAGCTGACGCTACTACAACCACTTGAGGGTCTCGAGCGTTTCAACCTCGATGGAGTGGAATACGAAGCATTCAATACATCCGGAGGCCTCGGAACCCTCGCTGAGACTTTTGCCGGAAAAGCAAAATCACTCGACTACAAGAGCGTTCGTTATCCTGGACACCGCGAGATCATCGCTTTGCTCATGAACGAACTCAAAATGAACGACGATCGCAACACTCTCAAAACTATATTCGAGCGCGCTTTGCCAACAACCAAACAAGATGTGGTCTTGATTATGGTGACAGTGCAAGGATTGCGTCAGGGGATCTTAAGCCAGGAGAGCTATGCCCACAAAATCTATCATCAGGATATCGGTGGAGAACACTGGGGAGCTATTCAGGTAACGACTGCAGCTGGTATTTGTGCGGTGCTCGACTTGCATCATGACAAAAAAATAAAAACCAAGGGGTTCATCCGCCAAGAGGACGTTCCGCTTGATTTGTTTCTCGCCAACCGATTTGGAAAATATTATCGCTGAGAAAAATTCCTCAGGTAGCTATTCCACTCTCCGGTCAGGGCGAGTGCCTCGAGTGCAAGCCCCTGCAATGCAAACTGCAACTGAATAAGAGCAAAATCTGCCCGGAGCTTGGCCTCATCAGCGGTGCGCACATCGAAAGCGCGAGCTAGACCCGCAGAGTAGGCTTGCATAGCCTGCTGCTGCGCAGCCGAAGCAGCACGCTGGCCGAACTCTGCCGCAGACTTCGCACGTTGAAAAGCTTCATGACGTGTTTTGAGGGTATCGTAAGAACTTCTGAGCTGATTTTCCGTTTGCCGCACTTTAGCAAGCGCATCGAAGGCGATCTGCATATTGCGGCCACGCATTGCAGATCGCGTGCCACCGTCGAGAATGTCCCAGCGAGCTTTTACAGCTGCAAATTTCTGCGGGTCAGGAGAAGTTTCGTAGCTCTTCTTTGAATAACCCATTTCCAGACTAATTGTGGGATAAAACGATGCATCACTGAGCTCGCTGTTTTTTACCTGGACTTCATGGATAGCTTGCAAAGCTTCTAGGCCTGCAGATCGGAAAGGCTTGTCGGCATTGAATGGGAACTGCGGAAGTCCCACGCCTGGTTCGGGAAACGGCTGCCCGACTTGCTGCATGAACTGCTGGCGGATGCGTGTTTCCTCTGCCTTGGCCTGTTCCCATTGCGCAACTGCCGCAAGAGAACCTGCCTCGGCCTGACTGAGTTCGAGGCGTGTCGATAGCCCTGCTGCCAGGCGCTGACGCACAATCGTTTCACGTGCCTTCGAGATTTCTACGAAGCCCTGGTTCACGCGAGCTGTTTGAACTGCAAGCTCAGTCTGGAGAAGAAGCTGTGCTGCACCAAGAGTGCCGCTTTCAAATTGTGCCTCGCGGATTTTATCTGCCTGATGATGAAGCGCGCTGCGCATAATCCAACCATAAACAACCTGGGCATTCAGAACAGGAATTTGCCAACCAATACTGGTGACACGCTGTTCTTTGGGAATAACTACCGTTGTTTGAGAAATTGGACCTGTCGGCCCCGGCAATGTAAAGCTCTGTGAAACCCCTGGATTGTACCACTCGCGCCCGTATTCCAAACGTGCGCCACCAAACACACTTTCAACAGCAGTGCGTGTTGCTGCTGATGCAGCACGATTGGCTCCCTCGATTTGAGCTGATTCAGGGCCATCAACTTTTAACTTGCTGATGAGCCCAATGACTGTGGACATCTCCGCAGACTGTGAAGCCAGGCTACTCCGCGGAGCAGGCGTCGCCTTTACAGTGGATTCCACCGCTGTTGTTGCCGCATGAGCGTCGATGCTTACGGAACCACCCAGGAGGAGAAAAAGGATTCCGAGACCAGTTCGTGTTGCTGCTGACAATTGATCTGTTGTGGAAATCGGTACTCGACGACGACGAATGTTGTCGATCAATCCAAACACGGCAGGCACAACAAAAAACGAAAGAACAGTACTGGAGATGACTCCACCAATGATGGCTATAGCCATCGGAGACCGAAACTCCGACCCTCCACCACGCATCACAGCCGTAGGAATCATACCGAAAATCATGGCAATCGAGGTCATGAGGATGGCGCGCGAACGTTCACGAACACTCTCGCGCACAGCCTGCAGCGTTGACATGGTTTTCTCTTTCACACCAATCGCATCGACCAGTAGAATACCGTTCTTGGCTGCAAGACCGATGAGAAACACCATGCCAATCAATGCCCCAAGTGCGAGCTGTTGGCCCACGAGATACAACGCAACGAATCCACCAATGACTGCCAAGGGCAAAGAGAGCAGGATGACGAAGGGCCTCACGAGATTTTCAAATTGCGCGGCCAAAATAATAAATATGAAAAAGAGGCTGCCGATAATGGCCAAAGTAAAACTTCCCACCATCTCCTCAAACACTTCTTTGTCGCCCTGAATTTCACCAGCAAATGGTTTAGGGATCTCATCCACAAGCTTTTGAACGTTGGCCAACACAACACCAAAAGTCTGAGAGCGGTCGAGGGTGCCCCAAATCACCATTTTTCTGGAGCGCTTCTCGCGATCGATGCCACGAGGACGAGAAGTCTCGCTTATCTCCGCAAACTGACTCAAAGGCATCGGCCCGCGCATGCTCGGAACAAAAACCTGACTCCAGAGCGTGCTGATGTTTCTATCCTTGTCATCGAGTCGCAGAAAGAACGGAGTGTTCTTATCGCCGACGGTGCCTGCCTCAAGGCCGGTCAGAGCGAGGCGCCCTGTGAGTTCCACAGCTTGTGAGGCAGAACCAGCAAAGCCGAGATCTTGGGGCTTGAAGTTGACATCAACCCCCTTAGCGAAAGCTGCGGTTTCCAGACGCACGTTGGCAATTCCTGGAAGTGCCCGAATCTTCTGCAGCAGCTGCTCGGAGACCTCACGCGTTTTCTGGAGGTCTTCTCCGTAGACGTAAACGCTCAGGGGAGCCTCGCCACCAATTCCCTCGATGGGCGGGGGATCCATGACCAACACCTTCGCGTCGATATCATTGAGTCGCTCGCGCGCCATGCGCTGCATTTCAAGTAGACCAGTTTTTCTCTTGGTTTTAGCGACAAATACGAGGCGCATCTGAATAAGGTTGTCGTCGCCACGTTCACCCACAGTGACAAAAACTTCCTCAAGCCCTTCGAAGTCCTGCACGCGTTTGAGTGCTTCCTGGGCGACTTTTTCATTGTATTCGCGGGTCGTGCCAGCTTGAGTGCGCATGTTGACAATGAATTGCCCTCGATCCTCGAAGGCGAGGAAGTCAGCACCGCGAGATAGACTCAAACCAACAGCCAAGACCAAAGCGACAAGCGACAGAAGCAAAACAGACTTAGGACGTTGGAACGAAGCCACGGCCCAATTCGAAATGCGCTCCTCTAGATTTCCGAGCCAGGTACGCCAGCGCACCCAGAACGCACCCTTAAAGGGGCGCGGATGACCAGCAAAATAGGCTGAAAGCATAGGATCGAGAGTGAATGCGACCCATGTGGAGATGGCAACTGCAATGCAGATGGTTACCCCAAACTGCTTGAAGAACTGACCCACCATTCCATCCATACCAGCTACGGGGAGAAAGACGGCAATAACCGCAAGGGAGGTCGCAATCACGGCCGCCGCAACACGATCTGTGCCGCGGATAGCTGCCTCTTTCGGCGTGGCACCATTCTCCATCTCAGAATAGATGGCCTCGCGCACCACAACCGCGTCGTCAATCAGAAGACCAATTGCCAAAGCCATAGCCAACAGACTCATCATGTTGACCGAGAAATCCAGCCAACTCATGAAGATGAACGAGCCCGCGATACTTACGGGCAATGCTGTGGCCGAGATGAGCGCGCTGCGCCAATCTGTCAGGAAAAACAGAATGACCAGAACCGCGAAGAACCCACCGGCAAACAAAGCAATCCAAACCTCTTTCGAGTTCTCCTGAATAAAAGAACTCTGGTCGAGAATACTGAAGAGAGAGACGCCAGCTGGGAGAGAAATCCTCTTCAAAGTCTTTTGAACGGACTTTACGGTTGCAAGAGTATTGGCGTCGGCCCGCTTTGTTACAACCAGACCAAGACCACGCTTGCCGTTGATGAACACGCTCGAAGCCTCTTCATCACGAACAACTTTGATTGTTCCCACTTCGCCAAGGGTCACTGAACGCCCATCGCGCAGGGTCACACGCTGCTCCTCCCAATATTTCAAATCGGCAGGCAAAAGACTGCGAGAAACAGAAAGAACTTGTTCGTTCTGGGTTACATCCCCCCATGGAATGATGGCCATTTTTGCAGACAACTGTTCGAAAATATCGAGTGGTGCAACACGCAAATCCGAAAGCCGCCGCGCATCAAGCGTCAATTGAATTCTTTCCTCGCCCAAGCCCACAAGTCGTGCCTCATTGACACCGTCAGTGCGCCGCAGTTCTGCGAGCAGGCTTTCGTCGAGAAGCTTTTGAGTTTCATCGGCAGATTTGTCAGTTTCGACTCCGTAAATCAGAACTGGTGTTGCGCCGACGTCGACCCGCGCGACGATCGGCTCTTTCGCACCCTGCGGAAATTTACCCCGAACGATCGCAATTTTCTCACGGACGGCGTCGGCAGCTTCCTGCTCATCGGCAGACATTTTAAATCCAAGAATCAATTGCCCGAAGCCAGGCCTCGCAACACCGATGACGCGGCTGATTTTCTTGAGCCCGGCAACCTCAGCCTCAATCGGCTTAACGATTGCCGCTTCAATTTGCTCAGGCGACGCGCCAGGATAAGGAACTGTGACCGAGATAAACGGTATGGAGACATCAGGGTAGAGAGAGACAGGCATTTTAAAAAGATAAAACACGCCCAAAACAAAGAGCGCTACGCTGATGATTCCGGCAGTCACCGGACGGGCAACCGAAAAACGAGCCAGATTCATTGTTCAACCTTTCAATTGAGGTTTAGTTGCTCTTAACCTGCACACCTGTTGAACAGGTGGGATTGAGCACTTCGATACTTCCCAATGACTGACCCACTTGAACAACCATACCCAAAATGGTGGGGAGCCCTTGAACGCGGCCAGAGACCTCGGCTCGCAGAGTGGCATCTTCGATTTGCACTTTGACGCGCTCCGCTGCGGCTTCTGCTTGACGCTTGAGAGCACGAGCCTGGCTTGCACGGATTTTAGCCTCGGCAATCTGCTGAGCTGTTACAGCCTCGGAGCCTTGCAGCTTTTCGAGACGGCTCAATGCATCCGCAGCGAGCTCCTCGTTGCCTTTAGCCGCATCAACTGCAGCCTGTGCTTCTTTGTACCCAGCGCGTAAAAGACGCGAATCGAAATCAATGATCGCATCTCCCTTCCGCACGATGTCACCATTGGCGACGTGGTACCTCTGAACAATCCCTGTGGAGCGGGCGGTCAGTTCCTGACGGGTTACGCAAGGCTGTTTTGCCTGAGCGAGAGGACGCACGAACAACGACAGCAGGAGCAAAAAGAGCGATGCCAAATTTTGACGCATGAGCTGACCTTTCCGTCATACAAACTGCAACTCTATCCCTTGAGCAGGTGTAAGAGTTTCACTTCGACCAAATCGGGGTTAGCATAGGCGAGCCGTATCCAAAAATCTTATTTGGGAGAAATCTCTGACGTTGAGCTGGCGAGGACATTTGAAAATTTTGACTTTGCTTTTTGTCCTGAGCGCTGTGGCCGAAGGACAAGTCACGCCTCGACGCCAGCCGAGACGCAGCGCGCCTGCGCAACCGCCACCTTACAACTTGGGCGTTCCCCCGAATATACAAAGTCGTCCGCCGCAGTATCCGCCACCCGGTGCTGCAATGCCCCGATATGCTCCACCTGCTCCAGCACCTGCGGCTCCCCCTGCTCCTCCTGTAAGGAACCAGAATCCGTTTGGACAGCCAGCAGAGTTACCACCTCATATGCGCAACCGAGATGATTTCTCGGGCGTGCGCAACTGGTACGGCTCCACCGGCGCGGCCTTTGGATTCGAGACCATCTCGAAGAGCAACCCAGGCGCAGCCGAGTGCAGCAGTGGATGCAAGAAGACGATCGACGAACCGCGTTGGGCACTGCAGCTTCAAGGAGCTGCTGGCTGGGGGCCAGTCAAGCGCAACAACATTTCGTTCACAACACACTATCGATACACGCAGAACCTTCGCACCAACGAGGAGCAATCTGCCCGTTTTGGTACCTGGTTTAAAACGTTCAAAACGGGTGACTTCATTTTTCCGACCCGGGACATGTTGCGATCGCATGAACTGGTGACAGAGATCCGCTACTCCATGACACCTTGGCAGTTCGGTTTGCATGCCATGCTTGATTTCGAACGTGTTGGCTCAAACGCAGCATTTCTCGGCGAACCGAATGAGGTAGCGGACAGCGTTCGAAATTCGGAACAGGTTGTACCGTGGGTTCAGTGGCGCATACCTGGTGTTTATATCGCAACCGTCTATTCACCCATGCGCACCGAGATCAACAAGGAAGATCCGCGCAATTCATTTACGACGTGGTCTCTTAAAAACGCAGGTCGTGGAATTTTCTTCTCTCTTTTGCAGGATAACCTCTTCTATTTGCCTCAGATCTCATCGACAGCGAGTGTCACGCTCAATTGGACAAACAAGAAATCTGCATCAATCCAGAACGACTCTTCAAAATACGGCATCAAGACCAGCATGGACTTTCCAATTGCAATGAACATCCGGATGCAGCCGGCACTCAAGTACGAGAGTGAGAATTACATTCTTCAAAGAATCAAAATTGATGCTGCCTCTGACAAAGCTGCAGAGCTCGTAAACAGATCGGATTCGATACTCGGAACAGGCCTGCTGACATATCTCGACCTCACTCGAAACTGGCGTTTCCAGTTTCTCGTTTCCTACGAATCAACCCAGTCATCCCTGAGTGATTTCTCGTCATCAAAAATGATGTACATGGGTGGATTGAACTACAGCTGGCCTGTATCGCGGGCTGTGCTGCGACGCCTTGACAGATTCAGCGATTCACTCACTGCCGAGGAAAACTGAAGCATGCAAATTTCGAAAGAAGCTTTTGCGGGCGCATATACTGATGCAATAAATAAGAATCAACCTCTGCTACTCTCTCCCAAGGGGAAGATGGTTTCGTTCTTGTGCACTCCGGTGGCAATCACTGAAGAGGCGATCATTTTTAAGAACTCAATCCCACTCGAAATTTTGCCTGAAGTCATCACTTCAACAGAATTCACGGTAACATGCCGCGACTTCATCGTTGTCAGTGCAGCCCTGTTTGCCCACGGAACAGAGATCCGTTTCCCGACGCACCATGTTTCCATTCTTCCCCAATCGCGTACCGAGGCTCGACAGATTTTTTCAAGCGAGGAAAAAGCAGAAGTTGTCATCGCGCATCCCTTCGATGCCGGGACTGTTTTGCGCAGACGCTTGTACGACCTCTCCCAAGGAGGACTAAGCTTCCGCTCGCGCATAAAAAGCCGACTCATGCAGCCCGGCCGAATTTTCGAAAGACTTGAGATTGTCCGACCTGGTTCATCAGGTGAAATCAAAAGCGGACGCGTCATCTATATCAAACAAATCTTTGAGGAATCTGGCCGCAGTTACCATCAGGTGGGCATCCAGTTCATCAACACACCGTAAGGAGACCAGCAAAGATGCATGTATCTTTGTCTGAAATCGATCCGAAGAATCGTATTTACTGCAACCGCTCTCTGAACATGAGAAACATTAAAGCCGTTGGCTTTGACATGGACTACACCCTCGCGCTCTACAGGCCGGAGGAGTTTGAGGTACTCGCATACCAGGAAACTCTCAAAAAACTGGTGGCTGCTGGATATCTGGACAGCGTTCTTGCGTTTACCTTCGACACAACACACATGATCCGTGGGTTGGCCATTGACAAGCATCGTGGCAACATCATCAAACTCGACCGGCATCGCTATGTGAAAGTTGCGTATCATGGATTTAAAGAGCTAACGCGCGAAGAGCGTCGCTCGCTCTACGATGCATCTCTGGCACAGTCCTACGAGGAGCCAGATTATGCACTCATCGACACACTGTTCACGCTCGCAGATGCATACCTTTTCGCGCAACTCATCGATCTCAAGAACCAGTTTCCAGAGAAAATCCGCAAAACACCGCTTGAAATATATCGTGATGTGCGTCACTCCATCGACCTTTGTCACCGTGACGGAAGCATCAAGCTTAAGGTTGCCAAGAACCCTAGCAAATACATTAAGCGCGACCCTCTGCTCAAAGACACTCTCGATCGATTGCGCCAGTCCGGACGCAAGACATTTGTGGTTACCAACAGCCTCTGGGACTACACACATGTTGTCATGAACTATATTTTCGGAAACGATACACAAAACCTGACGCTCGACTGGACGCATAATTTCGATGTCATTGTTACGGGTGCTGCCAAACCCTCATTCTTCATGTCACCAAACCCACTCTACGAAGTCGACCCCCATTCGGGTCTTCTCAGAAACACCGACGGTGTGCTTTCGCCTGACTCCAAAATTTATCAGGGTGGAAATTTCAAACAGCTGCATGAGCGTTTAGGCATTTCCTCTGGCCCAGAAATTCTCTACGTTGGTGATCACATCTACGGGGATATTCTTCGCAGCAAGAAAGAGCTGGGTTGGAGAACAATGCTCGTTATCAATGAACTCGAGGCAGAGCTCGAGGCGTTGCTGAAATTCAAAGACGAATTTAAGCGGTATGAAGAGCTGTTGCAAATAAAAGACGACCTCGACGATGAACTTCAAAAGCTGCAATTAGAAATTGAAAAAGTATCGTTCGAAAGTGCGAAAACAAAAACAAGCAAGATTGACCAACTCAAAAGCACGGCACAATCATTGGCTCAAAAGCGCGACTCTACGCGCGAGGCTTTGCGCCGGAGTATGCGGAAATATCATCAGAACTTTCATGGCACCTGGGGGCAGTTGATGAAGACTGGCCACCAGAACTCACGTTTTGCCGCACAGGTCGAAAACTACGCATGCCTTTACACGAGTCAACTCACCAACCTGCTCAACTACTCTCCCAACTTCAGCTTCAGAAGTGCGCGCGACTTCATGCCACACGACTTCGTGCACGACTGATTCAAAGAGGTGTGCGAGCCTTGTCTACAAGACCCGTGGTGCTGTGGCCCGGCACAAGTGACAGAATCTCAACTTTGCCACCGGCAGCCAAAACAAGATCCGCACCGACAACTGTCTGGACAGAGTAATCACCACCTTTGACCAGCACATGCGGATTAAGTGCACGGATCAACTCAACAGGTGTGTCCTGCTCGAAACCAATCACAAAATCGACAGCCCCCAATCCTGCTAGCACCCTTGCACGGCTCTCAAAGGTTTGCACGGGGCGTTCGGAGCCTTTTAAACGGCGAATCGATGCATCGGAATTTAGACCGACAATCAGCACATCGCCCAGAGCACGCGCGCGCTCGAGCAGATCCACATGCCCCATGTGTAGGAGATCAAAGCAGCCATTTGTAAACACAATGCGTCGCTGGTTTCGACGCAAGGTCTGCCCCAAGACCGCGAGGGTATCGAAAGCTAGAATTTTTGGAGAATGAGACGAACGCGCTGCTGGGTCAGAGGTCAAAGCCTGAAGCACCTCAGAGCTGTTTAAAACAGCCGTACCGAGCTTGGCACACACGAGTGCAGCTGCCACGTTTGCGATTTCTGTTGCCGCGCCCATGGAAGCACCCGTCGCCGCTGCCATAGCCAAAAATGCCACCATCGTGTCACCAGCACCCGACACATCAGCCACCTGCAAAGCACGCGAAGCGAACCGCTGCGTTCCTGCCTTTGCTGCAATCTTTAGAGCGACTCCATGCTCAGAAAGACTCAGAACAACAGCGTCGGCCGCAGACTGACGCGCGATAGTTTCACAAATTGCATCGACCTCTTCATCGAAGTGATGAATGGACAACGAAGCATCCCAGTGCTTGAGCACATCACGGCCTTCCTTCAAGTTGGGCTTGATGATCGTGGTTCCATGGTAACGAGACAAGTCGCTTGACTTAGGGTCGGTAATTACGGGCACCTTGTGCGCGCGCGCAGTATCGATCAGGCGTCGGCAGAGATGATGGGTTAGAACACCCTTACCATAATCAGACAAGACCAGAGCCTTTGCGCCAGGCTGCGCAAGGTATCTCTCGAATTGCAGCATGATCTTTTGTTCATCACCTGAATTTAACGGTGCGACCTTTTCGCGATCGACCCGAACCAGCTGCTGATAACCAGCGAGAATTCGGGTTTTGCGAATGGTCGGAATAACATCTGATTCGAAAAGAGCATGAGACTCTATATTGTATGCCTGACAAAGGTCGCGCACTTGACCCGCGTCGGCGTCGCGGCCGACGCGACCACAGAGGACTGCGCGCGCCCCGAGCGCGGCAATATTGGCTGCGACGTTTGCAGCCCCACCAAGCACGTATTTACGTTCTCCCTCCAAAACAACAGGAACAGGAGCTTCCGGCGAAAGGCGCGAGACAGAACCATGGATGTAGCAATCCAACACCACATCACCAACGACGAAGACTGAGCTTTTTTGCATCTCAAGCACAAGTTGAGTGAGTGTAGATGGCTGCTGCATTTCAAATTCCTTTGCTCTGGCCTGCGTGTACACGGGCCGTGTCGAATTCAATTTTGAACGAGTATGCCTCTGTGGCTGCAGGATTCAATGCCCGAAATCTCTCCTCAAGAGCGAGGAGAGATTTCGGGCCGAGTTGGTTCATACAATCCTCGAAGGTTCTCTTGATAAGCCGATCGGCATACGGAAGCTCGGAGTCCTCGGGAATCATCTTGTACACAATGAATTCAGTCCTGCTCGACTGCTGGTTTATACCAAACTCAAGAGCATAACGGCGCGGAAAAAGATGAGAGCTGTGAACCCAATTTTTGGGCAAAATAACAGCACTGCAAGATGCAAAGGCTTGAGTCAGCTCGGGCTCTGCAGACTCCGCATTGGACTGGACTCCTTCGGAGACTTCCGTCTGCTCTAACGCCACGAATGGCTGCAAAACTGCATCAGAAACAGCAGGGCTTGATCGCAGACCCTCCTCAATCAAAACCGCGTCCGACTCGCCCTCTGTTTTATGCACCGTTTGAGGCTTTTCAGGGTGAGTTTTGCCGTTTTGCCGGATTACATTACGCTCCAGCTTCTGCATCTCCGGTCCAGAGGGATGAATGCGTCCCGCAAAAACCCGCACAGAGATGGGTTGACGGATGGCGGCAGGACTCTCTTTTGCCGCTGCTAGGTCTGTCCCAGCAAGCCAAAGCAAAGCAACGTGTGCAGAAGCAGAGAGTAAAATAGCATTCAGCGCAATGGGCATCTTCATGGCTGCGGGATATCCACTGCAAACGAGAGAAATGGCAGAGAAGAATCACGAGGTATGCGTACGTTTCTCCCTTTAGATTCATCGACGGCGAGAAATTCTCCGTTCCGGCAAATCTCTGTATCTCTCTCACAAGAACAGACGAATGAGCTTGAACTCAAAACTGCGATGGGTCCCGCAAAACGATTTTCAGGCGTAAATGCTCCATCACGCCAGGAGAGCCAACCGCTCTCAAGAACCTTGCCGCTGTAATCATCGTAGCGCGTTTGTTTGAGGCCAACAAAAGCGCGCTCACCCGAAGGGCTAACACCCCAAAGATCAATTTTTTGCACCTGATTTGATGCTCGAGTGAGCAGAGAACGCACAAGGAGTTCACCCTGTTCAGAGAGTTCAACAGAGAAAACACCAACTTGTTCGCCATCCACAGCACCAAAGTATTGTGGATTGCAACTCAACAGAGCTCGTGAGTTGCTGAGCTGAAGGAATTGATATGCATTTTTGCACTCTAATCTTTGTTGCGTGTCCGCGAGCATTATTTCTCGGCGGCTCTCGGGAATGTCTTCTTGAAAAACAAATGCCCGTGCTGTTTTGGGCAAGAATTTTTGGAGATCAAAACCAGCGTCGAGAGTCGCCATCCACGCACCGCTGCGCAATGTGAGAATGGGATGGATGTCTGACGTCTGAAGCTGAAGTGGCTCGGTGAACCCCAGCGACTCGCTTTGCTCACTCGCCCAAACAAAACGGCGCAGGTCTGCAAAATCAAATCCTGTCACCAGAGCCTGTGAAGCTGACACGCGAATGACACTGTAAACGTTCTGAGGCCAGTCACCACGCTGCGTGACAATCTCGCCAGAGGAATCCACCCACGTTGCTCGGCTCGGACGCGCAGTAGAACCCGAAAACCTTTCCACGAGCAGCTTTTGTTTGGTCGCTCTGTCATTCAACAAAATAGGATCTCGGCTGTCGGGGGCAAGAATCTGCACAGTGCGATATTGGCCCCCTTGAACAGAGCACACGACATTTGCACTGGTAGGTTCACCATTCAACCAAAACAGACCATCCAAGAACGACGAGGCCTCTCCGCTGCCGCAGACCGAAGACTTTTCCCCAAGTTCTTTACCGCGAACACCACATCCGGACACCAGAACAACAGCGGACAACAGCAAACAATATTGCAATGCACTTTTGTAAAACGATGTGTGCGGACACAAGCCCATGCCATATCCCCTCAACGGTTGCCTCAAGCTGGCTCCATTACTCCGAATTTCAGGCTGTGAGCAACTTTAATGAGAAGATGATTGAGCGCCCCATAATGGGCAGGGCTGGGAGGTAACTCCACGCAACAGCACGAGTTTCACCACTGCTCAGGCGTAACTGGGAGGTGCGCGCGTCGAGAAGATTATCGACCTTGAAGCTGAACTGAAAAGCTTCTGCAGCCTTCGTAATCTGTGCCGACGCTTCGAGCCCGAGCAGAGCCGGAGGCGAAAGCCGGTAGATAGCTTCGGGTTCGAGCGTGTAGGCCCCCGTTTGACTCACATGCAACGCAACGAAGCCCCCCTCTACAGGAGAGTCCTTGATGGCTGGAAACCAACGCAAGGTTCCACGTGAATTGCGCTCCGGCACGAAGGGCACATCCTGCGTGAAAGCTCCATTGGAGAAGGCTTTTGCCCATATCTGCTCATGCGCAGCCTCGATTTCAAGTCTCGTAAACCTTGTTTGTGCACGTCCAAACAATCCTCCACGATGCACTCGAGACGTATTGAAATGCCTCACTAAATAGGGGTTGACCTGCCGCAATGCGATGAGGTCATTGTCGCGCGAAAAGAAAGCGCCGCCATGAAAATAGGGTGTATGAATCCCACTCTCGATGAAGAGCGCAGATTCGGGCTTTAACTCGAGATTGGCGACAACTCCATCAGGACGTCCAGCCAGTTCGGCTGGTGTCGGCAGACGCGCACTGCGCCCTAATAAAGCGTAGAGAATGACGCGCTGCGCTGCAGACCAGTGTGCTTCCAGAGCAGCACCGGGAGAGTTCTGGGCGATGACAGACGACTGTCTCGCGCACAAAACCTGTGGTGCGAAGTCACCGCACTGCTGGTCTTGTTTGGTGGACATGAGCTGAGCAAAAATCTCGAATCTAAGAAGAAATTTTTCAGCACGTGTCCACTGAGCCCCTGCCCCGATGTCGGCCATCGTAAGTTGCCCGTTTAGAGCGGAATCCTCAGGGGCCGTTCGCGTCGAGGTCGGGTCGGTGCTTGTCGGCAAGGCGCCAAGGCCGAAATGACTCCGGTAAAGGTTATGTTCAATATGCGTGTTCAGAAAAAAACGCCCATCCCATTGTCGCAGCACCGCGGGTTGAGAAATCCCCAACCCCAAACCGAAGGCCCTTTCCTCGCGTTCATCTTGGCGCAGGCGTGGATCCTGAGTGTTCTGGCGAGTGCTGAAATCAACTGAATCGAGACGACTGTCGACCTGGAAACGCCACATACGTCCGGTTTCTGGTGAAAGAGATGACGCTGCCTGCGAAATCAACCCGAACATTTTTTGAGAGCGATTGTCACTGGATGCCTGTGCAACGGGAAGGCCGTTGATTCCACGATTTTCCGCACCAAATAGAGCGACAGTATCGAACGATATCCCAGAAGCACTGCCCTGAGTGATGCGAAGCGAAATCCCGGTGCGAAAAAGATCATTTTGCTTGAGCTGGGTTTCAAAATCATCGCTGTCAATCAGAGGTGTGTTGTTATCGTCACGAACAGATTGCGCACCAGTGCGTGCAGCCGACTGCCACGCCAGCTGAATACAACCCAAAGAAGAGAGAACGGGCTCCTTGCAGCCCATTTCCTCTCGATGTGCCAAGAGTAAACTTTCGGGCCGTTCAACAAGCACAATCGATTCTTTTCGGTGTCTTTGTGAGCCAACCTTTAAGGTCAGGTCGTAAGCCCCCGCAAGACCACGCCGGGGAAGACCCGGAGCCGGAAGAAAGGGGTAAGCGCGAATCGATTCAACAGCCAGTTTGGGGACAAGCTCCAAGGAATGTGCTCCGGTAAAACCTGAACCTAGCGATACTCCCTCAAGCAGGGCTTCGGGTTCGCGTCCTGGAAATCCGCGCATGGACACACGTCCTCCACCCCAGGCTCCGGCTTCTCCACCCAGGGAGACAAGCCCAAGATTAAGAAGAGCGTCGTTGAGTGTTCTACTCCGTTCGAGTTCAGCTTTATTTATGCTTAATTCTTGAGCAGACACTTGCTCATCGTCCGCTGGCCTCAGAAGACGCTGGAAGAATCGCACTCGCTCCTCAGATGGCGCAACGGCTCCGGCCTGGGGGGTTTCTTGCGAGTTTTGCGCATCATCAGAGGGCAAAACCGGGATCCGCCAAATTTGGGACTTTTGACTTTGCGGCAAGGCGGTAGCAGGATGGGAGGAGATCAAAAAGAGCGCCACGCAAGCTAATCTTCGCATGTCTCGCATCATTTCAAGGAGTCCTCCTGGGGGCGCGAACACGGCGGACGATAGCACGTTGTGCTGACCTCTCAAGGGATGATGAGGATTCACACCATGATGGTTTTCAAGGCTGAGAAAATGCTCCTGGCTGCAACTGTGTTTGCACTTGTTGCCGCAGCCAGTTGCACCAAGGAAAGCCAGTCCAGCCTGAGCAAACGCTTTCCTGCACCTGGTCTTGTGGCAATGGCTGTTGGTAATCCTCAGATTCCTGCGCCTATCGTATCCTCTCCCTCCGGATACAAGGATTTGGCATTTTACACGCTGTCCATCCAAGGCATTCCGATGGGTACAGCGGTCTTCGCCGCGAAAAAAGATGATAAGCAAACGGAATTCTTCTCAGAAATTAAAGTGGGGCATCGTCTCGGCTACGCGCCGCTCATCACCGGAATCCGTTTTTCCGGCATGGATGATGGACAAGGACTTTCTTCTGGCAAGCAGTTCGTAGTGGTGAATCACCAAGAAACAGCTGTCTTTGACGGTGAAGCTGAGTGGACGAAGACCGAGGGAGAAGGCTTCAAACTGATTAAGGGACAACCCGAAGGGCATCTGGCGCGATTTGCCCTTCGCCCTGCGCAGAGCAGAAACAAAATCGCGGAAAGCAGCAAAATCGGTGCTATCCAGATCCCATTTTTCGACTTAGGCAGAAAAGCCACCCCTGAAAATCTACAATTCAATCCGCTCACAGGTTCAATTTTTTCATTGAATGAGCTGGCTGTGTCTTATGGAAAAGACGGGTTCGCTGAACAACTGAAGTTGCCCTGGTTTGGTGGCCTAAACCTTGAGTTCAAGCGCGTCACTGAAGAAAAAGTTCAGCTCGTGCCGGCTGAAATGCCACAAAACATGCTCGAACTGGCCTGGTTCAGCACCCAGGCCACAATTCAAGATGACCTGAAGGCTCTGCAGACCGTGGCGTCCAATGGAATTCAATTTTCAAGAACGTCGGAAAAGATGGTCAGAAAGGAATTCCCCCAACTTCCTTACCTCTTCCACCGCAAACTCTTCAACTTCAACACATTGTGCGAGCGTATTTCATTCGAACTTCAAACTGCACAGGTGCGCCGTTTTCAACCCGAACAAGCGCTGACACAGGTTGGCTGGGTCATCCGCAGCATACTCGCTGAAGATCATCGCGAACTGCCACGTTCGCTTGTGAATTCTCCGGAACTTGAAATACTCGCAGACGACTCGAAGAAGTGGCAGTGGGCTCGCATCATTTCCCATATGCTTACTCAGACCAACGAAGAGCTCAGGCAAGTTCTGGAAATTGAAGATTCACAAAAGGTAAACGTAGCCGTGCGCATGAACTCTCGCAGTCTGGCACGAGGTTCGGTCGTGAAGGGAATGCTCCGTTCCGGCGCTCTGCACATGCATCACCAAGTCGAAAGTGCTGGCAACCAACAACTCAGCACCAGTTCACTCGTGAGCTTGCCGATGAGCTTTCTCAAACCAGTCAAAGTTGCCTTAAACCAATCCGCACAAGCCACACCAAATCTCAAATCGACTGCAGCACAATCGGTTTTACCTGCATTTGAATTCATCAATGGACAGGCTTTCGCCAAAGGTGACTTTCAGACTCTTTCTCCGGTCTGCGAAACCTACCGCGGACGCGTGGGACTCGACCTTGGCAACAGCAAAAACGAATTGTTCAGTTCAGCAATTGTCCGCGGTGTCTGGGACGAATCAACACGCGTTCAACTCATCCGTCAGTTCGCAAGACGCGCGTCGGCAAATCCTGCATGTCGGGATATTGTCCTGCGCGCCCCCGGTGATCTCACCGTCGCAGCAAAAAGTGAGCTGGAGTCGTTCCGTAAAGATATTCTTCAGACAGAGATGGAATTCCAGATCAGCGTCGGTTCGAACAGATCACTGCGCCTGGTTCCCGGCAGCTACGAGCTTGTCATCAGTTCCCTCGTGAATGGTAGCATCCTTGGCAAACGGGAAATTATTATCCCGCAGGGTCACCAAAACCTGGTGTTAAACTTGCAGCTGTGAGGGTGATGACACGTCAATTCAAGCACCCTCATCACGTGGAGGTGCCTGATGCTCAAGAATATCTATGCTCCGCTTTCGGGTGGCATGGTTCAGGAACGGGTTCTTGAGATTCTTGCGAACAATGTGGCCAATATGAACACAACGGGCTTCAAAGAGGAGCAAGTCACGTTTGCTGCGCTTGAAGCTAACCCATGGCCTGCATACACCAGCCCACTTCCTCCTGCTCAGTTTAAGCTCGACATGCGTGAACTTTATCCGTTGCATGGCAATGAGATGGGCTACGTTACGCTTTCGAATGTGGAGACGAGTCATGTTCAGGGTGCACTCAAGCGCACGGGAGCAAACACAGACATCGCCATCCAGGGCAACGGTTTTTTTGCGGTCAACACACCCTTTGGAGAACGCTACACACGCGACGGAAGCTTTTCACTGACGAGTGACGGCACTCTTGTGACGAAAAATGGTGCCACAGTGATGGGCGAACGTGGTGCGATTACAGGGTTGAGCGAAGGACAAATGCGAATTCTCGCCAGCGGCGAGGTTTATGAGGGTGACAAATTCATTGACAAGCTGAAAACTGTAGCTTTCAACGATCTCAAAGTGCTGCAAAGGCTCGGCGACAATCTATTTGTTCATGATGGCCCACCCGAAAATGTGAGCGCATCAACCGGCGAATTGACTCAGGGATTCATCGAGGGCAGTAATGTTAATCCGATGAAAAACATGACAAACCTGATTATCGCTCACCGCACCTATGAAGCTCTGCAAAAAGCTGTTAAATCGTACGACAACACCATGCAGCTCTCGGCGCAAAGGGTGGGTGAAGTCAACTGATTTCCGTACGAGGCCAAACCATGAAACACAACGTTGTCCATACCGAAACAGCTCCCAAAGCCATTGGCCCATATTCGCAAGCAATCACGCTTGGCGACATGGTCTTCTGTTCCGGACAAATCCCGCTCGATCCTGTTTCAATGCAGATTGTCGGTACCGATATCGCGACCCAGACCACTCAGGTACTCAAGAATTTAAGCGAAGTTCTCAAGGCCTCTGGCTCCGATCTCGGAAAAGTCGTGAAGACTACTGTCTTCCTGAAGAACTTCAACGATTTTCAAACCATGAATTCAATCTACGAAGCTCAGTTCGCCGATAACAAACCCGCCCGCTCCACGGTCGAAGTTGCACGTTTACCTCGCGATGTTCTCGTAGAAATCGAGTGCATCGCCCACAAGTGACCCCTATCCGCCCTTGCCCACAACGTCCTCACTGAAAAATTCAACCAAGTGCTGAACCACCTCGTCAGGTGCTTCGGTGGGGAAATCGTGTCCGTAGTTTTCCAACACAGTGAGCTTGCAGTTCTTAGCTTTTTCCCAGAGCTGGAGTGTGTTCTTCCAGGGGACGAGTTCATCACCGCGTGAGACCATAAACAGAACAGGAATCGCGATGCGCTCCAGTGCAGGGCGAGCATCGAACACAGCCGCAGCAACGAGCTGCCGCAAAACGGGAATGGTCTTAAAACCCTCACGCCTCCAGAGTTCATCCCATACCTGCGGCAAATCGGGACGCTTCTCGAGGGTCATTTTTGAGACAAGATAGGGCGCAAGTTCTGCATTTGAAGGGGTACCACGCCGCAGCGACCAGAGCAGACTCAAGAGAGCCTTGGGCCTGATGCGGGAGCCGGAGCCACCCTGAGACGACGAGGCCAAAACCGCCAAACGGCTCACTCGCTCCGAACGCGCTGCGACTTCCATCGCAACCATCCCGCCTAAACTTATCCCGACCAGATATGCCTGCGAGACGTTGAGATGCTTCAAAGTATGTTCAATGTCACCGGCAAATGCAGAGATACTGCCGCGGCCCCAGTTGGAAGCCGACAGGCCCGTGCCAAGCAGGTCGATGCAAATCACGTCGTAGTGAGCTGCTAGCTTTTCTGAGAACTCGAGCCAAAATCCTGACGATCTCCCCAAACCCCGCAACAGGACGACTGGGAAATTAGGTGCCGTCCCCGCTCCCTGAAAGCGAAATATGCGGTAACCTAATTTTACTGGTTCGGTCATGGAATGCACTCCATCTGTGACGCAGTTCACGGATCGTGTCGAGGAGTATAAACGATGCGCGCAAAACGGCGTACCTTCAGAGCCTATTTAGTGGAGCCCTTCAAACAAATTCGTTTCGGGCTGCATGTTGTCATGGTCTCTCTGTCGTTCGCGGGAATCTTCGCCTATGTTTTCCTCGAAGCCTTTCGTGAACAGTATCAACAGGTCTTCGATTTCTTCAATGTGGCAGACCAAGCCGCGATGGTTGAAAATGACATTTTCATCCGCAACAAGCTCAAGCTGACCCTTACCATCATTGCATTTGTTGCAGTCACGCTCTTCGTTGTCATCCGTCGTACACACAGAATGTATGGCCCGATGATTTCGATGATGCGCTTTGTAGCCGAACTGAAAAAAGGCAATTACGCGGTTCGCATCCATATCCGCGAGCACGATGACTTTCACAACTTCGTTGCGGAACTCAATGCTCTGGCAGTTGAATTGCAGAAGAAACATGGAACGACACAAAACCATGTCGCAGCACAGGGGATGGATGGCCTCGATTCGCGCCTACGTGACCTTGAAGATGGCGTTGTCGTGATAAGCGAATCAACATCGGAAGCCCAAGACGAATACGACAACAAGAACACTCCAAAGGCATCATAATAACATTTCGGCAAGGAGCGAGGCCAGCCCTTCAGGGTTGAGCATCACTCACTCGAAAATTTCAGCTCGCCTTGAAAATTAGCCGGCGCCTTTTTAGAGAACCTGAAGCTCATCAGTTTCTTCTCGAGACACGACTCAACCCATTTGTCGGACAATCCGTCTTCACCGATCTTGAGCCTTTTGAGAGTGACACTGTCCCCACCCTTCAGAACCGTAAAACGTAATTCACCGCCCATGTTCACAAGCGGATCCGCTTCTTCTCGCGCATGTAAACAGGCTGCATATGCCTTTGCTGCTTCACCGCGGAACTCAGCCGCAACAGGTTTTACCGTCGGAAGATCATCCTGGTCGGAAGCTGTACGCATCACCGTGTTGACCTTCAACGAGCGACTACGGATTAGACGCTCGAGAGTGTAGGCATTGTATATATTTTTACTTCCCAGCAGCGATTGCGCAGTTTCGAGTGTAAAATCCTTTTTGAGGAAAGTTTCCCAAACCCCTGCTCGATCGTTTTTTGCCTCCGCGTTACGAATCTCGAAATGCCCAAGAAAAAGCACCTGCTGCTCAGAAGGAGATGAGCTAACACGAAAAACATCTTGTCGGGTGCGTAGCTCGTTGTGGCGGCGAGACAAGGAATCAAGCTGAACCATCAACGGTCGACGGATTTCTCTTTCTTTTGATGTTTCAAGAGTCCAGCGGAAAGATGACTCTTCGAGAGAGAAGTACTGGCGCAAAACCTTTGAAGGAGTCTTCAACCAGGACGTCTGAACATCAGGTTGAAATGCATTCTGCTCAGCAATCATTGAGGCTTTGAGCATCCAATCTCCGTTGGGGAGCAGAAAGCTGTGGCCGATGGTTTGTTTGTCCTGACATGAATCCGCTCTGGGATTCAATGCAAATTGAGTGAGATATTCCCTCTCATCGTTCTGCCGCTTCCAGATCATGCGCACCGTCCCTTGAGCAGAACATGGCACGTCCACGAGAAAGCCAACTTTGGCTTTCGAATCTTCAATGGAGATGGCGTTGCCCTTCTCGTCTGTGAGAAAAAAACGCATCCGCGGGAAGTCGGTGGTACCGGCCTGCACGAGCGGCAGCCCCTGGGCTGGCGTGCGACCCGCGTGATTCAGCACCATATCAAATGGAATCACGTCGCGATCGAGGCTTTCTGAAGAACTTTTCAGACTCAAACCCTGTACAGCTTGAGCCATGGAGGTTGTTTGAGCAATTCTTGCAACAGTTGCAATTTTTCCGTCACGCACCTGCAGAACCAAGGGCTTTGCAGCACTCGCCTGAAACGGATTAACAAAAGGCATGTTCACCAACGTCGTCGAGCCTTGACCAGAACTCCCGATTTCGAGCCGGATGCTCTCCACCGTGTATTCACCGGCGCTTAAAGCAAGAAGACGTGGTACATAAAACCGAGGTGCGCTCTGGGGATCTTTCGACAGGAGTTCATAGCTCTTGCTGGCCTTCAGCGCTTCATCCCTTAATTCAACCTGAACTTCCGCTTTAGTTTGATTATTTCTTAACACCAACCTCGGAGCCCGCAACACGAGCCCATCGAGCGGCAGCAATCCAGAATCCTTCTCCGGAACGATGAGTTGAGGCTGCCAGACAAAAGGAAACCACAATAGTCCTTGACCAGGTTCAGCTCGAGGCACACTGGGCCCACCATTGAAGAGCATAGCCATTTCCGGACTCAGCGCACTCGAATCAGCCTCAGCAGCAGATTTGGGAATGGTTGGTTTCGATTTCGTGACGCAGGAAATCTGTCCGACAGCTAAAATTGCAACAACAAAAAGCAAGGAAAATCCTGATACAGGCAATCGTCGGATTTGCGTCGCATTGTCTGACATAAATCTCTTCTCCTCGGCTCCAATTCACGCGATTATCAGTGTACAGCAGAGATCGGAGATATTAAACCATGCCTGTCACCGTCGGTTCAAAGAGAGTCCTGCTCCACAGCCCCGAGAAGGGATGGACGATCGAACCAGCCGTCCTTCACATCGACGGCACACAAATCAAATCAATCAAAATCCATCCCAATGCTGAACAAATCACCGCCACCTCACACTGGTTTGCTGATGACTTAGTGACACCAGGTTTCGTTGATTCACACACGCATCTCGCCTTGAACTTCATGCGTGGGCGAATTGCTGCAGAGCAGCAAGGCGGCAATCTGGTTGAAGACTTATTCTTCAAGATGGAAGAAAAAATCACTGCAGCAGATGTCAGCGCATTTACCCGCATGGGAGCCTATGAGTGCCTGCTCTCAGGGACAACACATGTCTGGGATCATTACTACCATGCCGATGCGGTAGCTGATGCCATGATTCAGGTCGGACTCACCGGCACAGTTGCAGCTACACTGCAGGATCTCGCAGGCCCGGGCAAAAGTGATTGGGAAGCAGGCCTAACCTTCACCCAGGCACTCAATGGCAGTGAATATCACAAGCAGCTTGGTATCGATGCTGCACTTGGACCGCATGCTACTGACACGGTCAGCGAAGACCTGTGGCGAAAAATAATTGACCTTGGTGAAAAACTCTCGCTACCAATCCACTGCCACGTTGCTCAGTCGCCCGAGGAGTTTCAACGCAGCCAAGCCCAGTACGGGTGCACGCCAGTCGATTTCCTGCGCCGAGTTGGAGCTCTGGACTGCACATCAGAAAAACTACTTGTCCACATGATCTATGCGAGTCAAAAAGACTTTACCTATTGCAAGAACGATTCCGTACGACTCGTGGCATGCCCTCACTCACAAATGATTTTTCATTTTCCGGCAGCCTTCAGCGAATGGTGGAGAGCCGATCTGAACTGGACTGTCGGAACTGACTGTGCCGCAAGCAACGATTCGCTCCGTGTGCAGGCAGAGATGCGCACTCTTGCCACCTGGCCCATGAACTCACTCGGCCTGTCTCCCGAATTCTCGGAGTTCAGGCGCTCGGCAACCACCGTACAGTCCCAGGGTATGTCAGCCTTGCGACAATCAATTCTGCGTGAACCACAGATGAACCCAAGTGAACAGACACTCTTGAATGTGTTGTTTCTCGGAAATGCGAAGCGCAAATCCACAAACACAAGGGTCAATGGACTCACTGTCGGAAGCTTTGCGAACCTGCTGGTGTGGAATTGGGATGACCCTGTTTTTTGGCCTGGCCAGGCCCCTCTGCACTCCCTCATTTACGCAGACGTTCAGCCCGCGCTTAAGGGCATCATGACTCTCGGAAAATGGCGTGGGCTGGTGGGGGATGTGAGGCGCAGCATTGTGAGTTCAAGCGAATACAAAGCAGCGCGCAGGGAGGCCACAGACCGTCTGAACCAGCTCCTCGATCGTGCTGGGCTCAAATAACAAACGCCAAGCCTCGCCCCTCTTGCCAAGCTCGAATGGCTAAGTTATCCCATCCCGAAGCCATTTGGGGAATCGTCTAATGGCAGGACGACGGATTCTGACTCCGTTAGTCTAGGTTCGAGTCCTAGTTCCCCAGCCACTTTCTCTAAAGATTCACGCCTCTTTTGCCGATAACTTGGCATGAGGTTTATTTACTCAAAAAAAATCATTGTAATGTCTTGTGTTTATCTGAGCGCCTGCCAAGCATCAAAGCGCTCAGAGAATTGTTCTGGGGTTCAAGCCACAGTCGATGATGGCAATGCACTCCTGAAGGCGGCTCCAGTGGTTCCCGCTGGGGGCTTTGTGAATGTGGGCGGTCGTTCCTGCACGACAACATTTCTTCTTTTGAACTCTTCCGACTCGGTGCTTACGTTTAATGCGTTTTCGGCACAGCATTGTTTTGCTGAGGACAAGGTCGACAGTCCAGACCTCAGTATTTCGGTTCACGTTCCGGCCACGGATAAATCATCCGCAGGATATTTGAAAAACCTAAAAGTCAGTGACGACTTCTTCAACCGCCGCAGAGCGTTCATCGCGGATGTGCGCGCGCTGGGATCCGCCGATGCGGTTGCTATGGCTGAGCGCGCCACAAAGATTAAACTCTACGCAGATCGTGGTCTCGAATCACTGGATCCAAACAAGTCGGTTGAGGAAAACGAGAAGGCTGCAAGCGCTGATGAATACCGCCGCAACGTTTGCATTTCTTCCTCGGAAGACCGGCTGAACGTTGCCGGAAGCCAGGAGGTTTGTTGGTCGGCTTTTGACACCACTGTTCGCACTCTTGAACTCAAGGCGAGTGACGTCGGCTCCGCAAAGTTCGCTGCAGTCAGACGCCTCATGGAGACAAAAAAACGCAGCCACTCTCAGCTTCTTTCAAGTTATCCATCTATTTCGAAGCAGTTCGACGCATGGAACCGAAGAATTGCCGGACAGATTGGTGGCTGGCGACTTCTTAATTACATCGAATTACCTGCGTTCCTCAATAATGAGGTCTGTGGAAAATACCTCTCGAAAGATTCTCCCGAACAATCCATCTGCGCAGTAAGGGAAGGTTTTTTGGCAGCGGTCAAGAAACACCTGGTGGACACTGACATCGACGGAAAGCGCAAAAACGCTCTAGAGCATGCGCAGGATCTTGGATTTGGTTTGGACACACCCTTTTTACGCACGCAATCCGGATCGAACACCAATGCAATGCTCAAAGATCTTTACCTGGCAAAGGCTAGCGATGCGTATTTTGCCTTCATGAATCAGAAAATCTCAGAGCTTCGAACGATGTTTCCAACCAAAAACGATAAAATCATGGCTTTGCCCAAGCAATTTAGCATTGCTGCCAACCCTGTACTGGGAGTGAGCGCTAATAATTCGGAGAGTATAGGATTTGCCTTAATCGACTCCGCAGCATTGCTCAGTGGCTCAAATTCTTTGCCCAGCAAGGGTGTTCGCACCTTGGGTGTATTCAGGTTCTACTTGCCAAAATCATCAACGAAGATCAGCTTCGGCCCGACCGACAGTGGAGCCATGCTCACTCTCTCTGGAGTTATTCCACTCCTAACGCTCAACACAGTCGATGGAAACCCAACCTCCGGCGGTTCTGCTGTGCTTGCATTGCCAGATGCGGGGAATGATGACCAGGAGATTGTGAGAGGATCCAAAGCCGCTACCTCTGCGCGCACAACGGCAGCCAACACAAAAGACACTCGAGTTATTTCTGATGATGCGCTGCTCTCCGACCGGAGTCTCGGATGTCTTTGATCCTCAACCTTTGGATAAATTCATAAGCTCCTGCGTGAGCTCTGCGATCGTTTGCTGAAACGGGGACTCGCCCGAAATCACGACTTTTGCCTTTGCCTTCGAAGGCTCCACAAACAGGTCATGCATAGGTGCCACCGTTGAAAAAAACTGCGAGCGCACGCTTTCAGGGGTGCGACCACGCTCGGCAATATCTCGCTCGATACGCCTTTCAAGACGCACATCCTGGCAAGCATCAACAAAGAAACTGTAGTTGAGCTGATCGAAAATACTTGGCTGCGAAAAGATCAAAATACCTTCTATCAGCACCACTGGCCGTGGCGAAAGCTTCATGGATTGGGGTTTACGGGTGTGCGTGGCGAAATCATATATTGGTACATCGACTGGATTTCCGCGCAGAAGCTGGGTGAGGTGAACACTCAGAAGCTCAAATTCAAGGGCTTGGGGATGATCAAAATTTACTGCGTCTCTTTCTGCAGGAAGCATATGGCTCAAGTCGCGGTAGTAATTATCCTGTTTGAGATGCAGAACTTTCTCTTCACCTAGAGTTGCAACCAATTCCCGACAGAAGGTTGTTTTTCCGCTTCCGGATCCCCCAGATACGCCCACAACAACAGGATGCAACGCAATAGCCAACGACATTCAAACTCTCCGCGCAGAATCAAAAGAACTATTTCGTGCCAAACAGGCGGTCACCCGCATCGCCCAGACCGGGAACAATGTATCCATGTTCATCAAGTCGCTCATCGATAGCTGCAGTATAAATTGGAACATCGGGATGCTCCTCCTGCATCTTACTGAGGCCTTCTGGAGCGGCGAGCAAACACACAAACTTAATGGAGCGTGGACTGGTTTGTTTGAGGCGATGCACTGCTGCGACCGCCGAATTCCCTGTAGCCAACATGGGATCAACCAGGATCACATCACGTTCCGAGATATCTCGTGGAACTTTGAAATAGTATTCGACAACCACATGAGTTTTAGGTTCCCTATAAAGCCCGATATGGCCAACACGAGCGGAGGGAAGAATTCTGAGCATACCATCTACAATCCCCTGACCCGCACGCAGAATGGACACCAGAACTGTTTTCTTACCTTCAAGCGTTGGTGCCTTCATCGCAGCCACGGGCGTCTGGATATCCGTGAGGGTCATTGGCATGTCACGAGTCACCTCGTAGGCAAGTAGCATGCTGATCTCCGAAAGGAGTCCACGAAACTTGTGGGTGCTGGTTTCTGCCTTGCGCATGATGGTCAGCTTGTGCTGAATCAGAGGATGCTCGATGAGATGAGTATTTTCAAAGCTTTTGATTGTCATAAATAATTCCTCTCAGAAGACTGTTCCATCGCTCACGACCTGAACCGGGGGCAAGCCACCCGGACGTTTCTGTGCTGCGATTCTACGACCTGCTTTCCATGTACCGCCCTCTAGAACTTTTGCGAGAGGGAATTCAGCATCAGACTTGCCCAACTTGCCACGCAGGCGTTCCGCAACCCGGTCGAGAAGAATCACTGTGAGAGCTCGCCATTCGACAATCCATTCGGAATTGACCGGCAAGGATTGGCTGAGAGTTTGTGGCTGGCGCGGAGTCAGCACACCAAAATCAAGAAACAATCCGCCGTTGCGATACTCGGGCAGACCTGTAAGAGCAGACAGATCGGCGACCTGAAATCCTGCGCAGGAAAGTGGCTCGAGAAGTGAATACGTCAACCACTGCGAGAGTTTGTGAAAAGGCACAAAAGCTAAAGGGTCATGAGCATTGCCCAAGGCAGAGTGATGCCAGACATCCCCCAGACACACCTCTTCCAAGTGCAGACGACCCTCTGTGGGCCAGACCTGATTGAAACCTTCGATTACAATTCTCCAAAGCTCAGACAATGGAATGGTTTTCTGACGACTGAGATGCTGCGCAAGAGCATCGACCATATTGCCCGGGCGAAAAACTCCATTGCGCTCGAAGAATTCAGGCTTACTGTGCAGTGCTCGACCCAGGCGCTGCAAAAGCGCGACTCGACCATTTAGACCGACGAGCGGATTTGAAGGTGAAACCTGAAATCCCTTCTCAACATGACTCAACTGCAAACGCTCGAGTCCAATGGCATCAACCTGGTGATGAAGGCCTGAATCGGATGAAAATGCTCCGTGTGCAAACATCCAAAAGCTAGCCACACCCAGCCCCTCGGAGCGTGTAAACTTCATTCCGGACTGTGATTCATGGAAGGCCCAATCTGGCCCGGCGCCAGCATCTAGCAGCACACTGACAACAACCAAATCGATATGACGGCGCGCTATTTCGAGTGCATCACACCCCTGCCACTGATGCTGGAGTTGAATATGGCGCTCGATCGAACCAGCTTCAAAATGACGCCAGCGGCTGTGAAATGGGATTGCGAGAGTAGGGTAATCTTGTCGAATCAAAGTCTCGACAAAGGCAACCACGTCATCGATCCTACTTTCATCTAGAATGAAATGAGGCAGAGTATCCTTCTGCGCATGCTCATAGATTCGACTACAGCGCTCCCTGATTGTGGAAAGCTTTCGCAAATGCGTAATGACTGATTTCGAATCTAAATCACTCACAGCTCTCGCCCCTTCTTCTTCTTCAGCTCTTCAGAATCGGGAACCTGATCAGTGAAGTACCCCGCCGCTTTTTTAGCGTCCATTTCGACCTGTGCATCCGCAGGAATGAGATCTTCCGGAATTTCAAATCTATCGTGAACAACAATCCCGGAATTCACGATAGCGTTGTATTTCATATTGCTCATCGAAACTAGCTTATCGATCCGCTTCACACCCAACCAATGCAGCACATCGGGCATGAGCTCCTGAAAGCGCATGTCCTGAACCCCTGCCACACACTCTGTGCGTGCAAAATATTGGTCGGCACGATCTCCGCCTTCTTGACGTTTGCGCGCATTGTAGACAAGAAATTTGGTGACTTCTCCGAGAGCTCGCCCCTCTTTTCGGCAGTACACAATAATACCCAAACCACCTTCTTGTGCTGTTTGCGCGCACACCTCAATCCCGTGTGTCAGATAAGGGCGGCACGTGCAGATATCCGAACCAAAGACGTCTGAACCGTTACACTCGTCATGAATACGCACAGCAATAGGCTTACTGGGATCATGAATCGCATTGAGGTCGCCGAAAATGTAAAGACTGTAGCCACCAATAGGCGGCAGAAAAACGGAAAAGTCGGAACGGGTGATGAGCTCGGGATACATTCCACCCGTTTGCTCGAACAGAGTCCTTCTCAACACGCCTTCATCGATTCCACATCGTTTGGCCACACCGGGCAGATACCAGACAGGTTCGATAGCGACCTTGACGACCGAACAAATGCCCTCAGGACTCACAATCTGTCCATCCGGCTTAACCCGGCCGCGCACAACGGCCTCTTGAATTTCGGGCATATGAATATGCGCCTTGGTTACAGCTATGGTTGGACGGATGTCGTAGCCCTTCCCTAGGTACTCTTTGTAGGTTTCAGCAACGAGAGCACCCCAAGGATCGATGGAAACGATTTTTTCAGGATCGTACCAGCTCTCGTGCGGCCCTACCGGAACAGCAGGAGCTGTGTTTGTGAGGTCTGGCTTATGCATTGACTGCAACGAGCCCGTGGCAATCGCAAGCGCACGGTAGATGGCATAAGAGCCTGAATGGGTTCCGATGGCATTGCGGTGCGACTGGTTTGCAACCGTTGCAATCACCGGGCCACGTTTGAGCGGATCACTCTCACCCCAGTTGATACTCAATGGCTTAGGCCCGAAGTGATTGGGATGCGAGGTCAAAACAATATGATGAACACCTGATTTTTGCGTGGTCACGTGGGATTACCCTCGAATGGTTTCAAGTTGTATGGAGCAGGAATTGTCCGCCCTGCACGTTGGCATTGGTCTGCAACGCAGGCCATGTCGTGGTGATTTTTTTATGATCGGACCAGAAATCCAGACCACTCCGGCCCGTGATGTCGCCATGGCCAAAACGCGACTGCTTGGTTCCACCAAACGAAAAAGGCTCGCGCGGAACCGGAACACCGATGTTGATACCAATCATTCCTGCATTGGAGTTGTGAGCAACATATTGCGCCACATCGCCACGAGTTGTGAACACGGACGCGGCATTGCCATAGGGCGATGCGTTGGCTATCGCAACCGCTTCATCAAGCCGCGAAGCACGAATGATGGTCAGCACCGGGCCAAAGATTTCCATTTGAGCACATTCCATATCGGAACGAGCGTGGTCTATGATTGTGGGGCCTATCCAGAAGCCACGCTCGGAGTTCACAAGACTCGACTTCTGTCCGCGTCCGTCGAGTAGAATTTTTGCTCCCTCGGAGTGCGCCGTGGCAATCGCCCCTTCAATTCTTTTGAGGGCTCCCGGGTCGATGATGGCGCCCATGTCGCGCCCCAGACACTGGCCTTTCGCCAACTCAACAACTTTTTTGATGACGTGCTCAACATCACCCACTGCCAGGAGAACGCTCGCTGCCATGCAGCGCTGCCCGGCACATCCTGTGAACGAAGAAAGAATTCCTTTTGCGGTCAGATTAGGGTCACAGTCAGGTGTCACGACGATGTGGTTTTTGGCCCCACCTAGCGCAAGAACGCGCTTGTGGTGGGATGTTCCCTGCCTATAGACGTGTGATGCCACTGCAGTAGAGCCGACAAATCCAATCGCCTTTACTTCGGGGTGCGCAAGCAAAGCATCGACCGCCTCAGCGCCTCCGTTCACAATTGAGAACACACCCTTTGGTAACCCGGCATCAATCAATAGCTGTGCCAACATCTGCGAGGTTAGGGGCACCTTCTCGGATGGCTTAAGAATGAAGGCGTTGCCAACTATCAGAGCCAGTGGAATCATCCACAGCGGAACCATGGCAGGAAAGTTGAATGGAGTTATTCCCACAACCACACCCAGCGATTCGCGGCGGAACTGACAATGAACGCCAGTGCTCACTTCGGCTGAATCCCAGAGATCCAGATTCGGCGAACTGACTGCGAAATCTATTATTTCCATGCCTTTCTGCAATCCAGCCTCTGCCTCGACCCGGGTCTTACCCGACTCTGCCGAAACAGATTCTGTAAGAGCATTTAGGTTCTGCTGCATGAGCGTTTTGAACCTCGCAAGAATCTCTGCCCTGGTACGCAGTGGGGTTTGAGCCCACTGCGGCCAAGCAAGAGCCGCAGCCTCGACCGTGCGCTCTACCTCCTGCGCACCAGACATGGGCACCCGACCTATAACCATTCCGTTGCAGGGGCTGATAACATCGCGACGCACAAGATGCGGATCATCGTGCCAGTCGCCCGCGGAGAGATTTCGACACTGCCGGATCGCACCATTTAAATTTAGGTCTGCCATGAATATCTCGTCCTTCCAAAAGACTCGGTTGAGCATAGTTCAACCCAGAAGGATGAATATAGCAAGCCGAGGTGCGGGGTGCGATAGGCTCTTTTTTGCAAGGGGCAGTTGACTCATTCAAATTTTCGTGTCGTGAATGTTTTTGAAATTTTTCGTCCCGCAGATCTTGTCAGTTTTGAAGTTGCGCTGTAGAGTCGGCGCAGGTTTTCAAGAAAGGAATAATGCGCATGAAGAAGCCAACCACAGTTTCCACGAGCCAATTGATCTCCGCTGTTGCTAGCAAGCACGACGAACTTCCAAAGAAAGTGACTAAAGAACTCATCGTTGAGTTCCTTGCTGAGATCGAATCCGAGCTCGTGAGCCGCCAGTCCAAAATCCGCCTCGACAAGGTCGGCATCATCCAGGTGAAAGAGCGCGCTGCTCGCAAGGGCCGCAATCCTCAGACGGGTGAAGAAATCCGCATTCCTGCTTCCAAGAAGGTTGCATTCCGCGCTGCCAAGTCGCTCAAAGAAGCTGTTGGCATCAAGAAGAAGGCAGCTGCCAAGAAAGCTCCTGCTCGCAAGAAGTAAGCTTCTTGAAAATGAGACTGTCTTCCATAGACACTCATTAAAAAGCCATCCCCTCGTGGGATGGCTTTTTGTTTTGCCACAGAACCTTGATTGAAAAATCCTTCCTGAAAAACAAAACTGACCGCGGCTCTCGCACCGAAGGATTTCAAACACTCCATGATTGTCGAAGCTTTTACATGGCCTCCTGCGGCCAGTGAGGCATTGCCTGCTGCTGTCGCACTGATCGTCCAGAATAAGCCACAGGAAGGTCACATCTTCTGCAGCGGTGTGCCGATCACGCCTGAGCTCGTACTGACTGCAGCACATTGCATTCAACAGTTCCGAAAATACTGGCCGGAGGATGCACTTGTCGTCAAAAACAACACCGAAGAAGCAAGAACAATCAGAGTAAAGCGCTGGTATATTCATCCGCACTTTCAGCAGACCCCTACGCCTCATCAACTCGACATTGACGTCGCTTTGCTCGTTCTTGACGGCTCACTCCAATCCAAAAAAGAAAGAATGGAAGACCTTCCCGTTTCAATACATAAGCAGACTCAATCTCTCTGGATGAAGGGCTACAGCCCAATTCGCCTCAAGACAGACTCGGCTCGAGCTATTCTCAGTTCCAGACACTCTTGGAACCAGCTCAGCTTTGAGCGTGAACTCGTTCAGGAGGGAAAATTACAGCTGCGGACTCAGGATTCCCAAAGTGCACCCTGTGCAGGTGACTCGGGGGCACCGCTATGGAGTTTTGAGAACAACTCCAGGGAGCTCAAGGCAGTTGTTGTGCAGGGAAACTGTGCCGGAGGGAAAGCGAATGCCATCTCAATTCGATCAATGTCGGAATGGATTCAGAACACGCTCAACCAACTCAATGAATATCGCTCAGCTGCACAGGAGTTGTGGAAAATTTACCCGAAGCGTCTTTTTGCAGCCGACCACAACTCACCTCTGGGTCGTGAGTAAAAAACAGCATCGCTTGTCGCGGGAGCAGCTCTTCAAGGAGTTGCCGTTTTTCGTCGATGACAAGCTCTGGAAAGCGATCGTATCCCATTGAAATTGGGACATGCACCCAAGGTGCACCGGGAATAAGGTCGGATGTGAAAACAACCGGGCCACCCGGGGTTTTTATCTCTGACATCATCAGACCCGGAGTATGTCCGTCTGACCAATGAAAACGCACCAGGTTTGCCAAAGCCGGATGAGGCTCTTTGTCTACCAGAAACAGACGCCCACTTTCACTCAACAGCTTGTTCAATTCAGGAACAAAAGAGGCCTTGTCGCGCGAGTGAGGCGCATTAGAGCGCTCCCAGTTCTGGCGCGAAGCATGAAACCGGGCCTTTGAAAAAACAAGGTGCAGCGGCCCGTCTTCGTAGCGACTCAGAATGCCGCCCGCATGGTCGAAATGTAGATGGGAGAGAACGACGTCATCAATGGATGCTGGGTCAATGCCGAGACTTAAAAGATTATCAATCAGACAATGATTCTGCTCGACCACTCCAAAACGCTCTCGCAACTTCGGTTCGAAAAACGCGCCGATGCCTGCTTCAAAAAGGATCTTCTGTCCATCATCTGTGATCACAAGCAAGCTGCGACAAGCAAGTGCAATGCGATTACGCTCGTCTGGGGGTGACCACTTTTCCCACATTGGTCGAGGAGCGTTTCCATACATGGCACCGCCATCGAGCTTTTGAGAATTTCCATCAACAGCAATCAGTTTCATTGACTTTCGCTCCATCCCAATCGGTAGCGGGCCACAGCATTCCAGAATGACTTTTTCTTCTGCCATGGTTCAATTTTTTGAATTTGTCCAGGACTGCGCGGCAACCCACGCCAAGCCGAGATTAGACCATACAGGAATTTGAACTGACTTTCTGCCCAACGAGGTGCAAGACGTTCATCGGAGCCTGGATTTTGTGTAAATCTAGCGAAAGTCGATAATTCACCGGCCTCGGGTGGTTCCCAGACAAATCGTGCACCCCAACGCGGACGTAGCATTGATTCTTCGAGAAGGCCGACACGTATCTCCTGCACTTGCCTCAAACCACCTGCACTTTGTAGGGCGTCATTCAACCAACTTGCACCATCGACCTGTGTGTCTTCAAAGCGCTTCAGCCCAATCTCAAATGCACTATGCAACAACTGCTGATCAACAAAGAAACCGGCTGCCATTGAGGTTTTACTCGCAGACTGCTTCTCAAAAAATCGCTTCTCCTCACCCGACAGCTCAGCAGTTTCTCCCACAGCTGTGAATTCACCACAACTTTGAGTTTCAATATCTCGATGACTTAAAAGCGTAGAAAGACACCCGGGAGAGTTGGACCAGACCAGATGATCACCACGCATTTGCCAATAGACTCTGAATTGAGCCCTAAAATCCTCGGTTGCATAAAGAAGTGCCTCAAGGGGATTGTGCGAATCCTCCTCAAGATAGCACCAAGACTCCGGTAGATGACCAAGATCGCAAAGGCGCGCATGCAGACTCGCCAGCTGCTCGCCTCCGAGCTCAAAGACAGACTCCTGAAGATTCACTCCATCACTCTGCAACAATTCGAGATGCGCGAAAGGTATTTCCGTGAACCAACTCGGAACATCAGCCCCGTCTTCGCGATCACCAAGCGAACTGAGGTAGGCATCAAAAAAAGAAGTTGCAACCTTGGGATGTACGCCGGAACTCAACCACCCGATTCCAGGCTTCAACCAAAACGGGGAGCGAAAATGCACCGTACCGCCAACAACAAAAAAGCCTGAATGCCAAACATCCTGGAGCAACTCTCGCAAAGCGAGGTCGTAGGAATCCTCCAGAAAAACCTGATCCTCCTGCATCTCTGCTTCAGGTAGAGCCGAGGGAGGCAAGACGTAACCATCACCTTCCTGTTGAGCTGCTTCATCGGTAAGCTCGCGCAGAAGAGAATACTCCTGCATCCAGACGTCGAAATGACGAACAGCTTGGGAGACACGATCCGGCGAGATCCAGACGGACACGCCGATGTTATCGGAAATTAACCCCCAACGATTTTCCGATGATTGAGGCGGAGTCAGCCAGAGAGAGGCAGACGCCTGTCCGCGCATCGATTTGAATAGATAAAATTCACTGTGCCGGGCTGTGGCCAACCAGATGATGGCACCCAACGCGACCAAAAGAGCAGAAGCCAACCCAGTTGCGAGCAGAATTTTTCTGAAAATTTTCTGCACAGGCATTCCTCTTAAAGTTGGTCATCGAAATAGCTCAAAGAGCCGCTGCGCCGCTTCAAGACGCTGTGCCTCCTCGGTGGCCGGGTCGGTTTCCGACATCAGCAGCGACTCCGACGGAATCTCGCTCAAGAAGCGTGAGGGTTGAATGTCTGCACCCCGATTCTGCCGCGAGCCGCGCGCACGAAATCCACAATGGCTCAAGAAAAGGAATTTCTGGGCACGAGTCAGTGCAACGTAAAATAGCCTGCGCTCTTCCTCGACTCCCGCAGGGGTTTCCATGCTGCGCTCATGCGGAAGGCGTTTCTCCTCCACTCCAACCACAAACACACAGGGAAACTCGAGTCCCTTGGAGGCATGGATGGTCATGAGTTGAACCCGATCACCGACCTCCTTGCGCGACGAAAAACTCGAGTCGTCGAGATTCAGAGCGTCCACCATTTCAGCCAAACTAAAGCTGTCCAGCTGCACCTTTTCAATCACTGTAAGCATCTTATCCACGAGACTGATGCGCCAGTTTGCGATCTGCATGCTCTTTGATGTGGTCAAAATTTCATTTTTGAGCCCCAGTTCTTCAAAGCACCGCCGCAGGCACTTTGCCACATCCACCTGGCTCCTGGCCTGGATAAACTCCTTGTGAATTGGAATGAATTGCTCGAGATACTGTGACACTGCAGGAAACAGGCTCCGCTGTGTTTGCAAATGTTCCAGAAAGCTCAGACTCGCCTGGTTGCTACTGGCCTCTAGATAGCCCTCACTCAACTGCTCGAGCGTGCGGAGACCAATGCCACGCGTGGGAACATTGATGACGCGCATGAGAGCTTTGGCATCCTTAGGATTGTTAGCAAAGCGCAGGTATGACAGCAGATCACGAATTTCTTTTTTGTCAAAAAACTCGCTTCCGCCATGAACATGAAAAGGAATTTTTCTTTCCATGAAGACCTGCTCGAGAATTTCTGTCTGGGCATTGCTTCGCACAAGGATAGTGAATCCAACCCAGGGTAGATTCTCTTCTCGACGCAGTCGTTGAATTTGATCGGCAACAAAAAGAGCCTCGTCACGTTCAGTTTCGGCCGAGTGAACACGCACAGGGCAATTCGCCGTTTTCGTACTCCACAGAGTCTTACCTAGACGAGTGGTGTTGGTCGAAATCACAGAGTTGGCCACAGTCAGAATTTCGCTGCTGCATCGGTAATTCTGTTCGAGAGTGACCTTCTTTGCTTCGGGAAAGACCTTGAAGAAATCAAACAGCACTTCGGGCTTCGCCCCTCGCCATGCGTAGATACTTTGGTCGTCATCACCCACAGCACAGACATTCCGATGTCTTTCACCGAGCATACGGATCAGCTCGAATTGGGCATTGCTCGTGTCTTGAAATTCATCGACTAAAAAATGGTGATAGCGCTCGCAGAAGATTTCGCGCACAGCAGGATTGTCGCGAAGCATCAACACCGTGCGGTAAACAATGTCATCGAAATCGACCAGGTTAAACAAGCGCAACCGTCGTTCGTAATCAGAGAACACTTTCTTCACCAACAAACGATTGAGCAAATGCTTCTCATTCGCAAGATCGTCGGGGCGCAACAGAGCATCTTTGCAGGCTCCGATATGTTCGGCTGCCTTCTGAAGAGAAAAGATCTCCTGAAGTTTGTGCTCAGCAAGGGCATCACGAAGAAGATCGCGGCTCGTACCTTCGTCCGCAATCGAAAATCCGCGCAAGAGCCCCGCATTCTCGGGAAATTCCCGAAGCAAACGCAAACAAAATGAATGAAATGTGGAAAGAATAGCTCGTTTCTCAATCTTCTTTCCCACCAAATGTGCCAGACGCTCGCCCATCTCTCTGGCAGCTTTGTTGGTGAAACTCACCGCAACAATCTTCTCTGGAGCACATCCCTGTGAGATCAGATGCGCTATGCGTGAAGTGATGACCTTGGTCTTTCCGGTTCCTGCGCCGGCAAGAACAAGCAATGGGCCGGTCAGCGTTTGGACTGCAGCCCGCTGCTGCGGGTTCAAAGACTGAAGTGTTCCGGAAAGATCAAACGAGCTCACAACAGATTTCCTCAAACATCCCCAAAGAAAAAGTCCAGAATCAGGGGTTGCCACAGGCTCACCAGCAAAGCAGCCGCTGCAAGGAAAGGCCCAAAGGGTAGAGCTGTCTGCAGACCCGCCTGCCTTCTCAATCCCAAAAAGATTCCGATCACACTCCCAAGAACACTGGCCAGGCCAAGAACCAGGAGCACGCCCTGCCAGCCAACAACTGCGCCGATCAAGGCCATATATTTCACATCACCTAAACCGAGGCCTTCACGGCCACGGATGATTTCATAGGTTTTGGCAACAAAAAACAGAACCCCAGAACCAACTGCTGCACCAAGAACCGCTCCTTGCCAACCGAGCTGAGTGTTTGCTCCGCCAAGAAACAGGGCAAGAGGAGTGCCTCCCAGAGTGATAACGTCGGGCAAAATCCTGTGCTCGAGATCGATAAGCGTTAGCGGAACAGCAGTATAAAACAAGAATAAATGAGTTAAAACAGCCACCAGAGGCTGAAAACGCAACGTACCGAGCTGGGTTCCCAATGCCGCCTCGGGCCAGAGAATCCCGACAAATTGAGTGGGAGTGAGGGTGTGGAAGAAGAGCCACACAGTTCCGACCGCGCAGAGCAATTCGATGGCCGGATAAACCCAAGAAACCTTCACCCCACAGTTTCGGCACCTCATTTTGACCAGAAACCAGCCCAAAATAGGTATTAAACCCACCGGCGGCACAGGCGCGGAGCAACTCGGGCAGTGTGAACGCGGACGGACAAGAGACATGTCTCGGGGCAGACGGTGCGCAACAACATTCAAAAAGCTGCCGATGCATGCCCCAAAAGCGAACAAAAAGATTGCAAAAAATATATTGAGTGTCGGTTCGTCGAGCAGCATTCGACTTGCCCTCATCTTTGAAAACACTTATTCCATAAAGTGAAGAGTCTGCCACAAGCCTGCAAACAGAGCCATCGGATGAAATCTATTTCCAAAAATAAGCGTGCATTCCACGAGTATCACATCGAAGACAAATTCGAGGCGGGTCTCGCATTGCGCGGCTCCGAGGTCAAATGCCTGCGCGACTCGCACCCGAGTCTGGCAGAGAGTTACGCCATGATCCGTGAGGGACAGGCCTGGCTGATGAACCTCACCATCCCAACACTTAAACAGGCCTCATACCTGAACCACACCGAACGCCGTGATCGGCGATTACTCCTCAACCGTAGTGAGATTAAAAAACTCGACGAGGCGACCCGGCAGAAGGGTTATACTCTCATCCCTCTCGAGATTTATTTCAATGACAACAACCTTGTGAAGGTTGAGATTGCGCTGGCAAAAGGTAAGGCCGGCCACGACAAACGTGAATCCCAGAAAAACAAAGACGCCAAGCGAGAAATGGATAGAGCACTCAGGCGCTGAATGCTCTTTCGTGTGCCTTGCGGACTCAATCGATATGCGCGCTGTAGAGAAATCCAACAGCACCGGAACGCGCAAAGCCACAACCGGGTAAGTCCTCAGCCAACTTCACGCGCAAATGACCCGATTGCAGAACTCCTCCATCGAGAACCTGTACGGCAATCTTTTGGTCTACACCGAGAGCACACTTTTGACTTTCAGGCAGCAGGTACGATTGTGTTGTCGAAACCTTGAACCAGGAATCATAACGCAGAACCAACTGCACGCTTGTGCTCTTTGATGACGGCTGGGCGGTAGCAGTAGCTGCAGGATTTGGTGCTTCGATAGGTTGAGATTCGGTTGCCCTGATCGGCGTGCGCTCGGGCTTTTCCGCTTGAGCGCTGGAGCTAACTCCACCTCGCACGCTCGGATTCTGCTGGTTGATGCGCGTCCAGATTTCCCTCAGACCCGCAATGTCGTCCGCTGTTAAACGAGAGCTTGCACGGGAGAGCATCGGCTGCATTACCGCACCCGCGACCTGGCTGTGGTTTAGACCCATGGCATGACCCAACTCATGCAAGGTTGTTTTGTAGCCAGCGGTTGCATCACGAGAAGGATTTAAAACACCTCTAACGTTTAAATGCAGACCACCATCACCACCAAGAAACACTCCCAAGGTTGGAGAAGTAGTCTGGGAAATCCGGGACTGAAAAACAGCCTCATCGTAGTGAAGAACGACCTGAAGCCTGCCCTGCGCAAGGTCATTCACACACGGTGGCTCGACAAAGTTGATTTGAGCCTGCACGGCAATGGCCGACAACCAATCACTCAGCGCTGAACGAACAACTTTTTCGAAGTGAGTTTTGTCACGTGTCCATGTTGCAGGCTCGACTCGCCCCTCACTCCTCAAACAAACACTGACACTTCGCTTTTCTGCCACAGCCAATAAAAGATTGCTGTCGGAACGCTGCCACCAGGTGCCCACAGCATAATTGACCTCGGCATCGGTTTTTTTCTGGGGCATGCAACCCATCGGTAGAGCGAGACTCATCAACCCCAAAAAAACAGTACGCAGCATCCAGAGCATCAGTCACCCACCCAGTCCAACAAGAAGAACCGCCTACAGATCAAGCTCCCTGCTTTCTCGCGGCAAAAGCGGGTTGCTCACAGATGTATCGGTGTACGACCCGTCCTTCTTGAATGCTCGCAGCGTGTAGCGAACCGGAGGTAAATATCTGAGATCATAAGATCTCTTTGAATCACTGAGATCTGCAACCGCCTCGGCGTTATCACAAGAGCTTGTCGCGTCGGGCTGACGCAACGGAGGAACAGGCGATACAGGCGGCTGAGCGAATGGTGTACGGGTTGGCTGAGGCGCAGGAGGAAGAGGGAACTGCGGCCGTGGGGGCTGCTGTGAGCTCACAGGGGAATTTCCGGAAGGCATACCTGGGAACTTGGAACCCTCCGGCCGACGCTTTCCTGCCTCGTTGTAAGCACAAATCCGCGTTACGTTGGAGTCGGACACTGCACCATATAACCGTGCAGCAAAACGTTCAGGCACCACATTCACAACAGGCATCAAAACGAAACCGCCTCGATCGTTTTTTCGCAGCGAACGGCGCAGGTCAACATGAACAATCAATTGATTCTCCGCTCCCTCCTGAACATCGAACTCTTGCGCTATCGTGAATTCACGTCGCCCAAAAGGGCTCATAGCAAACTCAACCTCTACGCTACTCGCGTCACTTTTAAGGACTCCGCGCACAGAACTTCCTTCGACCAAAAACAAGCGGAGACCCTCATATGCTCCCGAGGGAAGCTCCTGAGCAAACGGCAGCACCTCGGTGCGACCATCGGAAAGGCTAAGGAGATCGACCTCTACGCTGCGGTCGAAATCAAAAGAAACCAAACTCGAGTCAGCACAGGCCCGGTTTGGCTCGCGGAGACACCGACCCGACCCTTCCGCTGCAAAGGCGATTCCCTTGACCGTGACAAACAAGCTCGACAACTCATCAACGGGCGCATCCGCCAAAGCGACTGTAACCGTTCCCGGATTTTTGGGTTTGTCGGCCTGAGGGTTACCAGCCTGAACTCGACATCCAGTGAGCGAATAGAACAGCGCACAGCAGACTGACGTGAGAGAGAGGAGATTGGTGCGAAATTTATCTATCGATTTTTGGCTTCTTCCAGAAATCATTTCTTCTCCCCCTTATGTCGGGTCAGCGGAAACACCTGCATTGAAACTTGCACAACGCGTGTAGATGAATCGGGCGCCTTTGGCGGATGACCATCGAAAATCCTTTGTGAAAACTCCTGAACATTCGCTTTTATAACTTCAAACTCCTCCTGTGTTACGCTCAGAACAAGAGAGTTAATTTCACGCTGATCGGAAGGAACATCCACAACAGCAGCGCGCGCCAAATCAAGTAGAGTTTGATGATACCGAATGAGCGCTACACTCGCGACCTCAGCCCCTGTGCTCACATCGCTCTGAAGTGGAATGTATTTACTTTTCAAATCATCGCGTTTGGCATAACCGATACGACACAATAGCTCGAGACCATTGCGCACCTCATCCACGGTTATTTTCGGTCGTATCTGAGCCTGAAACCATTCAGGATCAAGCGTTGAATCCTCTTGATTCATCAATTCGAGCAAGACAGCATTCGACCAGTGACTAAAAAAATCAAGCTGCCAACGGTCGAGTTCGCTGGCCACCAGACTCCCTTTTAGCACGACCAGTTTGCGCAGAATCGATTCCCGTTCGATCGGATCACGCGCATAAGCATGCTCAACCAACGCCTCAAAATACTGCCGTTCACGGCCAACCAGACCGAGGTTCTGGACAATTTTCTTCGCTGTCTTTGGAGTGAGAGGACGCCGATTGCGAATCAAGGCGTTCATCAAATTGTTGCGACCGAGCCCCGCGTCTTCCGCAAAATCGAAGTAGGTATATTCGCTTGCGAACTCTTTGAGTGCAGCAAAAACGGCCTCGAGATACTCTCGATAGTCGAGATATCCCGAAGGCTTAACGGTCTCGTTGCAGACTTTTTTGAGGTTAACCTTTTCCACGGCCTTCCCCTTTCATCAATCTTATCGTCTTCAATGTCTCTTTTATTTAACAAAAAGACCAAAGAACACAGATTGATAGAACTTTTGACGGGGAACAACCTACTTATTTTTGTCCCAGGGAAGGAATCAGAGAGGCCGCCCTCCCATGTAACTTCCCAAGCCCGAAGTCACAACCGCACGCTCGAGATCGGCAAGCCGAGATTTGATAAAGTTTTCCTCGAGTAGCTGTGAGAGGCGCACACGTGAAGCCACATCACCCGTTTTTGCTGCAGCATCCGCAGAGCCTGCAAACAGCCCCTTAATCTCCAACTGGATTTCGGGCGGAAGATTTCTCGGCGCACTCGGCCGAGTGCCGCGCATGTTAGCTGCAGCGTTTCTCACACCGTTAAGAGCAACCTTGAATCGCTCCCACGCTGGTCCACCCTTGGCATTGAGAGCACTCACGATCTCCTGCTTGCCGACTGCTTTAGGCGAGAGATTGAGTAAATTTTTCCACGACTGGGGATTAAAAACAGTTCCCAAGAGTTTCTTGGACGTCCCAAAAGCTCGAGCAGTATGAACGACAGTTCCACGCCCCATCTTGTAAACATCTGCAGCCACCATCACAAAATACGCGGTTTGCATCGCAGTTTTCAGCGGCGTGCGCGGCAGGTCTTCAATCCAGCGGTGCAATGGAATGCTCACGGCAGTAAAAAGACCACCCGCTGCCATCGCAACGCCGAAGGCACTGGTCGCCATCGCAGCAGCTGCGCCCCCAGCCGAGGAAATACCGGCGGCTGCCGCAGCACCCGAAGTCGCTCCTGCTGTGAAGTATCCAATCGTGCCTGCAGTTGCCGTCCAGAAGCTACCCATCGCAGCTCCGAGAGCAGGAAGCGAAGCAGCACTCAAGATCACCGCCGCCGAAACTCCGACAACCACTCGGCGTGCTCCATCAACCTGCTGTTTGAGCCAGACCTGCGAGAACTCTTCAAGATCACGGGGTGCCTTTTCGCTCTCCTGAAGCCCGAGCATCTGTCGTGCCACATCCTGTTCATCGCTTCCTTCTTTACCCTCGAAGAAACGATCCGACGGCAAAGGAGCTGGAAAGGCGATTTGATCCGCCCAAGAATCCGGACGATGTGTAACCATTACTGTGCGCGCCATAGGCTTGCGGTAGATAAAAATCGCCGAAAGCTCCTGCCAGTTACCAGTGACACGAATAGCCTGGTAAAGCTTACTGTCAGCGCCCCTCACGAAAACAAATTCAAATTGCCGTGTATCTCCAAGAATGGTTGTTCCCCATTTCGGATCAGTTGCAAAAGCGGTGCAGTCTTTCGGATCGTTTGTGCCAGTTCCTTTCTGGCCAAGGAGCGTATTCGGATCTCCTAGCGCTGGCGTAATACGACATCCAAAAAAACGCATCACGTCTGCTTCTTCAGGCTGAGTCACAGCCTTCTTCATCTCACCCAATAGATTGGCCATATCTGCGCTAGGCAAAAATTCTTCAAAATCACTTTGCTTCTTTTGAATTTGTACTTTGACCTTGCCGTTGCGTCCGGCCTGCATGTTCACTGCGAGTTGATGGAGTGCAAAACAGTCAGCCTTGAGCTGTGCCTCGGTGTCTGGATCAAGAAGCCCAGATTCATCTTCAGGCATACACGCTGCATTCACCATGCGCTGCGTTTCTGGATCAAGGTTGTCGCGATCCTCAATTCCATAGCTACGACTGGCAGACTTTTGCTTGATACACCCGCTGGTGCTAAGCCCTAATACGGCCGCTGCAAGAAGCCCGGATGCCACGAAGCGTTGGAACAAACGTGAGCGCATATTCTATAGCCTCCTGAACAATCCCAAAACAACCCTTGCATTGCCGTAACTCAAGCTAAGACTCATGCAACAACCAGATTAGAAACGGGTACCCGATTCACAGGCTCTGTGCGAGATGAGCCGTCTTTCCTAGACTTCTGGATCGGGAACATGATCTCATTGATTTCAAATAAACTAAGCATTCCATTCGCTGCAAAACCACGAACCTTTCCAATCACCTGCATCTCTGCGAGTCGGAAAGTTTCTGGATCGATGCCTCGAACATTCGCAGCACTCGAACTCCAATCCGCTGCAACTTCATCCGGAGCTTTATTGAGAATCATCGAACGGATGTGTTCACGAACACCTGCCAAGAATACCACCATTGTCTGAGGCTCCAGCGACAGAAATATTTCGAGCAGAAGTCCATCACTCAAGTAAGCAAGACTCTCAACACTCACCAGCCGGCTGCGCACCTGGCGAGAAAGTTCTGGGTTGTTCACGTCGAGGTCAACCATCATCTGTGCTTGACCATCTCGATCAGATTGCTCCAAAAGATCAATCAGAACGTCAGCACCACCGAGAACTTCTCCGTCCAGAACTCCGGTATGACGCAATTTTCGCTTCAGTGCATCGGCAACATTCTGAAGATATTCGCGCGGCAATGTTTCTTTAATACAGAGCTCGCGTAGAAGATCATTCTTCAGGGCACCCTCGAAAAGCTCGAAAACCATCCGCCGTTTATCGGTGGCCAGCTGAGTTAGGACAACAGCCTGTGAACGCGGGCTTTCATCAACAATCAGGTCGTAAATTTGCCGCGCCGATTGGCTTCTCAGAAAATCAAATGCTTCCTTGGTGCGCTGAGTCATGATGCGCATCTTTGCTGCTGTTAACTTGAGTTTCAAATTACGCAGCACAGAGAGCTGCTCAACATCGCTGACGTAAGGAGTACTGACGTGAATGTACTCTGCGAGAAGAGCAACCTCTTTCTTGAGGTCATCGTCTGTTACCAAATCAAAAACGACCATCTCGCCGAGCACAGCCACGCACTTGGCAGAGAACTCAACCCCATCCTCACGCAGGACTCTTGCAAAAACCTCCCGCGCAAGCTTCGGCTGGGTGATGAACGCCTGACTCAATTCATCTTTCAGGGTCTGGGTATTCAGCCTTTGTGCGAGCTCATCAGTGAGTGCAACTGGCATTTGAGATGGGGCACGTAAAGCCGCTGCCGGCGCCAAACTTTGCGGGTGCGCAGCCGCATGAGACGGTGGTGGCACACCAATGAGAGAAGGATCAATCAGGCTTGCTTCAGGGGCTCCTGAGAAGGTATCAGAAAAGCCACCCCTACCCTCAGAAATGAGATGTTGAACTTGTTTTCCGGTGAGCACATAACGCAGCGCGAACGCTCCGATAACCAACAAAACAGCAACAATGCCAGCTGCAAGGAGTATTTTCTCCTGACTCCAGAAGCCAGCAAGACTCTCTTTAGCTGATACAGTATTTTCGGTCTGGAACTGCGATTGCAACTGTGACGTTTCGCGAGACTTATCGAAACTCTCTTTTGTATCTGTCTTTCTCTCCTCAACCGATTCTTTCTTATTTTCTGTTTCACGGCTGACAGATTCTCTTTCACGAATAATTTCTTTGGTGTTGGCAAATTCCCTGAAAACCTTGAGAGCACGTCCGAGCTTATCCAAACCCCATGGATCAGAACGAAGCTCGTCGGCATCTTTTTGAAGTTGACGCGCGGATCGCGGAAAGGACGTTTTTTTAACGTTCAAGGCCGCAGCGCCATATGACTCCATACTGTCGCGCATCAGCTCTTCAATTTGCTCGCGACGTAGGTCAGGCATCTGCTCATCGATGCTCATAGCTACGGTTGTCCCCCGAATGAACAAGGCCCACTTGCTCTCCGGAATCACAGAGATACGCCGTGCCGGCTGGCTTTGCATTTCATCCACAGTCATCCGCGAGGTCGAGATCTCTACCGAGTTTAAACGACATTCCTCAGGGCAAAAATCGGCAATGACTTTATCGTATGCCGCGCGAACTGCATCCAATGCTAAGCTTCGCGCCTGCGACTCGGCACGCACGAGCTGAGGTGAATCCGGAAGAGTTGTTCGGATGAACTCAAGTTCAACCGAAAAACCATAATTTTTGCTGGATCGTTCGAGCACATTTTCAATACGCTCGATATTTGAAGTGCCAAGCCGATTATCGATCAGAATTTCGACCAATGCACGCCGCAGAGCAAAACGGCGCGGAGCAGCAACATTTGTTTCAAAGCCGAGTGAGGCAGAGCTGGTATCGAAAATCTCACGTGCATCGGCCTCGATGCCAAGAATAGAGCATCCATCAGGACAGTATTTGTTCAAATCACTCTGGACACGGTTTTTAAGGCCCTGGACAATTTCGCTCTCATAGCGAGTTTTATCGGAATCATCACTTGCCACAGAGGCAACGGCATGATTCGCAAAGCCGATGGATAGCGCAAAGAGAGTGAGAGCAACGCAGAGTGCGCCGAAAAAAATGAGAATCTGGGAGGCTATGCATGCCCTCCGCAGATATCTCATATTTTTGTTAAACACATCTTCGTTGTTCATTGGTATACCCGTATCACCACCCTTCGATTCAATGCCCTTGCCTTTTCAAGATCAGCTCCTGTCTTTCCCGCGGTCGAAACCTTGGGCCTTGCTGAACCGAAACCTGCGACACTCATCCTCTCTTGAGATACATTCAGCTCGCGCATCTTATTCAACAAAGAAACACCACGCGCACTGCTGAGTGACCAATTCAAATCATCCCCTCCAACATCGTCAGTATGTCCCTCAAAACTGAGTAGATATTTGCTGTCGGTGTTTTGGAGAATCTGCAAAATCGGCGCAGCTTCGTTGGCAGCAAAGGCACTTAGCTTGTCGCTTCCCTGCTCAAAAAGTACACCTCCAATGAACTCAACCTGCAGTCCGCTCATGCCGAGTTCAGTGGAGACAGCCCCGGACAATCCCTTTGCAACGATCTCGGCATCGATTTGTTTTTTTAGTTCATCGAGGCTGTCGGTACGCTGCCGCGTAACCACTTGCGACACAGCGTCGAACTTCTGAACATTGACCTGAGACATCGCAAGCATCAGCACGAACAAAGCCATTAGATTCGTCGTGAGATCCGCATATGACATGAGCCAGGGCGAATCTCCATTTTTTTTGCGGGTGCGCCTCTGGGGTCGGAGGATGGTTTCAAATATGGATGGCTGATTCACACTGCCTCCTCACGAAGATTTCGAAAGAGGTGGCGGCTGAACGCCAGTGGAGTGAGGCTGCCTGAATGAGCTTCGATCCGCGGGTGGTGTATTCGAGTAAGTGCTCAGAACATCGCGAAGATGGGCATGCGATTTCTTCTCCTTCATGAGCATCACTCCTTCGAGAATCATCAGATCTCGTTGCAGTGTCTTCTCAGCATAGATGGATATTTTTTCTGACACAGGTGTGTAGACGACCGTGCCGAGAAGGAGACCATAGAGGGTTGTAAGAAGGGCAATAGCCATGCCAGGACCAAGGCGAGTGGGGTCGGACATGTTGGAGAGCATCTGCACAAGACCCACAATTGTTCCCAAGAGACCCATACCTGGGCAAAGTTTACCAAGGTTCTCGAACAAGCTTGAGGCATGCATGTATTCTGTCTGTTTCGTGTTTATTTTTGCGGTCAGATTATGTCGAATTTCGTCGGGCGTGAAGCCCGAAAGAATCAAAGTCACACCGTCTTTAAGCAATGGATTACGAATGTGTTCTTTATAGCGTGCAAGGATGCCCACGCCCTCAGTACGGACAGCTGAGGTCATAGTGGAGAGTTGATTGGCAATCTGATTCATTTCCTTTTTTTGACTCAGAAAGGCAATGCTCACTAAGGTTCTTATTCCAGCAACAAAATCTACAAAACTGTGTGACATAAGAATCACACTCAAGGGGCCAACTCCCAGCAGAACAGCAGCCGCAGGATCCCAGAATCCCTGAAACTGATTGCTACCATGCTGCAGTAGATACCAAAGGGAGCAAGCAAATCCCGACAGGCCGACGAAGACTCCAATCATTTGCGAGGCTCCCCTGTTGGCTGCGGCGCCAACTCAGATGCGGGGGACAAGCCACGATTTCTGCGCAGTAACTCGCGTTCCGAGGCAAGTCGGCGCAGATCCTCAATTTGAGCCATAAGCCTGCGCGAAGGCTCTATGTCGAATGATTTTTCATAGGCTGCAAGCGCAAGATCATTCTGATTTAAGCGCAGGTGCAAGGTGCCTTTCATCGTCCACAAAATCGCCGAACGCGGATAGTGCAAAAGCAACTCATTGGTTTCAACAAGAGCATCTTCAAATTTTCTGGCCTGAAACATTTCGCGGATTTTTTGGGTTTGCCCAATGAAGCTGGGTGTCATAGGGCGATTGCCTTCCTCACTCACATCGAGTACCCGATCGAAGTCACCCAATTTCTTCTCAAATTCTCCCTGCCCCGCATTGGCGGCAATTTCGGCGTCGGTACGTTGCGTGCGAGCCTGCTCACGCGAGAGCGAAATGGGGTCTTCGGTAACATCAGTAGGCTTTAATCCCATCACGGATGCAGGCAGTTTAACCTCAGAAACACCATCTGTGCCCGATTCACCTGCGAGCACCTGTTCAATTTGATCCCGCTGCTGTCGTTGAGTCAGCTCTGGGGAGCCCATGGGCGGAGAAATGCGAAACTCGCGCGGAGCCGATTTTGCCTTCGCACCAACACGTTCCGAGGCTGCATCATCCGGCGGAGTGGATGTGCAGCCTACTGCCACAAGCAGGATTACGCTGAGGTGCCTAAAACTGCACGCCGAAACCGACATCTGCGCCAACGCCTCCCGGAGTTGTGTATTTGTATTTGTTGCGGATGCTGATGGTGGTGGGTAGGCTGTAGGCACCACCAATATCGAGCACAAATCTTTTACCCATGCGCATGTGCGCGCCGCTTCGAAATGAGAAACAGGCATAGCCTGTAGAAACCGTCGTGCCGGCTCCGAGTTCCCAACCCCAAACCACGCCGTCTGTTTTCAAAGGTTCTGCACTTACAATTCTTGAGTAAAAGGCCGACAGTGCGAAGCCTTTTGTGAAGGGCAGAATAACTTCCTTGCTTGTGCCATCAACGACCTCTGCACTTGAAGCAGGATCGCCTGCAATCCCTGGGTAGTCGGAGAGCACACTCGACGGAGCGACCAGAAAACCCAGACGTGTTCCAACTTCATGCCGCGCAGAGCTGAAACGCTCCGCAAAGCGGATGGTCGCAGCCAACATACTAGCGCTGTCCTTCACATTGGGCACAAGTTGCCAGCCGAGAGTGGTGTTGAGCACGTAGTCCGAAATCTTTTCCTTGTCGACAGACTGTTTCTGTGTCTGTTCAGCCTCCCTCTGCTCCATTCTTTGCTTGTAAATATTTTCGGTGTTGTAGAGCTTCGTCCAGACAAGTTCTTTGGACTTGGCATCGAAGACGTGAAACCCAAGAACCATGCTTGTCTCCTGATATAACAGGCTGACATCGACCCACGCCTCGACACCCAACTGGCTCGCAATCGCATCGAGCTCCTGCGGATTGTTGATCGGTGTGGTCATTACAAGACGACCGTTTTCAACAACAGTGCGGCGGATTCTGCAGTTGGTGCACTGCAGAACCTTTGTGCCGCTGTGCTTGCGAAATGCATCTGATATTTGAGTTTCGAGATAGGTTTCATAAGAGCGCGGAATGCCCTCACCGAGGGCGACACGGCGCACAGCGACCGTGCGGAGAGAATTTAGTGCTTTTGCACGCAGATCAAATGAAAATTCGTTGACCAAATCTTGCAAGACTTCATTGAACGATTTGACCTGTTCTTTTTCCGAGGATGTAGATTCACCCCCCCCTCGCTGCCCCGCGCCAGCTTTTTGCACTTCTGTATCAGATGCAAAAACAGCATGAACATGCACCGATTGCAGAGCCACAACAGCGACAATCAGTGCGCTGAATTTTCTGAATCGCCTCATGTTCAAAAATTCAGACATTAAAAAACCCCACGAGTTTCACCCGTGGGGTTTTTCGGTTGTCAGACCAGGAGTACGAGCGGCAGAGGTTGCCCAGTGCCACAGTGGGCTGACAGAAAACCGCGAACCAAACTCAGATGGAGTAGGTCAGCTTCGCAAGGGATTCTTTTCCTGTAGCTACAACCAACTCCCAGGATTTTCTTGCTTCATCACCCTGAAATTCTTCGTCGTAGGTTTCGAGAAGATCCTGAATACCCTCTGCATCCTCGAGAAGGCTGAGCGCATTGACTGCCGAACGGAAGTAACGAGCGGCCTCGTTTGGATGTCTCTTCACCTTCAGGCTGAGACGGCCCATTTCCTCGTACCATTGAGCCTTCTCTTCGGGAGTCGCGACTTCGCCGGTCTCACCGATCATGTAGATGTAGGTATTCAATGCACGAACATTGTCTTTGGATGCCATGAGCTCGGAAATCTTTGGGAGCAGAGTTTGGATAGTCTTGCGCGCCTTGGCTTGCTCTTTGCGCTTGTCTTCCAGGCTTTCGGAAGAATGCTTCTCGAGAATGCGCTCACAGTGCGCACGCAGCAGGCGAAGATCTTCAGGCAGAACCTGATCGCGCTCGGTTTCGAGCGTCGGGTTGATTTGGCGAAACAGCGACAAAAGCTCCGCAGGTGACACGTGGAGATAACCGGCCAAGATTTGAATGGCCCAAGGACGGTCGTCTGGCCAAATTCTTTCTGCGCGTTCCATCTGCCGAATCAACTCATGCATATCCATGTGCTCTCCTCAGTCTGCGCTTCAGTGCGCACGTCGAGCACCCAACCCAATAAGGTGGATGCGGGACCATCACAGGTTTTTCAGTCTCCCCCTTCATTGTACGACCGGAGGCTCGGGTCAAGATGAATTTTGAGACCCTCTAAAATTCTTTCGAAGTTGAGTGAAAAACCTAACCAAAGAGTAGCAGAGGGCAATTGCCGCGACCAGCCACAGCAAAGAAAGCGCGCCGTTATTCAAAAACGTGACAGTAGTGCTTGACTTTACGAGATTTTCCTCGCGCAGCGACTGACTCCATCGCGGAGATGTGGGAGTTAATTTCGCCTCAGATTTAATCAAATCACCAAAGACCGTCCAGAAGACCTGAAAGCCCGGGGCTGCAAACTCAATCGGGGCATTACTGTAAGCCACAACCCTGCCATCCCGATCGAGAAGAAAAAAGGCAGGCTGAGCGAGCACTGCAAGACGTTCCTGAAGAATTCCTCGCTCATCCCAAACAAGGCCGATTTCACTTCGCCACGAGACGCTCCTGAGCTCCTCCGCAATTTCGGGTTGAGTTTGCCAGTCAGTCACAACCGCCCTGAAGCAAATCTGGTCCGAGTTGGCTGAGAAGTCGCGTGCGAGATTCTCAAATGCCTTGAGGCTGGGCCGACAATTTTCACAACCCGGAAAGGTAAAATACAGAAGTGTTGCGAGCGGCGCCTGTGAACCTGATTCCCGGCAGAAAAGCGGCTGCATTGGTGGAGGTGCGTCGTAGTCTGTGCTCATCAAGACAGGAAATTCAAAATTCGGCAGGACAACCTGAGAACCCTCTAAAGGAACCAGGCCAGCGCGTTCCATGAGGCTGAAGAGGGTCGTCATGGGTCACCTGTTTCAAAAAAGAGACACTTTAGAACCTCGGAGTGTGAGGATGAGACACTTTCGAGGCCGAATCAGACAGTCATGTATCTCCAACGGCGATGAAATGATAGACCCAGGGCTTGGCACAGAACTTGCTGATACTTCTATTGTCGAAAAATCGGCAAGAAATTAAGGGGGACTCCAAATGGATACACTCACGAACACACTGAATGCCATTCGCCAGCAGGCAGCACAGGGCGCACAACCGCTCAATAACAAAGTTCTCGCAGATTGCCTGTTTCGCGACCTGAGACAACATGGCCTCAAAGACAAAGACATTGTGAGCCTCTCCTCCGAGCTCATCGCTCAACTCACCAACGACATTAAAGTCCGCGCTGAGAAAATTCATGCAGCTGATGCAGGCGCACAGAGCGCAGAGAAATTGGCTCGCTCGCGCTGATACCAAGAGCGGAGGCCGAGCTCCAATCAGAGTCGGCGCTGCGCAGCAATTAAGATTCGGTCAAAAAAATAGCCGCTCTTAAACAAAAAACCCGCCCTGATGGGCGGGTCGCTTTTTTTCAACAGCTTGCTGCTGAAATCAGCCGGCCTTGTGAAGGGGAGTGACCTTAGCCACAGCCTTACGAGCCTTCTTTGCTGCTGGCTTCTTAGCCTTCTTTGCAGCTGGCTTCTTAGCCTTCTTCACGGTTGCCTTTTTAGCCTTAGCCTTGCGAGCTGGCTTCTTCTTGGCAACAGCCTTCTTAGCGACAGCCTTCTTGGCCTTGCGCTTAGCTGGCTTCTTCTTGGCAACGGCTTTCTTCGCTGCTGGCTTCTTCGCAGTTGCCTTCTTGGCTTTGCGCTTAGCTGGCTTCTTAGCCTTAGCAGCTACTTTTTTCTTCGCCTTGCCGCCGACTTTTTTCTTGGCAGCGCGAACGGTCTTCTTCTTTTTTGCACGCTTTGGTTTTGCGTGCGATACTTCAGCTTTAGTTTCAACTGTCATTTAGACGTTCCCTTCTTCAGACTGCGACGCTCGGAGACAAAGCTTGTGTCCCCACGCCTGAATTGTGAAACCAATTCACTCATCCGTAACGTCTCTCGACGTGACCACCTGCAGCGTCATCCCGACGCAGAGCACCGCACATTACTGCGATACCAATTCATCGACACCTCTCAGTATATCTTGAGTCGAAGTTCAGCATTTTTTCTCACGTCACTTTTTTGGAGCCGCTGGTGAACTTTTTGACACAACAAAACACATTTACATCCCTGCTAGCGCAGTACGGAACGCAAAGTTTTGAGCTCCAGGCGCGCACGGGAATGACTTCAGGGAATTCCAGCGGCGGTTCAATTTCAACGCTCGCCATCATCGCTATCGCCTCCTTCATCCTCGTCTTGTTCTTTATGGCAACGTTGTGGCCAAGAGAAAAGAACGACAATGTGCAATTTAGGCAGAGACAGTTTGGTCGAGTCGACGGAATCTTCTACCGGGTGCAGGGAGCACTTCTCGACGCCGAGGAGGCGGAGCGTTATCTCAACGGAAAACTTGCTACCAACGCTCTCCTTCAAGGCTTGCTACTCCTCAAAAACCAACCCCTCACTCTCGTGTCACTCAGCGTGGGTGGCTGCGGATTCGTTTCCCCAACACCCATGAAGAAGGGCGATTTAATTCTCCTTCAGCTTGCCAGTCTGCCCGATTTTCCTGAGGAAAATCTGATTGTAGGTTGTCGAGTCGTATGGTCGAAGAAAAACAAAGGCACACATGGATCGATGGAGTCGATTGGTTGCAAGTTCATTTTTCCAGAGGGCAGTGCGGTGCCAGAGGAGAGCCTAAAACGCTATATCACCTACCTTATGGATGAACCTGTTAGCTAACGAAAGAGACCACAGTCGTGATCCAACCTAATGGCTCCACACAATTGCTCGCTCTGTTCGGAGCAGAACTCAGCATGTCACCCTCACCAGCAACCCACACCGCCTGGGCTCAACAGGCTGGGTTAAACTGGCTCTATCTTCCCTTAAGTTGCCGGGACGATTCTGCGTTCATTGATTTGTGTTCCGCACTCATGGAGTGCAGCAATTTTCAGGGTGGCAACATTACCAACCCATTCAAGAGAATCACCTTGAACCTGCCCGGCATTCAACTTGACGCATCTGCCGAGCAGTGCGGTGCTGCGAATACACTCTACCGTAAAGGGGAAGGAAAGCAGAGCGTATGGTGCTTGGCCAACACCGATCTCGTTGGGTGTTCGGAAACTCTCTCCCGAATCTTGAGTCCGGATCGCGGCTCCCTCGCTGCCGACACTGAGCCACTGTTTGTGATCCTTGGAACCGGCGCAATGGCAGGAACCTGCGCTCAGGCCATTGCTGACATCTGTGGCCATCAACACAGCACGAGAACAATCCAAC
>JBILKM010000092.1:0-5946 GCA_044376695.1 Silvanigrellaceae bacterium
AATAAATGAGCTATAATGGCGATCTGATAACTTTGTGGCTTTGCGGTTTATGAAACGAAGTGAGAGCAACTCAAATTGGGTGATTATCTTAAGGATAGGATTAATGCTCTGAGAATGCAAAATAATCGGGAAAAATAGTCATTTATAATTCAGAAAATGAGCCCATGAAGAGAGAAGATGATAATCCAATCTGTTGCTCATAGCGGTGGGCATGGCTTGTCTTGTTTCGGCTCAAGGCACTTGTTTGAGTCAAATCAGAGTTGGTTTGATGCGCGATAAGGATTTGATGCTGCTGGAACGTACTTTTCTACAGCGCAAGAAAAAGGGGTGGCATAATGAGCTCTTCAAAGGCATCGCGGCAACAAAAAAAAGGCGACCCCGCTGGATGTGTTGTCGTGACGGGGGCTTCCAGTGGGATCGGAGAGGCAACGCTCAGGCTCTTTGCAGCTCAGGGGTTTAAAACGGTCGGGGTGGCACGCCGTGGCCAAAAACTTCTGGCAATCACAGAACAGCTGAATCGTGCTGGTCATGCTTCTCATTGGTACGAATGCGACCTTTCCGACAAAAATGCGACGACGCTTCTGTCGGAACGCATCCTGCAGGAGCATGGCTGTCCTCAGGCTGTCGTATTCAACGCCGGAGTTTCAGCAAACAAAATTTTTGCAGAGAACGAGCCCACAGATCGCATGGATGAGCTTCAATTGAATTATTTGAGTCCGACCTGGATGCTGGATGTTTTTCTTCCGCATGCACAAAAAAGGGGGTCGGGACACTTTCTGGCTATCGGTTCACTTGCTGCTTGTACTTCGTTTCCCGGAAATGCAACCTATGCGGCCAGCAAGGCGGCCCTTGCGGCTCTGTGGCAGAGTCTCGAGCATGAATATGCGCGCGCGGGAATTTCATTCAGCACTGTTCTGCCTGGCCTCATTGAAACTGAAATGACCGAAAAAATGAGCGCATGGATCCCGAAGCGCAGCGCCCAGAGCGTCGCAGAGTTGATTTATAAAACCTTCGAAAAGCCAGGAATGGCAAAGACAAATGGCGTTGAAAATCAGGCCATACTCACAATGACGAGGCTATTCCCAGAAACAACGCAGAACATTATCACATCTCTTCAATCGTTCGTTGTGCCGAAAAGGACAAAACCGTGAAGCCCTGGGTTATTGTTTCCGGAAGTTCAGGCTTGATTGGCGCTGCACTCATTGAGCGTCTTGCGCGCGATTTTGAAGTTGCAGCTTTGGATATTCAGCCACCCGCAGAAAGCGCGATCAGCAGCAACGTACACTTTTTCAAGGTGGATTTGGGTGAGCCGACAGCGATACGCGCATTTTTCCAAGCGCATCCGCACCCGATTCAGGGCTTTGTGAATCTGGCAGGATACTATGATTTCTCAAATCGGCCTTCGATTCACTACGAACGATTGAAGCTTGGGTTGATTGAGATTGCGCGCTGGTACCGGGAATTGAAGACTGAATCGAGTCGGTTCATTCAGGCGAGCAGCATGGCCTGCCTGGAGCCTGTATCGAATGGTTCTTTGATTGATGCAAATGCGCAGAGTTTCCCACGCTGGGAGTATCCGCGCTTCAAGAAGGACTCGGAAGACATTTTGAGAAGTGAGCTTTCCGGTGAGCACTACGTGGAAATGGTGATTGCCGGAGTGTACACAGACTTCTGCGAGCTTGTTCCGCTTTATCATTTCCTGGAGAGTCATCTGCGTCTCAAGTTGCAGAGATGGTTCTATCCGGGCAGTGGCAACCAAGGTCTTACCTATATTCATCTGGATGATGTTTGCGCGGCCCTCCAAAAGCAACTTTCGGCTGAGGTGAGGTATCGGCGTTTGTTGCTCGGTGAATCTGAGGCCACAACCTATAAACAGATTGGTCGGATTGCAGATGAAGAGGCGTTTGGATTTAGATTACCCAAAATCCGCGTTCCAAAATGGCTAGCGCGGTGGGGTGCGTTTTTTCTCTCTAAGCTGAGGAAAAGAGAATTCTACCAGCCCTGGATGATCGATTTTGCTGATGAGCATTATCAGTTCGATCTCAAAGCCACACAGGAGCAATTGGGCTGGATTCCTTTTCATCAATTGAAGAACGAGCTGCCCGCGATGATTCGCAGAGCCAGAGAGAGGCCCACGGAGTGGCGCGTGCTCAATGCACAGAGACCATGGCATGCCGATGATTGGAAACAACTTCCAGGTTCTACAGAGTCTGCGCTGAAAAGATGAGTGAGATAAAAAATTCTGCGATGTAAATGTGGAACTCTTTAGGAGCCCTTGAGTTTATACACAGGTGAGGGGATCGGTGTCGGTTGAGCGGTACCGGAACTTCTACTTGGACCTACGCCACCATGATCGGGCACTGATGGAGCGCTGTATGAAAAGAGGCTCGATTTGTCGATGGGCTTTGAAATCACCAGGGTCTGCTCGGAGACTCTCGCCTCTTTTGTGCCTGGCAAGGCGATGTGCAGTGGTTGTGTTTGTGGTGCGATGGAAAACTGCTGGGAATCCACTTGCACCGAGCCAGGATTATCGCCCATGAACTTCATCTGAATTTTGAGCTGTGGATTGTTCTCCAGTGCTTCAGCTGGAACAGAGAAATACAAGGACTGGATGCTTTTGGGGATCAATGTGAGCTGTGAGCCAGCCTTCAGGTTGTTGCTCGCCACGACGACCTCTTTGCCAGAGGAGGAAAGCATCACCAGGGTCACGTTTTGCACAGCAAAATCAATTTGAGCGATTTCCTCGAGGTCGGTTGTCTGCAATTCAACCTGCAAAAGGCGGAGTGGCCTTGGCTGAGCCGGTTTTCCAGGGTTTGCATCCTCGGGGTTACCCACCTCCACAGCGAGGATCTTCGAGGGGTCGCGTTCGAACGAGCATGCGCCCAGGAGCAGCGTAAAAGCCAAGCCCGCAAGACAACGTAATGCTCGATTCTTCATGGTCTTCATCCGCGACTCCGTTTTGAAATCGATCGGTTCTCAGAGCCCGAAACTTGAGATCCTTCTGTTTTCACTTAGCAGTGCCTTTGTTCTTGCCTTCAAGAATCGGAAATGCCTGGAAATTCACTTGTACGAGTTTTTCAGCGGAGCTCTCCTCGTTCGCAATCGTAAATATGCGCTTACGAAATTCTTCGAGCGTCTCACGGATTCTCTGAGCTCCCGCTTCACTCACGGCGAGGGTCACGGAGCTCACGTTTCTTTCTTCTGGGCTGAATTCTGGCCCGAGGCATTCGCGTGCGAGCTCAAGCATCTTGAGGTGAAACCGAATCACGCCAAAGCCTGGCACCTTTCCGCCTGTGCTGAGATTTTTCTGTTTCTTGAAGTAGAGATTCTCGCGCAACTCCAACAATCCCATGTGTGCGAGCAATTCAAGGCTCTCGCGGATTTCAGTGGTGGAAATCGGAACACGAAATTGCTTTGCGAGCAGCTGCGGTGTCGCTCCCTCCGGGAAGAGCTCAAGTGCTTCAAAGACCAACACATGATGCCAGGCGCTGAAGAAGAGGATTGCATCTTTTGAGCTATTTTCCTTCTGGCGATGGCCTGCAACATCGAGCAGCGCATCGTAATCCTGGATGCGCTCGCTCACGTTGTTGGAGTTCTGCAAGCGCACGAGTGATGCAAAGAATTTGCGCTCGCCCGCATCGAATCCCAGAGCATCCGACACATTGCGAACGTGCTTGAACATCAGCTTCCGCGTTCCTCTAATAATTGTGAAGATGATGTTGCTCGAGCCGAGGTTGAGATCTTCTGCGAATCGTAGGTAGGAATATTTCTCAAGAGAGTTTTTGGCGAGCTGATAAAGATCTTCGAAATAGGCGCGGTAATTCGAGTAGCCGGTGAGTTCGATCTGCTTTCTGATCGTTTTGAGATCATTCTTCATCTCGCTGCCACTCCAGTGCTCTTGGTTTTGGAATCATAGCGTACATTTTCCGTAAGTTCCTCTGGTGTCTGGTCGAAGTCGTTCAATCATGGAGAGAGCGTCTCCCCGTTCGGGGGAGACGCATTTTGAGCGATGTTCGGTCGCGCGCGCCGGCTTCTGCGGGGTAGGGGATGATTTGCCGGCGGGTGCACCGATTCATTGCTCAGAGCTTCTCGTCTTCCTTCTTGCCGAGTTCAATGTCGGCTGGAAGAATCACAGGCTCCACTGGCAGCGACACAGGAACATCAATGTCGTAGCCCAGAGCCTTGCCGAGGCTGCCTGTGGTGACGCGAAGCTTCTCACCAAATTTGCATTCGCCGGTGATGGCTCCTGCAGCGATTTTGGGTGCTGCAACAGCAGTTCCGCTGATGTGTGCGAGTTTTTTGGTGGCGTTGATCTTGATGTTCTGGCGACCAGACCGAACGGTGCATGCATCGGAATTCACTGGGGGCTTAGGAACTGGAACGCAGCCGCGCGCCTGAGGGCCGTCCGAGGGTAGGATCGGTTTCACGCAGCGTAGCACCGAGGGATCCTCTGCATCGGCTGCATCCTTGACTTCCATGCCTTCAGAAATGCCTGGCAGTCGAACGTAGGTCACCTCTTTTTTGAAGTAGGTTGATTGCTTGTTGGTCACAATGGCAAGTCCTTGGAAACCGCTGCCAGCGCGCACGCTGATGATCTCGCCTTGCTTGCAGGAGTTTTTAAACAGGGTGATCCTGAGACCTTTGGGATAGCTGACTTCCGCAGAGAAGGTGAAATCGCCTGAGTACTTCAGGTTGATGAGGTGCGAGCCTGCGTGAACGGCGCAGGTTTTTTCGGGTGGCGGCGGATAAACAGCGGGCAGAATTTGGTAGGCGAGTGGCAGATGGATGGATTTCTCCACCACGATTGCACCTTTTTGGGATTTTTCTGCAACGGGGACGCTGAGTGCGAATGCTTCTTCGTCCGACTCAATTTCCTTTTCGAGAGCATTGTCCGACTCTTGAACAATCTCGTTGGCGTTCTTCTTTGCATCGAGATCAAAGGCCGTACCACAGCCCGTGACAACTCCCAGGGCGGACACCAAGCTCAGAAGCTTCAACACATTTGCCATTTCGAACCTCCCAATTTAATTTCTGCAACCGAGCAATTCCCGGTTTGATATTCATTTCGGAATTTTCAGGCGAAGCTTTATAAAAATTATTCAAATTTATTTTTATTGTAATGATTTTGGTTGATTATCTAAAAAAATGAATTTCATTTTCGTTTAAAAATGAAATCCGAAAGGCCCCCATGTATCCCTCAAAGTCTATTTGCCGTTGGTTTTTCCGTATTGGTTTTTGCGTTGTGGGTTTGGTGGCAAGTCAAGTTGAGGCGCAATTAGTTCAGGCGACAGATAAACCGCGGGGCATTGGAAATGCGCAATTAGTTCAGGCGACAGATAAATCGCAGGGCGCTGGAAATGCGCAATTTATAAAGGCGAAGGATCTTCCCCCGGACACGCGCCTTGAAAAACTCATGGACGGCTTCGATGTTCTTTGGGGGCTCGAAACACTCTCCGAGAACGATGCGCTTGTGACCGTAAAGACGGGCAAGATGTACCACGTGAATTTCAAACAGAAGACGCGCGTTGAATTGCAAGGCGTTCCTCAAGTCAGCACGACAGGACAGGCTGGTCTGCTCGATGTGCGTTTGTCGCCCGACTATGCCACGACACAGAATATTTATTTCACCTACTCAAAAAAGACGCCCAAAGGCGACACCACCGCACTTGCGCGTGCGCGGTTCAAGCTCGGTGACAAAAGCCTTTCTTCCATGAGCGATCTCTTTGTGGGCACAACCGACAACGGCGGTGCTGTTCACTTCGGATCAAGAATCACCTTCGACAACGCAGGGCATGTGTTCTTTGGGATTGGCGACCGCGGTGAACGCGACCGATGCCAGGAGCTCAACTGGCACAACGGTAAAATCATCCGCTTGAAGCTCGATGGCGGTGTGCCCAAGGATAATCCGTTTGTAGGTGCAAAGAATGCTCTGCCCGAGATTTATTC
>JBILKM010000093.1:0-5665 GCA_044376695.1 Silvanigrellaceae bacterium
GTCGAGGTTATTTCGGTCACGGGAATAGGGGGGGAATATCGACTCGATTGATGCGTTCAATAAGCGCTTGCTCGGCGATCTCGGTAACACGAGTATTTTGCAGTGTACTACAATTTACTCAGGAGTATTTTGTAGTACACTACAAAATACAGATAGCTTTGTTCGCCTGGCTTGGGGGGTGGTTTCTTGTCAAAAAATGGCATTAGAAACAGGTATTTGAGGGAAACGGTCACCGAATTTCTTGAGAAGAAGATGGTCTTCATCGGTGGTCCTCGCCAGGTGGGGAAGACGACCCTCTGTCTGAGCTTCCTCGAGCCAGCTAAGACCACCAACCCGAATTATCTTAACTGGGATGATTTGGCTGACAGGAAACATCTGCGTGAAGGTTTACTCCCGACCGGCCCATTGGTTGTTCTGGACGAGATCCACAAGTTCAAGAATTGGCGAAGCCTCGTTAAAGGCTTTTACGACAAGAAGAAGGATGTGCAGAAGTTTCTTGTGACTGGATCTGCTCGTCTTGACTACTATCGTCGTGGTGGCGATTCGTTGTTGGGTCGCTATCGCTATCTTCGCTTGCATCCATTGTCCGTGAATGAGTTGGGTGTCACCTCCGGAGAAGACCTCAAGACCCTGATTCGCTTTGGCGGATTTCCCGAACCGTTCTTTGCTGCAAGTGAAAGAGAGTGGAGGCTTTGGGCAAGAGAACGGCTTTACCGCATCATTCGTGATGATGTTCGGGATCTAGAGTTGGTGCGTGACATATCTGGTATCGAGATGCTCGCAGACTCGCTGAGTGATCGTGTTGGTTCTCCTCTGTCCGTGAATAACTTGGCACAAGATCTTCAGGTAAACTTCCGGACGGTAGAATCGTGGATATCTATTCTCGAACGAATTTATTTCTGTTTCCGAATTGCTCCGTTTGGTGCGCCAAAAATCAAGGCTGTGAAAAAGGAACAGAAGCTCTATTTATGGGATTGGAGCTCCGTAAATGGTGATGGCCACAGATTTGAGAACTTGGTTGCGAGTCACCTTTTGAAGTTTTGCCATTTCCGCGAAGATACATTTGGTGAAAAGATGGAGCTTCGATTTCTTCGTGACTTTGAAAAACGCGAAATTGACTTTGTTGTATTGCGCGACAAAAAGCCAATTTTTGCAGTGGAATGTAAGACCGGAGAAAAGCAGCTTTCCCCTGCGATTCGATATTTCAAAGAGCGTACCAACATACCATTGTTCTATCAGGTGCATTTGGGACAGAAATCGAGTGAGCCCGAGGCTGGAATTCGAATTTTGCCCTTCATCGAGTTTTGTCGAGAGGCACAGCTCGTTTGATGGGCAATCGCGCCTCTTTGCAGCGATGCTGATTAGGGGTGAAAATCTAAAAGCGAAATTTATCGTTTCAAATCGATTTGCAAGTATGGTGCTGTTCTTTAGCCGTAATCGCTGCTCGATTATTGTGCTACCTGATATTCCTCAGATTTGGCGCGCCAAATGCAAAGTTAAAGCACTTTGACGGAGTGAAAGCATACAGTTAATCGAATGCGCAGCTATAAATTTCGCAATTCAGCTTTCCCGATCAAATATCCTCGCTGCAGATAGGCGCGATTCTCTCGAAATCTTGACCGGGGCAGAATGAGGCAGCCAGCAATGCCAGGCCACACCTAATTGAATCTATTAGGGCAACGGATATGGAACTCGAAAATGAATCGCTCCCCGCACAAGCCAGTAAACCCGCACGTAAGGAATCACCAAATAAGCTCCCATGAGGGGTAGCACCTCACGCCACACCCATGTGCGTCGGCGCAGGCGCGCATACATAGTCAATGCGTAGCTGAACATGAATCCAAGAGCCGCAAGCGCTAAACCGAACCACTTGAATTCCATCCCAATCGGCCATGGAAAAATCGAAGGAAAAAACAGACTAATCGCCGCCAAAAGTATCGCCGCATAATAACCGTAAAAATATATGGGACAAGAGGTCATCGTGTGCCATGGAATTCCGTATTTGCCACAATTACGAATCACACTCTTGTGCTTTGCAAAAAGCAGCGGGATGCGAAATGCCAGACCAGTCATGTGCCACCAATGATACTTAAATGGCTTCTGGATGAGGGGATGATATACGACCACATCGCGCGCATATTTTATCTGGTACCCACGCTCTAAAAGGCTGAATGCTAGGTCTGAGTCCTCGAGAAAATAGGGAAAACGAGGGTCGAAACCGTCTACATCATCAAAGACTTTCTTTCGGAAAATCATGTTGCAGGTCATGTATCTTCCGCCTGTCTCGTTCTGGAGAACATGGGTAAAGGGTGTTGCATAAGGCGAGCCTCCACGTGCCTCAATGCGTCCCTCCACAGCTGAACATTCCGGGTTTTCAAAATACTTCAAAGCATTTTCAAGCCAGTGTTTGTCGGCTGTCGCGTCGTTGTCCAAAAATGCAATCAGATCTGTGCTCGCTGCACGTGCCCCAGCATTGCGGGCAGCAGAAACTCCCGCATTTTTTTGCAGTATCAATTTCAAAGAAAAGGGAGCCTTGAAATTCCGAATTTTATCGGCGCTTGAATCGGTTGAGCCATCATCGACAACGACAACTTCGAAGAGCCCCGAGGCGAGCTCCTGTTGTGCCAACGACGCTAGGGTTGCCTCAATGTATTTTTCAGCATTGAAAACAGGTATGACCACGGTGATGATGGGGCCTGCATTCGTCAAAGCGCGTCTCCTTGTTTCCATGTGTATAGGGTGACAATCTAGCTTCCTGCGGCGCTCTATGCTATCCCGACGGCTCAAGTCACGTTCATTTTGTTTCCGCGTCCCAGAGAAGGCTGCCTGCGTTCATGAATGCTCAAATGGTCAGCGTTATTTTGCCCACTTACAACGAGAGCAAGAACGTTCCCATTATTGTGGATCGCATCGCCCAGGTTCTCGCGCCGCTCTGCCCCTTCGAAGTGCTGGTGGTGGACGACAATTCCCCCGACGGCACATGGGCCATTGCCGAGCAACTTTCTGCCGATCGCCCCTGGCTGCGCAGCATCCGCCGCATGCAGAACAAAGGCCTCTCGCCTGCGGTGGTCGATGGCTTCTCTCTGGCTAAAGGCCAATACCTGATTGTCATGGACGCTGACCTCCAACACGATGAACAGGCCCTCACTAAATTCGTTGAGGCATTTAAACAGGGAGCACAGCTCGTGGCTGGCTCTCGTAAAGTTGATGGCGGCGGGGTTGAAGATTGGAGCATCGTGCGCCAATTTGTGTCGTGGTTTGCGACGCGTTTGGCTCATTTTGTGTTGCCCCTGCAGGTCACCGATCCCATGAGCGGCTTTTTTGGAATCACACGTGCACTGCATGAATCCACCACTCCGCAGGTGAATCCCAAAGGCTTCAAAATCCTGCTCGAATACCTGGCGCGCACCCAGGCGGCCGACGTTCGCGAAATTGGATACACCTTCCGTGGGCGCCAGCATGGCGAAAGTAAGCTCTCCAACGATGTGATTTACGACTATCTCGAAGCACTGTGGGGGCTCTCGAAATTTTCAGACCTGATCTCCTGGCGCTTCCTGAACTACGCGCTTGTGGGATGCGTGGGCCTGGTGGTGAACGTGGCCGTGCTACGTCTGCTCACTCATGGTGTCGGTGCGAGCGAATCGCATGCGTTGATGATTGCCGTTGAAACGTCCATCATTTCGAATTTCTTTCTCAACAACTCCATCACCTTCCGCAAACAGCGTTTCAAAGGCGTCGCAAGAATCCTGCGTGGCCTACTGATGTTCAATGCTATTTGTGCCACCGGCGCGTTTATCAACCATTCGCTTGCGCTGAACATCCGCCAGGCTGAATTTGCGAACATCTATTTTGCCACGGCACTCGGTTACCTCATCGCCACCATCTGGAACTATGTGGTGAATACGCATGTGTGTTGGAAGGCCGAAAAGTCCAAATGAGGAAAGCCATTTTTGGATCGCTCTTGCTGTTCTTGCTGGCTATGCTCATAGGCATGCTCAGTAAGCCCGCTGCGTTTGAGCGATTCTTCATCGCGCAGGCGCCTATTTTCGACGCGGCCCACTACCTTAAAATTGCAACCGAAGGATATGTTGAGCCACCACTGGCCGCTTTTTATCCGCTTTGGCCGCTGCTTCTGAAATATGTTGTGCTCCCCTTGCAAAGCCCACATACGGTTCTCATTGGTAGCCTGCTGGCATTTATTATTTTCGCTTTTAGCCTCTGGCCTTTTTTTAAAGTCGCCCTGCGCGATCTGCCGCTCGCTGCAGCCTTCTGCTTGCTGTGCCTGTATGTTTTGAACCCCAACAGCCTGTTTCACATTCTCCTCTATACCGAGAGCCTCACTGCGCTGTGCGGTTCTCTCTTTCTGCTGAACACCTCGCTGCTGTTGAATTCACAGGAATCGCCCAGCGCCACATCGCCCAGCGCCGCATCGCCGAGCGCCGCATCGCCCAGCGCCACATCGCCGAGCGCCACATCGCCGAGCGCCGCATCGCCCAGCACCGCATCGCCGAGCGCCGCATCGCCAAGCCGCACACGTTCAGCCGTCTTCGCAGCACTCAGCCTTTTTGCGTTGAGCCTCGCGCGCCCCGTGGCCCTGCCGCTCATGGCCAGCGCCGGTGCAGCCACCCTGTGCGTCTTTTACTTTCGCTCCAATAGGCCTCAGGATTTTTTCCAGCACATCGCCCCGCGGCGTTGGAATAATTCCCTCATCCTACTCACGGTGGCCACGATCCTTATTGTGGTGCTCGCCTACATTCCCTATGGTCTGCACGCGCAGCAGCAGTATGGCCACTTTTTTGCGCCGTTCGATGCACAAAAATTCTGGGACAGAAAATTCGGACTCCACTGGGACATCCTCTTCAAACCCAAATCGGTTTCGAGCAGCGACAACGTCCTTTTCTGGGATATTCAGGCGTTCTATTTGCCGCTGCTGCTCGCCGCTCTGCCCTTTCTCGGGCGGTGGCGGATTGTGCCACAGGCCTTTGCGCGTTTGGGAGATGATTGGCTCTACTGGCTGTGCGCATTCTTCGCAGCGGCGCATGCGGCGATCGCCTTCCTCACCTATCCAATCTTCATGAGCCTCGCGCGCCATGTGTTTGCGCTGCCGTTTTTCTTTTACTGTGTGGCACGTATTTTGAAGTTGTTCTGGGAAAAGACAGCCGTGCGTAAGGTGGCCTGGGGCTACGCCGCACTCAGCTTTGCTTTTCTCGTGTATTGGTGGAGCCGCTATGCCCGCGAGGGCTGGCTGGGCTGAGAGATTTCCGGGTTTCCCGGTTTCCCAGCTTCCCGTTTTACTGTTGGCCGGATTCCCTGTTTGCGTGCGGAGTTGAGCATATGACGTTCAAGTGGCTTTTCGAGCCTGTGGCCAACCCCTCAAGCCTGCTGCGCAAGTGGTTTGTGTTCTTGCTGCTTGTGCATGGCATCACGGCGTTCTTCTCGCAGGGCATCTTCCACTGCGACGAGCATTATCAGATCATCGAATTTATTGGCTACAAACTCGGATGGGTTCCCGCCACGGGGCTCGCCTGGGAATTTGAAAGCCAAATTCGCCCTTGGCTCCAGCCGCTGTTGTTTTTTATTCCCGTGAAGGCTCTTGTGGGCGTTGGGATCACCAATCCGCTCACACTCGAGCTCGTGCTGCGCTTGCTCAGCGGTCTGCTGGGGT
>JBILKM010000021.1:0-45574 GCA_044376695.1 Silvanigrellaceae bacterium
AACACAGGCGCAGCTTGTGCTGCAACCGATTCAACGACCTCGAATGACACGCTCGGGAACACACCGAACAACCAGGATGCCTATGTGCTGACAACCGGTGCAGCGAACAACGCGCGCAGCAACACGATCGGAACATACTTCCTGAGCAATCTGCAGATCAAAAAGGCAGGCAATGCCCAAAGCATCACATTCACCAACTGTGGAATAGCACGCACACTTAACTTCAACGTGAGTGCCGGTGCAACGAAGGAATACGTTTTGAACCAGTCGGCAACGGTCGACAAGAATCCGGTCGACTCCGCTCGATGCGAAACCTTAAATGGCAGCGGAGGCGCAACCTGTGCCAATGTTTATGCATACTTCTATGACATGTATGGCAACCACCGCCCGAATGAGACGTGCAATAGCTGGACACTGACAAAATTTGCAAACAGCGGAGCTCCGAATCCACCTTGGAGCAACCAGGGCGGTTCTTCTTCCATTCAGGTCGCATCACTGAATGCATTCGATGCAACCTTGGTATGCGTTCCAGCTGCAGGTATCAACGAAATTGGGACTGCAGGAATTCATCTCTACGGTGGTTTCTCGGCTCTTGAGGTTGTCGTTTCGGACACTCGTGATGGCGATGGAAAGCTCACAGCAGGAGCAGACAATTTTGAGGTCAGTTCGGTTACTCTCAAGGGTCACCGCCAAGGGAGCCTTGAAACTGCTGTCTATGGTGGAACATTTGATATAAAGTACACCACTAACGCAAATGCATCGCCCAACGGAACAATTTTCACAACCACACCGACACATTCCTGCGCCTTCACCAACGGCGTATGCAACACCGCAAAGAAATTCTCTTTTACCAATGCAGACAACACAGATAAGGCTCTCACGCTTTCTGTGATGGGCATTTCCAACATGGTTGCGGGCGCTCAATCGGACAAACTCACGACAATCAAGGTCGCACCGGCCGCTGCAAACGCTGCGAGTTCAACGCACGCACTCCTCGACTCAGGAGGCAATGCGTTTGCAAACAACATGACAGCCACCCTCACCGCCGACGATAAATTTGGCCTTAATATCTTCAACAAAGATAGCTTTGGTAATCTGACAGACAAAAACACCACCGGCACAGCATGCAACACAACCACAACATTGACTGAATCGATTGCCAACAACCCGAAAGGCAACGATTCCTTTGTAAATCCTACCGGAGGCGACAATCTCAAGGTTGCCAACACTGTGGGAACACACCAATTGCGCAACATGCAGATTACACTCGCAGGAACAAATCATCCCATTAAGTTCACGACCTGTGGTGTTGATAGAAATCTAACATTCAACATCAACGGTGGTGCGGTCAAATCCTTCTATGTGACCGACAGCAATTCCGCAGTGAAGACCGACCGTACACTCAGCCTTCCCTGCTCAACTCTCAATGAGGGCGGCGGCGCCACATGTGCGAATGTCTATGCTTATTTCTATGACGATTTCGATAACCAAAGAGCTAATGATACCTGCGATAAATGGACACTCACCGACATCAACGCAACCAACACAACTCGACCTTGGGAGGAGCAAGCCGCTTCTGCTTCTATCCAGGTCACCTCATTTAGTGCCCTAGATGCGACCTTGGCTTGTATCAAGAACGTTAATGGAACCAACACTACAAAGTCGCTGAAAGTTTACGGTGGCTTCAAACAGCTCAAGGTCACCGCAACACATGTTCATGTGGACGGCGCAAACACCGCCTACCTCAAAGCAAAGGCAGACAACCTACAGGTGAATCAAATTACCCTGCGAGGCTACAACAATGGAGCGCTTGTCGATGCGCCTCACTCGGGATCCTATCGGGTGACCTTCTCGACAACAGCATCCAATGCACCCAACGGAGCGGCCTTCACAACAGATGCAACTCCCAACTGTACTTTCACAAATGGGGTTTGCACGCTCAACAAGTCGTTCACATTTGCGCGTGCCGATGAAACCGCACGTAGCCTCAATATTACGGTCAAGGGAATCAGCAGCATTGCTGAGGGCGACACAGCCAAGCTTTCAAATATCAAGGTTAAGGCAGACACACCGAGCTCATTTACCACCAACCTCCCCGCGAGCGTTACAGCAACAACGGCGTTTACCGGAAAGGTTGAACTCTTTGATGCTTTCAGCAATCCAAGTTGCGACACACTTGCAATTACAATGCCAAATGCTGCAGACACTCAATCTCCGAACGGCACAAATGCCGCGGGACCTTCAACAAGAACGGCAACGACAACCGGCGTATTCGACCTTCCGGCAGATGCCTTCAGCCTGCCTAAAGTCAGCAGTACGGGGTACAACATAGGCTTCAGTGGCTGTAGCTCGGGAACCTTCAATCATCTGGTGAAAGTCACCGAGGGTGCGGTCAACAAGATCACACTGCTCCCCGACCCCAACCGCACAGCTGCACAAGTGCAAGCCGACCGCGCATCAAAAGAAGTGGGCGCGATTGCTTGCAAGCACACGGCGACTTCGGGAGCAGGGGTTGTGTGTGATGCGGTTTACGCTTACTTGCTCGACAGTCGGGGAAATCTGGTCACCGACGGCACCAAGCAGTGCACATGGGCTTACACAGCGATGGCACTGAAGGGAGCGGCGACCACTCCAGTCACTGCAGCGAGTGGTACGCCTGCAGCTTTTCCGAACGGAAGAGCATTGACTATCTCCCATACGGCGTATCTAGATGGAACAATTAAGTGCACGGTTGACGCCATCAACTCGGATACAACACCTACGGTTCGAGGTGGTATTTCAAGGGTGGCATTAAAGGTCGCGAAGACCGGCTCCAACGATCTGCTCACGGGCGCTGCCGGAGAAAATCGCGATCTCACAGCAGGTAATGATAACCTGGATATCAAAGAGATCGCATTGTTTACACGCGCCGACGGAGACGAAGTTGCGGCATCAAATGTGAACTACACTTTAGCAAACGAAAATCTTGAGGTTGTTACAACAGCCGTGAAATCTGTGATGCCCACGGCCAGCGCAGTCGTTCCCGCGGGCCCCAAATGTTCATTCTCTACTGGAACCTGCAATGCACCCACGAACCAGGCCAATGCTGCACTCAAGCTGAGCCTGACACGCGCAGGTGCTGCGGGTATGAACGATGTTGCAGTGAAGGTGCGCGGCGTGACTTCGAACAACATTTCGATGGTGGTGAACGCTGGTGCGACTACAATTGTGACTGCGACCCCGGTTGGAACACAAGTTGCAGGCACACAATTTGATCTCGAATTGAAAGGTTTCGATGCGCAGGAAAATCCAAGTTGGTCGGGCTGCACGTCCATCAACATGGCGGGCGGACTCAGTTCACTCACTGGCCCTGGAAACACCGCTCTTGCACCAGCACTTACCCAACCTACGATCGCTAATAACGTAGCCACTGCCAAAGTGACCTTGTATGCCGCTGGCAACCATCAGCTCCAATTCAGTGGCAATGGCTGTACCTTCAATTCAACGACGACCGTTGCCGTAGGAGCTGCCACTGCAAATAAAACCGTTGTTAGCACAACTGATGCAGCAACTGTTGCAGACATTCCAGCCTGGCGCTCAAACGATGAAGCAGGTGCAGTTGATGTGGCTTGTACAACGTTGAATAATGACAATGGTGTGACCTGCCCCACGTTGTACGCTTACAAGTATGATACCTACGGCAACAAGACTGCAACTGCTACCGGTGACATTGCTGGCCAGAAATGTGCTTGGCAACGGCGTGTACATGGGGGCAATTGGGAAGCATGGACTGGAAATAGCGATGCCCGGAGTGCTACCCGTATATCAGACAACACTACACCAGCTATCGATGAACTCGTAAAATGTGACACAGGAAGCAACCATGTACGCCTTTTCGGTGGTCCTGCGAGCCTTGAAGTGGCAACAACACCAGCTGCAACTCTAACAAGCGGCGTGTACGTGGTGGGCGGAACGGAACTTCTGGCAGGATTTAGCAACCTCACCCTTTCAGATGTCGCTCTGAAGAGCCGCAAAGCCGGTGCCTTGGTGCCAATGCCCGGGCTCAATGCGCAAACTCAAACCATCAACCTAACCAACGTAGACTTTGCCAACAACACATTCGGTGCAGATGCCCAGCTCGCCGCAAATTCGAACGTCTTTGCAAGCAGCATCACCAATTGCTCTTTCAATGCGAGTGGGGAGTGTTACCCCTCTGCCAACATGAATTTCAAGAGACTCGAAACTGCGGCGCGGAAATTCAGAGTCACTGTGCGCGGAATTTCTGCTGATGTTCAGGTTCCACAGGTTGTTCCCGGGTTGGCAACAGACCTGACCACCGACCTCCCCGCAAACTTCAGTGTGAACAGCTATACCGACAAAAACACCAGTATAACGGTGACCGTGAATGCAAAAGATCAGTTTGGAAACACAACCAGCAAACCCGGAAGTGGTGCTGCGAATTGTGATTTGGCTGTGAGCGGCAACGACCCAGGGGCATTCCCCGACTCCATCACCTACACACAGCCTTCAACCGCCAGCCTGAAGATCTATAAAGCCAAGCAGCACACTCTGACTTTCACCAAATGTGGTGTATCGAAGGCACAGAATATTACTATCACAGCGGGCAATATCAGCAGAACTATGCTGACCCGCGACAACACTCAACCTGTTTTCAATTGTGTACCTGCAGACAACGACATCAATGCCTCTCGCACCTGTGCGGTGGCACTAACCTGTGGTGCCAATGCCGTGGGAGCTCTGGCAGGTGGAGATGCTTGCGGGATTTTCTACGCATGGGCATTCGATAAAGTCGGTAACCCTATTGCAAATGCAGCGGACAACAACAAGTGCGCAACTGGATTGACACGCAGTTACACGGCCACGGCACCTGCCGAAACAAGCCCAACCTACGATACGACACCAGCCAACGGATTTGAGATCTTAGCCAGTGCCAACAAGTATCTCGACGGCGCGCTCAAGTGCGACGTGACGGCAACGGCCGACAGGCGAGGCGGAACTCAATATAATATTGTTGCGCCCCTGACCGTGGCACCACCGGAGGTGAATTGTACGCCATGGATATATATTGATGATAATCGTGCGGAAACAGCAACGACCTCGGCAACACCCTATTCTTTATGCCAATTCAAAAACACATTGCCGGTGACATTGGTTAATCCGACCCTTGCTATCGCGAACAATTATACAGCGCAGGCTGTGGAGGCGGATCCTATTTTTGAGAGCAAGAGTTGGGGGGCAGGAGACATTGCAGCAAATAGCATTGCCCAATTTATTGTAAAAGGTGCCAAAGCCAAAACAACCAAGAAATTTACCGTGACACCCACTGTTGCAGACCCCACTCGTGTGGTTCTGGCAGCTCCGCAACCGTTGCGGGTGCCACTCCGAACCGCAGCAACAGACAACACCAAGATTACGATTGGACAGAATTCGGCCACGAACGCAGGTGCAGATCTTGGAGTGGCGGAGGTCGCAGAAGCGGATGGCACCCCAGACGTCAGCTACAGTGGAACAACTGTGTATCGGCGAGCTGCAGTATCTGTGCGCCTAACAACGACAACTCAGCAGGGTGCTACAACAACAGGGTGGACGGTGTGCGATACAACCCGACGTTGCAGCGGAGATATTAACATGCAGACAAATGATGTAGCTACCAATACAACCATTAACCTTGCAACAACCGCAGCCGAACGGTTCGTCGTTCACCCCTTCAGTACAGAGTTCATGCTCACCAACGGCGGAACGTGTGGTGGAACCTCAATACCGGAAAAAAACTTGACAGCATGTAACGCCAAACTCAAATACGAACAGGGCTATGCAGGATTGCGAGGTGTATTCTTGATTCGCGACAACGATAACTTTTACTTCTACCATCTCACTCAACCCATTCCGGCACCTTGAAAGGCACGGTGAGACATGAGCGCACTGAACCGATCCACAACCCAAAGCACTGCCCGGCACAGCCGCCTGCTCCGGTTTGTGGTGGCCATGTTCGCTTTTGCACCATTGCTAGATGTTGAAGCCAACAGCATTGCTCCTGCGCTTACAATGGAGATCTCGAAACTCACCGCTGCTGGAATTCCGGTGGACAGCATCCGCTCAGCCATTTTCTTAAAGATGGCGGAAACTCCCTCCTCCATGAAAATAGTAGATCCGGAATCATCCAAGGCATTACAGCTGCGCAGAGTTCAGTTCCACAATTCCTATAACCCGGGAGTGTGGCTCCGGACGCAATGTCAACCTAAGGAAAGAAAATTTTCACTCGAAGAGTGCCGCGGCAGCGTCTGCAAGGCTACAACTCCTTCCGGAAAAGAGAAAGACAGGCGTCACATGCGCACCTTTGTAGGTGAATATGGCGAGTATTCGCTCGTACGGAACGATTTTGAGAAACAGCGTTTGCACGATGCAATCCTCGATGCAGAACTTTGCCAGCGCTCCTGGCCGGCCTGGGCATTGACAGCAAAAACGCGCTCTGCACACGCATCACTTGAGGTTCCGCACCACCTCCTGGTGATTCAAACATCTCAAAAAATTCTGCTATGGAATGCCATCACAGCGAAAATCTGGAACTCGATGACTTGGGATGCCAGTCGCGGCATATTCAACCAATTGAATTCCAATAGCGAAGGTCGAATGCTCTTTAAGAACAATTCGGGAAATGCGCTTTTATTGGACTTTGCACAAGGCCAATACATCGCCATGCAAAAGAACAGCGCCTCAATGTCGGTGCATGGGCTGAACTCCCTGTTTTCAAGCGACCCCAAAGCAAATGAATTTCAAATTGCATTGGCCTCGGAGGAACAGGGTCTTCCTTCAACCAACCTGGGAGGGTTGTTCTGGAGGAATGGCTACCTCAATTGGTCTGATGTTCTGTTCCTTGGTCTTTCGAAAGGCAATCCAGAGTTGAAGCCCTATCCGGATTCTGCACCTTTGGTTGCAGCAGTTTGGTCCGAGGAATCAGGAATTGAGAAATCTTATCTCCTACTGAAAAGGAGCAGTCAACTTGACCTTTTTTCTTCAAGCAATGGAAACAAAAGTTTCGACAAGGTGAAAAGTTTCAAAGTGCAGGAGAACCTCATTCAATCCGGTCTGTTTCTTCTGCATCCGGAATTCCTCACCCGCTTGGGAGGCGATGGCTCCGTGATGACTGGCTCGAACGAAAATTTCGCAACCGATTTTACATTGCCAGAAGGCACATCAGCATTGCAGAGCGGATTCGACCTGATGAGCTACACTCGGCATGCGCAGGCGGGCAAGTGCCGCATCACTCACTTCTTACCTAAATCCAGCAGCAACGGTTGGGTGCAGAGTCTGGTTCTCCCCAACACCAATTGCGCAACCGGCTTGGGGCGTAGCGCTGAGACCATCGGAATTGTGGAATTTATGCCGAAACAGTTGAATATTTTTATCCTCAAATAAGCTTCTGAAAGCTCATCTCCCACCCTCGCCCAACAGCTCCCTCAGCACACCCTCGGTACCGCGCGGATCTTGGTCGGAGATGCGCCGGCCATCGACAAAAATCATCGGGTAGGGATTGCTACGCAGAGGCTTCCACACGGCTGTGTTCGCCAGCAACATCTTCTCATCCAGAGGCTTAGGTTTGCAGGTGGCCACACGCTTCACGAGTTCCTGGTCGCCGGGAAAATACTGGGCCATGGGAAGCTCGTTTTGCTCATTGGGCAAACGATAAAGCTCCTGTGTGAGGCGCGCATGCACAAGCCAAGCTTCACGTTTGAAACCCGCCTCTTGAGCCAGGCAATTAACCAGAGCTATCGCTGCCTCTTCCTTTGCAAGCCCTGTTGACTCACTCAACAACCGGATACGGATGCGCCGCTTCGCTACATCAGCCGCCCGCGATATGGCAAAAAACGCGCCCTCCGAATTCGACTGCCCGTAATTAAAAACGACCTGTACCTCGAGCGGCTTGGTGTCGCTCTGTTCGCCCACTTCCACCACGGGATAGCTGCCGGCGTCGAACTTAACGGCGGGTGCGAGCGGCAAACTCCACATCACTGTCAGTTCTTTATTCTGAACGAGCGTGGTGAGCTCCTTGGCGATCCTGTTCATCACCAGATTGCGCTGCAGTGATCTCTCCACTTCCGCGCGTACTTTCGCATCACTCAGAGAACCAACATTCTTGAAGCCATTCTCATACGCCTTGCGCACGTCTTCCTCACTCGGCTTCTGCGCATATTCCTTCTCCCACGTGAATTCATCGACATTTTTTCCGGCTGAAGCCACCACCCGGGCAGCAAAATCCTCTGCGACGGTTCGAAATTGACCATGCGCCTGCAGATAAGCACTGTGAATCTGGTGTTTCATTTCAATGGGAAGCTCTGAGAAACTGTAGGTTCGCCCTTTCACCTGCACGACGGCAGCGTCTTCGCTAAAGGTCATCACTGCTGCAGTGCGATTTTGGGTTGCCGAGCACAGCCACCAACCCGCTGCCAAACCCGCCAAAACCAAGCCCGATGAACGAAGGATGTTTGCCGCTGTCATGATTTGCTCCATTGCAATCGCGGGGTGTCCGCACCAAAATTGCTGAGTGAATTCTAACAAGGGAGTCCGACGATGCAAAAGACCCGTTACGTTGCTTTACCAACGCTTCTTGCCGCACTTGCGCTTTCCAATGCCTGTGTGAGCAAATCGAAGTACCAGGCACTTGAATCTCGCCTGAAGGAAACCGAGAGCAAGCTCAACCAGCGCTCGGAAGAAGCGGATAAGCTTCAAACTTCATTGAAGAGCGAATCGGCAAAGGCCTCTGACCTTTCTCAAAAAGCGACTTCGCTTGAGCAAAAGGCCACCACTTTGGAGAAGAAAGCCTCCACTCTCGAACAAAAAGCAAGCTCTCTTGAGCAGACAGTTTCAGCTGTGAGCAAAGACAAATCCATGCTCGAGAGCTCGCTGACCCAGGTTCAAACCGACAACGACAAGCTCCGCATCGCACTTGCAGAGCTAGAGAAGAACAAAGCAGAGACAGACAAGCGTGTTGCAGAGTACCAAGATCTTCTGCTCAAGTTCAAATCGATGATCGACTCCGGACGCCTTCGCGTGCGTATCATCGATGGCCGCATGGTTGTGGCCCTCAATTCCGACCTTCTGTTCAAAAGCGGTTCGTCGAACCTGACAACGGAAGGCCAGAAATCGGTACAAGAAGTGGCTGGCCTCCTCCAGACCCTCACCGACAAGAGCTTCCAGATTGAAGGGCACACCGACAACGTAGCCATTAGCGGTGGAAAATTTGCAAATAACTGGGAGCTGGCAGCGGCGCGCGCTATCTCAGTGTTGAAAAAGATGGTGGATGCAGGAATGCCAGAGGCGCGCATCAGTGCAGCAAGCTATGGTGAGAGCAAACCTGCTCGCGGCAATGACACCAAAGAAGGTCGCGCAGCAAATCGACGTGTTGAAATTGTTGTGATTCCAGACCTCAGCAAACTCCCAGGCTTCGAAGCGCTCAACAAACTCGACGAAACACCTGCGGCTGCCGGCACCAAGAGCAGCACCAGCCGCTAAAAGCAAAGGCTGCACCCGAGGGTACAGCCTGATTGCATTCGCGAAGATTCAAAGATCTCCAAAAACCGGCGTAAGCCGGTTTTACTTTTTGCCCAGGAAGCGCAGGTCGAGACGACCACCCGAAATCACGCGATTGCGCCACTCGGAAATAGCCTCAACGTTGGCCACCAGCGTCTCGCGCAATTGAGCTGCTGTCATGCTCTGACCAGAAGGAGTTGAGGCCAGCAAAGCAGCAGCGCCAGCAACATGAGGAGCTGCCATGCTGGTTCCTGAAAGCGAAGTGAAGCTGCTGCTTCCGCCCTCAACACTCCAAACAGCTAAACCTGGTGCAGCCAGGTCTACAGTCTTTACGCCGAAATTTGAAAAATAGGCTCTGCGGTCGAGCTTGTCGGAAGCGGCAACCGAAATGATACCCGGAAGATCGTAATTGGTCGGGTAGCGTGGGTCGATATCGTTGTTGTCGGATTCGTTGCCCGCAGCAGCCACCAATAATGAGCCTTTTTTGTTTGCGTACTCGATGGCATCGAAAAGCATTTGGTCATATTCGGCAGCTTCCGGTGCCCCACCCCATGAACAATTGAGAACCCGAGCGCCCATATCGGCCGCATAAAGAATTCCCTTCACAACAGAGGTTTTGCTGCCCTCTCCATCTTTATTGTGTGTCTTGATGGCCATCAGCCGAACGCCAGGTGCAACACCATAAAAAGAATCCGAGGGCATGTTACCTGCAATGGTTCCAGCAACGTGGCTTCCATGCCCTTCATCGTCCATGGGTGTCGGTGCACCACCGATAAAATCTGCTCCATGGATATCGTCAACATAGCCATTGCCATCGTCGTCGATACCCGCGCGGCCATTGAGCTCAACAGAGTTCACCCACATGTTGTCGCGCAATGCTGGGTGCTCGAAATCAATTCCTGTATCCACAACGGCCACAACCACATCGCGCGAGCCTTTGGTCATATTCCATGCCACGGGTGCATTGACCTTGCTGATACCCCAAAGTTTTGTGTTGGGGGTTTCACTTGCGGTGCTCAATGCTTTTTCGGGCTTCGGAATGCGGTAACTAACACGACCTGTCTCCTGAAGAACAATACCCAATCCCTCAGCCTGTTGCTGAGTAAAAAGGATCCCCGCATCGTTCTTCACCTCAACCCACAGAAGCCCGCGGTGAATGCGCTCTGCCTGTGTGTTTGTTTTCAAAAAGTGTTCGAGTGATTTCTCATCCCGGAACTTCAGGTACTGACCACTTGCCTGATTGTCGGAGGCGGCGGCCGACGTTGCGACCCACGCCCAAGGAAGTGCCATGGCCAACAAACGAAGCTTCGAACCCATAAAATCCCTCCTCACCTGTTCTTTTGCGAAATACAAACGGTTCAGAGTGAGGATAAAAGGATTGGTGCAGGACGGGTGAGTCAGAGTATGATCAGGCGCTCCGTTGCCAGAAGCAACGAAATGTGAAGATTCAATAATGCTCAAGAATCTTGCATCTTAAGTTTTCGAAGCAAGCTCAGATGCGGAGAGCGTCAGGTTTTCCAGAAAACGCTCAATACCCTTGGGAGCAGCGAACAACTCGGACAACTGCTGCGGATTTGTAGAACTCACCAGGGCCTGCGCCACTTGTACGGGATCATAATGCGGACTCACAGCTATCCCCGCAGCAGTGCGGATTGCTCTGACCTCAAAAGCTGTCTCGATTTTCTCCTGCACTGAAAGAGAAAAGGTTGTGAGCGGATGTTGGCGTAGAACCTGATCCAACGCATTCAGCGTAGAATCGGTGAGAATCAACACACCACTGCGCCCCGAACGGGCATCGAAGAACGATTGGCTGCGCAGGGGATCGTCGCGAACCGCATCGATACGGGTACGCTGCCGCGCAACAGAAAGCCTTTCCACCCAACGCAATTGCTCCACGAAAGAATTGACATAAATAAAATGTCTGACGCCAGAGTTGAGCAGCGAAGCAACGACACCATCGAGGCTTGGACAAGGATCTGCCTCAGAGTTCGAACTGCACGCAGGCAAAAACAGTGCCTGACTGGCAACGCCAGAATATTCTTCCGCTGCCGCTGGGTGAAAATGAACTGTAGCAGTCTGCTTTGCATCCCATGGGGCATCAAAAGGAGAAGAACACAGTTCTCCCAACACGCGCTCAGCCTGAAACAGCCATTCCTTTCGCTTTTGTTGCCGCGAGGAAGACTGAAAGTAATATTGGCCGCACAGATTTTCAAAAATCGAGCGCAGCTCTTTACCGAGAACGGTCTCAACAAAGACAGGCAGGAGTTCATCGCGTTGGCCGTTGACGGCAGAAAAATAATCAAAAAATCGCGTATAATCTTGCTTATTGTGCTGAGCAACAACCGCACACATAGTGCCAAACAGATACATCACCTCCGCTCGCAGAACCACAAGCAGGTTTTCGGCGTTATTTTGCCCACCGATAGAAGCGGGAGCACCACTCAACCATGCACCTATCTTTGCATCATCGCTTTCGTTGAGTGTCAAATCGAGCAGACGCTCGGAAATAGAAAACACGGTCTGCAAACTCAGAAAAAGCTGAGCTCTGGGGTTGAAATTGAAAACAACCCGTTGCGTTGGTTCCAGGCTTTTACGACACATCCCAAGAAACAACGCTTCCCGACGAGGCGCATAGAGCAGTACACCCGATGCCCAGTCGACCCCGTTGCACACCACCAGACCGGTTGGATTGGAAACATCAATGCATCTGAAGTTCCACATCTTACCATCAACTTTCATTAACGAATGTCGTTAAGAATCCTGACCAGGAAACCTGTGCACCCCGATTGAGAACCACCAGCACAAACAGAAGAATGGCAGGATAACCATTGCGCAATTCTGTCTGAACCCAGCCGAAATAAGCTTCAAATGCAGGGAGCACATCCTGCTCCGACGGCATCCGCGCGAGCAGTGCTGAAAATTCGTTTACAAGTGCAGGCCGAACTTCCGAAAGCGCCGGTTGGCCATTGAGGCGTAGCTCCAAACTCCCCATGTGCAAAAGCACTTTAACTTTTTCAAACCAGTCTGCGCGAGCCGATTCTGAAATGTGTCCGTTTGCGCTCAAAACCTGGGTTAGGTGCGTTTCAAACGCGAGCCAGTGTTCCTGCTGCGTGAGTTGGGATAAAACAGGGGAACGTATTTGTGCTCGTGCATTGCCGAAAGCTTGTTGAAGAGCTTTCGCAGCGTTAGAGACCTCGACTATTTCCGAATGACTTGACACCAGCGGGCTTTGTTCCCCAGAAGCGATGTGCTGCGCTGGAACCTGTGCAAGCCTTGCCAGTCTTGCATCGATTTGGCTCAGCACACGCGACGATTGCGCGACAAAGGCTTCGAGGCGACCAAGCGAAATGCTGAGCTGCCCCAACACTTCGAGAAATCGCGACTCAGTCATCTGCTTTATTTCGTAGGCCGTTTTGTTCTCTTCTCGAATCATACGGCGCAGCGCATCCTGATAGGTCTCAAGACACTCGCGCAAAAGGCGCTGAACGTGAGGGTTTTCCGCCCCTTGCTGTAAGCGTTTATTCTCGAGCAGAGAGCTCATGACCGGCTTGACTTCATACTCGAGCGCTCCATCTAAACCCTCACAAGGTTCAAGATGAGCACTCTCGATTGCTGCGAGGACATCATAAACAGGCACACCGAACTGCTGGCTCAAAGCCAGTGGCGTGGCCCGCACGACTTCTCGTTTTGCCGGCTTCTCCTCACTGCTGCCCAATCGAACCTCCTGTCTCTCTTTCGCCTCTACGCATCGGGAAAAAGCTCTGGATGCTGAACAGGATATCGCGAGCCCTCGAAAAAAAAGTCAAGGTCTCTGAAATTTTTGACGATTTAAGCGTTTGTTGGAAAAGAAGAGCCGGAGGTGGAAGCGGATGCCGAACCGACCATTGGTTTTGCTGGTGGATGACGAAAACTCGATCATTGAAGAGCTGGTGTGGCACCTCGAACAAAGGGGGTGGGAAGTTCTGACCGCCACCGATGGCATGAAGGGGGAACAGCTGTGGAAGAAACATGCAAATAGATTGAAACTTGTGGTGACAGACATCCGTATGCCGGGGCTCCCCGGGCAAGCACTTGTCAAACAAATTGCAGGATTCCGCAAAACTGTTCGGCCGGCCCTCTTCATCATGACAGCCTATGACGACGTTTCGCGTGAGGATGCACACACTCTAGGTGCAGATGCTATCTTTCAAAAACCTTTTAGGGTTCGAGAGCTGGTTGCGGCTGCTGAACACTTCATGAAGCTCGCCGAAGGACACGCAGAGCTCCTTGAAAGCGAAGCGAATCTAACAAAAGTTTCTAGTTCGAAAATCCCTCAGTGATCGAGAGCCGGGGCATGGTGTCAGACACAACTGCCAAAACGTCGCTTGGATTGCTTTGACCAAGCACGGAATCAAAACGCTTGTTCCACAGTGGCAAGTTGCCCGCCCCAAGACCACGCTCGAGGGCTATTTTGCGGGTGAATTCGTATGCAGCGAGTATCATGGCGCGGCGATTCGACCGAAAAACCGCATTGAGCGCCTTCGACGATGTGCCACCCATTTTTGATGGGTCGGCAAACGCAAAATTCACAGGAAGATTGCCGATGCGAGCCTTGGTTTCGCGTGTTTCTGAAAGTACGGTATCAACCGACTCCAACACACCATTAAATGCCTTCTTTTTATCAGCCGGTGGCTCAAACGGGCTCTTCGTGGGAATCTCTCCCGAGAGCAATGAAGCAAGGTTGATATTCGGATTTTCAATTTGCCTTGCCAACAATCCGCGCAAGGGCTGATCGAGGAAGAGCCCAAGGAAAACCATCTTTGCAAAGCGATTTACACCCTCTCCGTCGGAGGTGTAAAAATAGAGATCCACGTTTTCCCGCGCACATTCATTAAATTTCATGGATGTACCCAATGAAACTTTCTCCAACCAACCGCCTGAACCGATCAATTGTTCCTGATTGGAAATCCATGAAAGGCGCTCGCGCGTTGGGGCATCTACAGCAACGGGCAGACGAACAAATGCAGTCGGTTCTCCCGTAGAAGCAGCAAGTGCAGGACCGAGGCCGAGTGCACTCACAACCAATCTTTCCGAAGGGATGACAGGATGCTTGGTTTTGTCGGACGGTTGCAAAGGATTGTTTTCAGGCTTGAGGAGCACGCGTGCATTGCGCGCAGACTGTTGGGCATTACTCATGTAAACTTGATGCAAACTCTCAAGACCAGGAATCTCTTTCCACTCATTGAGCTTTTGAACCGCACGACGCGCTGTGGTGTGGATGATCACGTTGGAAGGGATTTCAATGGGACGCCCGGTTCGTGAATCGAATCCGTCGAAGGCACGATAAACGCGATCGGGATCTGCAAGAAGAAAATCACCAGAGAGTGTTGCCGGTAGAGAATCGAAACTCTCAACTCCACGCACAGCCTCAAGTATATTTTTGAAGATAGCGCGCCGCTTTTCTGGATTATTGAGCCCAAAAACTTCGAAGTTGCCTTCGAGCAGTTCGTTCCATTGCTCCTGGCGCGTCCGGAAATTCGAGATCATCGTGTCTTGTTTGCTGCGATAAAGGCGAAAAAATCGATCCTGTATCAAGACGCCGCGGGTGTGACCTTCAGCAAGCAAACGGGAACGGGGCACAAAAACCGCATCAGCAAACTCGTTGGGAGTGACTCGGATCGCGTCTGAGAAGGTTCGCCACAGGGCAGCAATCTTGCGTTCACGCTCTGAGAGATTTTTTTCTGAGAGGATCTGGGTGAAATCAACAGAACGATAGAAATCAATGACAAGTGCGGATTGTCCTACAATCGACTCCGCATGCACCATGGCATCTTTGGGAGAGGCGCTGAGAACTCCAACCGCGGATCCGGAAAAGAAGACGTCGAAGGAATCGAGTAGGCTGAGAGGAGTAGTGAAGCGCGGAAGAAAAAGTACCGACTCTATCACCGGCGAGCTTGAAGCAAGAACAAATGCAGCATGTTGCGGTGCAAAGCTGCCGTCGGCGCCACGCAGCGAGGGGTTCTCAACAAGTGCACGCGACACGCTGGCAAGGATTGCACCGCTTGAACCGCCCGTAGCAAACACAGGCTCGTAGTTGTTTTCAAGAAGCGAAATGAGCGCACCAACATGCGATGCGAAATAAACGCCATTGCCTTGAAAACTGACGCAGGCTGTTTTTTTGGGAGTCTTCGAAAGAATCTGTGATTGACTCCGTGATTCGATGCTCATTTTTGCAGACTCGGATCTAACTCCGGACGCAGGAGCACAAGCAACAAAAAAAGCGCAAAACGGAATCACAACCTTGGTCATTACATTCAAAGCGCGCACGTTTCACCTCATTGAGAACGTGCTCGGGTTAAATCGCAAATCTTATTTTGTCGAGAGAATTTATCGCCGTTTTTTCGGCCGCTTGGCCGAATTCAATTATCCTCAGCGAGTGTATCCTCGGGCTGCAGACAGACCACTGGAAGATCGAGGGTTTGGGGCAAACGCAGTGCTTCGGCCGAGACCCTAAGCTGATCGAAATGCCGGGTATCGAAGCTGTAATGGCAGCCCATGCAGCTGTCGGGCGATAGTTTTTCCACCGTGACAAAGCCTTTATCATTGGCGGGAGCCGGAAAATGGCTCACAGGGGTCAGCCGCCCCTGTGCATCGTAGACCCAGTAATCGAGGGTGCCATCACGCCTGCGGCGAATCACTTCCGTTTCCTTGACCGAACAATCCGCCGCAAGTGTTTCTGCAATCGAAATTTGGCCGTCTAGGCGTGCAAACACCCGACGCGGGCCCCGTTTTGCGCGGCTGCGGGCATGCAAAACCCTACTCCAATGGGTTTTGTCGGTTAGGCTAGTCCCTAAAGATTGGGTAAACTCGCCTAAATTGGCCGGGGCACCCGAGAGCACCACATGGCAGGCTCCGAGCCAGGCTTTGAGCCCTGCAAGACGATAGGCGCGTGCTCCCGGCATGGGAATGTCAGCCGAATTCGGCTGAGCATCAGCGCCCTGCGAACCCCAGGCCTTGAGGATTTCTAATTTTGGGGCAGGCCCTTGGGCAGCGCTCTGGAGTGACAGCAACCGCTCGGCATCCATCGAGGTGAGCTGTGGCAAGACGGCCAGTGGCCAGGCTAATGCATTGCAACACTCAGTGGGGCTCTGAAACTGCGCAACGCAGCTGTTGTGCTGAGCTTGAAACTCCTCAAAACGCAGCTGACTCGTGCTCTTGCCGGCCGCTGCGGAGGGCGTGTGCGGAGTGCTCAGGATCTGAATCATGGCCTGCGGCGATATTTTTGAATTGAGCGACGATTGCAGAAGAATCCGTTCAACCTCTGCCGGTGGAAGCTCTTTGCTCGGCGACGACTCCAAATTCAAGGCCACAAATCGCGCGTACGCAAAGGCATTGCTCACAAGGGGCTTCGGTTGCTCCGTGGCTTTCGCTGGAGTGGATTGAGGGGTGTTCGTTTTGCCTGCGAACCAAGACTTAATGGGCGTGCAACCCGTGGCGGAAACTCCAACCATGCCGGCCAAAAAAAGGCTCAACAGGAAACCACGGGAAGCAGAATCAACGCGCATGGTCAGGACTCCGGCAATGCCTCCCCAGACTTCACCGACCCCGAAGAGGGATTGAGCGATGGGCTAAGCTGTGTTGCAGGTGATTCTGCCAGATGCCTGAACCAGAACCAATACAATCCAGCCGACAAAACCACGAAAAGCGCCAACAACCCTGCAACACTGTCCCACTTTTTGAGAACCACAACCATACCCAGCAGAAAAAGCACAAGCTGCCACGGCACAGCAAAAAACACGGCTGCAAGATCGCGCCTCGTTTCGGTTCGGATCGCTTTCTGTTCTTCTTCTGGAAGAGCCTTGTGGATATCACCCCAAAATCCGAACGGCCGAGTGACCTTCACAAAATTGATGAGCGTTTCACGTGGGGTTGGTGGTGTGAGCAGTGTTCCGACAATCGCACCAAAGAGGGAGATCGCGCTCGGGAGAACAAAACCCATGTACTCAGGCATTTCAATTTTGAGAACGCGAATCAGCACTGCCGCAAGCATTCCAAAAATTGTCCCGGTTGCGAACCCATAGCCGTTGTATCGCCACCAATACCAGCGCAGCAACAGCGGCACAAAAAGGCCGGTGCCGAAGGCCATCGTAATCCAGCCCCAAATATCGTTAATATTTACGGTGTCGAAACTGAAGGCGAGCCCGAGAATCACAATACCAACTGTCGCTGCTCGCGAATGCCAGATCAGGGTTTTTGAAGTGGCCTTGGGATTTATGAAGGTTTCATAAATATCTTTCACCCAATACGCTGCCCCTGCGTTGATAATGGCAGTAAAGGTCGACATGGCAGCAGCCATGAAACAGGCAATCACGAGCCCCTTCATGCCTGAAGGCATGTAGTTGGCAATCACCGTGGGCAAAACCAATTCCGGATCGATGACCTTGCCGGTGGTCATCCCGTAATGAATTCCCAACAGGGCAAGTCCCATGACCAGCGGCCAACGGAACGACAGCAAGAGGATCCAGAACAACGAAAGCAAGCCCGCTTCGCGATCGGATTTCGCTGCACAATAACGCTGACTGGTATAGCCACCCGCGCCTGCAAAACCTTCGATACAGGTTTTCAGAAGGTAGAAGAAAACGGTGATCCCAAAGATATTGTAACGCGAGTATTCGCCCGGAAGATTGATTTCCATGGGCGGAAGAATTGTTGCCCAGTCGTTCAGGGTGGTGCGCACTGCTTCAAAGCCGCCAGCGCCGTTGGGCACTGAAACCATAAATTCCTGTGGCAATTCAACCTGAGTCATCGCCAGATAAATCACGTAGAGAACAGCTACGAGAATAAGGCCACCCTGCACCACGTCAGTCCAGACCACACCATAGAAGCCGCTCGCAGCGGTGTAGACCATGGTGATGAGAATCAATGCAATTGATGCAATGCGGTCATCGATACCCATCAATTCACCGAAGAACTTGCCGCCGCCAACGGCAAAGTAGCTAATGATCCAAATCGAGACAACGAGATTCATGATGGCACTGATGAGGCGCGCGGTGCGCCCCTCCCTGCCATCACCAAATCGCAAGCGCATCCACTCGGCGAGTGTCATGACCTGTGCACGGCGGGTCCATTTGCCCATGAAGATCATGAAGAAGGCCATGATGAGAACAATCCCACCACGAATCTCAATAAAGAAGCCCTTCACGCCCATTGAATAAATGAGCGCAGCAATCACCATGGTGCCGGCGATGTCCATGTTCGACGCCATGCCGGATGCCCCCAGAGCCCACCACGGCAAATCGCGGTTCCCGAGAAAGTATGCATCAATTCCGCCACGAGCTTTGCGCTCGAGCCACAAACCCAGAATCATGATGCCGATCAGGTACACCAGGATCACGGCATAATCGAGAGTCGTGAGAAGATTGTTCCCGCTCCACCAGTTCATTTTTCACTCTCCATCTTTTTGAGCGTGTTCCAGCACAGCAGCAGAGCTCGAGGAACGTGGAACGCACATTTATAAGGGCCACCCTTGAACGTTTGGCTCACCCGCCCATCGCGGTCGAGGTATCCGAACCATTCACCATAAGTACGATCGGGGAAATGATTGAATGTGTACTCTTTGGTTTGGGTGAACAGATTCCAATCTTCCGTGCTGCGGGTCAGACTGAAATTGAGCAAGTGCGCATAGAGGGCCTCGCAATGCGGCCACCATAGTTTCATGTTCCACTCGAGCTGAGTGGGGGAATGGCCTTGAGCATCCAGGAAGTAAAAGAGTCCGCCTTTTTCCTTGTCCCAACCTTCAGCATGCGACCAGCGCACCACACTTTGTGCAAGTTGCGAAAGCTCGGTGTTGTTCTGGCGCTGTGCCCAGTGCTGCAGGAACCAGCCCGCTTCAATCGCATGGCCCGGATTGAGCTGGCGACCTTCGGGAAGTTCAATGCAAAGCGAACCATCGGGGCGCACAAATTCATACACGCGCTTTTCTGCAACCTTCACATGCTTGAGAAAAGCTTTTTGGCAATCTGCAAGCTCGCGTCCAAAAGGTTCAGCGTGACCATCAGTGAGTTCCTCAATGAGGTTCATGAGAATCATTGGCACCGCGAGCGACTGCAATGGGGTTTCACCCTCGTAGCTCGGGCGCCCCACTTTGCTCCAGTCGAATGCCCACTCCCACACTTTTTCGAACATACGCTTTGCTTCGCGCGCATAACTCTCATCGCCACTCGCGCGGCTGTATTCGGCCATCGCCATGATGTAGAAGCATTCGCTGAAAATCTTGCGTTGAATATAAACGGGCTTGCCTTCAGCAGTCATGCGAAAAGGGAGCCTGTCATCTTTTGTGAGTGCGGTATTCTTCAAAAACTCAGCACCACTGCGTGCCATCTCGAGCCATAACGGCTTGGCCTCAACAGTGCGATACAGCTTGCTGAAAAGCCAGGTTTCACGCCCCTGCAACCAACCATATTTAGTGTTATCGAAAATTTGTCCGGTGCGGTCGAGGCAATTCCAGAAACCGCCATTCTTCTTGTCCCACGAGTGTTTTTCCCAAAAAGGAATCACCCTTTCGAAAAGTTCGGTTTCAAATTCACGCCTGAGTGCGGTTATGGTGTGTTGTGTGGGTGTCATCTCAAAGTTCCTCTCCACGGATCCACTCCTGATAACGCTTGTAGAGCTGGTGTGCCGCCGGATAAATCGAATTCGGGCTCATGAAGTGCGAAAACTCAAAGGTGATAAGTTTGTCGACTCCTGCCTCAGCTGCCTGCTCTGCCTTGTAGCGCAACTTACGGATGTCGGTGGGCGGGAACTTAATGGGCATGTCGCGGTCGAAGCTCTCGAGATTGCTCCAGCACTGCAAACCATGCTTTACGGCGAGGTCGCGGTTCACCTTGAGATAGTCGGGAAGATCGAGAAACGACATCTGGCCATCCTGGAACGCCACAACGTCGACCTTGCCTTCAAGATCACGGAAGACTGAACCCCATTCCTTCACGTGTTGATCGAGCGAAATTGCCTCTGCTCCGAATTGCTTCACGCCTTTAACATAGGGTGACATCAGAATGGGAATTTTCTTCAACGAACGCAGGTGCGCCGAGAGGTCGTCGTAGACCTTCATCATCCCGGCATCGAAAGTGTTGATCTCGTGACTGATGTACCATCCACCAAAGGCTTTGCGGTGACCATAACGATCCATGACTTCGGAGCAGAAATCGCGATTGAGATCGCTTTCTTTTTTGTATTCACCATTAATCCAATACTGGCCAGAATCATATGTGCCGAACCAGAAGGTCATCCCACAACGCTCTGCTTCGGTGAGAAACAGATCGACCAGATCGGTATAGGCAGGCAAGCAACGGCGGTGTTTGTTGATGACCTTAGAATCGAAGGTCAACCGTTCGCGATATCCCGCGCGAATCAGAATGACCGTGTCAATTCCGATCGCCTTCATGGCGTCGAAATCTGCAGCCCATTCACGCTTGCCCCAGTTTTGCGGGGGAATGTCGTGGGTGATTTCATCAAGAAAAGTGCCAGTGATTTTCAACATGGGAAAAGCTTCCAAGTTTTGATCTCAAAGGGTTTGAAGGATGTGCGCAAAATTCCTGCGCTGATTTTTTCAAATTGAGCTTGCATGGGGGTGAGGTCGTCGAGAGCAAAAAGCTGAGCTTCGCCCACCTTGGGGTGAAGATTTAAGGAGACATCCACGCTGTGTGGTGAAGGATTGAGGAGCCGCAAAAGAATACCCTCGCTGTGGGGTACACTCCGGCATGCCATCAGTTGCAAAGGAGTGTGGCTCACATCGCAGAGTGTAGCGCTGGCTGCAGGCTGCGTGGATTGTGTGGAAGGCACAACCGGCAACTCTTGGATCCAGGCCGGTTGAAGCACTTCCTTGAGCGTGCGGAATGCCTCTGCGACCGCTGTGTCCCGCCGGATGCCAAACACCAAAGTATGTTCGATCTTCTTGAGAAGTTGTGCATCAGGCGTGGGGCGCTGCGGACCCGCCTGGCACGAGCGAATGCGGCCACCACGCACAGAGAGAAAACCGACGGCACGATGCAAAGTGAGGGCTACTGCCTTTTGCCCCGCACGTTCGACCCATTCAAACTCATGCACTCCAGCACCGCCACAGAAGCTCAGCCCGGTGCTATTCGTGCAAACCACCCCATCGTTGGTGTGATGCACCGGATAGGGTTTCTCCCCCGGGTAACGAGGCTCGGCGAGTGGGCCAGGCCAAATCTCATGCGCTTGAACCTGCGCCGGATGAAGTTCCCATCGCGCCTGTGCATCGGCCCACACCGCACTCACACCCTGAATGGCCGGGAACACAACCCGCAGGCGGCTGTCGGCGAAGATGTTGTTGTAATCGAGTGCGAGTTCCCATGTTGTAGATGAGCTCGTATTTCTGCGTCGCGCGATCACCCGCAGGGGCATGGTGCGCACTGAGCCAAGACACTCGTTGAGGGGTTTGGACTTCAGCTCATCGCGTCGAACGCATTCATATCCAGAAATCTCATAGAACAAATGCAACACATCTGGCTGCAAAAGATCGCGCTGTGCCGAAGTGAGGCGCGCCTTTTGGGTCGGCAATTCTGGACATGGTCCAAAAGAGTAACCATCCCCCAGATCGGCATCGAGTTCGAAACTGACCCCTTCACGCAGCTCCGCTGGAAGGTGAGTCAGGGCGAAATCCTCTAGATGATTTTTTGTTTCAGAAAGAGAAACAAGAGAGGCCGCATCAAGTTCCTGCGCGCTTTCTTCAATTGTGAAGACGCACAATCCCAATGGCGGAAGCTCTGCCTCAAAAGCGACCGTGTAGGAGCGACCCCATGTGGTTTCCAGATAGTTGTTGCGGATGTCTTTGCAGTGTGTTGCCAAAATGCGCGAGCTGATGGTTTTGCCATAAGCATCGCGCACAGTCACAGCACGGGCCGGCGACTCGGGTGAAAATTCACCACCATCGTCGGGCAAAAGAACGCGTGCTTGCACGGGCGCAGTGTGCGCCCAAGGATGTGGATTGAAAACAACAACTCGTGCCAACCGAGAATGTGTGGGCGAGCCCCAAAGTCTTTGCACGGCGTGTTCGAGCTGGCGTGTGATGATTTCCCGACCAAGTGCAATGACCTCATGATAGCGCTGAACGTTGTCGACATGGACATCGTCTACACTACAGCCGCAGATATCATCGTGCGCGTGGTTTTTGAGCAGCGCGTCCCAAGCAGCCTGAAGTAGGTTCTCATGCACCCGCGGCAATCCGTGTAGCTGCGACCACGCCAACAGCGGTTCTACAACTCCCAGCAAAAGACTCTGTGCTCGGTGATTCAAAATTTTCAGATCAATGCGCGAGGAAAGCACATTGCGCAAGAGCGGATGATCGGCCTGGCCGAGAAGGTCGCCTTCATGTTCAGGAAGCTCAGCACAATGCGGTACAAGTTCTGCAAGCGCATCTTCAAAGCTTCCGAAGCGCAGCTCGATTGTGTTTTGCTGCGCATTGAGGGCATCGACCAGCGGCTTGAGATCGGCGCGTGCGGGTAGGTGATCGCCGCCTGCAGGGAGAACAAAAACCGGATTATTTTGCACCGGCGAAAGCCGCGCGAGAGTGTCGGACAAGCGTTTCTGCGCCAAGGCAAGGTCAGCCTTCAAGCCATCATAGCGACCATGAAAACTCTCCTGTCCTAGCGCACCGAGAGGAAAATAGCCTTCGCGGAGATAAACACCCGTGAGCTGCGAGGTCTGATCGGGCCCACGCCACTTGAACAGAGCGCCACGCGCATCACGCAACGACTCGGGCATGCCCCGCATGAAAAGGTAAGAATAAATTCCAAAACCATTGAGCAGCTGTGGCAACTGCGCAAAGTGGCCGAATGAATCAGGTACATACCCCACCCGCGATGCAGCACCGAGTTCCTCGGCCATGCCAATTCCGCGTTGTAGATTGCGCACGAGAGATTCTGGCCGAGCCAAAAAAAGATCGGGCATGGTGTACCAGGGCCCAACCTTGATTTTTCCGGCTTGGACAAGTGTTGCCACCCGCTCGCGCAACTCAGGCCGAACTGCAAAAACGTCTTCCAGCAGAACGGTTTGGCCGTCGAGCACAAACAGAGGGAATTCCCCTGCCTCGAGCCAGCTGAGAAGGTCGTCGAGCATCTCTACCAAACGCAGACGATAAGCCTGGAAGGGCATGTACCAGGCGCGATCCCAGTGCGTGTGGGGGACAACGATCCCCAATTGCCCATGACTGCCACTATGCTGCACGCTTTTGCCCCAGAAAATTCAGTTATTGTGCTTGAAAAACAGACGGGTTTGCTACCACCGGGCACGATCGAGGTCAATTTAGGGGCCGACCCCTCCCCTCCATTTCCAATACGCGAAAGAAAGGATAAGGAATCGGATAACTTGGAAATCCAATGAAGAGCTATCTGCCCCTCCCCGTTGGCGGAGCATGGGGCCGGTGAGGAGCCGAGAGCACATGCATCTCATCGCAACACTTCTGGCCGAACGGCTGGGAGTGCGTACAGGAATATTTTTTTTAGGGGTGCTCGGAACCGCGGCTGCACTCGGCGGAGTTTTTGCCCAAAAGCACTTCGTCGACATGCTTCAATCAACAGCCTCCTCGAACACAAATGAACTTCTCCTCTGGCTTGCGGCTGCGGCCTGTGGCTTGCTCATCGCCCAGGCTTTCCAAGCCCTCTGCAAATACCTATTTGTGCGCGAGAGTGCGCTAGCTCACCGGGTTTTAGCACAGCGCGTTTACGAGCAAACTCTCGCCTTGCGCGGAGAATCGCGCTTCCGGATGACTGTTGGTGAAACGGTTAGCTTGTATGCGCAGGATGTGAGTGCCGTGTGCTCGCTCTTTGAAGAAGTACTGCCTCTGATCGCGCTTGCGGGGGTGCCTATCCTGGCTTTCCCATTCGCTCTCCAGTTCATGCACGATCTGCCGGCAACCCCTTTGCTTATCGCTGCAGGCATGAACCTGTTCATCTGCCTTTTTCTCGCACGCCGGCAGGCCCGCCTGTTTCGCCGCTCCAAAACAGCCACCGCAGCGAGAGTTGCCATCATCAATGAGTGGCTGCAAAACATGCGCGCAGTGAGGATGCTCGGCTGGATTGGAAACTTCGAGGAACGCATTTTTTCTGCACGCTCCTCCGAAACCGATGCCCGCCTGCGTCAGGTCAGCAATGGGTCTGGAATGAATGGCCTAATGCAAGTTGCTCCCTACATTTTGAACGCCGTTGCGCTTTCCTACGCGGCCACTCGACCCGACGTCAGCCCCGGAAGCCTGGTGGCGGCGCTGTGGCTCTGTGGAGTTTTCATGGTGCGCCCGCTGCGCAGTATCCCCTGGACACTTGTGAGCGGCCTCGATGCCCTAGCCTCGGCAAAACGACTCGAGAGCTATTTGAGCCTGCAGCGTGAACCGGAAACCGAAGAAGCCTCTGCTCCAATTGTTGCGACTCACAAGGGCATTGCCTTGCGTGTCCGTGGGCTAAAGGTTGTCCAGAATGGTCAGGTGCTCCTGGAAAGTATCGATTTCGATATCGAGGCTGGAAAATGTGTGGCCATCGTGGGGCCCGTGGGTGCGGGAAAAACCATTCTTCTTCATGCACTGCTGCGAGAAATTCCATGCGAATTCGAGCGCTATGAAATTTTCGGCCAGGATGCCTTGCAGCTGCCTCTGCCGCAGCTGCGCGCCTTCTTCGGATTTGTGCCTCAGGATGGTTTTGTGATGAGCGCTAATATCCGCGACAATGTGGGCTTTGCCTATGAACTCCCAGCCGACAACGACCCTCGCACACTCACGCAATTGCATTTAAGTGCGTTCTCTCAAGATCTGGCCACCATGAGCGATGGCCTAAACACCGAGATCGGCGAGCGGGGTGTAAACCTGAGCGGCGGACAACGTCAACGCCTGAGCCTTGCGCGTGCCATGGGTCTGGGACGCGATATTCTGCTGCTCGACGACTGCCTGAGCGCAGTGGATATGGCCACAGAAAAATCTCTGGTCAACAATCTCATTTTGGGACACTGGCGCACCAAGACACGCCTTCTCGTTACACATCGCCTATCGGTTTTGCCCTTCTGCGATCAGATCTGGACGCTTGAGCACGGCAAGCTCACTGTGAAGGAGAGGACATGAGTGCGAACGCCTCTCTTCCACCAAAGAGTCATTTCCACGAGGCTGAGGTTCAATTCAAAGGCCGGTTTGAGTCGCAGGTGTGGCAGAGCCTTTGGGAAGCATATGGCCCATGGCGAACAGCCACCTTTATCACTCTGATGGTGGGTATCGTTGCACGTGCCTGCCTCGTGGGTTCCGCCAATGTCGTCGGCTGGTGGGTCGACAATCAATGCAGCGGTGCAAACTGCACCACGAACACATCGTTTTTTGTTGGATGGACCGCCTCTGATTTCGCCACGCTGCTTGTGGTGATGGTGGCCATCGCACTCGTTTTGAATTTAGTTTTTCGCGTTGCCATTGCTCGATTAGGCACGCGTGCTGCCGGTGTCCTTCACGACGAAGTGATTGTCCGAGTCTCGCGATTTCCAATGACGTTCTTCGACCGCACACCGGTCGGGCGCGCGCTGACTCGCTTTTCCAGCGACTTTGAAAGTGTCTTGCGCATGACCGGCGGCCCCATGGGCGAATTCATCAGCCTGAGTTTCGACGCAGTTCTGTGTCTGCTCTTCATGGCCGCCACAGGAACCCTAGGACTGCCTGCAGCGCTTATTGTGGGAGGGGTTTATGCCATCATTTATCTGCACAACCGCATGGCTATTCGCACCGCCCGACGCAGTGTTTCTGCCGCACGTGGCCCAGCAATTGCACACTTCGCAGAAACAGCGCAGGGATCACGTACCGTTAAAATATACGGTCGGCAAAAGCTCTTCACAAATCGTTTCAACTCTCTCAATTGGAACCTGCAGCGTGAGCGCATTTCACAGCAGCGCAAGACAGCCCAATTCTCGCTGCAGATGAGCTTTGCCACTGCTGCTGCACTTTTCGTTTTCGGAGCGCTCGGGCTTTGGTTCAAGAATTCACAATGGATTAGCCTGGGACAGGTCATTGTCGTGCTCACTCAAATCTGGCTTCTTTCTACGACCCTGCAGCAATACTTTGAATATGTGCTGCAGCTTGAGGAAGCCCTCACCGGTGCCGAGCGTCTCGATGATTATTTACGGCGGCCAATAGAACCAGCAAGTGTTTTACCCATGCCACGCCTCATCAACACAGACCACCGCATGGCTACCAAGAACGCTCATCCATGCGTTCCGGAGCTGAGCCGAGGAATCGAGGTTCACAATGTTTCACTCCGGTACCACCCAGAAAAACCGCGTGTCCTAAATTCAGTGAGTTTCGTATTGCCAGCAGGCCAGAGTCTGGGAATTGTTGGGCGCACGGGAAGCGGAAAAAGCTCTCTCATTCAGGCATTGTTCGCACTGTATCCACTGGAAGAGGGAAGCATCCATATCTGTGGTGTATCCACTGGAGACAACAGCTGCACGGCCGAACAGCTGCGCTCACAGCTTGCCTATATCCCGCAAGAGCCAACACTTTTTCGCGGCACACTGCGGGAAAACCTAAGCTTGCGCAGCGATCACGACCCGGAGCTCATTGCAACACTCGAACGTGTTGGGCTTGCTGCACTGTTGGCACGCGAAGGTGGATTGAACCAGCCCGTTCATGAGCGTGGCGCAAACTTTTCGGCCGGTCAGCGCCAGCTGATTTGCCTCGCGCGAGCTGTGCTTCAGGATGCACCGCTGATTGTGATGGATGAGGCTACCAGTGCTGTAGATCCTGCCTCAGAAGAAAAACTCGAGTGGGCTGTTGCCGAGCTGCTGCGCAGCAAAACGCGAGTGATTGTGGCTCACAGGCTCACCACTTTGCGCGCATGCGATTGGGTGCTGTGGATGGAGGCAGGCAGTGTGAGGATGTTTGGAGCCCGTGAGCAAGTTCTCGAAGCCTACCTGCGCGGTTCACATTCAGAGCTCAACACCAGCGCGCAAACCTATGCCCCAGTATGAGTGCGAACGCGACACCTTGTTGTTGTTGTCGACGCGATATGAAACTTTCGATTGTCCGTAGTCTGCGAAAATCTGGCTCTCCCAATCGCCCTTCTCCACTTCAAGTCCTAACCGAAACGCGTTCACTTTTTGTTTTTGATCGTCTGGTACAGAGCTCGGAACAAGCAGCTCGGGATCACTGCTCGCATAAACTGTTCCCTGTGCAACATCGAATTGGAGTGTGACAACCGACCCCATCTTGTGTGAAATTCCCGCTCCAATCAGGCTTAAGGGCACCACGCGAGCCTCGATTGCCGTTCCCAATGGAAGAATAGTTTGCGAGCTTGTGGAATTCGCCAACGGCACCGGGGCGGCCAACTCATTTCGAGATGCGGTGTAGTACCCATACTCCGCGAGCAGGGATGTCTCGGCGTTTAACGTAAAATTCAACGCTCCACCGGTGTATCCCACTGTTGAGTTGATTTTGCTCTCACCCTGAATATCGACTTTCCCTGTAGCGGGTGTCTCGTGCCGCAGTGCAACCTGCACAGGCGCAAGGTTCACAAGTACCGCACCGACAACACCAAAGCGATGACCTGAATACACGACACGATTCTGTGAGCCTACAGAAAAGCTTCCTACAACATCACCGCGCACCGATTGTGTGCGAATGCCAATCCCCAGTTTGATGTTGCTCAGCAGATCAAGCCCCACCCGCGCCACGCCTTCGCGCAACTGAAACTCCTCGTTGAGAGTGCCTCGATCGCTATTCGATTCGCGGCTGTTGCGCACCGCTGCAACCTCTTCGTTGAAGAGACCAGAAAACCACAATCCAGAAGAAGGAGAAAATGCAAAACCCAGATTTCGTTTCTGCACGCGCGCTAGTGTAGATGCTCTGAAAGGTTGAGCATTGAGGGTGAGATCAGCCGCAGCATTGTAATCCTGGCTCCTCCAGGCAAAAGGAATCTGCATGCCTTGGGTCTGTGGAGCTGTGGCCTGAGGCGTGAGGGTGCGCTGCACAAAGTGCTCGTTGGGCATCGGAAAATCGACCGGAAACCACATGTCTTTTTATCCTCACTTCAAGTCTTCAAGCGCGTCAGTGCAGGAATGGATTCGAGGTAGGGGCGCTTGCCCAAATATCCTGCACCGAGGGTCAGCTCGATGACACTTCCGCCCAAATGAATGGGGCTCAATTGAATTCCGGAGCTCGACTCGAGCCCCGTGTTGGGATCAACATTCTTTGCGAGCAAGTCTGCATCAGTCGCGCCCACAGCGCGCCCACCTGCCAGCCCCCCTCCGGCCATCAATGCTCCACCCACGGGCCAATGATCGCGGCCAGACATGCTGTTCACTTTTGGCGTACGCCCAAAATCGGAGTACAAAACAACGAGAGTCTGGTTGAGCAGACCCTCCGCCTTCAATTGTGCGATGAAAGCCGAAAACAAGGAATCAAAGTTGGTCAATACCGGCATGAGAGCACGCTCTTGATTCGAGTGCGTGTCGAATCCACCGACACCCATATTAATACAGCTGACCAAATCATTTTTGAGAAGCTTTACAGCCAAGGCAAAGCTGTCGACCTGTCCGCGAACATTGCCCATGGTTTCGGCATCGAGAGCGGCCAAAAAGGGAGAACGATCGGCATCGGTTAAGCTCAACTTTGAACCCACACCCGCATCGATTTGTCCTTGGATTTTGCTGCGCGCAGCCTCAACTGCAATGAGGCGATCATTGCTACCTGAAGATGCCTGCAAACGCAGAATCGAGCGACGCGAATATTCTAAAATGCGTGTGCTGGCATCCTGGGCAGCGCTATCTTTAGGAAACAGCCCTTGATACAAGCTCAAGTCGGTGGCACGCACGATCGAAACAGGCTTGAGCAAGCCCCTATCGGTTTTGGGAGTTGCAGCACCACCGAGTTGGATGAGTGGAATTGTTGCTCCGCTTTGCGAAGCTACGATTGCTGGAATACTGGCTGCGTTTACGTTGCCGCTATTGGAGAGAACGCCCGTGTCTGCGTAGACACTCCCTGCATCGTGAGAAGTCGTCCCCATCGCCAAACCACGCACCAAAAGAAGATCTGCCCCATAGCGAGCCGTCTTCTTCCACCACCGTCCGAGCCGAATATCCTGAGTTGCACCCGTGAGAGGCTGTGCCTGGCTGAAATCGTAGGTCACATCCAACTTTGAGGTGGATTGCTGTTTGGGATCAACTGTCTCAAGGATATCCCATCCCCCCGACATATGGATCCACACGAGCTTGCGCCGCACCGGAAAATCTTCCGAAGTGCTTTGAGCCCAAGCCTGAGAATTCCCCAACAGGCGCGAAAGCATGAAGGTTGCACTCAGGCTTATGCCTGCTTGAAGAAAATCCCGACGATGCTCATCTCTACACACGCTCAAGCAACCTCACGTTCATGGATTCTGTTGCAACCAACAGCGCACAGCTTCCTTCAGATTATAAACATTTCCTGCAACCGGAGCACCCTGCAAACCAGGTGGCATTTGTCCCACGCTCATCATAGAAACAGCCTGGCTTCCCCAGGTTTTCCACTGAGCTGAGGTTTCCAGAGCTTGCCGCGGCGAACCGCTGTTGTGGCACGAAGTGCACTGTGAAATCAGCGGCGCGATGTCGGTGTTGTAATTGATTGTGGTACTGCACGGCGGCAAAGTGGGTTCGGGAACTTTGCCGATGGCAGGCTGCTCAAGTGGATCGGTGATGTTGGCATCCGATCGAGTATCTACAGTGAAGCCAGGATGCGTGGCAATCGCATACATGAGCTCCTTAAAGCTATAATTTGTGCCAATAAAATAATCGGTGAGTGTTTGCCGCAAAGAGGACTCAGCCTGCCTGAACTTTCTTCCCATCAACCATTCAAACGCATGATTCACTGTGCACGCAGCAAAGGCCTCATCGCCCACAATAATATTGGAGAGGTCTGCAAGGCTGCTTCCCCCTTTGCCAATAAAAGTTGTTTGCTTGCTCGCACCCACGGGAGTGTAGAGAGCTCCGCCCTCACCCCACACAGAGAAAAAATCCGCAAGCGGATCGAGCGTGGCATGGCATCCACTGCATCCGGGAGTCGTGCGCAGATTACCAGGGTCTTGAGGAAAGACCCGGGGCAATTCGGAAGTGAATTTTCGGCACATCAGTCTCTCATAAAGTTGATTTGCACGTGTGCGGTTTTTCTCGTAGCGCCGCAACCATCCGAATGTGGTGAGCACTCCTGCAGTTTCATAAGTATTGCCCGTGTAAACAAGAGAAAATCTGGATTGGCTCGCCGGAATCGCCTTAAGCTGACGCAACAAAGATTCATTCGGATGAAGTTTCTCGACGTCGAATTGAAAACTCTGCTGAAGAAAGACAGCAAGAATACCGTCGACAGCGGTGAGGCCTGGGGCGAGAATTTTGGTATATGGATAATTTTCCACAGCCACAGCTGTAGCAATACCCGCGGCCTGGCGACTCAGGCTTTTGAGCACGCTGCGCTTAGAATCGAAAACATCAGTTGTTCCGAGTTCGGAATGCCGTGCCTCGTTGGAGTTGGGAAACTCAACCGCACATTTACTTAAATCTGCTCCACAGGCGTAGGTCACGCTCGGACACACCCAAAGTACGAGCCCTTGTTTCCAAAATGGTGCCACGGGCTGCTGCTCTGCCGCTTTGCAGGTCGACACTGTGCGTTTGTCAACGTTCTTCCAACCACACGAAAGTCGATTGCTCGGAAGGCGGTTGCAGGTCAGTGTGGCAAGTTTCTGTGAAGTGCCATCAAGATCGTCGCGCATCAACTCATCAAGATATTCCTGTGGCAGCCCGACTCCGAACTGGCGCTCGTGATAGCGCAACATCGCTTCATAGAAACCATCACTGGAAATCAAGGAGCGTACATAACCCTTGTATGCGTTTTGGTTGCCAAGTGTCGCCTTGATTTCAGCCTCACTTGGCATGCGTGCACCCAAAAGTTGTGCCGCACGGCGGATTGTGCGCGCGGAAGCGGCCTCGGCGGTTTTGGATCCGCAGAGAAGACTTGCAACAACGAGCAGGATGGAAAAAAGAACTCCCTTCACAGCAGCAGTGCCTCCGCATCCATGGCCATGGCCGTGCAAGCAGGCAGGTAACTCTTTGCGGTGATGACACCCTTTTCTGGAAACGCGTTCACCATATCAACAAGCTCGGTCACGGCGATGGAATTGAGAGAAGACTCTGCGAAACCGAGCATGCGGCTCATGAGGAATTTCACATTGCCCTGCACATTCGAATAGGGCTCCGGTAAAATCGTCGACCAACCAGGGTGCTCCCAGGTTGTGGGAGTAATGAGAGCAACACAAACCTCCTGAGCAACCTTCTGAAGCGTCAGAAGCGAGGTGGCATCGTATGCATCTTGAGGCACCGTGCGAAAATCCTCACTCGCACCTCCCAACATGAGCCGGTATTGCTCGACACGTCCGAGCTGACGCGCAAGCGTGTTGCCGTCTTTGCGGAATTGCTTCAACAACCGCCGAGCATAGAGATCCGGATCGGGTCTCACTGCTGCGGGAGAAGATTGCATCGTGGAGGCATGAACTGATGCCAGCGTGGACGTATTTTCACCACCTGCCTTGGAGAAGGGAATCACATCGAGAGCAGTGTCGTTGTCAGCTTCGAGTACAGAACTTTTGAAGCGACATGCTGATAAAAGGACTGTGGCGATCAAAGCCCCCACAGCAGCGCCTGCGCAAGCGTGCATGCGCCCAAAAAATTGTTCTGGAGATTTGAAGTTGTTCATAACCATCTCCTTAAAAAACGATTCCGGCCTGAAGTGAGGCCTGGATGCGTCGATAGTCGGCATTCAGATCCGGAAGGCTCTGTTTGTCGCGCCCGAGGCCAAGCAAGGCATCGAACCGAGCATTAAGATCGTTCCACTTGAGTTCATCGCGTAAAAGCAAAGTCCACAGAGGAATATTCTGCGGCGAAACCTGTCCCTGCTCGGTGTACCCCACCGACTGATAACCCACACCCAAGGCCAGGTTGTGCCCACTCCATTCGCCCAAACCAAGAACTCCGGAGATACCGTACCGACGCCTTGCACTTGCATTGCTGTTGGCTGAAGCAGGTGTGCTTGTGTCGCGTTTCTGCTCGTCGCCAATTCCGGTAAGAACAAAATCCAAATTCAACTGACGTCCGCTCTGGATTTGTGCCTGAATCCCCGCAGACCAGAGTTCATCGAGTTCTACATCCTCTTCGATCGAGGATTCCTCGGCTGCCGCCACCCGCACAAAGGAACGCTTTCGGCTCACTTCCGGACGCCATGCAATGCCCACAGACCAAGCTGCCCCGCTCTCCTTGCTCAGCACATATTCAGGAGCAAGCATATTAAAGGCGGCAAAACTCGTCTTTCCAGTTTCACCTGCAAAGACGAAATCTTCTTCGGCTGCCGGACGCAAAACCCAATGAGCCCCCGCACCAATACGAAGCCCTTCGCTGAGAAGAAAACGCACCAATCCAGAGGTCAGAAGTTCTGACCGCACCTCGTTCTTCTTCCAGTCGACGCTGCCGTTCACTTCCGTCTGGGCCACAGAACGCAGGGCCTGTGCACGTAAATCAACACGCAACTTTTCAGTCACACCAAATCCGCTCTGTACTGCAAGTCCGAGAGCAGCAAAAATCCTGGTCTCGGTCTGCTGATTGACGAGTGCTTCAACCCTGTCTTGGCCAGCCCCAGAGAGCATCTGTGCTCTTAAGTATGTGGACTCGCGCACGAGAGCGCGCTCACTGAAATCGGCACGCGGGAAAAATTCATCCTGCAACAAAACAAACGCGCCTGCTGCGACAGGACACAGAGAACAACACAGCAACGCTAGTGAAAAAGAAATGACGCGCACCGAAAAATCTCCGTGCCCACGGGAAAAAAGAATCGCAAAGAAAATCTTTCAGAGAAAATGATTCATGGACAAGCACACTGGAACAATTCTGTGACTCTTTCGCGAAAACTATGCGAACTCCCCGGAGTGCACTTGCAAATTTTTAAAAATGACTGTGTACTTTTGGTGGCTTTGCCACAAACCGTCTTAAGGAGGCGTCGTGAAACATATCGTTTCTGTTTCTTTATTTTCTTTGGTTTCCGCATTTGCAACCGCAAACAGTCCAGCACCGGCAGCAGCACCTGCGGCCACTCCAGCACCTGCAAGCGCGCCCGCTGCAGCTTCGAGCTCTGCGTCCACGAAAGTCTCGATGCGCGTTCAGCTTGATCCATTCTATAAGAACCTGAACCAAGCTAACAAAAACTACAAAACACCCAAGCTCGATTCCTTCCGCCTGAAGTTTGAACGCGACCTTGGTCAATACAGCAGCGCAATGGTAGAGCTCCGCCTGCACGAGCTCGAAAACGTTAAGAAGTACGGCATCAACGAAACAAGTAAACGCACCACAATCAACACCGATGTGTTGAAGTACTACCAGCTGCTCTTCAAGGTTCCTGGTGTCGATGGTCTCGAGCTCGGATATGTGCGTGAAATTGAATCTGCCCTTTACGGCATGACCGACAAAACCAAAGGCTCCAATGTTGCTCAGGCTGTTGCCTTTACCGGTCACATGAATCGGATCGAAGGTTACCGTGCGGTGTATGACACTGGCTGGAGCGACCTGAAGGTCACCTATCACCTTGCACGTTTGGGCTTGCTCGATGACGCGAGCTTCTCGGATCTGAACGACAAGAAATCTGATAAAGAATATGCTGATACCACCTGGTATCACAAAGTCACCACTGATTTTAAGATCGACAAAACACCCGTTCAGATCGGCGTAGGCACACAGGGCAAGTGGCTTGGCGTGAAAGATGAATCCAAACCCTCATACGACCTTTTCATTCACCTTCTTGCTGAGCACAAGATGGAGGACATGAAGTTCAAGGCTGGTGTGGCTCACGATTCCTACGCAACTGTCAAGGCCGATGGTAGCGCGGGTAAGAACGTTGCAACAACCTATTTGGTTGCAGGAAAGTATGACCTCCTGCCAAAGGAATTCTCTGTTTTGAGCGAGCTTAATTTCCGTACACTGAAGGCAGCGGAGTCGAGCCTCACCGACTTCTCATCGAGCGATAAGAAGAGCGTTGATAGCGCAACAGAAGCTGCTTACACTCTCGCAGGCCAATATATGGTCGACGAAAAGCTGAGCTTCATCCCATCGTACACGTACTACAACTCCAACCGCTCACAGGCTTGGGTTGATAATGCCAACGGCGATGCCTTCGGAGCGCGCTCTACACTCTTGGGCTCAGACAACAAGTCTGCCAAGTTTGAGCAGGCCATTGGTCTGCGCATCCGCTACGACTACTGAGAGTTGAGCGGGCTGAGACCAATTCGTTGGAATGCTCAGCCCCCAATTCATCTCTTCGAGAACTTCTCACTATCTAGTTCCCGAATTTCCTGTTATTTGCAAAAAGTCGGCGACTATGCCGGCTTTTTGTTTGTAGTTTGCTGATTCGCTGCTATGTTGCCGCAATGATCAGAGCTGTCGACATCACGTCCGCCACTCTCTCGGGAGCATCGAAATGCAGATTCAGTCCTTTCGCACGATCGCTTTTTTGATTCTCACATCAGTCACTTCCCTCATATCCGGGTGTGGTGATGCTCAGGGCGATGAGGTCGGTAAAGATCCAAACATCCCAGTTTCCCTGAAGCCCAAAAACCCCGAAGCCAATTCACCTGAAACACCCCAACCGGGAGTTCCTGGTTCGATTGATGGCAACAATGGAAGCGAGACGCCCAACACAGGCACTACTCCTCCAAACAATCCACAAAATCCTATCCCCGTTGTAGGCACTCCTCCACCTCCGGCAGCACCACAGGGTATTACGCTCACTGTTGCCGTCAGCGGCATTCGAACTGTGCGTGGCAATGTGTGCCTGTCGTTGTTCAATTCTCCCAACGGCTTTCCTGATTCCGCGGACAGCGCAATTTTGGCCGAGTGTTTCACAGCTGTAGGCGGTTCATTCGACATCAAAATTGATCAAGTTCCACCTGGAAAATACGCAATCGCGCTCTGGCACGATGAAAATCGTGACGGTAAAATGAATTACAATTTCTTAGGAATCCCAAAAGAGGGCGTGGCTTTTTCGGAAAATGGACGCCCACGCATTTCGCCGCCTCCAGGGCCACCGAGTTTCGATTCAATCGCATTCGAGGTTAAAAACGAAGCGCGCTCTACCCCCGCAAAAATGACCTATCTTCTCGATTTCCTGTGAGCCTAGCTTATCAGGTCATCACTGAAGGTTATAAAGAAATTCAACGCGCGCAGCATGAAGCGAATAGAGGGGCATTTTGGGCCCGGTCAACCTCAGGATGGGAATTGTAAATCCAGCGTAATCGACAGCCACCGAGTATTTTGGAAACGACCACAGCTGACCAAACGAAACATCAATGCCGAGCGTGTCGCTTTTGTCTTCTTGCTTCTCCGCGGAGCTGTCTTTGCCTTTCAAAAGCACCGAAATCGGCTCTTGAGTTGTAGGTTTTTCTAGGCTCGAATAGCCCATGCCACCCTTCAACCAGAACCGACTCCCCAGTTCCCAAGCCCCCCAAACGGAAGCTCCTTGGGTGACAAATTCTCCATAAAGCGGCTTCGAAGAGCCACGCGACACATCTGCTCCAAAGCGAAAATCATCGTCGAGGTACATGGAGGCTGTGAAGCCGATTGTGGGAACAGTCTGCTGCAGCAGAGCCACATACGCACCTACATAGCCCTCGGTCGCAAAACGATCGTCGATGTCCTCGGAGCCCTCAGCTGCATCGCCGACATCGCCCGCATCATCAGCGAGAGGCGCAGCGGTGCTCGGAATTGACTGCTGACTCTCAGCAGCCTTCTCTTGCGGGATAGGAGACTGCGCCACTGCGGTTGCTGAAATCAGCCCAAGAGCAGCCCCAAAAACACCAAACCCTATCGAAAAATTCTGTTTTTTCAGTAACATTTGCGCCCCAATCCCAGACCAAACGGAGTCCACTCAAGGAAACAATTGACGACCTATCCGTTCTACTCTACCACGCCCGCATCCCTTCAGAAGGAGGCCATTTGACAATGTTTCTGACACGCACTGCCCACTTCTCCACTCTCCTTTCGCTCATTGGTTCCTCACTTTTAATTCCCGCGACCTCATCGGCAGCTTTCAAAGAGCACAGCTACAAGGGTGAAAAGCTCGAGGTCATCGACGTCCATCAACACGTTGGCGATGCAAAAACTATGGGACCACTTGGAAAAGAATTCCTTTACAAAACGCTCCCAAACTGGCTCCCGCGCGGTTTCAAAGACTGGAGCCTTGAGGCCATGGCCAACCTTGTGCTCAAGCCCTACACACCCTTTTTTGGTGTGAAACAAGAGTGTTTGAACGCGGGCCTGAGCATGTGCGGCCTGATGGCTGTTTATGCACCCCTAACCTGGGGAACGGTCGACAATGCTTCGATTGAATCGATGCTCAGCGACACGCGAAACCGCGGTCCGAACGGTGAACTCTGGTACTTCTTTGGAATGGCCGGCGTTAACGTACATAATTTCGATACTGCCCCCGAGGCAGAGCTGCTTGAATTGCGACGCTCTCTGAAGCACCCCGGAATGAAGGGTATAAAGCTCGCATTCGTTCACAACGAATTGCCGATGGACGATGAACGGTACGATGGAATCTACGACATCGCCCGCGAATTCGGGGTACCGGTATACCACCACATCGGTAGCTCACCGCTTCGAAAAATGAGCGACTTCAAGACCGACGAAGAGCGAAAGAGACATCTGCGCAGCAGCTCACCGCTCGCACTTGAGGCAGCAATCGCACGCTATCCAGAAGTGCCGTTTGTCATGGGACACATGGGTTTCGATTTCAATCGTGAGGGCTTCGATTTCACCGACGACGTGTACCGTCTCGCCGAGCGATACCCCAATGTTTATCTCGAAATCAGTGCATTTGGCCTTGCGAATTACGACCCTGAAGGCAAGTTCATGGATTCTGCGTTGCGTAACCTGAAGGGCAAAAAACTTCTCGGCCGCACGTTCTATGGCTCCGACGCCTCAGGACAACCAGGTGCAGTGGGACAGTATGTTAAGCTTACGCTAAAAAGCATGGAACGCGTTGGTCTGACGACCGAAGAAGCACGAGCTGTGATGAGCTTGAATGCAAGGAAAATGTATCGCCTGCCTTGAACGGCAGAAGAAGTGGTGGACGGTATCGGGATCGAACCGACGACCTCAGCAATGCCATTGCTGCGCTCTCCCAACTGAGCTAACCGCCCCTGTCTTTACAGCAGGGGTCTTTACATTTCTGAAAATCCCTTTGCAAGCCCGTGAGCCGGTTTTTTTATCGTGAGAATCCGTGCTAATGGAGTCAGCAAAGGAGTTTCAAGACATGGCATCAGCTTTTCAGAACAGCATCTTTCATCAGCTGCTCTCTGGGCGCGCAAAACACCAATTTGAAACCTTGGCCATCATGGGTGGTGTCAGCGGCTCTACATTTTCGCCGCATGAGTCCTTCAAAAGCCTACCCATCGTTGTGTTTGACTTCGAGACCACAGGTCTTGACGTAAAATCCGCGCGCATCATTGAAATTGGTGCAATCAAATACCGCAACGGCAAAGAGATCGACCGCTTCTCAACTCTGGTTAATCCCGGACAAAAACTCCCTCCTGAAACCTTCGGTATCACTGGCATCAACGACGACATGCTTGCTGACGCCCCACCTCTTCAGGATGTTTTCTACAATTTCCATGAATTTTTTCGAGGATGCGTAGGCGTCGCGCACAACGCGGAATTCGACTGCGGAATCATGATGCATGAAAGCGCCCGCCTGGGGATGAGCTGTAACTATCACGTCATTTGCAGCCTCAAAATGGCTCGTGCGTTGGTTCAGTCGGAGCGTAAAAATCTCGACGCACTTGCACAACACTATAATCTGACGTTCGAGTCGCGCCATAGGTCTATCGGAGATATTCTTGTCACGGCCGAAGTGCTCTGGAACATGCTGCGAGAACACCCTGAGCTGCAAACTCTGGGAGATCTCCAGGCCTACCAGGAGCCGATGAACCAGCTTTGAAAATCACTCGGAGAATTGTGACGTGACTCCTGCCCAACTCAAGTCAGTGCTCTGGTCAGTCGTCTTTGTTTGTGTCACCGCTGCTGCCGTTTCCTTTTCCGGACGCAACGATTCTGTCATTCTCGGTGCGCTCCTGGGCCTTATTTTGGCTTATGCCTGGCAACGCTTTTTTCTCGAAGCCTGGCAGCGCGAAAAAGAACTCGGCAAAGAACGCCTGACACTCAATCTGCAGACGTTTGGAGTTAGGCCCGAGAAATTGAGCCAGAGAAGAACCATTGCGGCAGCGCTGTTCCTGGTCGTGTGGGCGGTTGCCGTCGTGCCTCCAATTCTGCCACAGGTCACCCGAGCGTACACCTGGCTCGAGCAGACACTCCGCACCGAACAGGTGCAACTGCGGATCGAATTTCCAAGTTATACCGACGCAGAACCGAAAGAGCTTGCACTCAAAGGCAATGCCCGCGAGACACTCGAAGTAGATTTGGATTCGTATGTTTCGGTTCAATTCCGCTACCGAAAAGCCAAAACACAGTGGCAGGTCAACCTCATCCCCCAGGCGCCAGCAACCACGCGTATTTCATCACCCGTCCCAAAATCTGCAAATTTTGGGCACAGCGCAAAGGTGATCCTTCAAGAGCTTTCTTTGTCACCTCAGGCAGAGCATCTCGTGACCCTAGAGATTCTCAAGAATGGCAAAGAGTATGCGCGTCAAAATCTAAAAATCACACCACAACCCCGTCCAACGGTTGAGCTCTCGAAGGAAAACGCAGAAGCGCGTCAAGCCGGACTCATTCCTTTGAGTGTCAAAGCCCGATCAAAGATTCCACTCGCCAGCATCGAGTTTCACGTTCGAACCCTTTCCGGCTACCGGATGGTTAAACCCGTGGCTGAATTTGCAAATGCAAATGAACAGAATTTCAATGGCGAGAACATCAACTTCAACACCCAAGGAATTCCGTTCACACCAAAAGACACGCTCTTTATCAAGGCTGTTGCAAAAACAGTCGCGGAGGGAATTTTCGGCGAATCAGAAGAGCTTAAATTCGACATTGTGACGCGCGAAAGCATCCGCCAGAATCTCATCCAATCGCTCGAAAAGTCGCTGCAGGCATTACAGAGCCAAACGCTCTCTGCACAGCAATTGAAGAATGAACTCAATGCAGAACTCGCCAAAGCTCAGGAGGCAGCACAGCAAATGGGTGCACAGAGCCTGGCAGCGCGACAAATGGAAAAAATCAACTCGAGTGCAGAAAAAATAAGTGCGCCAAAAGATAAATCTGCGCGCGAAACAGAGCAAAAAATCAAAAACCTGCTCGAGCGCCTGAAGCGTGAACAAACTGCAAACCAGGTGCAAAATCTGCTTGCACGCCTGCAGAACCTCAAATTTTCAATTCAACGTTCCAACCAAGAGCAACTTCCGCAGTTGAGTAAGGATGCTTCCGAATTGCGTAGCGCCGCAGAGGCTTTGAAGAAGCAACTCAGTTCAATGGTCGAAAAACAAACCTCAGGCCTAACACTGCCTGAGAAACAGGCCGCTCTCGACGCTCTCAGACTCGACCGCACGCCCGAGAATCTAAAAGAACTCGAGCAGAAAATGAAGGGACAGCAGCTCAACGAATCGATCAACAAATCTCAGTCGACCTTGGAGCATGCTCAAAAGCAGCTTGGGGGTGTGCTCGCCATGCTTCAGGCCGCACGCCAACGCGCAATGCGTGAAGCGCGTGATAAGCTCACACGCGCAGACAAAGAACTTCAAAACGCCCGCCAGGACAACAAAAGCTCGCGAGACTCGCTCGACAAATCGCAGCAAGATCTCGATTCACTGCCGCAGATTTCTGAAGAGTTTGAGGAAGCTGCTCGAGATGCACAGAAAGGCAACCAGCAAGCACGCCAGGGAGCTCAAAACGAAAACAACGAACAAATGAATAGCGGCATTGAGAATGCCCAGGATGGCATTGTACGAGCTCTCGCAGCGCTCCAAGACGAAGAAGATGCAGAGCGGCAATCACAGCAAGAACAAGATGGCCAGAACTTTCGCAGCACACAAGAAGCCATAGCAGCGCAGGGACAACTTGATATGGGTTGGCGCCGTCAAATCCTTGAAGAAATTGCCCGATTGCGTGCATCAGGAGAGCCCAGCGACTCACCGGCTATACGTTACCTCGAATCGCGCCTGCGCTAGGAGAATTGTTTTGTCGATGCGCACCTTCGCTCGCAACCGAATTCGTGGTGTCAGTTTCCGACGCTCCACATCTTCGTTGCCCGGAGCGCGTTCTCGCACAACGGCTAACACGAGATCCGGAGAAGATACTTTTCTGCTTGAGATGAGCCTGCGTGAGCTTCACAAAACAGAACCAGTGCCTTTCAAACCTAAAGACATCCATCGTTTGCTGGCGGATCAGGGGCGTCAGGAAGTACATGCGCTGGTTTCGGATGCTGTGGATCATCTCGGACAACTGCGCCAACTTGAACGGTCACTTCTGCGCTTTTCAACAGATCAGGAGACCAAAAGACAACTTCTAGACGCAGAGACTCACGAAGAGAGCAGATTCAACCGGATGGATGACCTGCGTATAGAGGTCATGCGTTTGCAAAGACTCTGGAAAATTCGCCTCGAGATTCTCGAGATGATTGCTATGGCGCAGAATTCACTGCGACACTTTGCATCAGGACTTCCAGAAAAGCGACAGCAGCCGGAGGCAAAGTCCTTTCGGCCGAGGAAATGAGCACGAGTTTGCGTGTCATATGCAGGCCATCCACATTCAGTGTACGCACTCGTGCCTCTTCATTGATAGACAATTGGCTCACTATGGAGAGTCCGATATTTTTCTCAACCATCCTCACCATGCTTTGAGTTGAGCGCAGTGTCATCACAACGCGCGGGTGCACATAAAGACGTTTAAATTCAGAATCAATGATGCCGCGAACTGCAGATCCCTCATCGAAAAGTATCATGTGTTGTTTGTTGAGATGCATCGGTAGGAGCTTTTTTCCTGAACGCTCGAGCGCAGAACCCACCGAGACGAGAGGATGATCTGGGCTGGCAATCACCCTGAGCGAATCGACGATTTCACCGTGAACTTTTAAACCATCAAGATCGTCGGCCGACTCAAGAACCGCCTCAGGGTCGCGGGTCACAACCCCAATGTCGATCATCTCATTGCGCACCGCATCAAGAACACTGCGGCTGTCCTGCTCGTGCAGTGTGAATTGGATGTTGGGATACCTTTCACGGAAGAGTGCAATGGCGTTGGGGAAGACTCCCATGACCGCAGTTGCTCCACCACCCAGATGTAACCAGCCATCGCGCAGCTCGAGATGGTTCTTCACAACCTGCCCAAGATGGCGCATACGCCCAAGGATATCGACAGCATTTTTGTAGACCAAATGTCCCATCGGGGTGGGACGTACACCGCGTCCAGTGCGTTCCAGCAATTGACAATCAAAGCTTTCTTCAAGCAGCTTCAAGCGCGCAGAAAGAGCCGGCTGTGTGATGTGGAGCTTCTTCACGGCAGCGGTAAAGCTTCCTTCCTCAACGGCTGTGACAAAAGCTTGGAGGCGATGAATATCCTGCAAATCTGACACCGAAGTCTCCTCAACAGCTGGCCTTTTTTTCTATATTCCAATCCGCAGGTGTGGTCGAGCGAGTCCTTTGATGAGCTCCCCAACGCGCCTACCGACACGCGCATTCTATGATTATTAATCCATTATATACAGCCACTTAGAAGATTAAGTCTTGCGCCTAGAAATCTGATTCAAGTCTTCCCTTCGTTGAGTCGATGCCTGCTAGGTCGTGCGGAGGTTCTCATGAAGCGTGGTGCTCTGCTTGCGTTGATTGTTCTGGGTTCAATTTTACCCGCATGCGTGCGCAAGAGCTCAGTTCCAACTCCTGATGAAGAAGATCAAAAACCAGCTGCCGATGTTCAGTTTTCACAGGATGCTGAGGAAATCTTAAAACTCGACAACACGCTGCTCGAGGACGCCGTTTCATTCAAGAGTCTATCTGCGGCCATGACGAACAAACCTCCGAGCGCGAGGGGAATTCAAATCAACATTCTTGTGAAAGAAGATTGGGAAAAAACAGTCCCACTCAAATTGAAATCAGGTGATGTCAGAAAGCTTTCCGACGGAGCAGCAACTGCAGACGTGGTCGGGCTGGGTGGAGTCTCTGTCAGCTCCGTGAAGCCGAAATCTGAAACACGTGCGATGTTGAAAAAAATCCTCAAGGATCTGGGCAGCGCAACCCAAGCGTTCGATCTGATTACGGCAGAAGTGAATGTTCAAGATGGCCGAGAGCTGGCCGAGGTTCTCTCAAACCTCAATCGAACACCTGGGGTACTATTCTCAGAACCTAATGCGCAGATAAGGGCGATCGCTCAGCCAAACGACCCACGCATGGGTGAGCTCTGGGGTTTGCGCGCCATCAAAGCTCCGACGGTTTGGCAACACCGAACAGGTGGAAACAACATTACCGTCGCAGTTATCGATACAGGCGTCGATCTCAACCACGCTGACTTGAAAGAGAACCTTTGGCGCAACCCCGGGGAGATCCCGAGGAACAACATCGACGACGACGGCAATGGTTTTATCGATGATGTATACGGCTGGAACTTTGTCTCCGACAACAATAGTCCTCAAGATATTCACGGACACGGCACTCATTGCGCAGGAACCATCGCTGCCAAAGGCAACAATGGCATAGGCGTGGTCGGCGTAAATTGGGATGCGCAGCTCATGTCCATTAAGGTTCTAGACGACTTTGGCATCGGCTCCGCTGATACTACATACCGTGGACTTCTCTATGCTCTCTCTCATGGAGCGAGAGTTCTTTCCAACAGCTGGGGGACACCAGGCTCTTCTGCATTGTTTGCAAAAGCCATTTCACTTGCGCAAGAAAAGGACGCGCTGGTGGTTGCTGCTGCGGGTAACGAATCATCGCCACAAGCGCTCTATCCAGCTTACTTAACAACTGTTTATCCGAACGTATTGTCTGTAGCTTCAAGCGAACAAAATAGCGATATCAGCAGCTTTAGTAATTACGGAGATGGTGTTGATATTGCAGCACCTGGTGGGCGTATCTTGAGCACTGTGCCGGATAATGCATACCAAATTTTTTCAGGAACCAGCATGGCAACGCCACACGTCGCTGGTGCTGCAGCACTGCTTTGGAACTCCTTTCCCAACAAGTCCATGGAAGAAATTAAAGCAGCTCTGCTCAATGGTTCGGACTACATACCAAAATATGAGGGCAAAATTGCCGGAGCGCGTCATCTCAATCTGCTGGGTTCAGTGAACAGACTTTTGGGTACGGCAACACCGCGTCCTAACTCTCCTCCTACTCTGGTCGAGGGTCTTCGTTTTCAATACTACCAGGGAAAGTGGAATAAGTTGCCTGACTTTGGGTCTGTTCCCGTCTCTCGCGCGGGAACCTCCACAAAAATTGCTCTGGATGTGGCTTCGCGCAGCAATAATTTTGCATTGGTTTTCGAAGGTGTTCTGAAAATCGAGCAGCCGGGTGAGTACATTTTTTATTTGCGATCGAACGATGGAAGCCAGCTTTTTATAGATGACAAAATCATTATCCGAAACAACGGAATCCACTCTGCGCGAGAAAAAAAGGGAAAAGTTGAGCTCAAAAAAGGCCTACAAAAAATAAGAATCGAATACTTTCAGGCAACAGGCGGAAAAACTCTGATGCTCGAGTGGAAGGGCCCGCAGTTCAAGCGCACAAACATCAACACATCACAAAAACTCTTTCACTTCATGTGAACCTGCTTTCAGAAACCCTTGACGACGCTTGGAAACGGATAGTTGCCTGTTCCTTGTCCGCCTCCGAGCGAACCAAATGAATCCGCACCCCAGCACTGAACCTGCTCTGCGGTATTCATCACACACGTGTGCTTTGCGCCCGCACCGAGCGCAACAGTACCCTCTTGCAGGTTCACAACAGCGACCGGAACGGCGCTGTCAACAAGTGTGCCAGTGCCCAACTGGCCGTTGCTGTTTCTTCCCCAACACATCACCTGCCCATCCAATAACAGGGCACATGAATAATCATCGCCCAAGCTCAGTGCAGTCACATCACCACTCAGACCTTGCACCGGAGTGGGATAATTCTGACTCTCCTGATTGCCCGTGCCCAATTGCCCATGACTATTAAAGCCCCAACACTTGACCGTTGCATCTGCAAGGAGTGCACAGCTATGCGAGGCTCCCGTCGCGACCTGAACGACCCCCTTTTCGAGCCCCGGCACACTGACAGGCGCTGAGGCTGTTGTGGGCGTGATCCCTGTACCCAATTGTCCGCGCTGGTTGGAACCCCAACATTGCACTCCGAAATTCTCGTTGAGTAAACATTGATGTTCTTGTCCCAAGGAAACCTGAAAAATCCCCGCAATGACGCCCGGAATCTCGATTGGAAGAGTTGAGATGGTATAGCCCCAACACTTGAGGCTTTTGTTCTCAAGAATGGCGCAGGTTTTATTGAAGCGTGTGGCTGTGCGCAAAACACCACTACCAAGCCCCGAAGGGATATTCGGCAGATATGAACCACTGTTTGAGCCATCACCGAGTTGCCCGAAGAAATTAGAACCCAAACATTTCAAAGCACCAACGCTACTCACAACACACAAGTTATAGCCGCCAGCAGAGAACGAACGGAGAGATTCGGTGATCGTTGTAACCTTGCGTGGAGTTGTAGAATTGATCACGGTTGAAGGTGCTCCCGCGGGAGAATTCGGAGCTCCCAATGCACCCTCATAATTCCAGCCCCAGCATTTGATTTCATCAGATGCTTTGCGAGCACAGCTCGCATCATTCTGCACACCAATGCGTGAAATGGCGTTCTCTACCAAGAGCGCCTTTTTCGTCCACTCAGCGCGCTGACGCGAAGCTTCTGCGCCACGGCGCTGCTCCACCAAAGGATGTTCGCGTTTTAGTCCCTCTGCAAGTGGATCTGTATCGGCGGTGCGTGGTGCAGTACCGTCAGGATTTTCCGCCGGTGCAGGCACTCCAAATCGACACGCGGACGCAATCACA
>JBILKM010000022.1:0-45467 GCA_044376695.1 Silvanigrellaceae bacterium
TCGTGTTGCTGCGCGCGTTGTTCGCTGCACCGGTTGTCAGCACATAGGCATCCTGGTTGTTCGGTGTGTTCCCGAGCGTGTCATTCGAGGTCGTTGAATCGGTTGCAGCACAAGCTGCGCCTGTGTTGTCCAGGTTTGTTGGATTGCCAAAGGCATCTTTGTTGAGGAAGTTGATTCCAAAGGTTTCGTCTGCTGTCAGGTTGTTATTCGAGCGTAGGTTGCCTCCTGAATCGAGCACACTGTGCGTCGAATTCCCCGCATTTGCGGCAGCAGGAGCAACTTTGATTGTGGTGAGCTTAGTGGCATCGCCATTAATGGTTCCGCTCACTCCAAAAACAGAGACGCTTAGGGTGCGATCTGTGCTGTCGGCGTTTGCAAACGTAAAGCCCTTAGCAGTATTGCAAACACCGTTGGTAAAGGTGCAGTTTTCATTAGGTGTGGCAGTGAAAACAGTTCCGTTGGGAGCTGGATTCGCAGTTGTCGAATAACTTACTTGATATGAGCCAGTGTACAATGCATCTTGCAAACTGCCGTTCACATAACTCTTCAGCCTAATAGAGCTGACGTTGAGGTTGTTGTTTCCTGCCGTGATAAAACCGTTGTTGCGCGTATCGGAGACCCCAACCTCGAGCAGTGAGAATCCGCCATAGAGATGTATACCTGCAGTACCGATTTCGTTGACTCCTGCGGGAGTGACGCAGGCCAAGGTTGCATCGAAGGCGTTGAGTGACGCGACCTGGATCGACGACGAACCAGCCTGATTGCTCCACGGGGGAATGGGAGCTCCACTGTTTGCAATCTTTGTGAGCGTCCAGCCATTACATGTGTCATTGGGCCTGTGGTTTCCATAAAGGTCGTAGAAATATGCGTACACATTGTTGCAGGTTGCACCGCCAGCACCTGTCAGAGTCGCACATTGTGCCGAATCGAGCGGAGTTTTGTTAACCGTGGCCGACTGGTTCAAGACATATTCTTTCGCCGCACCTGAACTCACGTTGAAATTCAATGTGCGTGCGATACCGCAGTTTGTGAAGGTAATGCTTTGAGCACTTCCAGCCTTTTTGATTTGCAGATTACGCAGGATGTATGTTCCGGTCGTATTGCTCCGCGCGTTGTTCGTTGCGTCTGTGGGGAGAACATAGGCATCCTGGTTGTTGAGTGTGTTCCCCAGGGTATCATCCGAGGTTGTTGAATTGGTTGCAGCACAGGCTGCTCCTGTGTTGTCCAGATTCGTTGGGTTGCCATAGGCATCTTTGTTAAGGAAGTTGATTCCAAAAATGTCATCGGCGGTCAGGTTGTTGTTTGCACGTTCAACATTTGCCGCATCGAGGAGTGTGGAACTCGAGTAGGTTGCAATCGCATTGCCCGGCAGGACATCAATAGGTGTCGCGGCATTCGTCCACGACTTTCCTCGTGCCGTGACCGTGATCGTACGAGCGCTTTCGACCTTCGTAAAGTTGAGGTTGAAGGCAGTGTTCGGTTGAGGCGTGGTGCATTCACCATTTGCAGCAAAATTACACTTGAAGGCAGGTGTAACCACTGCCGGAGGATTGCCTAGTACTGCTGGTGATGCGTTTGTAGTGAGTGTGATGTCTTCGCCGGTCAGGGCCACAGGATACTGAGCAAGAGCATAATTTGCTCCGGCCGCATCATAGGTTGGTGTATTGTAAACAACCTTAGAAAGAACTGCGTTGGTCGTTCCTGCATTAACAGTCGTCGGATTGTTGTTTATCACTGCGGCGATCGAATGAATTCCACCATAAAGGTGAATGCTTCTGTCGAGAGCATCGTTTGCAAAGTCACACATCAGATTGCCATCCATGAAATCTGTGCTGGTGACGCGCGTTGTGACTGCGTTTGATGCGAGGCTCAGAGCAACTTTTGTTTCATCTGAAGGGTGAGTTGTATTTCTCTTTGTATACACCCAGTTGGTACAGCTGACTCCATCTGCAATTCGGTTGTAATACGCATCGTAGAACCATGCATACAGAGTTCCACAATCAGCTCCTGGCCCTTGTGTATTCAGTGCGCAACGCTGCGAGATTGTTGTGTCTGCAGCTGTGGCTGTTGGTGCGGTCGCAGTCAGTGTCACGCGAGTGTGTGCATGTGTGGCCGGATTGACCTTCACATTCATTGTCACATCTGTGAGCCCACAGGCTTTGAATGTTAGCGTATGAGTTCCAGCTTTTGTGATCGTAAAACCGTTGAGAGAATTGAAGGATCTGTTCTCAGCAAAGGTATAGACACCCTCAGCATCCTTGGTGAGGAGCCGATCTGCGCTAGAAAGTCGTGAATTGTTGCCATCGAGTCCCGAGCCCGTGATGTCGTTGGCGGCCGGAACACAGGCCTGAGCGGCAGCTGTTTGGTTTTTCAAGATGCTTGTGGGGTTGTTGAATTCATCAAAGACCCTGATTTTTGCGCCTACAGAAGCTCCAGCCGTCATCGGGGTGTCGGTTGTAATCTTCGTATTCTCGTCTGCGACTTGTGTGTACAGCCCAACCTGCATGGAATTTGCACCGCGTGGGGTGACTGCGAGGTCATCAATCGCAAAGGTTCTGCCACGCAGTGAAATATTTATGTCGCGCGGGTTGGCCTCAACCTTACGGAAGCTGAGCAAGCCCACAGCAGCGGCTGGGTTGCATTCGCCGTTTACATCGAATGTGCAAGCAAATGTGGTCGATGTGCTCGCAATAGGCAAGGTCGCTTCGGTGAGGCTGCGTGCGTCTCCAGATCCGAAAGTGATGGTCTCTGCAACGCCGGCAGCAAAATCGTTTTTCACAATTTCGTCTTCAACTAGATTTGCACCATCGACGCGAGGCTTTCTAAATCGAGCCAACACTTTGGTGATCTTGAAGTTGTCGGCCGCCGCAACAGCAGTTTTCGCACCGGCCGCACCTCCGTAGGTGTGGTTCGCTGCAATCGCAGAGAGGCCGCCATAGACAAGCGCCGTTGCGTTCACTCCCGCGGCAGCAGTGCAGCTCAATCGCCCACTGAGGTAGTTTGCATTTGTTGTGTTGATGATGGTTTTGGTGGTGTTGTTGGCCGCAAGAGTGAACCCGGCACCATTTTCGGCGCTGCTTGAAGAACCGGGCCGCTCAAATGCCCAAGAGGTGCATGTACCGCTGCCATAGCGGTTTCCGTAGGTATCCCAATAAAATGCGTTGATGGTTGGGCAACGCACGCCCAGACCATCGCCGAGTGGGCACTTGATCTCAGGCGTAATCGTCGCGGCCGATGGTGGATCTTCCTGATCGGCCAGGCGTGCGTGTGCGAGAGGAGCTGCTGCCACGCTGAAAATGAAGTCCTTAGACAATCCGCAGGCCCGCACTGTCACTCGGAACGCGAGTGAGGCGCGATACAATTTGAAATTGATGGCATTCGTCCAGAGGCCAGTTGCTGTGGCATTGAACGACTTGGAGTATCCACCTGTAACCTGTGTTTTGAGTGCATAGGTGTCGAAGTCTGCGGGTTTCGATCCCGGCAATGTGGTGACCAGGTTTGTACAGTTGAGATCTGTGCCGCACACAGCGGGTGTCATAAGCTCAGAAGACTCGATTTCAGCCGTAGTTTGTGCATTGCAGACTTTGTTTCCGGAGGCATCGAGGACTTCCACGGAATCCAAGGTCACCAGGTCACCCGCCACCACACTCTGCTTCTCAACACCGGCAACTTTAAAAGTACCAACTTTAAGCGTCACCGGGGTTCCTACACCGACGCTGATATTTTCAAGATTTGCGCTCACACCGCGAGCTGTGAGTTTGATGTTGCCAGAAACAGCTGTGGTGAAGCTGAATGCAAATTCACCATCCATGTTTCCGTTGGCGTCATGATTTCTCACCAAATTTGTGGGCATAGCCGAAGCTGGGAGCGTACCTGTTCGCTCAAACGAGTATTCTTCAGCACGAGCTCTCGCGGTGGAGAGGAGAGTGGATGTGGATGATACGCTTCCGTTCGCAGCTACGGAGCCACCGCGGTATTGCAACAGTGCGACTTTGGTGATGCGCAGGTTGTTGCTGCCCACCTGTATCGCGCCAAGATTGGCTGGCTCAGTGGTTACACCGGTTGTGACCAATGCGTTGTTTGCATCACGCCCTCCAAGCCCTGCCAAACCACCAAACAAGCGTACATCTTTGTATAAATCAGTGTTGCTTTGGCTGTTGGCTGCGGCAACCAGGCAGCGCAGGTTTCCACTCATGTATGCGTCGGAAACAAGAGTTTGAGAAAGGCTTGTCTGGACAAGGCCGGTCACATTCCCGGGAGTGGAGATGGGGCTGTTGGGTACAAGACTTGTGTATGACCAGGAGCAAACAGCAACTCCATCGCTGCCGGCACGCCAGGAGTTTCCGTATTGATCCCAGAGGAAAGCATAGACAGTGGGGCAAGAGAGATTCTTGCCCGTGCTGTTTGTGTGGTTGCACTCGAGTTCAGCAGCGAGATCTCCTGAGGGAGGCGTCGACGAGTTGTTGAGGCGCATCACATTGGCTTTGTCGGATTCATTGACCATGACAACAGAAACGGAGGAAATATTGGGGCATCCCTCGAATTTAAGCTTGTTCTCGCCTTTTTTATAGAGAGTCAGGCTTGTCTCATAGATTCCTGTGTTTGTTCCCAATCGCGCAATCGAAACTTCGGCCGATGCGTTTGCAAAAGCATGTGTAATCGTACCACCACCAGCACCACTCGAACTGAGTTGATCCGCGGTGGTACCGTCCGTTAAAACCCCCTTCATGTTGATGGGGAAGGTCTGGTTGTTGTTCGGATCGGCACAGTTGGTGTTGGAGGGGTTGCCGTACTGATCCTTCGCTCTCACGGTAATAGTGAAAGCTGTACCCGCTTTTTGTGATGGGATTGGGTCGGCAACAAGAGTACTGACGGCCGCAGGATTTATTGTCAGAGTGCCTTTGTTTTTAGCCTGCCGAGAACTTCCATTTTCGTTGAGAGCAAAGGATCCGGAAAGGAAGGTCTGCGCCTTAAAGAATTTCACATCAGATTTTGTGGCAACACCATTACTGAATGAAAAACTTGTGAGCGTACTCGGATTGTTTCCATTGATTGCTTCAGGTCCCACAACTCCAAATGTCAATCCCGTAAGTGTGCTGTCAATGCCTTTTACTATATTTCCCTTTTCATCGACGGCTTCAATTCTCAGGGCAAAGTCAGTGCCCGCCATGACCGAGACATCGTTTTCGGAGTTGTTCACCTTCATCATGTAGGAGTTCACTGTATTCAGTGTCGCGGTGTAATTAAGAGAAACGGAGGGAACTACGGTGATTCCAGCACCAACGTTCGACAGGGTCCAGCTCACCGGTTGTGCAACACGATAGTAGAGATTGTCGAAACTGTATCCGATTGCGCCAGCGGCAAGGTCGGAGGTCAGATTCAATGGATTGACCTCAAATGCCGGATCGCTTTGTCGATGACCAATACCCGCAATAAGTGTGTTACTTCCTTTGTCAGCTGTAAGCGTAATCCCTGCTTCACCCTTGCGTAGGTTTCCATAAAGGTCGATCGGCTGTACCACGAGCCTGAAAAGGCCACTTTGAGAATCAGCGTTTATGCTTGTGTTCGCTGCAAGTGAGGTCGCGTCTGTCGCAGAGTTTGCGGTAGCGATGACGTTGTATCGCTTCAATTCCGACGGGATGACCACAATGGATGAAATGTTGCCCGTAGCACTTCCTGTGGTGAGCTGCGTAGGATGTAGGTGCACAACACTGTCATCGGCCGCACCGGCAGTAGATTTTGTGTTGTTGAGGCTGAGTGTATTCAGATAGTTGTTTGCGGCGCGATACAGCTTACCTTTGAATAGCGCGACACCATCGATGAATTGTCCCGAGGTAGCCGAGTTGAATTGAACAGGCATCTCATCCGCAGGGCGGCTCATGCCATTCACCGTGGCAGCAGCCGAGAGCCCACCCCAAGTGTAAACATGGCTACGCAGAATGCTGTCGATTCCGCGCACTGGATTGTTGTAATTATCTACAGCCTCGAGCCGGAAAGTGGTCTCTTGGCCAGCCTTTATTTCATTGACGCCTGCACCAAATGCAAGGCGGTAGCGTGCGACAGTGGCTTCAACTGCTTTGAGAACCACGATTGGGCTGGCAGCCACCGTACTCATGCCCAAATTACTGGTGGAATGAGCCAAGATCCGGAAGTTGCCTGCTTCATCATAGGCGAGATTTTCAAACCGCACGGAATCAGCCGTTCCTAGGATGGGAGGATTGGCAGGCAAACCATCTAGCGTGCCGGATGCTGCAGATGCACCATCCTCACGGCGAATGACAAGAGAAATAGGAGCGCTGTTGATGTTGCTGGGGCGTTGGGTTGTGTTTGTGGCGGATAGCTTGTTTCCGAATTCGTCGCGGGCTTCAACATCCACACTGAATTTCGCCGATTTGTCGGCCTTCGCCTCAACTTCGGTAACAACAGGAATCACACCGAAGTGATGAAAGTTACCAGGTTCAACGTTTACTCCAAAGGTTCCAGTATAGCTGTTATCTGTGAGCGCCTTGGCCTCAAGAATGCCAGGGGCTGCTCCAGTTGCTCCGAGGAGGCGAGCTGTAAAGATCTTCACTTGATCTGATGCCGAAGAACCCTGGCGGCAAACTCCCGCAACAAACTGGCATGCAGAAGTTATTGTCACTGGAGTTGCGCATGATTCAGTTGAACAACCCGGAAGAACCGCCCGTCCTCCTTCGGCACGCTGCGGGTATGTTCCAAAATTCCATTGAACACTCACGTTGCTGCGATTGAATTGGTCAACAATGTTGTCTTGGTCATCTGTTGCAAGGATCTTGAAGTAAGCATAGCCGCCAGCAGCTAAGCTCGTGTTGGACGCAAGCTCGGTAGCATCGGTTGCAGACACCACCCTCACCAGTTTCAGCTTGGATGCGTTTGCAGGAGACACAGTGACTTTATACTGTTGGGTTGAGGTAGTGGAACCAACCAGAGTTGCCTTTATGGTTCCGACGCCTGCAAGGTTGAGTGGGATGTATGCTGAATATGTCAGCGAAGGATGGGGCTGAAGTGGAGCCAAAGTCGAACTGCCAACATAAGAGAAGTTCACTGCAGGGCTCGAAGTAATATTACCGGCCTTGTCAAGCGCGCGCACCTCGATCTGTTGTTTGCCAGAACCTGCCGTGAGTGGATTCACGTTGCTTGCATTCGATTCGAGTGAGAGAAGCTTAAAGTCTTTCTTTGCACCCGTAGTATCCGAATAGTAGATATCATTCGTAAACGCAGCTCCGGGCAGAATCGTGAGTGGGAAACTTGCCGAATATGCACTCAAGCCAAGAGCTGGTGGCATTGAAATCTGGATGCCTGCTGCGGTTGAGGCATTGGCTCTCCGGATTCTGAAAATATTGCCGGTCGATGCAACATTTCCCCCGATGAATTGCAACGCTGCTGATGCTGGCTTTAAGACGCTCAAAGACGTGTCCCCATTGGGAGCAGCGGCGCCTGCATCGGTTGAGAACAATCCGGTGTAGGTGATGTTGGCCGTGACTGGATACGAAAAGCCAACTGGTGCGTCGAAGTCATTGCCGAAATCGTCTTGAAGTTTCACATTCAGAGCAAAAGTTTCGTCGGTTGTGGGAAAGGTTTCACGCGGTGAAATTATTGAAATCCGCGCTGCATCTCCCGATCGAACAGGGATGTTCACACTGGTTGAGCCGTAATCCCCACTCACTCCTGCTGGAGCACTCCATGTCGCAGCAATTGTTCCCTTTTTGGTGAGGCCAGTGAATTCAGCAATCGACGCTCCAGGGCAAACGTTACCAGTGGCGTTGAGAACGTTACAGATACTCGCGTCCAATGGAGCTTGCGAAACGTTCCAAGAACCAGTCGCGGCTCCAGCAGTAACTGCTCCATTGTTGATGGCGTTACCGACCTTGTCTGTAAAGTACGCGGCCAGCTGGAAAGGAGAATTACTAACGCGAACAAATCGGCATGTGGGTGCATTTAAGATAGAGAAGGTGGGTTCCTGATTGAGAACCCGAAGCACTGGAAATCCAACTTTGGTGAAGGACTGATGGCAGAGTCTGCCGCGCACAGCGCCTCTTATTTCCCTAAAGTCGATAATCGATGCAGAGCCAGCTCTCACTCGAACATCTTGCTGGGTCAGCGTCTCCCCAAAAATGTAGCGTGTTGCTGAGGTTGGATCGATATCCAGCGCGACCCGAAGATTCGGACGCAGGCCAGATGTCGCATCCATCAAGCAAACAAATCTGTCGATAATATTGAGTTCGCCGCCAGTCACAAGACGATCGCTCTTCTCACTTCCAAAGTAAAAGATCTCACGTTCGTCCATTTCGGAAGGAGTTTTGTATGATTTTGGAGTGAGCCAACCTGCATTTCCCGCATTTGGGATTGTCGGAATAACCTCGTGGCCATTGTCCAAGCTCGTAATCGGAAAATAAGCTGCGTTGAGTCGGCTGTATTTGTATAGACCACCTGGGTGAACCAATTCCTTTAGGTCTTCATTGTTTTCGTCATAATAATTGATGAGACCAAGATTCATAGTCACGCCAGAGGAGAAACTCCGCACTTGGTTTCCGTCGGCATCCATCACTCTAACACTCGGAGAAAAGCATGAACCGGCCTCTATCTCTGTAACTCCAGCTGTTTGTGGAGGGAGAACCTCGCTGTCTGACGCTGATGTACGCGGTTGAAGCAAACGTACATTAAGGTTCTGTGGATCGCCGGGAATGATCTCAATTGGAAGGGAAATGGCATTGCCTAGGGTGACGTTGGCTTCCGAGAAAGCCAGGTTGACGATAGGTAACGTAAGATGGTTCGTCGCTGTGTTTGCGGTGAAAACAAATTTCTTGCAACCGGCTTGTGGTGTCGTAGATGAAATCGCGTTTGTTGTGGTCACTCCAGCAGGGAGAATCTCGGAAAGCGTCGCACTCCCAGCATCGCCAATATAGTTTCCGAACAGGTCGGTGAAGACCGGGAACAAGTCGAGCCTTTCATCTGCGGTGAGCTGATACTTTGCGGCAGCACCGACACCAATCTTCTTCACAGTGTTATCAACTGTTGATTTTGTTATTCCCGATTGCGATTGGTGCCACAAGAGTGCAGAAGGTGGTCCGCCGCACCGATCAGCAACACTGAGTTTTTTCGTTGCGCCCGCTGGAATGATTGGCTGTGCCGTAAATATAATCGGATTGTTGATTGTTGTGGATGGGTTCAAATCTGTTACGTAGATTGTGTACTGGTTTAAATTATTCAGTAAGGCGAATCGTCTATCTGCCGTGTTCATATTGTTTCTAATGATACATTCCGAGCCGGTAGCATATGGGCCATTCACGATGTAATTTACACCCACTTTCTCAGATGTCCCGGTGTACTTACTCACGGCAGGTACCTGGAAATCACACTGAACATCAATCTGATTTGTGCCACCTGTGGCCGTGTTAGTTTCAGTTGCCTGCACCGATTTCAACAGCGGGTCGCCCCAGGTGGCGAATTCTGGGATAGTGATACGGATATTTTTTGTGTCACGATAACTCTTCACGCCATTATTCGCATTGTCGACTGGTCGGATGCGGATGGCAAACTGTTGCCCTGCAATGACCTGGCGTCCATCGGCAGAGCTTCCGAGCGGCTGGCCATAAGCGCTCGACCAATAGACAGTTGGATCTGTTGCTTTGTCAGGCTCAATGAAGTCAACAACATATCGAGTCGCAATTTCAGAGCTGAAGTTGTACACCACCGAGTGTGTTTTGATATTCGGATTGGTGTCCAAAAATGCCATGAGAAAACCGGCTCCTGTTGGCGACATTGTTGCGGGAAGCGAGTCACTCAGCTTAATTGTGGCAACTCGGGTTTTCTCGTTAGAAAAAACAGTGTCTTGTGTTAGGTTAGTGGTATGAGTTAAATTGTAGCTAACATCCGTGCTTGCAACGTAATTATCAGTTGTTTTTGCTTGATTTGCTGCTGTGTTGTAGTTGTCTAGGGATGGGGTGTTGAACCATCTGTACTTAACCAAATTATTTGCTTCGTCTGAGCGTATAAAGTTTCTGTACTGGTCGTATGCAGCAATGTGCAGTGTTCGCGAGACTCCTCGTACAAGTATTTCATGGCAGGCATTGTTGCGGAACTGGATTTGTGAATCGCTGCAATTGATGTTGTCATTCAAGTCAATGCCACCGTTGTCCTCTGCATTCTTGAATCTGATTTCAGTGATCGCTGGTTTTGCTTTGATATCGACGAAGTTCGAACTTGGATCTCGCACTTGAATACTGCTCGTCGAATTCCCGATTGTCACTGCCACTGTCATGTTCAAGATCGGTGTACATACTCCATTCTGCGAGTTTGAAGCGCGCATGAGCATAAATTCGTCGTTGTTGCCATTGAATTTCACAAAACCTGCGCGCAGTTCAGCGTTCACACCGGTCAGGTTATCGACCGTTCCGGAGTGCTGCACGGGATTGGCAGCGGGCGTGTTGGCTCTGAATCTATGGCACGATCCTGGTGATGTCACTGTTGCATTTGTGACCTGCACATTCGCATCAAAATTTGATGACTCATAATAGTGCTGGCTGAAGTGAAGATTGTTTCTAATCTCAACTCGCTTGCGATTCACAAAGTTTCCATCCACATCAATGAGCTTGGCAATGATTTTGAATGGGCTACCGGCGGTCGCATATGAGGAATCTGCACCTGTGAGCTGGTCGTCGGTATTCGTGTCAAGATGTGTTGAGATATTAGAGGGATTCTTGGATACAATTTGGTAGCTGTATTCAATAGAGCGGTTGGCGCTTGAAATTGTAGCGAGCTCATTGTCTGCAGCGCAGCTCGTGCAGTTTACAGTCAGTGCTCCATCGCCTGCACGGATAGGGGTCATGCTGTACAATTTCACATTGACGTTGTTTATCGTTTCCGTTGTCTCGGCTGGTGTTCCCAAATTCGCGGCGAGGTCGCTGTACGAGGCTTCAACGTACTTTATAAAGTTTCCAGCCACATCTACTACTGTGGCTCTGAATTTTTCTTCTTGGCCCGCCTGCATCACAAGGCAAGGTCGTGTGCTGCTCGTTTCATTTGTGAAGCGTGTACACACATTGACCGCATTGTTAAAAACAATTTCATTCGGTTGTTTGGCATTGTGGATCGCCCGGGTTAGAATAATCTTGTAGGGATTATTTTTCTGCACATTGATATTCAGCGCCCCTGCGTACATCGCTCCATTGGGAATGTTGTGGCGTCCCGATGCAGTTAGGACAGGCATTCCGTCGTTCGTTTCGCGGGTGGCATCATAAAAACAGGCCTTTTGCACCGACCGTGCCAAACCCTCATTGAGCACCACTTTCTGGTTGGTCAGCTCAGCATCGTCTGGCTGGAGATCACCCCAATGCGCGTCTTTTGCCAAAACCACGCCAGTTCCGGCATTCTCTATTTTTAATGTTATTTCATGTTCGCCCTTTACTGTCGGAACAACGTTGCCGTAGGTATCAGACGCATAAACATCGACGTCCACGCAGGCCCCCGCCTTGACAATCGGTGCCACGAGGGTTCCATCGTTTTCTCGCACAGTTTCTGCACCATTGATTCTGAACGCCCAGCGTACGAAATCGTTCGCTGGTACTATCACTGGCATGGGCGCTTTCAGTTGCAAATTGTCGGAAGTGACGTTGAGAAATCCCGTACCTGTTTTCGTGGGCGCAAATGTAATTTTTGCTCCGGTAGTGGCCGACATTCCGCCTGCGAGGCGCTCTGAATCGAGTGACCACGTTGCACTGACCAAATCCTCGATATAGTTGCCGTTGGCGTCCATCCATGCGGCATAGAGCTCCGCAATCCCACCCGGGAACATGTTAATTTGATCATACCGCTTGGTGAGTTCAATCGGCCGGCCGGGAGTGCTCTTCAGTGCAATGTATCTGCGGACGTTGTCGGACGTGACTGTTATTTTTTCTGTGATGGGGTCAAGCGAGTTGTCGACAAGTGCAACATTGACAGTGAGTTCTTCGGGCACCCGAAGAATAAATGGCCCTTTGGGAATCAGGCAGCGGCCTCCGGTAAATTCACAGGTCACTTCTCCACTGGGGAAGTTTGGCTTGAATCCGCCCCAAGAGGTTTGCGGTGCTGCATCAAACCTCACAGTTTTCACGCCTTCAAATGAAGAGGCAATGCGGTCGGATGTGTCGCGAACGTTCAGCCAAATATCAAATTCTTCGCCTGCTTTTTCCTTGCGTGAACCACTTGTCGAGAGTGTCAGTCGGGCGCCACCTTTTGTATCAGATGTGCTCAATACGGCGTGTGAGAATATCGGCTTAAACTTCGCGTCTCGCCCAGCTTTTGCAATCACAGCAATTTTTTTGTTGAAGCCTGTCGGAGCAAAAATCCAGACGCGTGCCTTTCCTTCTTTGTTCGTGCGGGCATCGAATTGCTCAATGCGGCCCACGCTCTCTTCAATTTCATCTTCAGGCTTTTTCGTGCTGGTTGTTCCGTCGGCATTGGATGCTGCTGCTATCTTACCTGATAGAGCAGCTGCAGCAGCGCTCTTGATTGCGGAGTCGGAAGAGGTCATTGCTGCCTTTTCAGTTTCCCAAGCTTTCGCGAGAACATCCGCCGCAACATTCTCTCCCGAACCTAGTTCTTTGGCTTCAATCAGGCGGAATTCCATCACGGCATCGCCCACGGGCTGCCCTGAAACATCGACAATCTTTATTTCAACTGGGCTGCCGAAAGGTCGGCGGGGCAGAGTGATCTGGGCGCCCCCGGCAACTTCAACCTTCCAGCCGAGTTCGGCGTTATCGGTCACTTTGCCGGAACAGGACAACAAAACGACGCTTGCCGCCATGCCGCCCAATAGCGACATCGCGAGGTTTTTCAATGACTTGTGAAAAACTCCCGTCATTTTGAGACTTTTCTCCTCTGGACCTATTCCAGTCCATAGGAGGGGATCGTCGTTTGTGGTCTTGAACTTTAGGGGTGGGTTGGGGTGTCAGAGAAGCAAAAATAGACCAAAACGTGCCCGGATCAGCAATCCGGTAAAAGGTGCCGGGCTAGTGCCCAGAGCGTAGGAGCCGTCCACATTGGCATCGAGGGCAACAGAGGGCGTGAATTGATATTGTGTGCCGGCTCCGCCCCCTACGGAAATGTAATTGGATGCAATTTCAGAGAGGGCTGTGAGATCTGATGTCGTAATAAAATAGCGCCCGTAGCCCACCTTGCCGTGGACGTAGGGTTTCAGGTTGGCTGTGTACTTCAATTGGCTCGTGGGATGAAGGTCGTTGAAGTCGACCCCATACGCAAAAGGGTAGTACTGCACGCCGGCGCGGGTTTCCATGATTTGGGTCACTTGGAAGCTGTTTGAAAGTGCGACCTGGAATTCACCCACAGCCGCGAGAACCCGGGATTGGAAGGAAACCCATTTGAAGTCGAAGTTCTTAACGAACATTTCGGAGGCAGCCTTGTAGCCGCTGGCATTTCCGAGAATAACGCCCGTCGAAACAACGACGGCTGAATTCACCTCTGCCAGGGCCACCTGGTTTGCTAATAGGCAACCGAATCCCAGAAAAATCGATGGCTTAAAGAATTTCATTTCTTGCGGCCTTTGGCGGCAGGCTGCTCCTCACCCCCTACGTCTGCCAGCAATGAGCGCACTTCGGTGTCTTCCGGATCCAAGGCCAACGCTTTGAAAAGTGACTCTCGAGCCTTTGCTTTGTCATTCTGAAGCATGTGCGCGTAGCCTTCGAAGTAGTAGATTGCAGCGATGTTGGGGTTGGCTGCCTTGGCCTTTTCTAGTGTTTTGAGTGCTTCGTTTAGGTTGCGGTCGATGATCTGCCGTTCGGCGTCAAGAACCAGCCGTACGGCCAGATTCACCGTGCTGAAGTCCTCCGAACCAATGGGCTGGAGCAAAGCTTCGATCTCCAGCTGTCCGCCTCCCAGATTAGGCACCACAAAGTTCTGGCTCACATAACCTGATCGCTTCACAGTGAGAACAACAGTGCTTTTGTTCGTGAGCTTCTTAATTTCCGCGAGGTCTTTGTTGTACGGAGTGGGTCCCAAAAGCTGGGGATTTTCGCGCCCAGGCACAGAGAGGTAGACCTCTGCACCGCTGGGTTTGCTCTTCACGCTGATCGATGCACAGCCACTCGTGAGAATGCTTGCGAGCAGCGCGAGTCGGCAAAAGTACCGATTTTTTTCTGTTACTTTATGGAAATCAAAATCAATGTTCATGATCATTTCCTCGCTCATTGTATTCTAGAACAAGCATTTTGAAACAGAAGTGCACACTCGGCCACTCTCGTCATCAAAATTGTAGGCGAGGAACCAGACTTTTTCTTCCCTCGGCTTAATCGAGACGCTGTCAGTTCGAGAGACAGCAGTGCAATTTCTTCACCGGGTGCGCTGAATCTTTTTTCAGCTTTTCCGATCCCAGCCGTACGTGGAGGTGTGTCAGCACGCGTCTACGAAATTGGAGGAAGGAATGTCCTGCATTCCGAAAATGTGTCGAACAAATGCTTTGTTGCGAGTCGTGTGCGTACTCGCTGCATTGCTGTTGTCGCACGTGGGTGCACGCCTTCAGACATCCTCAGTTGCCTTTGCTCAAACAAGCGGCCGTGCAAACTTGAACCAAACCCTGGATGCCAAGGTCGCCGAGGCCGAAGCATTTCTCGAAGAGAGGCTCAATAAGCGCCTTGAAGCCATTGCCGAGCCGCCGTTCCTGACGATTGTGAAAGTCGATTTCCCAGTGTCTAAATTGAATGCCCTCCGGCAAAGCACCGGAGGCAACCTGTCGAGACTTTCGCGCGGTGCGGTTTCCAAAGGAGTCACCGGTGACGACGCGCTCATCAGTCTTTTGAATGCGTTGACCCCATTGGAAATTCTTTCCAATGCAGCGAAAGTTACTGTGTCGGTCACCTTGGATGTTTCTTTCCCCAAGGATTCAATTGCCGAGTTGAAGAACTCCTTGTCGGCCTTTCTGCGCCTCAACACAAAGCGGGGCGACAGTCTAGATGTGAATCAAAAAGACCTCACCGCAGGCAAGTCGAAAACCAAAGTCGAGCGCGCTGAGAAAGAAAATCAGCAAATCAAATCGCAGGTCGAATCTCTGCAACGTGAGCTTGAGGCTATTCGGCGTCGGGAGAGCGATGCTCAGCGTGAGGTGCAGGAGGCTCGCCGCAAAGAGCAAGATGCCCAGGCTCAGATGCGTGAAGCGCAACGCCTCGCCGAGGATTCCAAAAGCAAGGTTCGCGATGAGCAAGACAAAACCAACAAGGCCGAAGAAGCGCGACGTAAACTTTCAGCTGAGGTTGATGAGCTCAAGAAACAAATTGCGGAGCTGAACCAAAAGAACAAAGACCTGACCGACGATGCCAATACACCTGCCGGGAAAGTTAGAAAGCTTATTGCCGGACTTGAATTACCTCTCACTGTGATTCCAGCCGTGCTGCTGGGCTTATTGGGTGTGCTGGTGATTGTTCTCCTGCAAACGTCTCGGGTGAAGAGCGCCAGCACCGACATGACCGCAACCATGATGCAGGTTTCAGCCGCGGTGGCAAAAATCGGTGAGTCGATCGTTCAGGCTGCCAAAGTGCAGGGCAAGCAACAAGGCGAAGCCATCAACATGGCAGGCTCAGGTGCAGGTGGGATGCAACAGAACCAGCTTCAGTCTTCTGGTGATTCAACTTCTGAAGAGTTGATTGCGCTTGAAAAGGAAGCCCAGAGCTTGCTCGTTGACATGAACCAAACGCGTTATGCCATGCTCAGTGTGCTTAAAGATTGGGTCGCCGATAAGCGCGAGCGAACTAAGTTTGCTGGGTTCTCCGAGGCTGTGGGCCCCAACGCAGCGCGCGAAATTTGGAAGAGTTTTCCGAAGGAGGAGCTCGAACTTTTGGGCAACGCCCTCTACGAACCCATGGCAAAAGCCCAGGCGTACAAAGTGGTTCTTCAGCTCTATCGCTTGGCTGGCCGTGAAATTAGCAGAAAACCGAGCTATTTCTCAAACCTCGACATGATCTACCTCATTTCTGCAACCGATACTGAGCTCAGTAATGCACTTTCGGAAGCTGAGACCATTTCGGCGGCCAGGTTGATGGTCTTGCTCACGCCGGAGCGTTGTGCGCGCGTTATTGGTGGACTGCGCAACCACGACAGCGTTGAGTTGCTTGAGGCTATGCGTGAAGCAACCAATATGAGCGAAGACGACGCCAAGGGCGCAATTGCGAATATCAAGAGCCTTATCAAGAGCGATCGTGGTGATTCACGTTTCGATGTCACAAGCCATCTGATGCTGATGCTCGATGCTCCCAATCCAGAATTCAGAACTGCGGTCAGCAAGGTGCTCCGTGCCGACAAATCACTTTCGGCCTCTGTGGGCTCACGGGTGGTGACAATTGAAGAGGTTCTCCGCCTCGACGACGAAACTCTGGCGGAGCTTTTGGCAGAGCTTGAGCCAGCAGATGTTGCAACGCTGCTGGTATCCCTCCCTGAAGAACTCAACGAACGCATCAATCAGTTCTTTACCTCTGCGAAAATCCAAGCTGCGATTCGTCAGGAGCTCGATAAGTTCAATCGCTCTCGCACGGCTCGCAAGCGAGCTGAGTTTGAGGGGCAAAAGATTCAGGCCGCACTCATTAAGCAGGTGAAAGACATGCGTGAGCAGGGTCTCATCGAACTTGCGGGTGAAGCAGCGGATGGCGAAGCGGGTGATGAAGAGGGTGGTTCCGAGACAGAAGCGGAGGCATCCTGACATGAGAAATGAATCCATCAAATACATTGGAGTCACAATATGAGCTCGACCATCATTGGGTTCATCTTGGCTTGGGTGTTTGCGGGTTACATGATCCAACACGCAATCAAAGATTTGAAAGTTTTGAACGACGTTCCTGGATTTCTGCTGATCGTGGGCTCCACGGTTGCAATGGCGTACATGGCCAACACAGCCGAGGAAGCAAAACGGATCTGGAAAGCCATGTTTGAGGGCTTCAAGAAGCGAATCGACAGGCGTCAGGATATTGTGCGCGAGATTGTAACAATTGCAAAAGTCACCAACGGCGATCCGCGGCTTATTGAGCAGCAGATGGGTTCAATTCAGCAGCCTTTTTTCAAGGAAGGTTTGGGTTTGATTCTTGACCGTTTCAAGCCCGATCAAATCGATTCCATCATGACCGACCGTATCGAAAGCCATAAACTCTTTCTCGCAAAGAAAACCATGGGTCTTAAGGCGTTGGCGAAATACCCACCGGCCTTTGGAATCATTGCGTGCGTGGTGTCGCTCATTGCGGTGATGCAGCAATTGGGTGGCGAGCTGAAAGCTGGAGCTCTTGGACCCGCTATGGCGATTGGACTGGTCGGAACACTGATTGGATTACTTGCCGCCAACTTCATCATCATGCCCTTGGGAGAAAACTCTGAGGCCCGTGACAAAGCTGAGCTAAAGGAACGTGAGATTATTCTGCAAGGAGTGTTGCTTCTAGCAAATAAGGAAACACCTCTTTTTGTTCAGGAAAAACTGAACTCCTATTTGAAAGAAGAGCAACGAGTAGACGTCCTGGGTGTGGGCGGAGGTGGAAAAGCTGCTTAAGGAGATGTGAGTGTCACGTCGGGGTCTGTTCGAAAATTCAGGAGATCATGCTTCGCCCCTTGAGGGTGCGGCAGGGCGTTCTCTTGAAAAGAAAAAGCATACCCCTGTTCATCACACCAAGAAGCACAGAGGTGGTGATGACCACGGTGGAGGGGGCGGTGGTCATGAAAGCGATGACACACTGTGGCTCTACTCTTTTAATGACATGCTTTTTAACCTGCTTCTGTTTTTCATTGTGATGTATTCTATCTCGCAGGTCGACGAGAAAAAGTTTGCCGAAGTTCAGCAAGCACTGCAGGGTTCAAAGAAGCCTCAGCTTCTTAAAGAAGAAGAAGACAAAGATGGTGTCGTCTTAGGCCCTCGCAACGGTGCACTTGATGCAAAACAGCTGGCCTCCTCGGGTGGTGAAGCGGGAGGTGATAAGAGTGCAGAAATCGCAGCTGCAATTCGCTTCATGCTTGAACGCTCGCAGAAAGCAGACGTCAAGTTAGCGAAGGGAACCGGCAAAGAGGAGCAGAAGAAGGAAGAGGCCAACAAAAAGAGCAAATATCTTTCCGGAACAAACATTCCACTGCCTATGCAGCTTGCTTTTACCTCGAAGGAGTTTTTTGTTCCAAAAAGCGCAGATCTCACCCTTGAGGGCATGGAAAACCTCAAGCAGCTCGCTGAAGAAGTCGCAAAGCAGGAGGCTCTCGGAAAAGTTGAAATCGAGGTTCACACTGAGTTCACACAAGAGACGATTAATAGTCCAAAGGCAGAGAGCTCATTTGCGGACCTCCGACTCTCCACTATGCGTGCAGGCGTACTCTTTGAATATTTTCTTAAAGCTGGAATCCCCCACAAGAAAGTGGTGAGTGCTGGCTATGCCGATGGGCGTCCCTTGCTGACTCTTGCCAGCATGACTCCAAAGCAGCGGGTTGAGTTCGCTGAATCCAACGAACGCATTGTTGTGAGTCTAAGCAAGGAGAAAACGCCATGAAGTTTTCTCTGGGCTTCCTCTCTGGATTTCAGAAGTTCATCGCAGCAGGGATTCTTGTTGCGCTGGTCACTCTCTTTTTTCTCAACCGTCGTCAGGAAGACAAATGGGAACGATTGAAGAAGGGCTTGGCCGAGTCTTACGGTGAAAGCCCAGTGAGTCCGACCGACTCTCCCGTTTATGCAATCGACCTCGAGGGTGAGGCGCGCTATAAGCGGCCGGCTTGGCTCAACTGGTGGCCTTTGAAGCCGGGCGTTGAGCTTCAGCCCGGTGATTTGGTTTACGTGTCCGACGAATCGAAAGTTGTGCTCTACTTTATTAGCCAGGATTCGATTGTGACGCTGCCAGAGGGAACCCTTTTCCACGTCGGCCTCACCGTTCCTCAAATGTCCAAATTGCGCACATCGGGTGGTGTATCTTCTGAAATCGGTGGAGAGCCCGAGAAGAAGGTCAAATCACCTCTCACTGAGGCACGCTTTTCAACACGGGTTATTCAAAACCCTGGCATCAAAAAGGCAGGAGCACCTGACAGCGACCCGGCCAATCGCCCGCCGGAAGTTATCACAGATGAAGACCTAAAAATTGTGCGCAACACGCGCACCCTTAACATTCGTTACCCAGGCCCGAATGTTGAGGTTTATGCAAGCAAATTCCCGACCTCCATACCAGTCACTTTTGAGGTCTCGGATAGAAGAATGCAGCTTTGGGGTTACCTCTGGAAAGGAAAAGAACTTGAACCTCAGTGGTCATCGGTGGCCTCTTCTGGGTTCCCTCGTGTACCTATCGAAAAACCAGGCAACTATGTTTTTCAGGCCATGTCGGAAGATGAGCTTTATGCATCACCGCCGATTCTGATTCGTGCTGTCAAACGAGGAGAAGAGGACTACCTGCCCGAGCCTGAGAACTGGCTCGAGGGAGTGAGGGTGTACCAATGAATGCCCAACTCCAGAAGGCAAAGTCACGGTTTTCGAATTCATTTCTCTACAAGTTATTCGATTTTTTCTCGTTGTGGGATCGGAGTAGCCTTAAAAGCCGTTTGACGTTCACCCAGACGTTCATTTTGATTGTGAGTATTGCTGCAATTCTGGTAGCGGGAATTAGCCTTTATCGGAACGACAAGCTTTCTTACGTTTACGAAAATCATTATCTCAAAACGAGTGCAGTAGCGACGCGCCTCAAGCTCTATTTTTCGAATCTCCCTCGCCAAGATGTTTTGCTCGTTAAGGGCACAGAAGAGGCAAAATTTGCGAGTACCTACGGACTCCCACAACTTCCAGCTGAAGATCAGGTTTTTGTGGGAAGACGGGGTGAGAAGGTTTTTGTTTTTGGACGCGAAGGTGGCGAGAAAATCTGGCGCACTGAACTCGATCCGAATGTACAACTTTTTGAGGGGATCGACGGTAAAAGTTATATTTCTACCTCCTTTGGTCAATTCATTTCTTCATACGACAAACGTGATGTAAACGCTGCGAATTTCACCTCGCGTCCTGGTACCAAGAAATTCATCAAGAGCGGCTTGCGTGAGGGTTTTACTCGCTACACAGATGGTCAAAGCGAGTGGATCATTAACTTTCGCGAAATTCCAGGGACAAATGTGATTGCATTCGTTGAAACCTCGCTTGCCTCACTCAACGCACCCATCCGCAAGTTCGCATCCGTTGCAGCGGTGATGGCGCTTGTTCTTGTTGGGTTGGTTGTTCTTTTGACCGATTTTCTTCTGTTGGGATTGCTGCGGCCGCTCCGCGAAATCGTCAATGCTATGTTTAAAATTTCCGCTGGGCATTATGATATCCAGTTCAACGTTAAGTTCGATGAGGAGCTCAACTTTGTCGCGCGAGGCCTACAGCTGATGGCCAAGCGGCTTGAAATCCGCGAAGCCGAATTGCGGCAAATCAGCGGTAACCTAGAATTCGTGATGAGAGTCACGAAAGAGATGTCGCTTGCGCCAAATCGAGACCAGTGTTTGCAGATGATGATCAAGCAGATCAGAAATTACGTTCGCTTCAAGCCTGTCATGGATGCTTCTGCCGTAATTTTCGAGATGGGTACAAATGCTCCCAAAGGGGTCATCGATTATGTCCAGATGGGAACCGTTGTGCCTGAACTCAAGATTCTGAGCCTAGAAGCTGCAGGAGTTGATCTCGAAGAAATCTCTTCTCCTGAAACAGTAGGCATGCTTGGCAATATGGTGATTCTTCGCGCCTATGCAGGCGAAGAACTCAAGATGATCCTTATGCTCGATGGCTTCCCTGATGACAACCTAAGCACCATTGAACGCCATCTTATGACCCTGCTCGCGGCTTCACTCGGCCATGCTTTGGTCATGTTTGATTTTCAGGAAGAACGTCTTGCTACGGCGCACTTCGAAAACGAACTCGTCACCGCGCAAGCGGTTCAATCGGCTCTTTTGCCTTCGTCGCGCCCTGTTATGAACGCAGACCTCGACTTCCACTACGAAGCCGCATCGAAGTGCGGTGGCGACTGGTTGTTCTTCGATAAATCAGACGAAAGTCCCTGGCTCCATGCTCTGGTGGGGGATGTGACGGGCCATGGTGTTCCTGCAGCGATCATGACCGGGGTTGCGTACGGAAGTTTCATGGGTGCTCAGGCGGTGATGGAAACCTTGCGCGCCACGGAAACTATGGGCGAAACCGATCGTCTCGAATTCATGGCAGCGATTTTGAATCGCGCAATTTTGAGTGTCGGTAAATCAGCGCGCTTGATGACCATGTGCCTTGTTTCGCTCAACACCGATACGGGAGAATTGTACTATGCGAGTGCGGGGCATACACCTCTGCTCTGGTACCGCACGAAGACCAAAAAGATTTCGCCACAGAACTCAACCGGAAACCCGCTTGGTGTGTCGCTCGATAGAACCATTACGGTGAAGAAATTGCAGCTCGAACAGGGCGACCTGTTTGCACTCTTCACCGATGGTCTTCTCGAGAATCACGGCCCCAAAAAAGATATGTTGCCGAAGCGTAGGTTCTACGATCTGCTTTCGAGCGGGCGTCCGGTAAGTGACATTTGTAAGTCCATTATGGAAGAGGCGAAAGCCATTTGGCAGGATGAAGAATACGCCGACGACGTGACAATGCTTATCGTGCGTTGGCCTGCATCTGAGCAGGTCGTGGTCGACACAGGAGGCATCCCAAAGTCCCCGGCAGAGCTTGCCGGGAGTGCTTCAGAATCGCCCGCAGCCTGACGCGAAAAATCTGCATCGGGGTTGCCTGCGTGTCTCATGTTATCCTTCGTACAGCGAGGGATTTCATGATTCCGAAGGGTTGCCATCACATGAATACGGCCTTCCGTCTTCTTCTCAACAAGAACTCGAACTGGGTTGCATTTTTCGCTGCCGTGCTCCTTTTAGGAACTGGATGCAAGCCTCGTCTTTTCAATCAAATGAGTGAAAAGGAATCGGAGATCTTGGATGTTCGAGCGGTTAGTTTCGACCGTGAAGAGCTTCTTGCAAAATATAGATTTGAACGGATCACACCCACAGGCGAGCGTATCATGGCGTCCTCGCTTGAATGGGCAAAAGCACAAGAGACTGAGGCCGAAAGGTACGCCAAGCCCGCTCAAAGTGCCAACAATGTATCACGTGTCCTCGAGATGGCTGGGTTCAGAGAATACAGCTCTCCACTCATGATGGACATGATTGCCGCAGTTCGGCGTCGTGGCGGCCTTGTGGTCGAGCTTCCCAAGGAGAGCCGTGCTGTTGCGCGTTTTGTGGAGGAGCATTTCGAAGGCTCTCTGCCCGCAGGTGCAATTATCAGCAGTTGTCTCAAACGTGACTGCTCCGGTGAATCGGGCGATGGAAACATAAGCATCGTAGGCAACGTCGACGACCAAGATCAGCTGCACTTGTGGCACAATAACTGGTTTAGGCCTGAGAATCGCCCATGGCGTGAACATATGATTCCCCTGAGCTGGTACCAATCGGGTTTTCCAAGAAAGTGGATGTCCACACCGTGGCTCACGCGCAAACGTAATCTTGTGGGTGCTCTTGCGGATGTCGCTGTTGTGATTCCCGAACTCGAGCAACTCGACCCTACTGATCACTTTGTTACGATAACGATTCTTCCAGAAATCATGAATGAATTGGGGCAGGGTCGCTCTGTGATGAGTGATGGCTCGGGTTCAATCATGCCTTTTCGGCCGTATGCGGTGACCCGGCCAGCAAATCCGCTTCCGTTGCCGCCGCCACCACCGCTCGTGGATTGCCGCAAACTCCGCACAGCGTCGAGCCTTCCAACCAATCTGCGCAACGAACCGAATGGCAAGATCATCTGCAAGTTTCCCCTCGGAACAATGCTTGAGCGTGTGATGACCCAGGGAAGCTGGATTCAGGTCAAGGGATTGTGTCCAAACGGGCTTCAGGCTTCAGGCGTGCTTCTGACTGCGCTTGTAGCACCTGCATGTGAACAATAGTGCAGCGTGTCACGGAGGCGACTGGTGCTGTTCAACGAAGATGGAGATTTTCCGAAAGACCTACAGAGCTGAATTGGGATTAACGGCATGAGCCTTTTTTTGTGAGTGAGAGGTAAGCAACATGTTTCAAGGACAAGGTCCACGTCTGGTTCCCCATCTGAGAGTCATGCAGGACACCAAAGAGTTTCCGTTCAAATGTGTTTTGAGCATGGGGCCATTGGTGCGCTACTGGGCGGGTCTTGTGGCATCACAGGAACCCACGGTGTCCAAGATCGCTTCGGATGTGATGCGTCGTCTGGAACGTGCACCCGAATTAGCTCAACCCATCACCGATTCAAAGGTCATTCAAACCCATGAATCACTCATTAAGGTGATGATGAGCATCCTGTGGTCCTCTGGTTTTAAGAACCCTGAGAGCAGCGGGGCAGTGCTGCCTTTCCATGTTCAGCCCGTCATGGTTTCAGACACGTTCTTCGATTCATTCTTCGACAAAAACGGCCGCTTTTCTGCAACATGTCAGGTCGGGGAAGATGCCTGGCTGAACCAACGTATCAAGCTCGCATATTCAACAATTCTGCGTCGCTTGTACGGAATCGAGCTCGAGATGGGTACACGCCCAGTGGTCTTCTCGACTCAAGATAAGATGACCAACCTCGTGCGTTCGCACAGTGTGACCATGGAGCCAAGCTTTTGTGATGTGGTCAATGTCGGTGGTCCAAAAGTCCTCGATGAGAAAATTAAGCGCGAACTCCTTGCTGACGTCAACGACATGGAAAAATGGCGTGAGCTTCTGCCAGCCAACTGGTTCGAGTTTCATGGCTTTGCTTTCTTCCGTACGAATGACATCACCGATCAGAATTCTTTTTACGACATCCAGAAGACTCTTACTGAGCGCGATTCTGCGGATCCCGTTGTCATGTTGACCAAGGTTGAGGCTGCTTTGCGTCAGGTTTTGCGCAGGCCACATCTGGGGATTGGCATGAGCACCAGTGTTGGTGGATTCTTGTCGCGTGCTCGCATCAACGGTGGTCTTGAGCGTAAAGGCAATGAAACCGTTGCAGTTGAACGCTATGGCCGGGATGATCTCCAAGGGTCTCTGTTCTCTCTTCAGAATGATGCACTTGAACGAGCTCGCACCCAACAGCGCGGTTTTGTGACCCTCGATCTGGCAGCCAGTGCTGATCGTTCCAAGGTGGAGTCGGATTTGTTGAATCAGGGAGTGCGTTCGATGGCCGTATTCCCGCTCTTCTTTGACGATCAGCATATCGGCTTCTTCGACATCACTTCACCGAAAAAGGACGACCTCAACGAGGCTGTTGTTGAAAAAATCGCAGACCTTTTGCCCTTGCTTTGTCTTGCAGGCAAGCGTCGTATCGACGACGTCAAACAGGCTGTGCAATCTATTATTTCAGAGCAATGCACGGCCATTCATCCCACTGTCGAATGGCGCTTTCATGAGGAAGCCCAAATGGCTTCCGAGCGTGCTGAGGGCACCAAGAGCCTTGAGATGAAAAATATCTTCTTCCAGGATGTTTATCCTCTTTACGCTCTTAGCACTATTCGTAACTCAGCCACTCTACGTTCGAAGGCTGTTCAGGATGACCTGCGCACACAGATCGGCCTGGCACTTGAAGTTCTGCAGATGGCTTATGAGAATCGGCCGATGCCATTCCTGCGCGAGTTGTGCTTCCGTCTCGAAAAACTCGATGCTCGGATTTCCGAGCAACTCACAGCTGGCGATGAGCTCGCTGCGAGCAAGTTCCTGGCGTCGGAAGTCGAGCCCGTGTTCAACCACGTCCGCGGCTGGAATCTGAATCTCATTCAAAAGATCAATGCGTATTGGAAACAGCTCGACGACAAATCACGCACGGTGTACCTGCGTCGTCGTGAGTTCGACGCAAGTGTAGTTGAGGTAACCTCCACACTCTCAAATTACCTCAAGACTCAGCAGAACAATGCGCAAAAGATTTTCCCACACTATTTTGAGAAACACTGCAATGAGGCTGTTGAGCACACCATCTTCATTGGTCAGTCGCTGGTCAAAGGTCGTGAGTTCAACGAAATCTATCTCAAGAACCTGCGCTTGTGGCAGCTTATGGTGATGTGCGGTTCAGCGGCTGAGGCTGCCCGCATGAAGCCAAATCTGAAAGTTCCGTTTGATTTGACTCACGTCATCGTGGTTCAGGACACACCTGTGAACGTGACCTTCGACTTCGACGACAAGCTCTTCCACGTTGAGGGAGGGGCTGATGGACGCGGTGAAATGCTCAAACGCCGAGTTGATCGTGCTGTCGTGAAGGGCACCCAGGAGCGTTTGAGTCAGCCAGGCAAGCTTTCAGTCGTGTTTACGCAAGAGCGCGAGCGTCTCGAATATATGGAATACTTCACATTCCTTGCGGCTCAGGAGTGCCTGCTCGAGGACGTTGAAGAGTACCTTATCGACGAGGTTCAAGGGGCTCAGGGACTCCGGGCTCTGCGGGTCAGCATTAACTTGAAGGCTCTCCTCGAGCGTGGTACCGACCTGTATGAGATCATCCATCACACAGGTAAACAGACTCTCAGGGCGGCATGAGGCAAAAAACTAAAATACTGACATCGTTTGTCTTTATTGCGACACTGCTGGCACTCGGGTTCTCGAACACCGGCTGCCAGCAGTGGCTGCGTGTGGGCTTCAAAGCCGGGGCTCCCGTGGATAGCGATGCCGGTGCCCAGAAAAAAGAACGCAAACGCCGACTGTACTCGTCCACTGAAATGCGCGGAGTTTGGGTGAGCAACGTCGATTCCACCGTCATGGAATCCTATGGCAACATGGAGTCGCTCGCGTCGAGGATCTCCAATCTCAACATGAACGCTCTCTATCCCGTGGCATGGAATAAGGGTGAAACCTTTTATCCCAGCGATGTGATGGTGAAGTATGGCGCGCCGAAGATCTCCACGCGTTATGGTTTGCCTTCATTGAAGCGCGACCCAATGAAAGATTGGCTGGCGTTGGGAAACCAATACGATCTCGACATCATCCCCTGGTTCGAATGGGGAGTGAAGGTTCCTTCAAATTCACCTCTCGCCGTTCGCAATCCCGAATGGCTTTCTCGCGACATAAATGGCAAGTCGAGTTTCGACCAAGATGGCACAAGTACCTCCTATCTGAATTTTGTTCATCCAGGAGTTCAAGCCTTCTACGAAGAACTCATGGTTGAGTTTGTCAAGAACTATGAAGTCCCTGCCATTCAGTTCGACGATCACATGTCTTTGAAAAACACGTTTGGCTACGACGATTTCACCCTCAATATGTATCGCTCAGAAACGGGCCGTTCTGGTAAGCCCGCTCCGGAAGCGCCTGAATGGTTGTCCTGGCGTGCTGGGAAACTCACGCAATTCATTGCGCGGATCTCCAAAGCGATCAAAGCGGCGCGCCCGGGAGTGAAGTTTTCGATTTCCCCAAATCCGTACCCATGGTCCTACCAAAACTACGTCCAGGATTGGCCTGAGTGGGTCAATCAAGGGCTTGTCGACGAAGTTGTGGTTCAGGTCTACCGCGACAACATGAGCCGCTTTCAGGGAGAGCTCAGTAGCCCTGCGCTGGATAAGGCAAAAAGTAAGGCCAATGTCATGATTGGTGTTTTGAGTGGCCTGAAGCCTGAGCCCATGCCGATCGAAATGGTACGCTCTCAAACCGCGATGGTACGCGACTTCGGGTACCAAGGTGTGGTCTATTTCTTCCAAGAATCCCTGCTGCAATTCACGGCAAGCGGTGAAACAATCGACTCCCGCATGAACGTCATAAAGCAGCTCTTTCCTGCGCCTGCCAGAACCCCGTAATGTGTTGGGGTGTGCTCGCGCGTGAGAGGACATCCCGCATGAAATCATCTTCCATTGCACCGAAATTTGTCACCGGAGCTGCATCGCTTCTTCTCGCTGGTTGTTACACGGTGGCACAAGGCTACGAACAGGCTCGGCTCATGACCAAGCGTGTTCCGCTCGAGAAAGTTCTGCAGGAGGGCACAGAGAAGCCCGACAGATTGGCCAAGCTCCGGCTCGTTCCTGACATCTTGCTGTTTGCTGAAAGTAAAATTGGCCTGACTCCAGGGTCGAGTTACCGGCATTATATTTCACTGGATCGGCCGGCACTCAGTTACATCGTGCAGGCCGCGGAAAAGCGTCGCCTCCAGCTCAAAACCTGGTGGTTTCCCATCGTAGGTGCACAGCCTTATCTTGGTTATTTCGAACGTGGCAAAGCCGTGGATTTTCAAAAGGAGCTTGTGGCAGAAGGGTATGACACGAGCATGGGTGGTGTGCAGGCCTTTTCACTGCTCGGATACTTCCCAGACCCCATTTACTCGAGCATGGTTGATGGGAATGATCATTTTCAATTCGTAGAATTGTTGTTTCACGAAACTTTGCATCGCACTATTTACGTTCCGAATGCTTATACCTTCAACGAAAACCTGGCCGACTTTGTGGCACGGCAAGCCACAGCCCTCTATCTCCGCGCTCGGTCTCAAGGAGAAAGTGAAGCGCAGAATTATCTGAATGCCGAAGCAAAACTGCACGGGGCACGGCAAGAATTCAGAGAATTTCTCAAGGTCGCGCGCTCTGAGCTCGAAGCTTTTTACGAGCAGAAGGAAATCCAACAGGTTGCTCTGGAATCATTCCTTGAACAGCGCAAGGCAAAGTTTGCCGAGCTGCACAACCGCTTTCTCGCCCAAGCAGGAGAAAAGATTCAAGGAACCCACTATACAAACTTTTTTCATCCCGACCGCTTCAACAATGCAACACTGTTGGGAGCGTCAGTTTACGAATCCCGCCAAGAACCCTTCGAGCAGTTGCTTGATAGAAGCGGATCCAATTTGGCAAAATTCATAGAACTCATTCGAAATTGTGTTGCCGATGCGAAAAAATCAGAGGCTGAAATTTGGAATGCCGTGACCAACTGCAAAGGGTAGTGCGATGACCTCAGAGCAACAACAAAATCCTGCTGCTGCAAAAAACCAAGAAGGTGGAGTGCGGCGACCTTATCTGCCCTGGTGGCGCAGGAATTATATGGTCAACCGCGAGCTGCAGCTGAAGTATGCTGGCAGCGCGCTGCTGATGGGGCTCGTGTGTAGTCTTTCGTCGCTGGCCATTCTGATGATTTCATTTTGGAGTTTTGGTATCTGGCAGGGCCAACGCCTTCCAGCGATGGTTATTGCTGCGATTATTTTTTCGATTCTCGTCAACCTTGTGGGCATCATGCTTACGAGCATCCTATCAACTCAGCGCATCGTGGGACCGCTTTTCAATCTGCTTAAGCAGTTTCAGCGCGTTTCGAGGGGCGATTTTAAGGCGCAGGCTAAGTTTCGTGCCAACGATGAAATCCATTATGTCGCGCGTCGCTTCAATGAAATGTTGCAGCGCCTGGATGAACGCGAAACCGAGATTTTCGCTTATCTTGACAGAGCTCATGAGGCACTAGAAAACAACCAGCCGGCAGAGGCTCTGGAAGCATTGAATCAAGCTCGCCATCTCCGTAGTCGAGCGTTGGGAGCCTCAGAGAGCGCACCATAAGGAAAGAAAAATGTTGTTTCAGACACTCCCTCTGCTTGTCCGCGAACGTCTTTTGTCGCTCGCGGCCGGATGCACCATTGCCTTGCCGGAAGGAGAGGATGAGCGCATTCACGAAGCGGCTCGTCTGTTGAAGCAATTTGCCGACGTGCGCACCGTTGTTCTTGATGCGGGCTCAGCGCTTCAACATGAGCAGCTCGCTGCCTCTGTTATCCGTGAAAATCTTGAAAAGCGAGGCAAACACCCAACTCACGAGCAATTGTCCCGTGCGCGGGATCCCTTGTTTGTTGCAGGTGCTCTGCTTGAGAAAGGTCTTGTAGATGCGGTTGTGGCTGGCGCAGTGGCTCCAACGCCTCACGTCATTCGTGCGGTGCTCGGCACGGTAGGCACACAACCTTCTGTCCCGCTCATCACCTCTTGTTTTCTCTTTCGATTGAATTCGCCCACTCCGGGTGGCGAGGATATTGTTTTGTATGCAGACGCTGGCGTTATTCCTCAGCCATCGGCCCTGCAGATTCCACAGATTGCTGTTTTGGCCGCACAGGCCTTCGAAGCCTGGACAGGCCGTGAGGCTCGGGTCGGTTTTTTGAGTTTTTCTACCCATGGCAGTGCTCAGCACCCAGATGTGCAGAAGATGCGTGATGCCGCGGCGAGCTTTGCGCAAGGAAGCCCACGTTGGTTGAGTGAAGGCGAATTGCAGTTTGATGCTGCGGTTGTGCCTGAGGTTGCAATCCGCAAAAATCCGAACACACGTCTTGCGGGCCGCACTAATGTTTTCGTTTTTCCGGATCTCGACGCCGGGAACATCGCCTACAAAATCACCCAGCGGCTCGCGGGGGCGGAGGCCTGGGGTCCACTTCTTCTAGGGAGTGCCAAACCCTTCTCCGATCTTTCCCGTGGGGCGAGTGCTCTTGATATTGCTCATGTTGCTCTTCTGACCTTGGCGCTGGGACGCACAGCGTTACACTGACCATATCCTTGCGAGATTTCCCTTTTCGTGTACTTTGGCGAATCGTTCTAAGAACACTTATCCTCGCAAGGAGAGCCGTCAAAATGAGCAATGTGTTCACTCATGTTGAAACTTTGGGCCACGAACAAATCATTTATTGCAACGATCCCCAATCGGGACTCCGCGCAATCATTGGAATTCATGACACGAACCTGGGCCCAGCGCTCGGCGGTACCCGTCTGTGGCACTACTCCTCCGAGGAAGACGCTCTGCGCGACGTTCTGCGCCTGAGCCGTGGCATGACCTACAAAGCCGCATGTGCTGGCCTCGCGTTGGGTGGCGGCAAGGCTGTTATTATCGCCCGTCCCGAGCAAAAGTCGGAAGCAATGTTCCGCGCATTCGGACGTTTCGTGAACTCGCTCCAAGGCCGCTATATTACGGCTGAAGATGTCAACACCAACGTCACCGACATGAATTTTGTTCGTCTCGAAACCAAATTCGTGACCGGTGTAGCTCCAGCTCTGGGTGGCTCTGGCGATCCCAGCCCTGTCACTGCGTTGGGTGTTTTTGCAGGTCTTAAGGCTGCTGTTGAAGTGCGCATGGGCCGCAAAGATCTCAAAGGCCTTCGGGTTGCCGTTCAGGGTGTGGGTAATGTTGGCAAATATCTGTGCCAATATCTCCATGAGGAAGGCGCAAAGCTTTTCGTGAACGACATCAATTCTGAGCGCGTTCAAGAAATGGTTTCCAAATACCAGGCTACGGCAGTCACCGATGCTGAACTCTACAGTCTCGACATCGACGTGTTCGCCCCCTGCGCGTTGGGTGCAATTCTGAATTCGAAAACAATCCCTGCTCTCAAAGCTCAGATTATTGCGGGTGGTGCCAACAACCAGCTCGAAGACGAAAAGGTTCACGGTAAGATGCTGCAGGATCGCAAGATCGTGTATTGCCCCGATTACGTCATCAACGCGGGTGGCCTCATCAACGTTTACAACGAGCTCATCGGTTACAACCGCGAGAAGGCTCTGAGCGAAGCGCGCAACATCGGTGCAACAGTGCTTCAGATCCTGAAAATCGCAGACCGCGATGGCATCACCACACACGAGGCATCACAGCGTTACGCTGAGAACCGTATCCAGTCGGTTCGTAACCTCAAGGCTATGCACAATGTTGCAAGCTCCGCCGTGGGACGTATGATGCATCCGTAATTTTACGGAGCGGAATTGATTATGAGCAAAGCATCATCAGCAGCGCAAAACTTCTGGTTGATGAAATCCGAACCCGATGTATTCAGCATCAACGACCTCATCGGGCGTCCTGGCCAGCGCGAGCTGTGGGATGGAGTCCGAAACTACCAGGCACGAAACTTCATGATGAACGACATGAAGGTCGGTGACCTGGTTCTTTTTTATCACTCCAATGCCGAACCTCTGGGGGTTGCTGGCATTGCTGAGATCGTTGAGTCAGCCAAGCCCGACCCGTCGGCTTGGGACAAAAAGTCCGAGTACTTCGACCCAAAATCTACTCCAGAAGCTCCGCGGTGGTTCAGTGTGACCGTGGGTAAACCCCGGGCGTTTAAATCGTTTGTCAGTCTTGATGAGCTTCGGCAGCACGATGCGTTGAAAGAGATGTTGGTTCTGCGCAAAGGCCAGCGCCTTTCCATTCAGCCTGTGACTCCTGCCGAGTTCGAGTTTGTTGTTTCCTTGGGCATGAAGAATTGATGTGTTGAATTTGAAATTTGCTGTTCATGAATTTTGATCGCAATTATTGAAAGCCCGGAAGGCTTTCACAAATCGAGGAGCTGAGCACATGTCGAATGTCTATATCGTTGCTGCCAAAAGAACCCCCGTTGGCCGTTTTCAGGGCGCGCTTAAGGGCGTGAGTGCTCCTCGCTTGGGCGCAGCTGCTGTTAAAGCCGCTGTCGCTGAATCGAAAGTTCCTCTAGAGGCCATCAACGAAATTCTGATGGGCGAAGTTCTCACTGCCGGAGTAGGGCAAGCTCCTGCACGTCAGGCAGCGATCTATGCCGGTCTACCGCAAAGTGTTCAGGCACTCACCGTAGGCAAGGTCTGTGGCAGCGGCCTCAAGAGCGTGATGTTGGCAACGCAAGCTCTTCGTCTTGGGGACATCGAGGTTGCTGTGGCTGGGGGTCAGGAAAGCATGAGCAATGCGCCCTACGTTCTGCCAGCAGCACGCGATGGATTCCGCATGGGCCATAAGGAAATCCAGGATTCTATGATCCTCGACGGCCTTTGGGATCCCTACAACAACATTCATATGGGAACCTGTGCCGAAACCTGTGCGCGTGAGTTTACCATTACGCGTGAAGAGCAAGATGCATTCGCTGCTGAAAGCTATGCGCGTGCGCGCAAGGCTATGGAAGCGGGTGCGTTCAAAAACGAGATCGTTCCGGTCGAAGTTCCTGCTGGGAAGGGGACACAGCTGATCGAAGCCGATGAAGAGCCCAATGCATCCGATCTCAGTAAAATGGCCTCTTTGCGCGCGGCTTTTGAAAAAGAAGGCACAATTACGGCTGCGAACGCCTCCAAGATCAACGACGGCGCTGCGGCTCTCGTGTTGGTTTCTGAGGCAGCGTTGAAAAAATACAACCTTAAGCCACTCGCACGGATCGCGAGCTACGCAACCCACGCCCAGGATCCTAAGTGGTTCACTACTGCGCCTGTCAATGCGATTGAAAAGGCTATTGCCAAGGCCAATCTGACTCTCAACGATATTGATCTTTTCGAAATCAATGAGGCTTTTTCGCTTGTCACAATAGCTGCCATGAAGAAACTCAACATTCCGCATGCAAAAGTGAACGTGAATGGTGGAGCGGTCGCCATTGGTCATCCCATCGGGGCGAGCGGAGCCCGGATTCTCACGACCCTTGTGCACGCTCTTCAGGCACGCAACCTTCAGCGGGGCCTGGCAACTCTGTGCATTGGTGGTGGAGAAGCCGTTGCACTTGTCATTGATCGCCAAGGGTGTTGAAATGAGCCCCTGAGAACTTCATCAGGGGAGAGATTTCGTGGCACGCAGACACCCCAAGAACCGGCGCAATGCATCCAGATCAAAGGCGAAGAGCAAAAGTCTGAGGTCGGATGATCCAAGCGCGGCCCGCGCGGGCCGCCCAGAGGCACCTTCCTCATCGGGAACCTCCGCCGGTCGCACCGCCCAGCCCGAGCGTGGGCCGCAGCAAGGCCGTCGCGGCAGAACCCGCGACGAGCATCGTGAGCGGCGCTTTCAGAACCAACATTCAGGACGCGGGCGATATGGAGGTCAGGGCTTTCAGCAGGCACTGAGTCCTGAGGCCGTGCGCGATTCCTTGGAGAAGCTGCTCAGCTCTCGACTCGATGCCAAGGCTTGGGCTGCTCTCGCTGATCGGTTTCGTCAACGCCTCAAAGATTCCGACTGGACCGAACCCACGCCGAGTGCGCCTGCGCTTGGCATGCCCCAGAAGATGCCCGTGAGCATGCCGCAGAAGTCCTCTACAGTCGCATCTGCGGCTGGAACACGCTCAGCATTAAAGGCCGCAAAGCCTTCACCGGTGGCACCCCCAGCGTCCATGAGCACTTTGGTTCCCAGCCGTTCCTATCGCGTCGAGAAAAAGGCTAGTGCGGCAGCAGAAAACTCGAAAGACGATGTTCAGTCGCGGGTCGAACCCTCTGCTCGATCAAGCAAGCAGAGTGCTGATTCCACACCCTCTGTTTCTGGTGCGCGGCCTGACCGCGGTTTTGCTCTGGCACGCAATCGGCTCTCTGAACTTTTTGGCGCAAATGCTCCTGCTTCTTCTCCCAAAACTCCGCCTCCATCCGTTTCTCATCTGGTCTCGGCTCCTACAGCCGATCAGCGTGTGTCTTCGTCGGGGCTGCAGCTCGATCCGTGGCAGGCTGAAGCATTCGATGCTCTGATGGCGGGTCAGAATGTGGTTGTTGATGCACCAACATCAGCGGGCAAAACCCGTGTCATTGAAGCTCTTCTCGATGCAAAATTGGCCGAGGGTTTGCGCCTGATTTATACAAGTCCGGTAAAAAGTTTGAGCAACGACAAATACCGCGAGTTCTGTGAGAAGTATGGCAAAGAGCGGGTGGGCATCAATACAGGCGACTTCAAAGAAAATCTACGTGCGCCAATTATTCTGGCCACGCTGGAAACATACAGGAATTCCCTGCTAGGGGTTGAGCCCGACATGCGTCGCAGGGTGGTCGTATACGATGAATATCACTATCTGCAGGATGAAAGCCGAGGCAGTGCTTGGGAAGAATCACTGATTCTGACCCCAAAAGAGAGCCAGGTGATTTTGCTTTCTGCTTCAGTGCCAAATGCCGATGAATTCGCACAATGGCTCGAAACGCTCTTGGGGCGCCCCTCAAAACTCGTGCGTGTCAGCAAGCGTCCGGTGCCACTCGCCGATATCGTCTACACGAGCTACGGTTGGATTTATGGGCCAGATCTTGCTCTTCGCCAGGAAGAAATCGCCCTGATCCGCCGCAGTGTTCGTAGTGATCGCTCGCGGGGGCGTCGCCGCGACAAATCCCGATTCGATGAGCTTATCGACCCAGTGCGTGTTGGTCTCGAGCAGGAGCTGGGGCCTATTGTCGTTTACGCCGGACGCCGCGCCGATGTTGAGGCTATTGCGCATGTGTTCGCGCGTGGCTTGCCAGCTTGGACCGATGAATCGGCAGTCAAGATTCTCCATGACCGTCTCGCCAATCTCCCGGGCTGGGATTATGTCCCGCACGACTTGCAACGCATGATCCGCAAGCATGGCATAGCTTTTCATCACAGTGGTCTAATTCCTCCAGGCCGTGTTGCCATTGAAACTCTGCTCAAGGAAGGGTTGCTGCGCGTCTGCTCTGGCACCATGGGAATTTCGCTCGGCGTTAACTTTGCCGTGCGCAGTGCATTGATCTCCGACCTGTCGCGCCCAAGTGAGGGTGGCGAAACCAAATATGGCGCGAGCGAAGTCATGCAAATGTTGGGCCGAGCAGGACGCCGCGGCAAAGATACCCATGGATTTTCAATGTGGATGAATCTGGGTCGATTCGTAGAGCAAAAGCCTGCAGGACGCGAGCCCTGTCGCTCGTCGCTCAAATTCGATCCGACCACAGTGCTCGGTATCCTTGGTCAAAAAGAGAGTCTTGCCTATCTCTCTTATTTCTATCGTAAGTCTTTCTTCATGCGCGGTCGTGATCCGCAACAGGTGATGCTTGTAGATCACGAGCTCATCTCTGCGATGCTTTATAAAGATTTCAAAATGGAAATCCTTGCTTGCGAGGATATCCCTGAAACCTTCAAAAAATATCATAAGGGGCACCAGCGCAGTCAGGTACCCTGCAACCGCTGTCCTGCGCGCATTCCTTGTCACAATGTGATGAGCCAATCGGGACAAGGAACACTGCAGAAAATTATTTCACACCTGCGCACCGTTGGAGCGATTGAAGGTCAGGTGCCCACACTGATGGGGCAACTTGCGCGCCACTTTCCTCAGGCCGGTGGCATGATTGTTGCCCGGAAATTGGCAGAGGGAGAAATTAACGCGGGTAATCTGCGCCAATACCTGCAGCTAATGGCAAGTTTCTGCTCGGCTCACTTCAAAGAGATTCCCGATACCTACGCGGATCTTTCGTTTCTGGGTGATCTTAATATTCCACGCGACATCGAATTTCATTATCCCGAGGAGCTCTTCCCTGAACTCTATGATGAAGTCGGTTTTCGTCGTGATGAAGGCAATGGTCCAAAGGTCTTCCGCGAATTCAATATGGGAGCAGCCTCCATTGTCTCGGCCTGGATAGACAACCTGATGTCCTGGGAAGATCTGGTCGAGGAGCACTCAACCAAACACTTCTCGGCGGGCGATTGTATGATGGTACTCTTCCGCTTTGCCACATTCCTGCAGAGCCTTGCTCGTCTCGAAGACTACGATGCCGAACTTGCACAGCAGGCACGTGCTCTGATTCCTGTTGTGTTGCGCGATCCACTCGATGCGCGCAACCGGATGTTGAGCGAAGAGACTGATGAGTTTGAGAGCGAAGACAATCTGCCAGAGGCGTCTACTCCTACAGAGGGCGCCGAGGCAGACACATTCACTGGCGAGCCGACCTGAATTGGCTCTCAGTTACTTTGTCGGTGGCGTGCTGCTCATGTCAGGCGGAACCAATGTGCCGTTGCGCATCTCGCGCGCGAGTTCCTGCGGAATCCGGGTGAGTGAGTCAAGCGCGACCACCTCAGCCGTGGTTCGCATGGCTGTTGTGCAGTTCTCACAATTCTTTACGAGCTCGTTGGCAAAGAGCCAGCCCAGTGCATATGCACCCCATTGCTTGCCATCGCATGCTGGTAGACCCTCATAGTCGCCCGATGCACAAATTGTATGCAGATGTCCGCACGAGCGGTTATCTGGAAGTTGTCCCGAGGCAAGATTGAGGAAGTCGCGATCGGAGAGCCCACCTGTGCAATCGCTGTGGCGTGCCTCGTGCACGAGAATACTCGTACGCGCCACAGTGTTCAGCGGCCGTCCGTTGCTCTCATCGAAAATCGAGTAGGCACGGCCCAGTTTGATGATTCCAATTCGAGGGTCATTCACTTGTATTGACGTGTTGTTGGTGAAGAAATTGATACTTCTGCGCTGTGCAATAGTTTCAAGCCACACCGCGGTACCGATATTCGTCGCAATGGTCACAGCCTTGTTATTGTCGTTGCCGGTGTTTGCTGTGTAACTAAAGCGCGACTCAACGGTCGTATCTGGCCCGATAATGTGACCAATGCGATCATCCAAAAATCTTAGAATTCCATCTCCGCTGCGGCCGTTGAAGGCTGTCACGAAATAACCAGAAGTTTCTGGTTTAAACTTTAGGGCCTGTGTAAATCTAAAATCTTCTTTCAGGTATTCGCGTTCTTTGTCATTGAGAGATGCATCGAGGCTTATCTGCAACTGAGGATTGAGTTGCTCGGCCATTCCGGTTTGCGGCGGAGGAAGTTGTGGGGGAACAACTTTTTCGACCAGGCGTTTACAACCGCTGCTGATAACAATTGAAGCTATCAGGGATGCGGAGAGAGAAAGTGATCTGAACAGTTGTTGGTTCATGTTATTTCTCCTCCGAGGCTCTGTTGATACCAGCAACAAAAAGCAGATCCTCGGGCAACTCTGCAATCAAACTCTGGAAACCAGGTGAGAGCTCCTCGGGAAATTTTTCTTTAAGTCTTTCCAAATTGGTGAGGCAAAGCGCGCGCGCTGCTTGCGCAGCTCCTTTCGCCTGTGAGTCTTTCGCACAGGCTATCAATTGGCGTGAAACATTGTATCGAGCCTCGCTGTTTGTGTAGGCTGTTTGCAAGCTTTCAGCGAGATCCTCAGCAAACGCAATCAATGACTGCGGTGTTGTATGGCTGTCCTGCGCGGCTTCCTCTCGCACCTGCTTGGCGGGCGGTGGATTGTCGAGCGTGGGCTTTGGGTATTGGTTAACGCGTCTGTTTTGTGCCGTGAATGTGTCGTTGCCCTGCGCCGAACCGTTTCCGTCAAGCGTGGTTTTTGCCGCATTTTGCCATTGTGGCTTGGGTGGTCTACCGGGATCGCTCTTGCCGCTCAGTTGGGTCAGGTTTTCGGTTGGTTGCGATGAATCGAAATAAATCATCGTTCCTAGCGAGCCCAAGAGTGCGGATCCTACGGCGACCCAAATCAGCGTTGAGCGGTTTTTGCTCATTGTGACGTTTCTCCCCATGGTTCGCAGCCTAAGTCAAAGCTCCACCGGGGTATCGGAATCTAGGATTTCGATTTGAGAAAAAAGAAAGAGTTTTTTTGCAGATGCCCTTATTTTTTAAGGTTCTGGGCTGTTAAGGGCGACCAGGAGACCTCCGTGAATCCCTGCTCGCCCAAATGTTTCAGAAAGGCCGTCCGATTCTTTTGAGTCGGATTGACCACGACGCGCTTTTTGCTCGCAAGCAGAAGCGGTAGGTCGGCGCGGTGGTCGGAATAGGCAACCGACCACACGATGTTGCCTGGAAGGATTTTTCGCAGCCGCCTAATTTTTTCTGCGCCGAGGCAATTTGCTCCGCGCAGAGTCATTCCTCCCAAAAAAGGCATGAGTTTCGAGCCGACAATAATTTTTTCATTTGGGTCGTGACGTTTCAAAAGAAAACGAAGCCAAGGTTCTCCAGATGCGCTGACGTAGCAGATTTTATGTCCCGATTGTCTGAGTTGATCCAGTTCAGCTTCCATTTCAACAAACCAGAGCGGAGAAATCTGCTCCTCGACAATCCTTTTAAGAAGGGTGAGCGACTCCCGAAGTGATCGCCCAACGGTTGCGCTCCACAGAAAGGCACTCTTGAACTGTGTTTTGTCGGCGAGTCCGATGAGTCTCAACGGAGCGATTAGAAGGCAAAGCAGAGCGGCAAGGGCCATGCGCCAGCGAGTTCCCTTGAGCAACATTTCTCGCATCAGAATACGAAAGGAGTCGCGTGCTATGACAGTGCCATCCACATCAAAGAAGGCATAATGTTGGGTTTCGGGCATGGTCGACACTGCGTGACTCCTGGATGGTCGGGGAGGGCGGTGGCTCTTGTCCCTCATCGGTGAGCTTGTTAGCGTATCCTGCAAATGAGGTCGAGCAGCACTGCTGTTAGAGGATAGCCATGAACGCTGGTTCGGGACAATATGGGCTTTTTGCCGTTGCAAATGCAACGGCCCACGAGCTCACATATGAAATTCCCGATTCTTTCGCACAAAGCATGCTGCCCGGAGTGTTGTGCGAGTTGCCGGTGCAAGGACGCAGAGCAGTCGGCGTTTTTCTCGGTTTTTGCGGTAAGCCTGAGTTCAAGTGTCGCCCCGTCACGGCATTCATTCCTGATTGTCCTGGCCTGAAACCCCGTGTGCTCGAACTTATCCAGTGGCTATCGCACTATTACCTGGCACCTCTCGGTCGTAGCATTCATTTGTCCGCTCCGGGGTTTATCTGGAATGCGGCAGCCCATTCCAAAAGGCTCAAGAGGCAGGAACGCGCTGTTGCAAAGCGGGAACGCGCTGTGCTTGCTTCGTCGCAGCAACTCTCGAGCACGGCGATGCCACTCAAGACCCTCAACCCAGAACAATCCGAGGTGCTTGCTGCACTCCGTGGTGTTGAACAGGGGCATGTAGCGCTGTTGCAAGGGGTCACCGGGAGCGGAAAAACTGAGGTTTATCTGCACCTCGTTCGCGATGCACTCGGCTCGGGCGGCCGAGCACTTATTCTCCTTCCTGAAATCGCCCTGACCCCACAGATGTGCGATCGCTTCCGGGTTCATTTTCCTGATGAACTCGCAGTGCTGCATTCCGGCCTCACCAATGTCGAGCATGAGCGCGAGTGGTTTCGTGTTGCCCGTGGTGAAGCACGCGTCGTTCTGGGGGTTCGCTCAGCTGTATTTGCCCCAGTTGAAGATTTGCGTTTGATTGTTGTCGATGAAGAGCATGAACAGAGCTATAAGTGCGATGAGTTTCCTTGCTATCATGCGCGCGATGTTGCCGTGAAACGTGCGCAGCTCGAGAATGCTCGCTGTGTTTTGGGAAGTGCAACGCCATCGCTTGAGTCTTATCTGAACGCCGAGCGAGGCAAGTACAAAAAGGTTCTGCTCCAGGTCAAACACTCACGGCAAACTAACCGTGTTGAAGTCTTCCAATATCGTCCAAAGATTCACTCCACCGGTGGTCTCGCACGTGGTGTTGTGCGCTCGTCGCAATTTTCATTTCAGGGCCATGTGATGGCTCCAGGTGTGGTTGAACTCCTCCGGGAAACACACACGCGTGGCGAACAGAGTATGGTCATCCTTAACCGGCGTGGCTTTGCACAGTTCGCATTGTGCGGCGATTGCGGAACTGCGCTGCAGTGTCCGCACTGCGCTGTCAGCACAACTCTGCATTCACGCGGCAGCAAGGAGCTTTGCCATTATTGTGGCTTCTCTCGTCCTGTGTTGAAACATTGCCCATCGTGCGGCTCAGATAAACTTGTGCAGATGGGGCTCGGCACCCAGAACATGGAACAGGAACTCACCGAGCGCATTCCCGGGCTCGTCGTCGATCGACTCGACCGCGACGTTCTCACCAGCACGTCGCGCCTTTCAGAGATCATCACCCGATTTCGCACCGGCCAAACACAATGCCTTGTTGGAACCCAGATGCTCTCCAAAGGACACGATTTTCCGCGCGTGACTTTGGTGGTCATCTTGAATGTCGAGGATGGTCTTTTTGTCCCAGATTTTCGAGCATCTGAGCGCACTTTTCAGCTTTTGTGTCAGGCTTCTGGTCGAACCGGGCGTGGAGAACTTCCGGGCCTTATCGCTGTTCAATCTTTGGGTGCAAGTCATCCAGTGGTGTCTCTAGCTCTGGAGGGAAATGTCGATCGTTTTCTGGCCGATGAGCTCAAAATGCGCCAGCTCGGTTGGCATCCCCCTGTGTGTCGGCAGGTTCTTGTGGAAATGCAGCATGCAAGTGAGGCGCATCTCATGCAGCTCGGGCTTGTTCTACAGAAGGAGCTGACAGCAGCCTGGACCACTCTGGGTCTCACTCCTCAAAATGTGCGCCTGACAGGTCCCTTGCCAGCCGTTCTTTCCAAGTTGCGCGGGCAATATCGGGTTCATCTTGTGATTGCAGCACAGCGGGAAATTCATCCTGCCAAGTTGTTTCCTCAGGAAATTATGTTTCGCAAGGAATTTCAGCATCTTCTGAAGGTTGATGTCGACCCGTTTTCGTTCCTCTAAGTTCATCTTTTTTCAAAAATGTCCGATTCCTTCTGCAGCCGAGTGCGGCAAATGTGTCCAGGCGCTCTGGAGGGAACATGGCCACCACTGCAGCAGAGAAAGCGGCGTTGATATTGAATGTGCTCGGTCATGAGCTGGCAGCGCAGCTCTTTGCAGGGCTCCCGCACCGTGATCAAGCGGCGGTGCTGCGCTCCATGGCGGGCCCGCGAGTTGCCTTGTCAGATGCTGAAATACAGGGAATATGCAGTGAATTTGCACAAATCCTGGTTGAAAAATGTCGTTCGGGTGTTCAAACGCTGCAAACGCCTCGCGATTCATTTGCGGGTATTGAATTGCCGAGAGCGTCTCGGGTCAACGAAATCTGCGAGGATATTCCTGATTGGATTCTCTCGGAACATCTTAAAAATCAGCTCGATTCCGTCATTAGCGCAGTTTTAGGATCGCTCGAAAGCACTCGTGCTGGGAGTCTGTTCAAGACTATGCCAGCTGAGCGTCAAACGGCTCTGCTGCTGAGCCTCAGTAAGGAGAGAGTGCTCGAATCATCCGTCCTGGACGAGCTTGAAGCTGACCTTGAAGAGCTCCGCTCGCGAACAGCCTCCGGACGCTACGGTCAACGTGTAGGCGGATCACAGCGCGTTTTGGCTCTCGTTCAGGCCCTGGATCCGGAGATGCGGCAGCGGATTCTCGAACAGGTCGATGCGCGGGAGCCAGCTTTGGCCAGGCATTTGGAAGGTGGCTTGCTTTCGGTTGCTCGCCTGGCAGGGCTTCTCCCAGCACATTTGGCTCTGCTTCTGGCACAACTTAAGGACAATGATATTGGGTCGTTTCTGCGCGGTGAGACGCCTGATATTCAGAACATGTATCTTTCGGCACTCTCGAAACGTCGGCGCGAGGATATCGAGTGCCTGTTGGCTCCCGAGAAAAAGATCACCCAAAAACAAAAAGCGGAGGCGTGTGATCGCCTCCGCTCATGTGCGCAGCAAATGAAGGGTGAGGGGAGAATCATCTTCCCTTGGGAAGAAAGCCTGGTCGGCTGAAAGCAATCACAGGGGGAGCTCTCGGGCGAACCTGCATCACACAGGGCTAGCATCGCCTTGAGTCACCGAGCTACGGATCAGTTGTCTGGGCTGCGCTCGACTTTACGGCTCTCGGCTCGCGCTTCGTCGCTGGTTCGGCTGACTGGAGTGCTCGAGCAGGAGGCTGACTGTGCCGCATCCTGTATCGATTCTTTCTCTGTCCCAGCTGTTTTCACACGCACCGAGCCTTGTGTGCAGAATTGGCGCGTTTCAGAGGCCTGAGGAGGTTGCTCTTCAGACTTTCTGTTTCCAAGCCCAACACGATCTTTGTTGCTTGCAGCGTGTGATTCAATCAAAGGTGCTGTCAATCCTACTGCGACAGCCACAAGAAGCACTGCTCTCTTCATACGACCCTCCCTGTCTGGTCCCCACGTCCCATAAGCATAGGTTCGGAGCTGGATTTCAAGACTTTAGCAGGTCAATATTGTCTTACGCCCAACACTCGGATATGTGGGGGAACGTTCTGCCTCGGAGGAGTCATGTTTTTTACACAAGCAGTTCCGTTTTCCAGCTCTGAACCCGTTGGCGGAAAAGAAATTCCGGTAACAATTGTGACTGGTTTCTTGGGGTCAGGTAAAACCACTCTACTCAACCGCATGCTCACTGAAAGCCACGGTAAAAAAATTGCCGTCGTTCTCAACGAAATTGGCGATGTGAATCTCGATTCCGAGTTGGTTGTGCAATCCCTCAGTGAAGAGCTCAAGGTCATGAACAATGGCTGCTTGTGTTGCACTGTCCGTGGTGACCTCACACGCGCGGCGCGAGACCTACTTAAGAGCAACGTCGAATTCGACCACCTCGTGATCGAAACAACAGGAATGGCAGACCCTAGCCCTGTTGCTCAAACCTTCTTCATGGATGAAGACCTACAGCAACATTATTTCCTGGATGCAATCGTCACTGTCGTGGATTCCTTCCACATCGAAAAGAACCTCAAGACAGTAAAAGAGACACAAGATCAAATCGGTTTTGCCGACGTCATTGTTCTCAACAAAACCGACCTCGTGACTCCAGACAAACTCGCATCCGTTGAACAGATGATTCGCGGTATCAATGGCGTTTCGAAGGTCTTCAAAACCACCAAATGCTCGTTACCTATCTCTGATGTTCTCGGAATCGGAGCATTCGATCTCCAGGATCGCGTTAAAATCGATCCAGCAATTCTGCAGGAATACCATGAACATTCGCACGACGACGAAATTCAAAGCATTTACATTGAAGAAAATCGCCCGCTAGATCTCGAAAAATTGAACGCCTTTATGGGGCTTCTTGTGAATGAATTGGGAGAGCAGGTCTTACGCAGCAAGGGTGTCCTGAATGTGAAAGACAACCCCTATCGGCTGGTTTTCCAAGGTGTGCACATGACCATTGGCAGCTCTCCAGATCGCGAGTGGAACCAAGGCGAGGAACGCAAAACTCAAATGGTTTTCATCGGCAGGCACTTGCCAAGAGATGTATTGGCCGAGGGGCTGGCCATGTGCGTTGCCGAATAATTAGCCCCAAAAGGTGCGCGGGTGCATTTCCAACCTGCGCACGATCTGAACAATGTCCCCGCCCTGCGCCTCGACTGGGCGACCCTGCGCATCGCGTTTTGGGTACTTTGGGAACATGAGAAAACCAGCAACCGGAGCAATAAGTTTCTCTCCGGGGCGAACAAGACCAAGCTCCTCACCCTGCGCCACTTCCTGAAAGTTCTCCAAACCGGGCCGCAAGGCTGCTTCATCACCCGGCCAAGGCAGCTTTGCAGCGACCTCGTAGCAATTCAAATCGATCTCTTTGGGAGGTGTGAGCGGGCGAGGGGAACGCTTATGGTCGAGTTCTGTTTCAACGAATCCAATAACCCTCTGTAGGCTCGAGAGAGTGGTACGGAAAGCGTGATGCGAGAGGCCGGCTTTTCCGAGTTCAAGTGTCACCGCAGCTTTGCCGCGGCGGCGAACCCATTCATCACCACACAATCCTTCTGAAGAGAAAGCAATTTTCGAGTCGCGAGTCACAAAATGCTCAGCAGCGTTCATGTGAGCTGCCCAACAGTACGATTCCTCGTGATAGGCAAAGGTGAAAAAAGGAAAGGCACAGGGTTGATTGGTTTGATGATAGTCGACGAACAAATCAGCCTTCTCAAGAACTTTGGCGAGTTCGAGTGCGCGCTTGCCTTCGATGCTCTCTGCATCCTTGAGCTCAAAACAGCGGTTTAGATCACGCTCAACGAATCGGGTGCCAGCGCGAATTGCATCAGGATTGCCAAGAAAGAAAAAGTAACAGGCATTAAGAGAGTCATTGTCTTCCGAAAGATCATCAATCATAGATATTACGGCAGGGATGCTGCCTGTTTCGTTGCCGTGTATGGCAGAGCCGATTACGACCGTAAACTTTGCGTCCTTCGGGCCCAGCTGAACACAATACGGGATATCGCATGGATAAAGTTTGAGTCTCTGCTCGAATGCTTCAAGCAGTGTGCTGACATTCGTTTCTTCTGAAAACATGGGTTATCTCTTTTCGAAAATCATCACCGAACGAGGGCGCCTTTGCATTTCACGCAACGGCTGATCGCCTCGCAAGAGTGCCACAGAGCGGGTGATCTGGCCAGCCTCCACTTCAATCGAAAGTGCTGCAACTTTTTGAAGCGTCATCAGCAATCCAAGCCCTGCACCGCCTGGCCCCTCATTCAGTTGTGGCTCGTCTTTAAAACCAAGCGCATACCTGATGGGTTTCGCAAAAGCGCTCGAAGGGAAGGTGCCGTGGTGATCGGTCACGGAAAGGGTCAGGTTCGCACCATCACACATGCAATCGATTTCTATTTGCTCGTTTGGATCGAGCGGGGGTGGTGTCGAGCGATCCATAATTCGGCGGGTGGGGTGAGCATCCCAAATCGCGTTCATGAGAAATTCATCGACAACATCACCCAGATATTTTGGATAGCTCGAGATTCCCGTCACGAGCGTGGTGCGGTGATGCTGAATTTGTTCAGCGAAGAATTCAATCACCGTCTCTTGCACTTTTGAGCGCGCCGAAGAGTCGGTTAAGATGATATTTTTGGCATTTAGACCATCGGGCCTGAGAAGGCGCGGGACAATTCCACGAATTTGTCCGCTCAAGTGAAATTCAAGCACCGAGGCGACAAAGCCGCGCAACAATGAGGGATTCGGTGCGCCCAAAACAAACCGCAGGTTTCCGAGCTGTGAAGCGATAGGAGCAAGGATCAAGTTGTCCTTGTCTGATACCAATAAAATTGTCCGCTGGTTTGGAACAAAGTTGAGCTTGCTGCAGGCATTAAGAAGCCCGATGGGGTCTGTCAAATAAAAACAGTCTGGGTCTTCTGCGAGCTCTTGTACTATCGCCTCTGGTGGCTGATCCTCTACGAAATCAAAGGCACAATCGCGGCAGCCCAACTCTATGGCATCAATGTGCGCATAGTGCAGCTTTGCCCTCAGATTGTCGTCGCAGAAGAGAATCCGACTCAAATCCCATCCCCTGGAGCTGTTTGAACATCCCCTAGCTTCAGGCTTTTCTCCTGCTGGGTCAAAAGGTTCTGTGGGCTTTTTGGCAGATAGGCATTCATTTTTCCAATGTCCCCTTCCGATACCAATGCAAAGATCGGAGGGATCAGGACATGGTGCGTCTGAGCAAATCTCGACTCCTCGGCATGTTCGCGCTTGTTGCTGGGGTGGTGGCAGTACCTCACACAGCTTGGGCAGGACCGGTGCAAATTGTGCCGTATGCTGCGGTGAGTTCAACCAAAGCCATCAAACCCAACAAGGTCGGAAAAAGCACATCCTCGAGCACAGCAACCGAGGAGACAGTCACCCAGCGAACAACTTACGGCCTTCGAATCAACGTTCGCATGTCGCGTCTTTTCAACCTTCAGATTCAGGGTGGAACTAATAAAGTTGACCAAACACGTAAGGCTTCCGCGATGCGTGATGAATATGGTGATATTGATTTCACAAAGGATGCCAACGTAGATACTACGGCTCAGGATGCAACCTATACGTATAATGAAGAACAGCGGGTGGGGCAGGTTCTGCTCTCGATGCAACCACGCATTGGAAAAATTCTTCAGGCGAAAATTGGTGCGGGTGTCAGAGCTCGTGAACGATTCGTGAAGGTCACACACAAGGCTACCGAAAAACTAACCTCTATCCATGATCCTATCCGTTATAACGCCGTTGCAAGCGCAGGTTTTCAGGCACGCTTGATGCGTGCGTTTAGTGCGACCGTGGAATATAATTTCTATTTCCT
>JBILKM010000094.1:0-5618 GCA_044376695.1 Silvanigrellaceae bacterium
CGAAAAATCGGGATGACGCCCGAAGAGAGGAGACAGTGCCTTGTTCACGGCCTTATCTGTGGTTTGAGCACTCAACACAACTGCCAGAAGCAACTGAAATGGATTGTTGTGCTCCAGCTCACAATGAGCATCCGGCCAAAGCTCATGAAGTTTTCTGAATATATCAGCGGCGACCTTCGCTGTGAGGCGCCGATTCGAGACACTCGGAGTAGTCTTCCGTGCTGCCTTTGTTGTCGTCCTGGAGCTTGCAGATTTGGTTTTCATCTTCCACCAACCAAAATGAGATCGCCTTCTTGCCAGAGTTCTTGATGTTCTCCAAGCGTTCCTTCTCTGGGTTCTCCAAAAGACACACTGTCTTCTGTGCTAATGCAGCACTCAGCCCTTGGAGCGAAAATAAAAACGCTTCCGGGCAGGCCACTAGAACACCTTCACCGCGGTGTTCAAGAATACGAAAGGTATTCCCACCGCCTTTCAAATCAAAAAACTCACCCTCCTTCAGCTGCCCCGAGAGTCGGTGATGGATGGTTTGGGAATCGATGCGTGTTGAATTCAGTTTGAGGCCGGAGCTCAGCACCGGAACAAAGGCAACATCCCCAGAAATTTTCTGCTCGAATACAAAATCAACGTTTTGTGTTGCGTGCGCAGTCAACCTGAGACGCAGCGGAAAATTCCTCTCTTTGCGGATCACACGCCGTGCCTCGCGCACAAACTTGCTGTTAACGCGAAAAATCACCTCTTCCTTCTGCCCACGACGTGAGACATGGCGGAATTGCTCTCCTGCCTGAAAATCAAGTGCGTTTTTTTCAGGCCAACCGTAGGCGTCCGGCGCATGAATCCGGCTCGGCAGAGGCTGTGCGACGTATTTTAAAAAGCCACCTGCCGAATCAGGATCGGTGAACAACACCCCCTCCTGCAGCTTACTCCGCACCGGAAGCATCCGTACAACAACGTCGGTCTCTCGGAACTCTGTGCTATATCTGCTCCGACGCGTAAGCAAAGCATCGTTGCGCCCCCACAAACGTCGCGCTTCCGCGGGATACTTTGCATCAATGACACCGAGCCCTTCCCAAAGGCTTCGTGTGAGATCGTTATGGGAACTCATGCCATTCTGATTCTTCAGGTGAAAAGGGAGTCCATCCGGCGCAACATCAGCGAGGCGAATACCCAAGGGAACGCGCAACGTCTCCTGATTGAGAAGTAGGTCAGAGCTAAAAGTCGGCTTGCTCGGATCGGAAAAAATACGGTTGTAGCCCAGATCGAAACCGCGTTCGGCAGTTGCGATGAAATCGAATTTTTTGAGTATTCCTCTTTGTTCGATTTCCCTGAAGGTTTGTCCAAGCTCACTGTCGAGAGTTCGGAGATGTGAGAAAACCACGGCATCCATAACTCCTCGCGCGTCGCCGCCAAAGAACACCTCTTTCAAATTCAGATCTGAGAAAAATGGCCGCCAAGGCGCACTCATTCCGCGTAATCGCACCAAAAGAAAAATCGGTGCGCTGCCTTCCTCTGAGAGCAGATGCATAGCCTGCGACAGGGTGAGGCGTGCATCGTATGTTTCATTTGCGATACGCACGGCAACATCAGGCACAACACGAGAAAAATAGGACTCAGGGGTATCGAAATCGCCCACGAAGACAATACGGTAACCTTTATTCCTAAGTTTCTCGACGTAATTGGAATTGTCATTTTGCAGCGATGAATCTGTCAATCCGGACAAGCCTACCAGAGCCTTAAATGATTCGTCGTTGCGAACATCTACCGCATGATGCTGTGTGTACTGCAGTGTGCTAGCGGACTTCAGGAAACTGGAAAACCAAGGCATAATTTTCGAATTCGCAGCGACATCGGCATTCATGGCCTGAAAAAACAGCATCAACAATGACTTTCTGCTCGCTGCTGCTGAGGTTGTTATCTTGTTGCCACTCCACTCAAAATTGTGCAGCAACGCGGCACATGTTGCGTTGTCTTGTCCTTTATCGATTCGCTCCATGCGAAAATACAACTGCGATTCACCTGGCCCCATCGGTACAGAGACAGGATCAGAGACAAGCCGCGCTCGGTTCATGGCAAAATCGGGCATCAGCTTTTCCTGGAGCCCGCGTGCAAGGGGTGTCTTGAGCAACGAAAATCGGGATGCCAAGAGGGTGTCGAAACTTGTCGCAAAAAGAATTTGCCGGGCACCATTCATAATTTGCAGCTTGCATTGCGCAGGCCTTTCACTTTCGGGGACTGGTCTGAAACGCAGATTTAGGTTGCGCGGATCCCTCTGCGCTGGAAGCACTACAGAAAGTTCCTCTGCCTGAGAAAGGCGCCAACCGCGACGAAACTCTTCATGCGCACTGCCCTTCCCTTGAATCAGTACCCCTTCACCACTGAGCAGATCGAGGGGTTTGAAATAGAAAAAGGAATCCTCATGTAGAGCTGAAGATGCTGTCTCAGTAGTTTTGGTAATTGAAGCATCTTGCAGGCGAACCACCTTTGGCACGACTGCTTCCATGGAATTAAGTTCATTGATGTTAACTGTGCTTTCCAGGCGAGGAATGCGTTGCGAAACAGGCAGATAAACTCGCACAGCAAAAAAGATCAGAAATGGAAGCAAACAGGCAAACAGCGCCAACGAAACCTTAATGAATACAAACGAAGGAAACTGCATGAAGCGTACGAACGTGAGGACTGAATCCAAAAATGAGCGAAGAAAGTAGGGGCCGCGGGAAATACGATAACGCTGCACTCGCAGCTGAGCGACAAGGGCGCGGCGGCGATAACGCTCTAAGGTCGAGTTCGAAACACAGGTCTCTGCCCATGCACTCCACGGCAGAACAACGCCATGGCAAGACAACCATAGCGTCATGCGTCCGAGGGACTGCTTGAGCGCCTCAATCAAAGCCCGGACAAACACACCCGTTGTTTCTCTCAGTTTTCTTTGCACTCAATTCCTCAAAAAAGTGTTAACGCTCGAGCAGGCGGATCCTGCGAAAGGGCTCGGAATAAGCAAAACGACCTTCGCCCAAGCTAAGAATCTCAACGCCAGTGCTCCTGAGAAAATCGTCCATCTGCCGGTTGAGTTCCTGCGACACGATGACATCGTTCAGTGCGGTTTCCTTAACAGGTTGCCAAGAATTGCGCGTCAGGAACTCTTGCATGGAAAACCTATAAGCACGAACAGCCGCTCCTTCATGCGACTCCAGCACCTCAAGCCTGTAGCCATCGGAGCTGAGCCAGCCTCGCTCACGAAAGACTGGATTGGTATTTCCAAAATCATACTCTTGATAGACCAGATCACGCGGAAAAAGCGAAGGGCGCTCGCTCAAGTCGAACAGCGCACCGCCGTCACAGAACGGCATCACACCGGCAAGGCGTAGACGCGCGGTCAGCGTTGCACCAAGGTCGATGCCTCGGATGAGCTTGGCCGATGCAGGCGTCGAGTTGGTTTCTGACAACCGCTGCGGCATCCAGAAGGAAACCCGCGCGGTTGTCGTTTGCAGAGAAAGGTCGGTTCGAGTCTTTTGGAGTTGCTGCGGAGCAAGCTCCAAAACAACAAGCATCAAATTTTTTCCCCAGTTCTGCTGCTTCAGCACCTCAAGAAAAGTTGCAAATTCTGCCGAATCTTTGCTGTTGCTCGCTGGCTGGGATGGGGACACGAGTGAGGAAGTGATGAAGACAGGTTCGCCGCGCCCAACTGCAGCCGAGAAGGCCTCGCGCATTTGCGCCAACTGGACATCGGGGGTATGAAAAACCCGCGACGGGCGTAGTAATCCAAACCGCCGAAAGAATCGCACATGAGCATAGGCACGCGAGAACATCTTCAAAGAGGCACTCGCTTCCCCAGCCGTAACAGCATGTAACAGGTTAACCGAATACCCCGACGAGCTGAGCGCTGCAGGCACGAGAAAGTCGTTGACCTCCCGCTGCGGATTGCGCGTGCTGGCAGGCGCACGTCCCATCAAGCGGATGGGGTATCGACACTGAAGAATTTCATCGAATTTTGCGTTGAGGTCGGGGCTTCCAAAAACCACCCACGATGAAAAATAGGGAGCGCCCATGTGCTTGTTTATCTGTTCAACATGTTGAGTGCTTTCGGTTGCAAGAAGGATAACGGAGGGCCGGAGCTCACGCAGATCGGCCGCAGCGACTGCAGGCACAGGACGAATATCAGCCACGCGCCAAAGTGCACCCAGGGAAAACAGAACACACAAAAACTTGAGCATCGACTGAACCAGGTCGCGGTATGCGAAGTCTTCGTCCTCCGGGGTAAGCGCAAGACGATCATCGCTGACCAATTCCTCGTAACGAACTGTCATGTGGCGCACGAGAAGAATGGCGGAGGTCAGACCCAATGCAATCACCACCGCCAACTGCATCCCACGCGGAGTCATGTTGCCGGACCAGAGCAGCCAGCTTGAGGCCTGCTCCGGAACAGGGAAGCGTGAATAGCTCGCAGCAACAAAGGTAGACAGGCTTGCAAGTAAAACAGACCAACGGGTCGACACGGCGATTCCCAGAAAGCTCCAAGCGACGGAAAGACAGAAAAGAGTTGCCGCTCCGGAGCCAAACCCTAGGGTCATATCCTTCCAGAAGGCCGCAGACCTTTCAGAAATCGTGCCCACTGCAGCGGCGGAAGACGGAGATCCAAGCTGCTGAGCGAGGATGACAGCCGACCAAAGGCCGATGAAGGCCACAAAATGAGCGAAAAAGCGCCCCAGAAGACGTCGACCAAAGACCCGCCAGCGCTGTTCCATATGACTCATCTGCAACCCTACCCCGAGTCCACGCATGCCGCTGCCCGCAACTCCAAACCCAAAGAAAAAGCCTTGAACCGCACAACACTATGAACTGTGGAATCAGACTTGACAAACAAGGTCAGGGTCAAGTAACACCCCAGAACTTCGAGCGGGAATAGCTCAGTTGGCTAGAGCATCGCCTTGCCATGGCGAGGGTCGCGGGTTCGAGTCCCGTTTCCCGCTCCAACGAAGTTTGATCTGATTGCGGGAATAGCTCAGTTGGCTAGAGCATCGCCTTGCCATGGCGAGGGTCGCGGGTTCGAGTCCCGTTTCCCGCTCCAGAATCCACTTCCATTCATCTGTCATGCCAGAACAAATTTTTTTATTAAACTCTGTATATTTTCCCGAGAGTTAGCGCCCAACCCCCTTTGGCTCTAAAATTTAACACTCTGAAACTCCGTAACTTTTAGCGTTTGATCAAGCCTCTCCTTAAAGTTTCCGAAAGCTACAATGGAGGTGGGACTTTGTTGAACTGGATCATCCTCACAACATTAACTCTCTTGATGGCTTGCGGTGAAGCAAACTACAAGAAGTTACTAGGAAACGATCCGCAGCAACCGACTTCCCAAAAACCACAGGGACAGAACAACCCAAAACCTTCTGGAACCCCCCTTTGCTGTGAGGCAGCACAACCTGCGCCCGACTCGGAAAAGGAAGCCGACGCTCGTGCAGATGTCACGCCACCCGTGCCCGTAGTCGGCTCATACCTCGCTGCGCGTGTGACCGATGCAAATGGGATAGCTGTGGCAAGCGCCGAAGTTGTTCTCAAGGAGGCCGAGCAGCCATTAGTGAAGGCAATCTCAAATGCCGCCGGACTTGTAACTCTTCCAGTGGTCG
>JBILKM010000095.1:0-5467 GCA_044376695.1 Silvanigrellaceae bacterium
TACGACATCACGGTACTGTGGTCGAGAATGATAGCAATCGCAGCCAATACCACCGGCAAACCCAACTCGAGCTGGCGGGTCAAGCTGGAGGCCTCTTTCTGCATACCAATAAGCGAAAGAAATTTTGCAAGTTCTTTGGGGCGCACGAAATGAGCGGGAATGTCCGAGGGCCCGAAATAAGGCATCCCTGCGAAACTTATCAACAGCTCGACACGATCCATTGCCAGAAGGTCGTCGCGAGCAAGTGTGAAGGTTGTGTCAGCACCCAATCCAGCTGCATGCCAAAAATCGTTTCCTGGAAGCAGAAAATAGGTGCGGTTGTGAATGTTGCGCGGCAGTGCGAGCACCGAAATGCTATTTTCACTGAACCAGTCGTAGTCAGCTTTGGTAAAGTTGTAGCGGATAAGCGCCCAGTTGGCCTGCATGGCCTCGCCAACGACAGGAGTGATCTTGGGAATCTTGGTGATATTTGCGAGAAGTGTATCGTGCACAACTGGTTTGCCCGACTTTTCGCGATCGCACTTGCTCTGGTCGAGGTCAAATTTTTTAGGGCAGAGCAAATAGGTGATTTCAACATTCTCGAGAGTGCGAGCCTGACCATCCTTAAGAAGGGTATCCAAAGTAGCCTTCACGTCGTTGCGTTTGGCCTGTTGATTGAGCTGACTCGCAAACAGGGCAACGCAAACGAGCAAGGCCAGATACAGCACAGCCCTGAAGATGTGGGCCTGTATCTTGGTGTTTGGCAAAAGCTTTTGAAGGATGCTTGATGCCATGCTCCCTCCCCCACGCTGTATCGGAGCATTGGGAAGAATGGAGTGCTGCAGTTTTTTCACCAGCCACAATGTTGCGCATTTTTGATTTGCTAAAAACAAAACCGCCTGCCAAAAGGCAAGCGGTTTTCATGGTCAGGAACCTGTTTCAGAAAAAGAGATTACTTCTTTTTCTTCTTGGCAGGAGCCTTCTTGGTTGTACGAGCGCCCTTCTTGGCGCCAGTGACCTGCTCCTTGAGGGACTTAGCAGGACGGAAAGCGATCTTCTTAGAAGCAGGAATGCGGATTTCTTCGCCTGTCTGTGGGTTGCGACCCATGCGAGCAGCGCGCTCCTTAACCTGCAGGATGCCCACTTTGTCGATGCGCAGCTTGCGGCCGTTCGACACTTCGTTCTCAACAGTTGCGAGGAAATCAGCGATGACTTCCTTGGTCACTTTCTTTGGAAGCTGAGTGAACTTGTCAGCAACTGCAGCGATGAGTTGGCTCGTGGAGACAGTGGTGTTCTTTGCCATGTGGCGGATCCTTTCATGAAAAGAAACGAGTGACAGTTTTGACCGAGGGTTGAAAACAACCCAAGCATTAAATCGGACTTTTACACATGCCTGACTGAAAATAAACAAGAGCCCTTTTGCAAAGTCAAGTGCCCCTAGAGAAATTTGTATTTTCAGAACAGCCCGTGCATAACTCTCGGCACAGCGGCGCCCGGTTCCGGGCATCACCGACTTCGCTCATTCTGCAAAAAGGGAGGCTTCCAGATGTCAAAAATCATGACCATCAACGCTCGACAAATCCTTGATTCACGCGGAAATCCTACGGTTGAGGTAGACGTCCACACCGAGGAAGGCGTGGTTGGTACAGCGAGTGTGCCTTCGGGAGCCAGTACAGGTGAACATGAAGCCTGCGAACTCCGCGACGGCGATAAGTCTATTTATATGGGCAAGAGTGTTCTCAAGGCTGTGCAGAACATCCACGACCACATCGCCCCCATCTTGGAAGACGAAACAGACGTAAGCGAGCAACTCGCCATCGACAGACTCATGCTCGAGATCGACGGAACACCCAACAAAACCAAACTGGGTGCAAATGCGATTCTTGCCGTTTCCATGGCCTGTGCACGTGCCGCTGCGATTGAGGCAGGGCTTCCTCTGTATCAATACCTCGGCGGAAGTTTTGCTCGCGAACTCCCAATTCCACTGATGAACGTTATTAATGGTGGCGCTCACGCCGACAACACAGTCGACTTCCAAGAGTTCATGCTGGTGCCCCATGGATTCAACACATTCTCACACGCGCTGCGTGCTGGTGTAGAAATCTTCCACACTCTCAAGAAGGTTTTGAAAGACAAGGGTCTGAACACAGCCGTGGGCGACGAAGGTGGCTTCGCACCTAACCTCACAAGCAACGAAGAGGCGCTTGCACTTCTTTGCCAGGCGGTCGAGAAAAGCGGCTACAAACTCGGCGATCAAATTTCGTTCGCACTCGATGTTGCTGCGAGCTCCTTCTTCAGCAACGGCAAGTACAACCTTGAGGGCGAGGGCAGCCAGAAGAGCTCCGATCAGATGATCGACATCTATGCTGCGCTTTGCAAGAAATATCCAATCGTGAGTATCGAAGATGGTCTCGATGAAAACGACTGGAACGGATGGAAGAAACTCACCGACACCCTCGGCCAGAAGACACAGCTCGTGGGCGATGATCTTTTCGTAACCAATCCCAAACTTCTTGGACGCGGAATTGAGGCTCAGACTGCAAACTCGATTCTCATCAAGCTCAATCAGATCGGTTCGGTGAGCGAAACTCTCGAGACCATCGAACTCGCCAAGCGCAATGGCTACACAACAATCATCTCGCACCGCAGCGGTGAAACTGAAGACACCTTCATCGCCGATCTGGCCGTTGCCACCAACGCAGGCCAAATCAAAACAGGAAGCGCCTCCCGCACCGACCGCATTGCAAAGTACAACCGCCTCATCCGTATCGAGGAAGAGCTGGGAGTGCATGGCAAGTTCGCGTGGCGCAGCGGTCGTCGCCCTTCATAAGAGGCGTGCGCAAAGCACCCTCCACCCCCCGGGAGAGCCATGGATCCACAACACCAGGACATCGACCTGAGCCAATACAACACAGTTCTGACTGTGTTCATTGAGCTCCGAGGCCGCGGTGTTGCGGTCTCCGCCCAGGATCTCGAAGTGCTCAAAGGCTGGGCCAATGAGCGCTTCGACCCGGAGTTCCTTTGTCAATCGATTGTTGCAATCTACCGAGATTGCGAGGAAAAAGGGACGCATTTCCCGAACTCCTTAAAGGCACTAGACCGTCCCCTCAGGCGTGCGATACGAGAGGCCAATGAGTACTGAGGTCTAAATCATGCCCAACGAGTCACCACTGAATCTCCAATCTGCTTTTGAGGAACTGGAAAGACTCGCGCGCGAACGGGAGAAACACTCTCATCACCAACATATGGCTAACGCAACTGCACCAAACTCGCAGGGCAATGCTGAGACCAAACTCCAGAGCAACGAACACGCCTGCACCTGCGGACAGCATCCGCTGGGTCTCTATCTAAACACCGATGGCAGCACCAACGAGTTTTCCGTCTGTCTGGCATGCGATCCGCAGCCACGCTGTGAAGATTGTCTCGGCACCGGGCAACTACGCCGATTCAATTTGCTCACTCTCAAAGACGAGGTCATTCCTGGGGCGTGTGCGTGTCGGACAGGCCGACGTCGAGCAGAACTGCTCAACCAGGTAGGCTTTCCACGACGTTACAAACAGGCCACATTCGATGCTCTGCAGATGGCTCACGTAGGCCAGAACAGCAAACATGCCCACAAACTCAATGATTGCCGCACGCGCGTATACAGTTTCTGTGAAAGTGTGGTGCCATTTCTGAACCACAAAGGCCCAGCACCGGACAAAATCTTTCTCACATTGCTCGGGCCAGTCGGCACAGGCAAAACACACCTCGCCTCGTCCGCGCTGCGTTGGCTGGTCGAGGAAACCGGCTGCTCTGCACGTTTTGTGGATTTTTTGTTTCTGCTGAGCCAGCTGCGTGAGAGCTATTCTCAGAATTCCTCTGAAGAAAAAATTCTCAAGCCTCTACGGGAGGCGGATGTTTTGCTCATCGACGAACTCGGCAAAGGGCGAGCTGAAAAAGCTTGGCAGCTCGAAAAACTCGATGATCTGCTCAACAGCCGTTATAATGAAGGACGCATTACTCTTCTGACAACCAACTATCTTCCACCAGAATTCTCATATGACCCTGTGCGTTCGGGCTTCCGCTCAGCTCCCGCAAATGAGTCGTTTTGGGAACAGTCGCTCCCTGAACGCATCGGTGCGCGGATGTACGATCGAATCGTTGAATCTTCAGTTTTTGTGGATTTCATCGGCCTGCCGAGCTTCCGCAGGGCGCTCGCGGATAGCTACCTCGAACGCTACAAAGCCGAGATGCTTAAAGAGTCTTGAGTTCTGTCTTCTTGTAGCTGATCATCGTACGCTTTGCGTCGAAAAGATTTCGATAGCTCTCGTAGCGGATTCTCAGTTTTTCAGAATCGGCACGTAATTGCGCAACTTGCTCAAGCAGCTGAACATACTCGGAGTCAGCTTCCGCAAGACGTTTCAGACGACTCTCAGGAATGGATGCCTCGCTACCAGCTTCTGCCTCGATACGGTTCATAATCTTGGCCCGAACGGTTGTTCTCAATAACTCCAGACGCTCGGCCTCGCGCCTTTTGTCGACGTATTCGAGACCAATTTTATTGGCGAGCTGGATAATCTCCTCAAGAGACAAATCGCGCTGCGCACCCGATGTCGAAGCAGACACGGGAAGATGCGGAGACTGAGGATTATTGGGGTCATTCTTGTCCAAATTCATCTCCCATCCATGGCAAGCGGCAAAGTCTCCTGTTCCCGCACCTCGCACTCAATTGCTCAACTCATCTGCAGCATACGATCGAGAGATGCGCGAGCAAGCGAACGTTGGGGCTCACCCACGGCAATAACATTGACAGGGTGTCCAGCGACGATTGCATCCATCGCCCAAGCCAGGTGAGCGAGGTCGATTCGGTTCATAGTACCGCAAAGGCACATAAAACGGTTGAGGCTAACTATTTTTTTCGTGGGATTTTCCTGAGCGATGCGGTTCACCAGGTTCATTTCTGTACCCACAGCCCAGTGCGATCCTGCTGGACTCTCGGCAATGGTCTTCACGATGAATTCAGTGGAGCCCACTGCATCGGAGGCATCCACAACTTCCATCGGACACTCAGGATGGGTGATGATTTTGATTTCAGGATTCTGATTGCGTAGCGAGTCAATCTGCTTCAACGTGAACATCGCATGCACTGGACAATGACCTTCCCACAGATAAATGCGGCTGTCCTTCAGGCGATCCGGGGTCTGTCCACCGAGCGGCACACCGGGCTTCCAAAGCACCATGCTTTCTGGCGCAAAACCGAGGCGCTTGCAGGTATTGCGCCCAAGATGCTGATCCGGAAAAAAGAACAAAGCTTTGCGCTGCTCAAGCGACCAGCGCACAATCTTCTCCGCATTTGAACTTGTGCAGACGATACCACCCTTGCGTCCTACAAATGCTTTCAAAGCAGCGGTCGAATTAATGTACGTCACCGGCATGATGCTATCGTGTCCGAGAACTTCAACGAGTTCGTCCCACGCAAGCTCTACGTCGTCGGCATCCGCCATGT
>JBILKM010000023.1:0-44362 GCA_044376695.1 Silvanigrellaceae bacterium
TGCCATTACCCAGCCACCAACCTGCCACATCTCCGCCAACACTCCCACCAGAACTCCCGCCAGAACTCCGCCCGGGGCCCTTTGGGGCCCTGGGTTCCTTTTTGTTTAGCGTTTACATGCTCGCCGCTCGGCGGATGACTGGATGGGTCTTTTCAGGTGTTTTTGGGGTGCTTCTTTGGAAAAGCTTTGTCTGAGTTTTGGGGTGGCTGTTGTGGAGAGACTTGAGACCGATTCAGGGGCGATGGTCGAAAGCGCGTGCGAGGACTTTTGCTGATTTGAAATGAAAGGCTCCGGCGCGTAACACGCCGGAGCCAGATGGATGGAGGTACGGACTGCTCCGCTGTGGCGGCGTCAGTCTGGGGGAGTCGGTCTGGAACAAATGCGTCAGGGTATAACCTTGAGTGCATCGAGAAGGCTGAGCAGTGAGGTCTTATCTGCTGCGGTCAAAGGGTTTCCGATAGGCATACTTCCTTTGGAGACTTCCGTGGACATTCTGGCTGCCCACTGCTTGACCGAGGCGAAGTCCTTGAAGTTCGAGGCTCGTGCGACATGGCAGCTCTGGCAGCGGGTATCGATAATGGACTTGATACCGCCGTTGTAGTCGGCCTCAAGCTTCACCAGCGGGTCAACTGCTGGTGGCTGCGGTGGCTGCGGTGGCTGTGGTGGCTGCGGTGGCTGCGGTGGCTGCGGTGGCTGTGTTGGCTGCGGTGGCTGTGTTGGCTTTGGAGGCTGCGTTGGCTTTGGCGGTTGTGGGGTTGTGCCTTTTGAATCCGATTCATCATCGCACGAATCGTCTTCGTCGTCGTCTTCGGAATCAACCTTGTCATCGTCATTGTCGGCCTTTTTTGCCTTCGAGGAGTTTTCTTTTTGTGAGTTCTTAGATCCATTTTTTCCCTGTTTTCCCACGCCTAAGTGGTCTTCCGAGAGAGTTGCTCCTGGAAGTGCATTTAGCTCCGTGTTGTTGTTCTCGCTGCCGCAGGAACTGAGCAGCAACAGAGCAACGCCCGCGATTAGTGGGCTGAGAAAAACCTTCATGCCAATACTCCTCTTGTAGGCTGTTTTCAGGCCTTGAATGAACAGATGAGCAAAAGATAAATTAAATTGATTTCCTCGATTGAGGCGGGGCAACGTAAGGTGGGGGAGCGCTCACCATGCAAGGCGGCGTGCGCATTCGATTGGATCTTCGTCGGTTTCTTCTTTAGGCAGAACTTCATTCATCTTTGTGATTTCGGGATCCTCAGGAAAGATATTTCCGTCTTCGAGTCCGCTCAAATAGTCGACCGAAATTTTGCTCGGGCCGCTCACAATGATGTTGAGAAGTGCGAGAAAAAGGATGGGTGAAAGGCCGAGTGCGCCGTACTCAGCCTGAGGGAAGTCAGCAAAAATATAGAAGAGCGCGCCAGCTGCAACGATCGGTAATTGCACCGCAGCTGCAATTCGCGTTAGAAACCCTGATACCAGCATCACTCCGCCGGCGAACATGACTGGCAATGTGGCATGACTCACAACGAATGCGAGAGTTGAAGAATTCGCGTGCGAGAGAAGTGATTTAAGCACACCGCTTTCGGAAATTGCGTGAGAGGCAAGGTAGATTTGAACGGTTCCGACGGCGATGCGCAGCAGGTCATTTGTGAGAGTCGCGAGAGTATTGATCAACTGTCCCATTGTGAGTCTCCTTTAGAGCAACCGAGCTCCCTAATTATCTTTTCGGCCCCACGATTCGAAACTTTAAAAAATTTATAACGAACCAATTTTACTTGAATAAAACTCGTATAAATTCAATATTTTCGTTATAAAGCGTAATTCACATGCAGTAGGTGGTTGAAGGGTTGTTGGGTGGGTTCTGCATCGCCGCCTCTTGTGCCTTGATGAGAAACCTTATTGAGTGCAGCAAACTCTCCATATTCATTCACAGGAAGAGCCGAATTCCTTGGCGGAGATTGTATTTTTAGTCTGTGTGCAGATGCTCAATAGTATGTGCAGAAATAATCTGAAAAATATCATCATACTGTTTTTATAATTCTAATTAAACGACATATATCGGGACTTTAAGTTAAAACATAAAGTGCATATTAATAGTCCCGAATAATCTTGTTGGAGGGTGAAGTTGTTCCGCCCTTTTGAAAAGTTCACTGACAGAGGAGTTGTTATGAAAATCCTTATTGCTTTACCGGTTCTTTCTGCAGTGCTGCTTGCACAAGGGTGCGGATCAAAGGCAGCAAAGAAGGCTCTTTCCTCGATTTCTTCGGAGAACCAATATGAATTCGGATCTCAAGTGACGAGTGAGTCAATGAGTGCCGCCAGTGCAGGCGACAGTGAAGGTTCTGGAGGCTTCAGCTTTGCACTTTCGTCCTCCGGAAGCCCTTTTAAGGCAATCAGTCGAACGTGTGTGGTGCAAGCGGATGGTTCAGCTCTGGTGACCATCTCATCTGAACTTGAAGTCGATAAATCGAGTTCGAATGCGAATGTAAGCCGGGTAAACAAAGTTTCAGGTATGAGCACCGAAAGCCGTGTTTGGAGTCATCCTTCAGGTGTTCAGTGTGCTTCGGCTGAGCGCGCCAAGGTCAATTTGAAGACAGATCCGACCTCTTACAGTCTAAAAGTCCGCATTGAGCGCTCAAGGCAACAAACCCTCTCGCAGACCAACGTGAAGAAAAATTCAACCATTTCATCCTCACGCAGCTTTTCAATGAATGGCGAGCGAACAATTTCAATTGTCTCCTACAGTGAAGATGCCGTGAGCAATACGTCACTTCAGGAAAAGAAGGTATCGGGAAGCATTAATCGCTCTTTTTCATTCGTTGACAAGGCTGGCCAAACGCAATCCGGGACATTTTCATCGGCCACTGTCGGTGATCCGATGATCGTTCGGGTCAAGCGCTCTCTTTCAACAAAGGAGGTAATTTCTCGCGAGTTGGTCTCGGGTACGCGCAAAAGTATTCTAGCTGATGGAACGGCCATCGAGTTGAGTTTCAATCAATTCGTTATGTTGGGTGCTGGGGAGAGCTGTGAGGCGCAATCTGGAACTGTTTCAGTTAAGTACCTCGACAGTGCAGGTGAGACCACAAAAACAGTGAGCTGCTCTGCAGATACAGGACTGCTCACCTGCACGGATCAGTCTGGTGCTGCGGTTGAGCTAGAAAGTCCATCCTGTGACCCAGCGGATGATAAGTGAAACGCTGGAAGAGAGCTGTGGGGCACAGTCAGAAACCAATTAGCTTTTTCGAGATCACAAAAACCTGATACTCTGGAGATTTTCCACCAAAGGTCGTTTTCCACAGGGTGTCCCATTGCTCGACCGATTGGAATTTTTGGGGCCAGGTTTGATTGTTGATATGCACAAGCTGGCCCTTAATTTTCGCAATGAGCGTTGCATGTCCGGCCTTTGGCCCCTTCGAAAGTAGAAAAGCCACCTCACCTTCGCCTAGCTTTTTTGCCAAGATATTGCTCGAGAATGAGGTAATATCATCAATCGCACGGTGGCTTTCTCTAACTCCAACAAGCCTCGTCAGGTCATCAATAATGTTTTTCATTGTGGCGTATGCCAATTGCCCTTTGGGGTAAGGAATTGCACAAGCCCATCGTCCGAGAACAAGCGATACGAGCTGAGTCATGGCATCGTTGGCGCAGTTTCCACTTCCGACCGCACGAGTACCGCTGAGTGGGTTGGTCTTTTGAAGTGATTTCGAAAGATGCTCGATAGCTTCATCGAAGCTTTTTGCCGTTGCAATCTTTTGAGCTCCAGAGCGAAATGCAGAATCGAGAACAAGTGTTGTTGCCTTAGCATCAGCTACTGCAGCCGCACTCGATGCAGCGCGGAGTGAGCGAGAAAGAGTCGCCGCGCGCCAAACAGTGCCTAGGCCAGCCGTCGCAACGGTTTCAATAATCAGGTTGCCCACGACACTCTCTTCGGTCACGCCTGTCCAAAGACAGCGACCATCAACAAACTTTGTTGGTCCCGAACATACTGTGAGACAGAAAGAATTTTCTGGGTTAATTTTAGAAGTCGTTCTATTATCGGTGACAATAATTCCTTTAGAGCCGTCATTTTTGTTGGTGAGTGTTACTGCGTATCTTGATGAATCGCTCCAACGATCGGTGCCGATTTTTTTGAGTTCAGCGAAGCTAAGTGTTGGATTGTTGGTTGCCTCAATTTGGAGTGATAATTCGTTGGTCGTGTTGTTTGTTGTCGAAAGCTGGTAGGTATATTTAACGCCATCTCTCAAAGTGGAGGTTGTGCACTGATAGAAGACGTGTTGTGCAAGTCCCATCGAGGCGCTCTGCTCATCGCTCACTTCCGGAGACTTAGGTTTGCATCCGGCGTGTATGGTTGTGAGAAGTCCAATCAAGAGGGTCGAAGTAGGCTTCCATACTCGTGGGATATTTCGCATCAGAATCACCTCTGGTTTTGGGACCTAATCCCACGTGGCTAGCTGGATATCGGTGTGTAGTGCGGCACACTGAAGAAATTGTTTTATAACTATAAAATTTTACTGTGTTTTAGTGGCGTGCTAGAATGCCTCTCTGTTTTTATTGTCTAAATTAGCCACCCTGATTTTGTTTTTTTTTTTCAGGCGCCTTATTGCGCATTTGCTGTTGGGGGCCATCATGTTCAAGTCTCTCGTTTACGACCTGCCCACGCGTCTCTTTCATTGGTTGTTCGCAGGATTTTTTCTGGTGGCCTTTTTCATTGCGAAGAATTTTGGCGAGAATTCACCCTGGTTCGCGTTCCACTCGCTCTGTGGTCTCATGGTTGCCGGGCTCGTGTTTTTTCGTGTGCTGTGGGGCATATTTGGAACACGGCATGCAAGATTTTCTGGATTTTCGTTAAAGCCAGCGCATCTTAGAAATTACCTCTGGGGTGTCCTAAAGGGATCGAAGAAGCTCTGGGCGGGTCACAATCCAGCTTCCAGCTGGGCTGCACTCGTGATGTTCTTTTTGAGTTTGGGTCTCGCCTTTACGGGATATCAAATCACCTCGGGCAATGAATTGGAAGCGCTCGAGGAAATTCACGAGATGTTGGCGAATGGCTTCATGATTGTCGCTGCGACGCATGTTGGCGGAGTCATTCTGCACAGCTTTCGGCATAGGGACCAAATCGCGGTGAGCATGCTCACGGGGAAAAAGTCGGGTGTTGAGGCAAGCGAGTCCATCGGAGGACATCAAACTCTCGTGGGAATAGTTCTTTTGATCCTCTTGGCTGTCTGGGGGAATTTTGTCTTTCAGAACTACGATTCCACAAAAGGAACACTGCAATTCTTCGGAAGGGAGTTGCAATTGTTTGAGTCAGATGCGGAAGATGGAACTGAGAGAGAGCCGAAGGGCGATTGAAAACAAAATAGAATTCAGCTCTCGAAGAGCGTGGTTAGGTTGAAAGATTGAAATTTGAGATTGCGTTCATCTTGGCTCTCAGTATCGAGGAGCTTGTCTCCTGCGGCGTTGTTTCTTGTCGTCGCTTCGGCGGCTGTTGCTCTGGCTTTGGTTATTGAGATCTTCATCGTTCAGCGCGCTGCCAAAAATAATGGGGTGGACGTAGCTCACAACAAATGAATGTCCAGAAAGGTCGCTTTTGTCGGTAGCCTTCTCGGCTTTGAAGCTTCCGCCAGTTGTGAGCTGATACCCTGCAGTCACTTGCGGCTGATTATTTCCTGGAAGAACATATGAGCCAAAGAGCCTCATTCGGAATCCGCCATTTTCGTCGATATCCTGCTTTTCCTCAATTACTTTTGAGCCCATGGTTGTTTTGAATTCGAACCCGCCTGTGAGAGTAAAAAAATAGCCCAACCCTAATCCCAACCCAAAATTTCTTGATGGGAAATAGACAAGCCGTGCATTTGGTTCCAGGAGAAATCGGTTGAGTGTATATTCTTGTTTGAGTTCTTGAAGACTCGCAGAGCCACTGCCTCTTTCCCAGCCTATTCCAGCACCGGCCGACAAGTGCATTGTTCTGCTGTGTACAACAAGGAGTCTTGGGTCAGCACGAACCCCAAAGACGATGTTTCCAAAGAGCTCTTCAGTATATTTTTTTGTTTCAGCTGAGGCTGCGGTTTCATCCGTTGTACTGCTGCGCGGCTCAAGCTGGTCTTTTCCTATGCCAGTTCCAAACTCGAGTTCCAGACCGAGTGGAAAGGCGCTCGAGCTGACCAAACCTATCGAAACGGCAACGGTTTTCACGAGTGATAATCTCATAAGCGAACCCTCTCGGCGCACAGATCCATAATGTTCGGAGGCGTATCGATGGAATTAATGAGAAAGGGAGTCAATTGTTTGAATGAAAGTCTGGCTATGGCCCGAGATAGGGGGATTCGAGCGTAGGATGCCCTTAGGAGGCAGGACTTGCATGGTTGAACGTGGTCAGGCGCCGCAAAATCAACCTGCGGAGATGCTCTGCCATGATCATGGCACACATGAAGAAACCAATGAGTGGAAAGAGAGTCCATGAGAGCTCTTCGGTTTGAAGTAGAGATTTCACCGGTGAGAAATACAACACGGCGAGCACCACAACAATTTCAAGCGCAATTCCTGCAAGAATGATTTTGTTATTTGCGAATACAGGCTGTTGCCTGCAGAGAAACACGTTTGCCGTTTGCATGAGAATCACTGTAATGAATGTGGCCGTGGTCGCTTTTTTGGCTAAATCCGAACCCGCATTTACGGGATCGCCCCATGACCACCCAGCGTCACAGAGGATGAAAAAGTATCCACCCAAGCTGCATAGAGCAAGCCACATTCCGAACCAAAGGTAAGCCTTTAAGAGAAACGGACGGTCGATAAGGTGTCGACCATGGCCGCGCGGAGGCATCTGCATCAGCCGGACATCGGCTGGATCGGCGCCGAGTCCAATTGCAGGTACAAGATCGGTTCCAAGATCGATCGCCAGGATTTGCATGATGGTGAGTGGCAAGGGAATCGGGAGCAACATAAAAAGAACATAAGGCAGAGCTTCGGCCACATTTGAAGAAAAAATGTAGGTCATGAAGTTTCGTATGTTTGCATATATCCCTCGTCCCTCGCGAATTGCGGTCACGATGGTCGCAAAATTGTCGTCTAGAAGAATGATGTCTGAGCTTTCGCGGGCAACATCTGTACCACACATGCCCATTGCTACGCCGACATCGGCGCTTCGCAGGGCTGGAGCATCATTGACCCCATCTCCCGTGACAGCAACGACATGATTCTTGTTTTTCAAAGCCTCCACGATCCGCTGCTTTTGGTTTGCGCGAACTCGTGCGAAGGCGATCTCTTTGTGTTCGAGGGCAAGCTGCAGCTGTGTCATATTCCAGTGTTCTAGTTCATGCCCGAGAATAATTTCGGAGTTATCGCTGCTGAAAATTCCAAGCTCTTTTGAAACAGATCGAGCTGTTTCGGGATGATCACCCGTGATCATGATGACTCGGATGCCTGCATTTCGGCAGTCCTGGATTGCGTCTGGAACCTCGGGCCGAATGGGGTCATCGAGTGCAACAAGGCCCAGAAAATCCAACTCTACTTCGAGATCCTCAGATTCAATTGAGAATTCATTTTTTTCATTTTCATGTTTTCGCTTGAATCGCCTAGCTTCATCAGGTGAGAGATGGCGCTGCGCATAGGCAAGAACCTTATGTCCCTCGCGAGCATAATTTTCGGCACGCATCAGGACTTCATTGCGATCGGAATCCGTCATGCAGACCGAGTCCGTGCTTTCGTTGATCATTGAATGACTTCTTGAGACGATCACCTCTGGTGCACCTTTGGAGATCAGCACAAGCCGACCATCGGGTTCAGCAACGACCACAGATTGACGACGGCGGGTATCATCGAAGGGGATTTCGGAAACGAGAGTCACTCCAGGCGACGCCATACTGCACTCCCTGGCGAAGGTGACCAGAGCTACTTCAATGGGATCACCCAGAGAGCTGCCAGTAGACGGGGTTTGGATCAGGCTGTGCGCCATTCTGATCGCTCGAACGAAGCATTTCTCGCCAGTCGATAAATCCTCTTTTTGGCGGAGTTGAGAGGCATCGATGGTCTGTGCGAGCCAGTCGATTTTTTTCACAGAGAGCTGATTTTTCGTAAGAGTACCGGTTTTGTCGGTACAGATAACTGTTGTTGCCCCCAGAGCTTCAACTGCTGGAAGATGCCGAACGAGAGCATTTTTTTTGGACATGCGTTGAGCAGCAAAGGCCAGCGAGAGGGTTATTGTAGGCATGAGGCCTTCGGGAATATTAGCGACGATCATAGCAACACCAAGGAGCAGGGCTTGGTTTGTAGGTAGTCCTGATGTTATTCCGAGAAGAGTAAAGGCTATGCCAAGCAAGATGGAAAAAAGAGCTATTCTTTTGCTGACAATTGCGATCTCTCGCTGCAGTGGTGATGGCTTTTTCTGTGATGCGAGAGTCTCGATAGCAATTTTTCCGAATTCGGTTCGGCTTCCAGTTGCAAAAATAACACCGTGTCCGCGTCCCGAGACGATTCGCACACCCGCGAGAACCAAATTATGTGCCTGAAGCAGATCCTCGCTTTTATCAGACTCAGAGTGCCTAAAGGAGGGCAGCGATTCGCCCGTGATATGGGAGGTGTCGACCCGCAGAGCATGACTTTCAAGGAGTCTCACATCCGCTGCTGCAGTGTCACCTTCTCTCAGTGAGAGAATATCGCCTGGTACGAGATTTCGAGCAGAAACGCTTGCCCAGATGCCCGATCGCAAAACCAAACATTTTGCCGGCAGAATGTTTTGCAATGCTTCAAGCGCTCGTTCCGCTTTGAGCGATTGCCAGAACGAGAATACTGCATTGATGATAATGACGCCGATAATCGCAAAACCCAGAGGATAAAGATCTTCTTGGATGTAAATCATGGCTGCAGCAAAAACCGTAATGGAGGTCAGCCACAGCACAATCGCCAAGGTGTTGCTCAATTCTTTCAGGAGAATCTGGACGAGATTCTCCCTTTTTCTGCGTTCGATTGAGTTCAGTCCATATTCGGCTAGGCGTCTCTCTACCTCTTCCGCGTGAAGTCCATTGCTGCGGCTGTGAAGGCTTTTTAAGGCTGCTTCGGGTGAGAGATTTTGGATCTTCATGGCCGTCTCCAGCGCAGATTTGCGGTGAGTATGTGGCCTAATTTCCTCCGTAAAAACGGAACTCAAAGATACCTTCCGAGAAAAAACAAACGTGTATGGCCTTTCGCGCGCGTTGGCCGAGTTGTCGTTCCCTGATGACCACGCAAATGTGCAAAATTATTTACTTAAAAAATGGCTCTTTGAATTATTGACCAGCTGGCCAGTGTTATTGTATTCGATGATAGATACAATATGTTTTTCAGATAAACACCGGGGGAAAAATGAATAAATATAGGAGCTTCAATAGGTCGGCTGCCTGGTCTGTGCTTGCTGTTGCGGGCCTCTCGGTTTTCGTTGGCCGAGCAATCGCAGACACCATTCCTCGGCCACTGCCGAATCCTAATCTCCCGGTGCGCCCGCCGATTCTTATTGACCCGGCAAAGCTTCCAGTGATTCGCCATTCATACCTGCTGAAAACTGCGCCCATTCGGATCGTGTCGCCCATCCAAACACGGCTTCCGAAGTTGCCGCTTCCGCAGTTGCGCCCGGAAACGCTCGTGACCATCGGCAACTTCAACGATCGTGGTGACGTCGATGGTTCGAAGAACATGTCGCTTTCTGAAATTCAAAACGCAATGAATACCTGGGCTGCAGAGCAGCGCAGCGAATATCAGATTTTTGCCGGTCGTAGCCCGATATTTGCGAATATGGCATTCAAGGAGTTCAATCAGCAAAGCCCAACCAAGAACCGCAATGTTCGTGTGGGTCAGATTCCCATGGATCTCGCCCACCTTCAGGCATTGAAATACCAAAGCGATGCTTTCAAAAATCCTGGACAGGTCGAGGATACACCGCAGTTCAAAGATCGCTCAGCCGAATTTTCGGGCGGCTATGCGCGCACAATGGGAAATGAGTATTTCGGTGTTGATGCAAATGCCGGATACGGTGTGAAGGTCAACAAAGATAATCAGCGTGCCGATGCCAACCTCACCGTAAGTGGTACGTTGCTTAAGGAAAATATCTCCGTTTTCGACGCCCAGGCGCATAATGCCACCGGCGAAAATTCATATGCTTATGTTTCAGTGTTCGGTCAGAAGGTCTGGGAAGCAACTTCTCCTAGTTTCTCCGGTGACAAGGGTTTCGATCGCTCTGAAGGTGCACGCGCACGCTTTTGGCTTGGGCCTGTTCCGTTGTCTGTCGGTGGCAGTGTTGGTGGTCGTCTCGGTGCACAATATGACATCCGAGGTCTCGTTGGCGAGAAACTTGTCACGGGCCTTGTGCGTCCTTATCTCGACACCTACGGCAATGTTGATGCGGCAATCGACGCCTATGTTGCCTCTGCCGGAGTTTTTGGTTCATTAAAATTTCTCGGTGTGAGCATCCCTGTCGATGCCAACGTGAAGTACGATATTGCTGCAACGGAGCCCAAGCTCACAGCTGAACTCGGCGTGAACACCAACTTCGATGCTCTGAGTGGTCGTGTCGGACTCTTTGCAGAGATCGACTACTGGCTCGACAGCGAACGTTGGGAAAAAACATTGTTCTCGTGGTCCGGATTTCAGGAGAGCCTTGCCATTTTCAATCAGCGCGAGAGCCTGCCTCTGCGTGACTACATTGGGTGGAAGTACCGGCAGCTCAACGGTGCGTCTGGTTTCCTCGGTGCACCTCGTTCGCCTGAATCGCAAACCCCCGCAACACGGCCGGGCTTGTACCGCCATTACAACGGCGGTTCCATTTACTGGTCTGAAAATACAGGTGCACACGTTGTTCTCGGGCTTATCCGCGACAAATGGGCTGCCAAAGGTTGGGAGCAGGGTGAACTCGGATTTCCCACCAGCGACGAGCTCACAGCACCCGATGGCCAAGGCAAATACAGCCACTTTGAAGGTGGTTCACTGTGGTACCATCCGGCCACCGGAAATGCCTTCCTCGTGAAGGGCAAAATCTACCAGAAGTGGGCAGCTCTGCGTCGTGGCATGGGCAACTTGGGTTATCCAATCACCGATGAACTCACCACTCCCAATGGACGCGGACGTTATAACCATTTTCAAAATGGCTCCATCTACTGGACACCTGAGCACGGTGCTTTTGAAGTGCGAGGCCTCATCCGTAACAAGTGGGCAGAGGCGCAATGGGAGCGTGGTGTGCTTGGTTTTCCTGTCACCGACGAATCGCAGACTCCCGATGGTGTAGGGCGGTTCAACCACTTTGAAGGTGGCTCAGTTTACTACCATCCTGAATTTGGAACCTGGATTGTGCGAGGCAGCGCACGCGATCGGTGGCAATCGCTCAACTGGGAGCGTGGATGCTTGGGTTATCCCAAGGCTGATCAGCGCATCACCGAATCGCGCTCAACAACGGTGAACATGCCTGGACTGGGCAATGTTCCTGGCGTTATCAGCACATATGTGCAGGAATTTGAAGGTGGGTCGGTCACTTACAAGCAGGAGTGTGGCCCTGGGATTTGTCGCGAGCTGAACGTTTCACATCAGTGCACGCTTGCCCCAATCAAGCTCCCACCGCGCGTAAATCTGCCTGTTGTTCGCATTCCGATGCCACTGCCACGGCCGATTCCACCTGTGAATCCCAACAGCTTCGATTTTGATTCTGGTTCAAACGCAGTACTTGCTGAGGATTTCGAGTGACACGCAAAAACCGACTCAGCCTTCGCGGTAAATTTTTTGTAACTGCATCAATTGTTCTCGTGGCGGCCGCGGGCGTGTTCTTCACCCGTGGTCGCGATATTGCTGCTCCCCTAAACGAACCTGCAGTGCGTGGTGCACAGGCTGGAGGCTCTTCAACGCCAGAGTCTGGACTGTTGAACCACTCTGCGGTTTTGAATGAGATTAAAACCTGGGCGGTGCTTCAGGATGTTTCAGTTGAGCTTCACTCCTCTAGCGGCAAACCTGCTGTGTCGAATATTCAGCTGCGTTCACAGCTCGATGAGCAGCTTGTGGAGGCAGCACTGGGCAAGCGCGCATACCGATACCGCCTCACTCAGGTGGACTTCCAAAGCACCAATGCCGAGGGCAAGTCTGCCATGGCTCCGCAGGACATCGAGGAGATTGAAAGATCCCTTGCAGCAGCGGTTATTTTGGTGCGAACCGACGATTCGCGCAGAGAGTTGCGCTTCAGTGCGGCGCGAGGCACCGCTCTAGAGACCCTGAATTTGATTCGTTCGGTGATTCTCTCTGGTTCACTTTTTCTGCCACGGCAACAACAGCTCGTTGAATGGATATCTCAGGAGTCTGATGCCACGGGTGTATTTTCTCTTTCAAATAAGCTTATGTCCTTGAAAGATGGTGTTGCACAAATTGAGAAGGAGCCCAAGGCCGTGCAGGTGCATGCAAATGCACGCACCCTAAATGCAGAGGGTGATGCTCTCGCTGTGCTTCCCGGCTCAATCACACGGCTCACATTCGATGCTCAGGCAGGTCATGTTTTGAAATCTGAACAGCGCTGGACTCTGCGCTTTCAGGCGGCTGGGGTTTATGCAACCACAAATATTCTCACTCGCCTTGAGTTTGTTGGCAAACGCACTGCAACACAAAGTGCGGCTGAAGCGGAGACAACCATCGAACAGGCTACCGATCAGGATTTTATCACTGAGGTTGAGCTTGAAGCGTTGAGCGAAGAGGGTTTGAAAAGGAAAGTTGCAGCGCAGAAATCAGCGGGAGAAACCTGGGAATCTTTGCGGCTGCGACTCCAAAGTTCCGATTTCCACAAGGATGGTGCTGCGCGCTTTCAATTTCTGGAACAGCTCTCGGCACTGATGTATTTGCAACCTGAAATCTGTGTGGCTGTTGCCGAAGAAATGGCCCGGTTGAAAAAAGACGATCCCAATTATGCAAGTAAGTTGTCACTTCTAGCCGGGGCTTTTTCGAATCAGGAGACACCGGAAGCTGAAGCTGCAATTGTAGCTCTTTCGCAGCGTGTGGGTGGCGATGCCGATGCTCTCATGCAAATCATTCCTGCCATGGCAGCACACCGTCGCCCTGGAGAAAAGACGCGAGATGCGCTTCTCCAACAATATGAGAACGGTATTTCAGATGAGGTGAAGTCGACCTCCACTCTGGCTCTCGGTACCTTTGCTCAACGGGCTCAGAAAAATCGTCCTGATTTAAATCAGGAAGCCGTATCAAGGCTGGCCCGTGATTTTGATGCAGCACCCTCGACATCCCGAAAAGTGACTCTCGCAGGTGCATTGGGCAACGCAGGTGCACAGGAAACCTTCACAAGTGTGAAGTCCCTAATCAATTCAACTCAGGAGCCTGCTCTGCAGCGCTCTGCTGTTTATGATTTGCGCTTCGTGCCCGATCCTGCTGTTGATGTTTGGCTGCAGAAGTTGAGCACAGAGAGAGGCCGTGATGGTGACCTGGTTATTCAAGCGCTCCGGGTGATGCGTGCGCGGCCTCCGGTGCGTGGAAATTTTGAGGCAGCCACTGCAATTGCCCGCATTGCCGATGCGCGTACGACTGTGCGGGTTGAGGCCCTGCATACCATCGCACACCATGTGATTTTAAGTCCCGAAGAGGTGAGTGCAACCCTCACTGAGTTCAGCCGCGACTCCAATCCGCAGATTGTTCAGCAGGCTCGGCAGCTGCTTGCAAAGTTGCCAAAGCCAGCCCAATAGCCTCAGAGTTCTCTAAAATATATTGGGCTGGGAGATCGAATGCTGCGCTTCAGTGTGTGGTCGCGGCAATCATCATGGTCAAGATGTGCATGGAGTACTTGTAGCAGGCCTGGCCTTCGAATTTGAAGTTGGTTTGGCTGCCATCCTTGTTCACAATGGTGTAGGTCGGCTTGATGAAGTGGTTGTTCTGAAAATCTTCAGCCGCGACGCGTGCTTTGATGACCTCGCCGTTCACAAGAAAGCTGTATTCATTCTTTTGGCGATCGAGTCCTGCGAATTGTACTGTTGTGGAGCGTGGGCCGTAGTCGGTGCGATGCTCAACGGTGCCACCAAAGGTCTTTTCAACCTGCTTGAAAATCGCTTTTACATCTTGACCATCGCGGCGCATAATGAGCTCGCTCATGCCCTTGGCTTCATTAACGCTGCCCCAAATGACGAAGTCTTTGACCGATCCTGCCATGGCATGGTCGTAGGCCTTTAGGTCGATGTTGAGGTCGCCCTTAATATTTGCGAGCTGGTGTCCGTCTTCTGCGAATGCAACGGGAGTTGTGATTGCAGCTACAGAGAAAAATGCAGAGACCACAAAGCGATTCATCATTTCTTTCCCACCTTGAAAAAGAGGATTGCGACCAGAAAGCTGTTTGGCAGAGAAAATAGCTCAGCCAAAAGCGCGGCGCAATGGATGTGATCTTCCTCAATTGTGTGATCTTGGTGCTATTCGAAGGATGTTCGGTTCTTTTTGAAAATGCCTGTTGAATAGATGAGCTCTGCAGCCTCCTTAGGGTCATAACGGCCTATGTAGTTATCGCCTTCTGTCTCTGTTCTTATTCGGCTGCGGTAGCGGGAGAAAGTGTGTTTTATTTCGGAAGTTTTTTGCACCAGGATGGGATTCAGTCCCAATCCTTGGGCATCGACAATGAACTGTGCATAAGTTGCGTCGAGGACGATTTCGTCCTCGGTTCTGGGATTGAACGCGATAAAAAAATGGGTCGGAGAGCGCATTACTTTTTTGCCGTCGATCGTGAAGAAGTGGAGCCCTTGGGTCTGCTGTAGATAGCCGTTTAGTGAGCTCGACTGCAGCTCTTTGAGCCATAGGGCGGATGTATCGAGGCAGAGGGGCTCAAAGGAGAAAAGCTTCGTTGGACTTGCCGAGCGCATACGGAGCCTTTGCTCAACAAAAGCCTTGACCTCTTCCAGACTCACCCGCCTTTCAGGCTGAGGTCTTTCTTCCGCTCGGAAATCGTCCGAATTATTTTTATTCTCCGACTGCGCTGTACTGGAAAACTCTGCAGTTGAATTTTTCCTGCGGCATGATGTCATTGTTTGTAGCAGGGCTGCAGCACCCACCATGCAAAGAAGATATTTGTGAGAACCCGAATGCTTCATTCAGCGTACCCTCTTCAAATCCTACTCATGAGAGCAGCAGCCGTTAAGTACACCGGACATCGGATCATGACCATGTGTGCTAAAACCCGCTGCTTTGCTCAAACGCATGGGCTATCTTCCGCCGATTTGCCGGTAGGATATCGGCATTTTCAATGAAAAACTTTAGAAAAATATGAGCTTAAGACAGTTTTCTCCGGTTTTTCGTGAGTTTAAATTTCGCTCCAGGCAGCAGCTAGTGCTCGCGGAAGTGGATTCCAATCTACTCAGAATTTCTTGGTTGAGAGCGATTTTAGAAATTCGACCAATGATTCCTTCTCTGCTGAACTGAGATAAAGAGGACGAACAAGAGGGTGTTTTTGGGGCGCAGAACGACAGTCTTTCTTTTTCAAACAACGATTTGTACCGCCACGATTGTAGTGCTCAATCACGTCATCAAGAGTCTCTAAGCTACCGTCGTGCATGTAGGGAGGAGTGCGTGCTACGTTGCGCAGTGGAGGAATTCTGAACTTTCCACGATCTTCGAGTTTCAAACTAAACTCATAGAGTCCCTCTTGCTTTTCGGGCATCCCACCTTTGCCATCCCAGTTGTAAAGCCCATTGTGAGCAAACTGAATTATTCTTCCCGATTTATCCTTTGCCGGTGGCAAACTGAGTGGATCCTTGTCGATCAAAAATTCACTTTTTGCGGCATTACTCAGTAGGAGTCCGGAGTGGCATGCTGCGCAGTTTGTGCGTTTGGAGAAGAATAGTTCTCGCCCACGCTGGGCCTTTGGATTGAGAGCGTTTTTCTCACCTGCGAGTAATCGATCATAGGGGCTATCAAACGCTTCAAGCGTGCGCACGTATTCCGCAAGTGCAGCGAATAAGTGGCGTGTATCTGGAGGGCCCTTATCCTCTGGAAATGCTGAGCGGTAAAGATCGATATGTGGCGGCTGTTCTAGTAGCTCGGCGCGAACCTTGGGCCAAACCCGGATGAGGGCCATTTCTCCAGGAGTGTCGAGGAAGAGTGGAACGATGATTTGATTTTCTAACTTGCGGAGCACGGGATTTGCCCACGTCAATACATCCATGTGTGCAGCATTGATGAGCGTGGGAGAATTCCTCCCTACGGAATGTCCTTCGATGTCCTTTGAGGTTGCCCTATTCTCCGTAAATGCACGTCCCATTTCATGACATGTTGCACAAGAGACTTTGCCATTTGCAGAAAGCCTAGGTTCAAAAAAGAGCAGCTTTCCCCATTCTGCCTTCTTTGAGAGTGGCTGTGCCTTTGCTTCTGAGGAATGAGACTGAATCAGAAACAAAACTGAAAGAAAAAGGAATGACCGCCAAACAGAACGTCTTCGCGCTCGTTGGCAACCCGATCTCATACGCTCTGCAGCTGAAATCCTTTTTACTTGTTTATCCAAATTCGCTGTCCGCCCACATGGCATTGGCTACATTGACCAGTGATTTTTGGAGACATCATTTTCTTTTCACCGGTGCCATCAGCATCCACAACACTCACCCAATATTCTTTGTTGGCGTTTGTCAGCTGAGCAATATAGTCGGAGGTGGAATAGAAGTTGCCGCTCTTGTCGGTCACAAACTCCTTTACCAGTTTTGTTCGCGCTGAATCGGCGTAAATTCGAACCTTTGCGCCCGCAACAGGAGTGGACTGATCAGCTTTGTAGACAGTTCCAGAGAAGGTGTGGAGCCCTTTGCCTGGCCCTTTACTCTGATGGCAGGTGATACACGCCTGTCCGGCATTGTGGCTCACAAATCCATTTGAACCAGAAGCGTGGTTACTATCTCCTACTTCAAGGCTCACATTGAGTGCTGAGTCGCGTACGTAGCAGTTGTCACCTACAGCCTTCTTCTTTGCATCGGTGCAGGTACTGGCATCGGTCTTAATTGATGCTGGGTCGCCGCTCTGAGAGGTGGTGGAATTGTTGAACAGAGAGAAGACCTTTTGGCTAGGCGTTAGTCCACCGACAGCATCTTTGAACGTAAGACCCAAGTTGGCAAATAGAAATTCACAATCGCCGTCGCCACCAAAGGCCATGCATCCCCAGCTGCTCGGAGTGCTGACCACACCAAGCTGCCGCGTTGTGCTGAGGTTCTGGGTCAGTTCTTCTTGAACTTTTTCACCCTCGAAATACTTGGCGATGTCGAATTTCACGCCCGATTGGAGGGGATTGCCAGATAGGCTCACGGTCATGTTGTTCTCGTGAGTACAAGCATATGTTTCGGGAGAATTTCCAGAACAGTTGGTTGCACCATGATGCACGAGATAATCTTTATTTTTAGCCGAGCCATCGGAAAGGATAGTGAGCTCAAGCCGCACCTCTTTGTAACCACCTTTCCATGACCACCACATGCCAGGGTTGTTTAGAGGGGGCTGTGCTGTTGCAGAATCCAAATGGTTTGTTTTGTCGTCGAGCCCCAGAGCAAACTCAATTCCAATATATTCGCCCTTCTTTATGACTCCGCGCACAACTTTTCGTGTCTCGGCGTCGGGAGAAGAAGATTTCGCACAGTTGGATTCAGTTGTTGCATAGTCGAGCAAGGCAACATTTCCAGTTTGCCATTTTCCGTCTTGCTCAAGTTCGAGCTTCTCTTTGGTTCCATCGGCGCGCACAAAGCGGATATCCGAAATAAAATAGCGGAAGTCTTTGGGTTGAACGAGTGTGTTGTCGCTGCCGAGGATGTAGTTTTTGGTGCAGTCGAAATCCTGGTCACCAACGGTCGCACGAAACGGGATTTCCACGACTTGTTTATTGCTTGCTTCCGAGGATGAGCCACTGTTTTTGCCGCACGAAACGGCGGTAGCCAGTAGCGAAAAAGCACAGCACGCCAAGAAGTTGGGCATTCTATTTAAGGTCATCACTTCTTTTCCTTTCAAACTATTTGGGGACCCTTTTTTATTTTTCTCTGCAAACTTTGCCGGTGAAGGCCAAGTCTTTGAGCTGCGTGTGTTATGTTTCCTCCACACTGGCTGAGAACGAACTCGATGAGTTCGAATTCATAGCGCGCAAGAGTCATCGACTGAGCATCTGAGGTCTCGAAGTTGAAATCTGTGTTCACGTCCTCGAGCCAAAGCGCCTGCTCAATGAGTTCGACCGATGTTGGCTTCAGCAGGTAATTCACCGCGCCATTCTTTATTGCTTGTACCGTTGTTGCAGTTGAGGGGTAGCCTGTCAGAACAACCGCACGGCAGAATTGATTTCTGGAAGTTAATTCCTTCAGAAAATCGAGGCTCAGTTCCGACTTTATGCGCAGGTCGAGGATGGCAAAGTCGAAAACCTGGCCGTTTTCCAACAAAGTATACGCAGCACCTACACTGTGTGCTTGTGTGACTTCATAACCACGCTCGCCAAATTCGAGTTCAAGAGCTTTTCGGAATGAGGGATCATCATCGAGTATGAGAAGTCGTTTCTGCATGTGGAACTCGATTAGCTGATTTGCGGTTGAAAAAGTGGAATTTGAAGCGATATTCGCGCCCCGCCTCCGGAACGTTCGCTCACTTCGAGCTTGCCGCCCATGGCCTTGGCAAAGGTAAAGGCATTGAACAGCCCAAGTCCATTGCCATTCTCACGTGTGGTAAAGAATGGTTCGCCCAGATGTTCGCGTATAATGGCAGGAACCCCGGAGCCCTGGTCTTCGATACTGACCTCTGCGAGCCCAGCATCTGGTATTCCGGCAGCCACAACTGTGATTGTTCCACCGGGATTTGCTAGCTGTGCATTCTCCAGGAGGTCAGAGATCACTTGGCGGAGTGCCGAAAGCGGTGTTCTGATCTCTAGGGGTGAATTCGGGACCTCAACATGCAATTGGCTTTTTTCTGCAGGCCAAGTTTCTTTGAAATTGAGGAGCTGTTTGCGCAGATCAATATTCGCAAAATTGCACTCAGAGAAATCACCACGGCGTTTGAGGAGGGCACGGAGCCTCTCCTCGCATTGGGTTGCAGCCTGAAGAGCTTCGCGCAGATCTTCGTTGCCTTCGAGCTCTGGATTTCGCCGTGCAAGACGCTTTAATCGAATCTGCAGTGTTGATAATGGGGTTGCGAATTCGTGCGAGAAGCCCGTTGCAATAACGCCGAAAGCACGCAGGTGGTCGCGCTTCTGAAGCTCAGATTGAACTATAGCAATTTCTTTGCGTTTGCGTTCAAGCCTCGCTGATACCCATGAAATCAGACCTACAAGTTTGAGCAGTACAATCATGTGTACGGGGTAAAGGATTACACTTGGGAGGCTGTTTCCGAGAAGTGCTGGTGGAAGGATCGGATTTGAATAAAGGACAGTACTAGACCACATCAACATCATGACAAAGAAGACAAGATGAAGACCTTGCAAAAGCAGTGCACCCAAGGCTGCATTAAAGAAGATGAGCACGATGAAAGGGTTCCATGCTCCACCTGTCAGCCAAAGCAAGCCACAGAGAGAAAAGAGATCGAGGCTTAATTGTGCCAGGATGTACCCTTGAGTGGGACGTATGAAGCGTGTGCGCTGGGCCAAAGTGCTGGCCGCATTGAGAGCTGCAAGAGTCGCAACAATGAGTATCGCAGGGAGGCGTGTGTGGCCCTGCAGCCACCCGAGCTTGAGAGCAGGAAAAATGACCAAAATTTGCGCCACAACAGCGATCCAGCGGAGCGAGAGAATCAATTTGAGATGACGTTCAGCGTGTGACATGTGCTCCCCGATGTTGCAAGAGAGTCTGGAAATTTATCCTTGCCGGAAGCCTACAACAAACAAATAAAATAAGTAACGCAGCAGATTGTTGCGGCAAGCTGAACACAATCATGTGTGCTCTGCTCAGTTTTGGCTATTTGAGAGTCTCGGCGCTGACTCGGCGCTCGCTGGGCACAGTTTTGACGTCAAGAATTTTTCCTATTCCAGCGTCAGTATAGCAGGGGTTCGCGAGCTTCAATTTTCCAACCACCTTCTCTATGCGCGGCTGTTTGTCGAAGGTTCCGATGAGTATTGCCTTCGGGTTGTTCAGGTTTTTGAGATGCACAGAGCATTCGCTGCACCATCCCGAAAAGAAAACCAGGTGCAGTTCCTTTTCGCCTAATTGACCGAGAAGACTTGAAAGCCCAGCGCGGTCGAGTGGTGGGCATTGGACTTGAGGTGCTGGCGTAGCAACGGCTGTGAGGGAAATTCCTGAAACATACACAGCGAGGAACAATAATTGTGTCCGCATATTCCCTGATTTTCCGCATTTCATTGTATGTGTCTTCATTCCCAGGTCGCCAACCAGGCCACACTCGCAGATGTGGACGCAATTGTGTTGCGGTTCGTGAAACTTCGGCCTTTATCGGACACTGTAAAACGTAGCATGTGGCGTGTGATTGGAGACCAATCGAGTGTCACGAAAATAGAATGGGCGAGAATTTCGCTCTCGCGCACACGAAGGCCATTGTCGCGCCTTTTTTCACGCATCTCGCGCACCACGCCGGCTAGTAGTTTGTTGTTACCGCCAAGTGAGACCCCCAGCGTCGTGGTGGTTTTGAGGCCATTTCCGGGGAAAACTTGAGAGCGTCCGAGGGTTCGTTCGGCGGGAAAAAGTGCCGCGATAGCTAATCCGCCTTTGAGGGCAGATTGTCCCCAGAAGGTGTCGATGCCGAGTTTGGTTTCGGGAATCCCTGTTCCAAATGTATCGAGAAGGTCCAGACGTTCGGTTTCTTGAAGTGCGCGTGAGTGTGCAAACTTGTAATAGGCCATCAGCTGTACTTGTGGCTGAAGGGGCTCGGTGAAGTCGGGCAACAGCCACGACCAGCGAGCTGCGACCATCGGATCGCCCAAGCTGCGCAGTGAACTTCCCTCGAGGCGATTCTGTTGGACAGGAAGAGTGAGGGTAAAAAAGAGATCATTGCGCAGCGATTTACCTATGGCAAGCGTAAGGGTGTCGCGTGACTTTGGTCCCGATTCGCGGCCCATGCGCCCAGCAGTGTCGACAGTTTCAAAGCGTCCGCTGCTTGAGAGGCCAACGTATGTCTTGAGTTGCTCATTTGGCCAGAGAACGAGGGGATCATCGCTGCCGCTGCCACACGAAGCACAGGCATAAGCCTTTGGTGTGAGTGCTGCAGCAAGGATGAAAGGTGCTAGGATGGATACAGCTCTTGAAATGGATCGAATTGATTTCATGAGGCTTCCTTTACTCAGGGAACCACAACGGGAATCTCGAGTTCTTCGGTTTGTCCGTTGACTGTTGCTTTGACGTGCAACTCCCATGGGCCACTCATGGTGAATGCAATTTTGCTCACTGTGATTTTGTTGCCTTCAATTGTGAAGGTGATTTGGTCATCGGGCGCTCCATGTCCATGGACTTTCATGTAAGGAAAAATGTCCTGGACACTTAAACTCGTGGGGAGTTGCCCGTCGGGAGTGGTGACTTCAATTGTGCATGTGTTTTTGATGGTGTCGAGAGAATCACCGCTGACCTCTGGGCCGAATCCCCAGCTCGTAATCTTGGCCTGAAAGAATCTCCCTTTTGCCTCTTGATTTTGTACGGACTCGTTTTTGCTATGTGCGGATTTGTGGGCAGTATTTTCACTGCAGGCGGCGATCATGGGGTTGAACCAAAACAATGCCAAAAATATGAGTGCCTTTCTCATTTTCGATATTCTCCTCATCAACCGAACTATTCCGCGTTTTTCTCCCAGTACTTTCAGTTCCGTAAGCTTCATACAGAGGGCGCGTGAGAGTCAATCTGGTGTGAGTCGTTTTTTGCCCACACGCGAAACTTCGATGTCGATTGAGTTAAACTCAAGCAAAGCTATTTCATGGTGCCTCGGGTTTGAGGCGGAAAGGTTCTTTTATGATGAGAGTTGTTTTTTGGGGTGTGCTTGCATGTGTGGGTGCGCTTGCAGCGTGTAAGCAGCAGGGGGAGTCTTCGACCGCAGCTGCGTCCCGGACACCTGAGGCGGTCGATATGACAGCATGTCAGCTTTCTGCATCTCAGGTCAAACTTCTCTCCAGCAGTGGTGAATACCAGAAGCTTGAGAAAGTAGATTTGACTATCCTCAATGCGCCGGAGAAGGCTGCACTCGAAAATAACAGGTCGATCAAGGAATGCTCATCCACCGAGCTCTCCGCAATCTCTGAGGCCTTCCCGAGTATTGCAACTGCGCTGGCAAAACCCGCGGCAGCGGATGGCGCGAACACAAGCATGGCTTTAGGCGCAGATATGGGAGTGGGTACGGGTGGGGTTGTGCGCACCGATTACATCATTGTTCCGAGAACCGGCACGCGCTACCTGGCAGGCTACAATTCCGATGGAATTATTGTTTTACTTCAGCGTCTGATGCAACACCGTCCGCGTTGAGAGCGGACTCATCTGCTCGCGAAAATAATTCGTTCGAAAAAAAGCGGCACTTAGAGTGCCGTTTTCATTTTCAGGACTTCGCTGAAGCTTTTTCTGTAGGCCCATCCCAAGTAGATGTTCATCGCCAGGAGAATGAGACCAAGGCCGATGGGCGGTGTCAGGAAGATGTGGAAGAGGTTGATGTGGATAACCACGGGCGCAATGATCACCAACGCCAGCGGCACAAAGAAGCCCGTGAGGATGGCCAATCCGCACAACACCTCAACCAATTTCAATAATGGAAAGAAATATGAGGTCTGGAGGAGAGCGTTGATAAGCTCTCCAGCCGCACCCTCAGGCATAGGTTGCTGTGGGAGAAAGTTAAGAAAACCGTTCAGACCAAAAACGAAAAAGATCAAACCAAAGAGAACCCGAATCACCAAAGTTAGCTTGTTCACAGCGAGCTCCTTGCAGAGACAAAGTCGGGAATTCAAACCTGAGAGAATCATTTTAGAACTATAAGGCTCTGCAGGTTCGTTAAGCAAGGAGCTCTCGATTTCAATTTGCCACCGGACACGCTTCCCACAGAAGCGTTGCATTGTACTTCAGATCATACATTTGCGAGCTCAGCAGAAGATCGTCGGCGTCGCTTTCGCGGAGTCCTTGTGTAACTACCCTTGTGCTCAGTAGCCCGTTGGGGTTTGCGCCCAGTACACACCAAGGTGCCGCATCTGCCATTCGCGCATCAAAGTTATTCTCTGTTTCAATGATTGCGGAAATTTCGTTGAACACGCTGCCACTCTCGAGAACCACGCTGAGTGGTTTGAGGGGCAATCCAAAGAACGATCCCTGTGCCGCGATGGCTGCAGAAGCATTCAGCGATTTCATGCCCCCAAAACGGAGTTTCTGCTTTAGCCCTTTGACATAAAATCCAGACGCAATTTCCGCAGCAATAGCCACAGAGCACGCTTTACGTTGGGCAAGAGGAAGCCCGGAGTTTGCGGGCAGATATATGCCCATGTTCCAGAAGACCAGTTGGATCTCGTCGCCTGCAATTATCGCGGCCATGTTGTCACCGAGTTGGCATCCATTCCCGTTGGCGACCAAACCCTCTATTTTCCAGCGGGCGTTTTGTTCAGAAGCAGTGGCATGAGAACCCAAAAAAGGGAGGATCACGCAAGATATAAGAGATGTGGCTACGGTTGAAAGTTTCATGTGGGTCACCTCGTGTGGGAGAACTCAGACATGAACTCAGAGATCCTAAAAAAATGAGAACGGAGAGTCACTGCTCAATGCTTTTGTTCCTGAAAGAGAAATATTATCCATGCATCTCATGCATGGGAACTTGAGCAAGACAGCAAATGCTAGGTCGGTGCACTGCTTACTTGCGCACTTCGCACGTGAGTCCCTCAAACGTAACGTAGGTTGCAGCATCCTGGCCATTGAAGGCCTTCAGTAAGGGATTGCGCAGGAGCTGACTGGATTTTCTGCCATGCTCCTGAAGGGCCTCTAGTGCTGGCGGAAATTTAGCGAAGGAGCCGAAAACTCTTTCGACGTTCCAGCTTTTCTCTCCGGCGGTGAGGGGATGGAGTCCCTTCGGCCAAGTTTTGGCTAGCTCGGCTCCCAACTCGAATGTGGTGTCGCGGATCTCCTTGAAAATCAGTGCGGGAGCGCGGGTGACTTGGGCGGCGCGTGCCGCCGCCTCAAAAAGTTTACAATCGATCCGCTTTTCCTTTATCAGCACGCGCGCAACGGTGTGGAGGTTGTTTGAAAGAAAAAGATTAAAGGCATCATACGTTGGCCTGAACTCCACCAAGGCCGCAGTGCGTTGCTCGAGAGTTTTGTAGGGTGTGTCTGACCACAAACTCTCTGCGTGTGGGAGCGCAGATACCGAAATCCCCATGAGACTCGTTAAATAGATTGCCGTGGAGCCCATCGCCAGTTCGAGTGCCGACCAGCGCTCTGCAAGCGCCTGTTTACTCAGGTCACACATTTGTCGGCCGATTTCTGGAATGGGTGTTTCGGGCCGCGAAAGTGAACGAAGACAAGCTCTCTGGCTCAGAACAAGGCCTTTTGTCATCATGTCTGCAAGCGCATCGTTAAGCCTGCGTGCGAGTTCGCTCTCGGGAACCATGGGACCTTTCTCACCACAACGCACGGTATCGCGCTGTGCAGTCATGGCCAGATAGGCTTCAGCGTAGGTTGCAAGACCACTTTGCTTGTAGCCAGGCTCTCCGATCAATTTCGAGATCTCATTTTGGACTCTTACCGCACTCCAGATGTTTGGATCGCTCTCTGATGCGCCGCAGAAGGCCGCAATCGTTTCAGTTTTTATGCCCTGCGAATCTTGGGTCTCAGTACTTTGGGTGAACAGTCCGCTTTTACAACCGAAGCTTGCTGTCGAGATTACCAAAAGTATGAGGGTCGGCAGGAGACCTTTGAGCTGGCTTGGTCGGAACGTGGACGCGCAGTGCTGCTCCAAGCGGCCGTTCTTCATTGTAAATCTCCGATTGTTTCCCCAATATACCTAACCACAAGAAACAAATGAAATTAATTGCATTTCAAGCTGCTTTGCTGCGTGCCGAAAAAGAGCATGAGGAACCCACCGAATTCCCAATCTCTTCAGTCTCTTGTCCGAGACTATCAAGCTTTGAAGAAAATTGCCGACCAAATGGTCTGGAGCAAATCGTGCAATTTTTGCAGCCATCCTGGGGGAGTTCGACATGAAGAGAAGAATCCACAAGAACCCTGTCCGTATGACACTCTTGGCCTTCTCGACAGTCACCTTGCTTGCCACTGTAGGTGCGTGCGGTCGCACTGCAGGAAGCAATGAACAGCAGTTGCTCGATTTGGCTTCGAAAGCCAGCACGCGGCTCAAAGCTCAGAACGGTGGCGTGGCAGACTCTCTAACCAAGCGTAATGCAGAAGCAACTGAGCGGTTATTGCGCGGCTTGATTGATAAAGAACGTGAAGAGCGCATGGCAGCCGACAAACTCCTCAGTGAACGTATCGATGCACTCGAACTCGAATTGCAGGCATTTAAGAAAAAAGTGGACGAGCGCTTTGGTGAAGTGGACAAGCGCGATGCTGATCTCCGTCGTGAGATGAACACCAACTTCGAAGAGCTGCGCAGGGTCGACCAAGCACTTTATGATAAGATTGACAAAGAGGTAACAGCCCGAGCAGAGGAATTCGCAAGAGTGCGCAGCGCACAGGCTGATCTTGAAAACAAAGTGACCAAGAAATTTGAGTCTGTTGAGAAGCGTTTCCAAGAAAAACTGGACGACCAGAAAAAATCACTTGAGAGTGCGATCAGTGCTGTCCAAAGCGATCTCACGAACAAAGCAGCGGAATTGACAACGAAGATAACTGAAAGTGATGCCTCCCTGCGCGATGCGCTCCAAAAACAGAAAGACGAAATCAGCGCCCGCATAGCATTGGTTGAAAAAGCTGCTGCAGACGAGAGAGCGCGCCTCAACAAAACAGTGGCAGACCTGGATGCGACCAGAAAATCTCTCGAATCTAAGATTGACGGAGTCAACGAAGAACTCACGAAAGCTAAAAAGGATCTCAAGGATCAGCTGAACACGGCAAGCACAGCTCAAAGACTTGCTCTGGAAACCAATGTGAAGCTTCTCGAAGGCAAGATGGCCGACATGAACGATGAACTGCGTCGTGAAAATGCAGCTCTGGCGGAAAAGCAGTCGGCTCAGGCAAAGAAGATTACCTCGCTCTCAAGCCGTCTTGATGCCGAAGTGAAAGCACGCCAGGAAGCCATGACAGCTCTCAAAGGCGAAACTGAAGCTCTTATTAAAAAGACAGACTCCAAGACACAGTCTGAGCTGCGCTCTTTGATTGCCCAGGTCGAGCAAGCATCTGCATCCAACGTGGAAGCCGTGCAAAAACAACTCATGGACAAGCTATCAAAGCAAGATGCAGATACCCGTGTTGCGATTATCGGCCTGACCAACAAGATGGCGGAAGTTGCCGATGAAGGCCGCAAAGGCAGTGCCGACTTGGAAAAGAGGATGCTCAGCAGCATCGAGAATGTACGTGGCGAAATGATATCGAAAGTGTCTGATTTGAATTCGGCTTTGTCTGCAGCACGCTCCGAGCTCAGTGGAAAGATCACCAATGGGCTTTCTGGCCTGAGTGCAGAATTCTCCGAAAAATTGATTTCTGCAGAGAAACAGCTGAGTGAGAATCTTCGTAAGGAAGTTGCTGCTCAACGCGTTGAAATGGAGGCCATGAAGCTTGGCCTCGCAGCCGCAGAGAAGAATTTTGAAACAAAGATGCAGGAACAGAACGCCAAGCTCAAGGCGGATATGGATGCACTCAAATCTACGGTCGATGCCTCCGTTCAAGAGCTCTTAAATAAACATCAGGCCGAGGTTCTCAGGAACCAAGAAACAGCTTCTGCGCTCTCTAAGATGATCGCAGAACAACAGGCAGCGATGCTGGCCTCTGAGGCTGGATACAATACCCAGCTTCAAGCGCTCAAGGATCAACAAACCGCGGCTAATGCTGCCCAGGATGCCGCTGCAGCGTCCGAGAGAAAGGCAATGCTCGATGCATTGCAGGCCGAGCGTCAGGCCCGTGCGGCTGAACTTCTTAAGCTCGGCAATGACATGAGCACGCTGAAAAGTGCGCAGGATCAGGCCCGTGCAAAGCTGGAAGCTGAAATGCAGTCCAAAGTGGCGGCTCTTGCAGGTAAATCTGAAGACGAAAAGAAGGCCCTTCAAGCGCAGATTTCGCAGCTCAATGGCGCGCTCAATAAGCTCGATGAAAACACTTTTGCCACAGTGAAGAACCTCAAAGACGCTTTGATTGAAGAACGAAAGAAGACAGAGGAGCAAATTGGCGCTGCTGTGGCGAAGATCGAAACCAAACTCGAAACTGCAGCGCTTGAAACTCAAAAAGTTGCAGCGCGTGTTGAGGCTGTCAACCGGGCGCAAGAAGAGTTCAAAGCTTTTGTAGCTAAGAACTATGCCACCAAGGGTGAGCTTGAGGCTCTTAAGCTGCGCGTTGAGGGTCTGGAGTTTGTGACCACGGTGATGAAATCCGACATGGTGCGTGCCGATGCGGAGGTGAAGGCGCTTATTTCCAAAGAAGTCGCAGACGCAAAAGATGCCCTGAGTAAGAGAATTGGTGCAGTAGAAGCAAATGTGGATGGAATCAAAAACAAACTCGGCTCTGCGATCAGTGACTATCAATCACAGATTGCTGGCTTGAGTGCAAAGATGTCTGCAGAAATCTTAAACGTAAAGACTGACATGAAGAAGCAGGATGATGCTATTTATGCTGCTTTGTCGGATCAAAAATCACTCCAAGACAAGGTCAATGCCGACCTTATGATGTCCGTGAAGCAGCAGGCTATCAACTTCGAGGCCATGAGCCAAAACGTTAAGAAGGAATTGAGCGATAAACTCGTGCAGCTCGAAGGTTCGATCGATAAAACCAATGCGGCAGTAAAGGCCGAGCATGAGGCTGTGCAGGCCAAGTTCGCTGAAGTTGTGAAGCAGGAGCAGGCCCTTAAGGATCGTATGGCCAAGGAGCTCGCTTCGCTCAAAGATGAAATCAAAGATGTTGCAAAAGTTGCAAACCAGGCCCTGAAGCTAGGTGAGGCGAACGCGGAAGAAATTAAGCTTCTGAGGGCAGACCTCAAGCGTCAGGAGACCGAAATCAATGGCGTGAGAACGCAGCTAAATGCGCATGAAGCCCACGTTGCGAACAAATTCAAGCTTCAGGGTAATCAAATCGCCAAGCTGAATGATTCCGTTGATAAAATGAAAGACGATTTCAACAAGCGTATTGCCGAAGTTGCTGCACAGGCAGAAGAAATGGTCGAGAATCTTGGCGATGAGGTGCGTGCAAACTTTAAGAAAACAGCAACCGAAATGGCCAAATTACGCTCAGCTCAGAAAGCTCACGAAGCCAAGCTGACCAACCATTATGTGGATACCTTCAAGCTCGAGTGGGATTCGGATCTCGAAGAGTTTGCCCAGCTTGTTGCCGAAGACCAATCTTTGATGCTGACCAAGAAGGAGTTCAGAAACGGCAAGTCGGTTGTGGTGGGCAAGGGTCCCCTTGTCAGCACCTTGGAAACCTTCGGTGAGGTTCGCAGGGCATTCCTTGCTGCACTCCAGCCGAAGCAACGCTCCGATGGCGGCGAGCGAATTGAATTCTATGATAGATCGTTCGTGCCGATCATGGCCCAGTGTGGAGGTAATGCGGAAGCCACTTTCGCCAATGCCTTTGGCCGCGATTCATTCGACTTCCTTGCGGATGAATTTATTGCGGGTTTGATTTCGGGATCGCGCGGTTCAGCCGTTGATTCCCTGTATCTGAAGAACAGCAAGCTCACCGATGGCGACAGCTTGCACCACTATATTCTTCTCGAGGCCCTCAGAAACCTTGAGGGTGGTTCGGATGATCCCAAGTGCATGAGCCAGATCAAGGCTTGGGCAAATGGTGTGCTCAGTAGTCCTGAATTCAAGGTGCATCGCGACAGGATCGCATCGAGTGCGCCGTTTCAAGCTCGTGTTGCGGAATTTGTGAAAGCTGTGGGTGACCTGAAGGCTGGCGCTGACAGGCTCGAACAGCGCGTTGCAAACCGCATCTCCCGCGGTCAGAAAAAGATTTTGGCTGCGACGAGCAAGGTTCCCAATCCAGGTGCAATCTTTGGCCAGACCAAGCCTGAGGATGTTGCCACAGACCTGCTTGGAAAGATGGCCAACACCCTTTCCGATGGTGCGGATTCAACCTATGACGCGATCGCGCGCCAGGAAGAATTCGACAAGATGGTTGCTGTCCAAAAGCAATTTGTTCAGGCCCTGAAAGATGAAAACAAAGAGGACGCTGCGGTGATTGCAGCAGCTGAGAAGCGTGAAAAGGCAATGAACGACCGCATTGCGAGCCTGGAAGGAAAGCTTGCTTCATTCGATAAAACTGCAAAAGATTTGGATGCCCTCAAGGGGAAAGTGGATAACCTGAACGCCTCTCTGAGCAAGGCGCTTGATGTGGTGATGAGCCTGGCGATCCGCGCCGGTCATCCCGATCTTGTGGCGGCAACCAAAGAGGCCGGGCAGCTGATTGGGTATAGGCCGCAGGAAATTGGCCTTGTGAAGCCAAAGATTCTCGAAATTCAGCACTTCTTTGCGGCTCCCGCGCTCATGAACGGTACGGATACCTGTACGGGGAACACGATTCGGCGCGGTGCGGGTGTGAAATTCTGGACGCAGGGTGGACAGTGCTGGGTGAACTTCCGCGGCATCCCTGACAGTCGTTGGTCCAGCGCAGCTCAAACAATATGGTTCCGTGTTTTTGGTGCTGCACAGCGTATGCAGGTCTGGTCGCACCATTGTGGAAGTAATGGTTCACCCTCGTGTAATGCGACCTTCAGATACCAAGCCGGCGCATCCAGCGTCATGAGTGGTGCTGGCGACGTGAGTTCCAAGATTTCAGGGGAGCCCAATGAGGGTGTCTTTGATGTGCGTATCCCAAACATCATGGAACCCTACCTACAGCGCTCACGTTGGAGCTGGGGCGGTGAGACCATTCGCTTCACTGCGTTTGGCTCTGACGGCCAGGGCGAGGTGAGTTCGGATTACACCGTCCAACTTTGGTCACCTATTGTGCTCGACTTCATGACCGTGGGCCGGCCACAGTTCAGTTCTGTTGAATCGAGCAAGGTGCGTTTTGACCTCAATGGCGATGGTCGTCCTGAGCGAACCGGTTGGATGGCAGGCTACCGTGATGTTGGTCTTCTCGCGCTCGACCTCGACACCAATGGTTCCATTGACAGCGGTAAGGAGCTGTTTGGTGAAGGCACGATCATGAACAAGACCGGCAAGAGGGCCAAAGACGGCTATGCGGCTCTTGCCCAATACGATTCCAACAAAGACGGCTTCATCGATAGCAAGGATGCCATCTATGGCAAGCTTGTGGTGTGGTTCGACCGTAACCACGACGGCAAGACCAACTCAGATGAACTCGTGTCGCTGGCGCAGTCACAGGTTACCCGTATTGCGCTGAAGCACACACGCTTGAAGGATGCTGAGCGCTTCGAGAATGGAAATGAAATGCGTACCACCGCCAAGTTCTGGGGTCCAGCGCAGTGCGGTAGCGCGGGTTGCAACAGCTATGACGTCTACTTCAGCACAGCATTCATGGTGTCGCAGAAGAAGTGAGGCGTTGTGAAGGAAGGTCCAAGGATGGGACGCTGCATTCGTAATTCACTTGTTCAATGGTTGAACCGGGGAGCGTTTATAGCCTCCCTGGTTTTAACCTACGCTTGTGGCGCGGGGCAGCAGAAGCGCGTTTACCTGATCGACGAAACGCGTTCTGTGGGTGGGAGCCTGGTCAGCAAAAATGGATTCGACCCCAACAACGTCTCCTTTTCGATTATCGATACAAGCGGTTTCAGAAAAACACCCGAGTCGCTGACCTTCGATCCAGCTACCAATAAATTTAGCCTGAATCTGACCGACGATCTTTTTTACAAAACACAGAGCGCGACCCTCATTGAACAAATTCTCAGCATGGGAAAAAGCCTTCCGGTTTTGGGTCTGGGCGATGCAGGAGTGGTGAGCAAGGTAGAAAAATACGTTCGGTTTGAGGTGCGACCGGCTAGGATGTCGCAAGAAAAATATCAGGTCGTTCCCTATTTGCAGTTTGCTGTTCCGCTCACACGTCGCAACCTGTACTCAGGAAATGATGTGCTTGGGTTAGGAGCTGGACTCGAGCTCGGAAAAGCTGGTTTTGTGAAATTGAGTGTCGTAAATGAGGCTGGCGCACCGGTTAGTGGTGCAAGTGTAGCAGCCGTTTCGGATGGTAAAATTGCCTCGGCTGGTGGTGAGCTTCCGCTGTGGCATGAACAGATGTTGCGGCCAGTGTTCACCAAGACCGATTCAAACGGGATCGCTTACATTGGTCCTATCGATGCCTCCGATCTTTCTCCCTATCAGATCCTTGCTCAGGCTGATGGCTATTGTAATTTTCTGTCGGCGCCATCCAATCGTTTTTCGCTGACGGAGTCGAAGAGTCCGGTGCTCATTCTGCGCTCTTGCAGTAAGGATTCCGATGCGAAGAATACCCTCCTGCCGAGTTTCCCCATGGGTCTCAAATATTTCAATGTTGCGGATGAAGGTGTGACGCGGACCGTGGTGCACACCAAGGACATGAATGTGTTCTTGAGGCTCGACTCGGCCACATCAAAATACCGAGGCATGCGGGTGGGGATCTACGAAACAAATCTGAACTATGAGCCTAAAGCGGAGCCACTCAGCGAAGTGCGCGAGGTGAGCCAATATCAAGGGGAATTCGATTTGGCCCTACCCAAGGATTTTGAAGGACGTTTTGTCATTAAAGTGAGTCGCCTGCCAGGTACACTCGATGGCGGACAACTCAGCCAGGAGCAGTTTCCTGATCTTGTTGTTTATGGAAAGAGGAATACTTCTTTACCATCGCGCGATAGTTTAATGTCGCTCACAACATTTGATGCAGATAAGTTCGAATGGGTTGGCAGTGGAGAACCGAAGACGGTCGACTACTGGAAAAATCTGAGCATTAAGAGTCAGGGTGGATTTGAAAATTTTGTACCTGGAACTGCAGGTGGTGTCTTCACCATTTCGTCCCCGCTGTGCAAGGAAGGCTGGGAAATTGGATTTGGTATCCGGATGCTGGGCATCGCTAAGCGCTTCAAGCCCTGTGTGAACAATACGGCTACATTTACTGCCGAAGAGGCAGGATTTATTGAGAAGGCGGATAAAATTGCGCAACTGGGTGGTCGGCAGGCATGGCAGATTTTTATCAGAAATGAGTATGGCAATGAAAGTGAAGCACTTTCTAGCGTCGTGGCTCAGGGGAATTTGAATGAGATGACAGTGGTGATCGATACCGGTGTGCCGCAACTCGGAGCCGCTCATCCGCTCAATCAACTCGAGATTGTTAAAACAGAAAATAATACCACGAGTGTTGTTTCGGAACTCAGTAGGGCTGACCTCTCCGCTGGAAAGCTCAAGTTCCGCTTTCGTAGTTCTGGAATTTCCGAGGAGTCTATCTGCAATCAGAACCAGGTGCAGGGTGCTGAGGATGCAAACGGACGGAGCGGCAGCAACGCAGAATTGAAAAATAATTTCGATGAGCTTTTGTACAAGGATGAGCTGGGTCGGATCTGGGGACGCAGCAGCACTTACGAGGTGCCAGGGCTGCAGTTTGTGAAATATGCCATCGGCGCGACGTCCGAAGCGGTGGGTGCAACGCAGCTTGGAGATTACAAAGCATGTCGACGCCTTTTTGATGACGGTGGAACCATCAGTATCCTTCCCGTCGAAACTCCACTCAATGATTCGTTGCTCAGCGTCCCTGCCGGAAACACCGGCGAGGCGGAATTCTTTCTGCGTGTGATGGATGCCTCGGGGCAGTTGTCTGCCGTCACCAAGTACACAATCCCGCGTTGTCCCGTGACGCCAGTGTCTTTGTGTTGGAAGGATTGATGCTGCGGTTCGCGTTTTCTAATTATTTCTCAATTTTACCGGAATAATCCGGGCCGTTTGAAAATTCCCCAAAAAACAAAGACACTGTCGCCAGACTCCTTTTCTCTCTGAAAGGTTTCAGCATTCTGCTGCCGAGGATTTTTTCATGAATCGCGCGATTAAAATTGTTTTGTGTCTGTTGCTTGCCAGTGTGGCAGCCATTGCAAGTGCGCAAGCTAACTCGCGCACAAATCCGCAGAGCACGAGGCTGTGTTTTATCAGTGACCTCAATGGCAGCTATGGCAGTGTTGCTTTGCCTTCTTCTGTGCACGATGGGATTTCGCAGCTCACCAAGCTCAACTGCGGGCTTGTGGTTGGTGCAGGGGATCTCGTAGCAGGGCAAGACCCATCGCTCACAGAATCGCATCTGCGCTCCATGTGGGATGAATTTCAGAGAGTTGTTCTGATGCCCCTCGACCTGGCAGGAGTTCCCATCCTTACCGCCCTCGGAAATCACGATGCCTCTGCGGCGCGGAGTGCAAGTGGCGGATACATCTACCAGCGTGAACGCAACGTTGCAGCTGACGTTTGGTTGAAGCGCCTGATAGGTAGCGTTTCGGGTGCTGTCGAATGGTTAAGCCGAGAAGATTACCCCTTCTTTTACTCCGTGCGGTTCGGAACCACTGGACTTGTTTTCATGGATGGTTCATCCGCCACCGAGGTCCGCCGCAAGCGCGCGTGGCTCGAAAATGAGCTCAGTGCGCTGGCGGCTCACCCGTCCATCTCCACCCGCATTGTTGTGGGGCACTTGCCTTTGTTTGCGGTTGCTCGCGGCCGCGATCGCGCGGGCGAAATTCTTGCCGATTCGCGTGAGCTCTACGAATTATTCGACCGGAACAAGGTCGACTTCTATGTGAGTGGCCATCACCACGCTTTCTTTCCGGGCAGGGTGCCAGAATGGAGCCGTGCGCATGGCACCGTTCAAATTTCACTTGGTGCGCTGGGCGACGGGCCGCGCCGCCTCCTAGGCGAGCATGGCATTTCTCCTCGGCAGAGCATTAGTTTCCTGGATATCAACGAAGCTATGAGCGTCATGGAGAATCGATTTTCTTTGCAAACACTTTCACCCTACACCGGTGAGATTCTCTCCCCACGAGAATTGCCTGAAGGCCTGCCGAGCCTCGATGGCACAGGCAAGCCAATCTGGCTCAAGCGTTTCGATTTCAATTCCATCTTTCCTTTCCCCTGACGTGGGGAAGGCTCAATATTCGTAGTCGATGCTCGGCACAATGCTTCCCACGGGAATAATCGAGTCGAAAAAGTTGTAAATCACAGAAATCGTGTTGAGCGAGAAGTCGTGCAGGCGTGCATCCTTGAATTTAAGGGTGCCCTTGCGGTTCACAAGAGGCTTCTCGGTTGGGAAGATATTTTGTTTGTAAAGTGGCGAAGAGATCTTCACAGACAGGTAGTAACTCTCTTCTGGAAGCTGCGAAAGCATCACGCCAATCAGGTCGCCCTTAATTCCAGAAGTGAGGCTCGTGAACACTGCAGTTTTACCGAGCGCCTGGGTGAGTGCCTGTGCACGGCTGCGTTCGTCCTGGATTTTTCTTGCGCGGGTGATGTTTGCAAGAAAACCTCGAAAGTTCTCTACGAGTGCTTTTTCTGTTGCAGAAATAGTGTCGTCGCGGCGCTGTGTGGGAACAATGCGCGTGAGCCGAGTGAATTGCGACCACCATTGTTCTTCACTTATGGCTAGCAAAGCATCAACACCATTCTGGTAGATCAACAGATCGAGCATTGTAACCACAGCACCCCATTGATCTTTGTTGGTGTGCAGCTCAGGCGAGAACACAATAAAGTTCGGGTCGGCTGCAGCTTTCTGCGCAAGTAGAACGGAATCTTCTTTGAGTTCACGAGAGGTTGTGGCCGAGTCCCACTGGCGGAGATTCAGGCCCAGGATTGTGTCCTTGAGTTGACCCGATTCGGTCTTGATGCCCATGTAGAAGCTCTTAGCTGTATCTCGCTCTTGAATATCGAGCACAGGAGCTCGCCAATAGTCTTCGGAAATATTCTCAATCTGGAATTTGTTTTGGGTCACTCCCGGAGTTTCAGAGTCGCGTTCTTCAAAGTTTGATGTGGTGCGCGTATCCAAGGATGTCACGAGATTGAAGAGGTTGAAGCCCCACTTGCGCGAAACAAATTCGGCATCGATTTCTTTTCGTTTGGCGATGCTCGGAAGTGTGTCTGTGCGCATGGCTGTGGCAATCAGGCTCAGAGCCTGACGTGCGCGGTTGCGTGATTCGGGAGAATCGGTGGGAATAGTCCAGAGCTCACGATCGAGAGAGCCCTTGCGGATACTTCCGTCGAAGAAGGGGAAGCTAAGGTTCACAAAACCGGCACGCAGAGCCGCTGTGACTCGTGCACTGAGCTCAGTGTAGTGTGAATTGTCGATAAGAATATCAACCTTCTTGTCGGCTCGATCGCTTATCAGTGTTCGCTTCAAATAGACGCGCGCGAGGCTCGTGCTTGCGTTGAGCTCAACAGGGGTATGACCTGTCACGCTCAATGTGCCTCGGCCCTCCACGTAATCCTCAATCATGAGTGAGTGTTTGTTGGGTAGCTTAAATTGTCCTGGTGCAAAGGGCATCAGCAGTGCAGGCAGATATGCAGCTTTGTATGCGCCTTCGCTTTGGCCACGTACAGGGTAAACAAGATTGTAACTGCGATAATAGGTGATGGAGCTTCCCACATTGACAACATTGGTACCAAGTGTCCAACCAATCACCATTTGGTCGTGCACAAGGAAGCGTTCATTCATGCTGCGTGGCTGTTCGTTGCGCACAATAGAGCGGTTCACGCGCAATATGATTCCCGCCGCAAAGGGCAGTCCGAGGCCTGCGAGATCATCGCCCGTCAAGCGGATTTCCGTGATTGGTTTGAGCGCTCGGTTGACGGCTGAATTCATCAATCCCACTTGGATGCTCATGAGCGATGGGCTCAGGTATTCGAATACGGGCCTGCTCATGGCCTCAACCATGGCTAAAAGTTTGTCGTGTGATTGAGGGGGAGTTCCGCCAGTCATGCCGCCATCAGTTTGCCATCCAAGTTCGGAGTCTTTGTCTGAGGGTGCAACGCTGCCATCAACGCTCAGTTGTGGAAACTCTTTATCGAGTTCAAATGTTTTTACGAGCTGGTTGCGGCGTGCAACGAGCTTTTCGATGAGAATGTTTTCCACCTTGGGATTCCATTGCCCTGCAAGCACAGCGGCGCGGATCTGTTCACGGCTCAGGCGTGCAATCAGGCGAACCATCCAGCGTGCGTCGTCCCAGGTCGTGAACTGGAATAGATCGCTGTACTGCCAAGTGAGGTAGTTGAATGAAACCGAGTCCTCGCGAACATCCTTAATAACGTTCCACTTAAACCAGCCCACCGATTCTGGAAAGAGGAAGTTTCCGAACGCCCAGCCCAGGTCACCGGAGGTAAAGAACATTTTTTCAGCTGGAAAATTCCGATTTAAGATGACCTTGTTCTGGCCTGATTCCTTCATGTCGTTGTTGGCGATCCACGCCATGAACACAGGGAGTGCGCGAACCTCACGGGTCTCGGGATGACCTGTTTTCGTGTACGACCAAGCGCCTACTCGGATGAGTTCATCAGAGCGCCCTTCAAGCAGCGCTTCGCGCAGGATTAAATAGTCTCCCTGTGCATCACGGCCATCTTCAATCACCGCATTCTGCATTTCCCAGAATGCATAATAGCTCTCTAAATCGCGGTGAAATATGGCTTTCTCGCCGTCCTTGAAGCGGATCTTGACACGGTTGATGCGGCGTGAGGCATCGGTGTTGAAACCGAGTGCAGCGAGCAGAGTGGCTGCCGTTGCTTCGCTATTAGTTTCCGAGAGGAATTTGAGTTTGTATTTTCTTTTCTTCCCGTTTGACGTCCAGGTGACATCGAATTTTGGACGGCTTTGTGAACGTTTGACCTCATCAAAGTCGAGAGTTTCACCATCGGATGGAAACTCGAAAGTTACATTCTGATAGAGCCCTGCAGAACGCTGGAAGGTGTCGAGCATCGGTTGGCGCGTTTGGTCTACATTAGTCCAGTAGGAGCCGTCGCCGATGGGATTGAGTGTGGAGAGGTCACCGCCTTTGGCTTTGAGTACCATCAGCTCTGCCTGCGTGTAGAAGCGCGATTCAGCTGCATTCCACAGGTTCGACGCTTCGCTCTGTTGATTGTTGCGGCGCTTCACCTGGTAGCGTTTGAAGAGTCCTTTGGCGTAGCCTGCAATCTCGTCATAATCCATCCAGCGCCCCTCAGAGCGCACGGCGTAGCCGAGTTGGAGGGCTGCTGCACCCAACTCATATGATGCATTGCCTTGGGATTTCTTGAGTGCTGCAATGATTTCGTTAAGACGATCGAATGCTTTTGGAAGCGACGCCGACGCAGCTTTTTTTGCGGCTTCATCTGCGCTTTTTTGTCCGACATGGATGTAATAGTCGGTCAGAGATTTCTGAATTTCGCTTTGAGTTGTTTCAACGTTTGCGCGAAAGCGATCCACTTTCTGAGCAGAGATTTTCCCACCTTCGAAGAAGGTAGCTTCAATTTCCGCCCGAAACAGGGGCCCGAAGCCCTGGGCAGAGGCCTTGTTCAAGGGCAGGATGAGGTGAACTAAAGTCAGCAGAATCAGCAATTTGAACCTAACCACCACAGACCCCTCCGGATTCGTCTCCAGAGGGTCGAGTAGGGCCAAATCCGAGGGCCTGCAAGAAAAATGTGCATTTCTACTTTTTTGACGTTCTTTCGGGGTGTTACTGCGTTAATTAAAGGGTGCTCTCTGTTTTTCCGATAAAGCTCCCAGAGGGAAACCATTTCTTTCAAGGAGTAGTTCGCTATGTTTTTGTTGAAGGTTGTTGCTGTTGTTGGTGCTGTTCTGTCGCTCGGGTCGTTGCAAGCAGAAGCGAGCTGTCGTGGAGTGAATGAAGGAGACATCCGTAAATTTGTTTGTTCCGATGGAACCATTCAGAATATTTCTTTGGTCGACGGTCAGATCGTCATCAAGACCTACAACCCTGAGACCAAAAGCTGGAGTGAGAATCGTTTTCCTGCAGCCGATGGAATCACGCTCGACACGGTGAGTATTTCAGTCCGTCAGGGTGGATGATATTTCCCAGGCCGATGCGTTCGCCTTTTCTAGATTTGAGACGCTGAGTCCAAGAAGTCGAATAGGGCGCTGCCCTGCCTCCGAACGCTCGAGAAGTAGCTTTCGTGTTGATGCAAATATATCCGATGCGTTGTTGGTCGCCACACGGAGAGTTTGGCTGCGCGTGATTTGCTGAAAGTCACCGTACTTGACCTTGAGGGTCACAGTTTTTCCGGCCAGGTCGCGCTTGTGCAGGTCATTTGCCGTTTTTTCGGCAAGTGAATTCAGTTCTTCGAGCAGCTGCGGGATATTCAGAAGATCCTTTGAGAAGGTATCCTCTCGCCCCAGGGATTTGCGTTCGCGCGTGGTGTGAACTCTGCGTTCGTCGATTCCCTGCGCCGCAGAGTGAATCCAATGTGCAAATGAACCCAGCTGATGTTCAAGCTGGAGCAGGGGTGTCTCGACCACATCTGCACAGGTCTTGATGCCCAACGCATGCAGGCGCTTTTCCGTGGCAGGCCCCACCCCGAAGATTTTGCGCACCTCAAGCCCGTGCATGAAGGACTCCACCTTTTCTGGTGGAACGACCGTGAGCCCGGCAGGTTTGCGATAGTCGGATGCTATTTTTGCAACAAGTTTGTTAGGTGCAACTCCCACAGAACACGAAAGCAGTAATTCTCGTGCAACAGCCTCTTGAATTGCTTTGCCAATCTGCGCTGCATATAGCCCAGATGTATTCGCGGTGACATCGAGATACGCTTCATCGAGCGAGAGTGGTTCAATGAGATCGGTGAAACGTGCAAATATTGCGCGGATTTGCTGCGATACCTGATAATATTTTTCGAAATTGGGATAAAGAAAAACTGCATCGGGGCACAAGCGGTAGGCCTTGGCACAGGACATCGCCGAGCGGATTCCGAACTTGCGCGCTTCGTAGCTTGCAGTGCAGACCACAGCTCGTGATTGCGGAGAGCCACCAATGACAACAGCTCGTCCTGCCAATGCGGGATTGTCGCGCACTTCGACGGCAGCATAAAACGCATCCATGTCGACATGGATGATTTTTCGTTTGAGAAGTGCCGGGTGGATGGTGGTCAAGGTCGCGTCCTCGGTGCGTATTCATGAGCCATCATTGAAGATTTCTACCTTGCCTGAATTTGATTAACAACCGGGAATTCTTTATCCCTGTGGGGTCACCATGCTGAAACAGCCGCGGGGCTTTTTGTGATGAGGTTGCTGAATGTCCGGTTTCGACACCCTAAGTGCCGTTCAAACAAACCTGTTGTCGCCGGTTGTGCTGTGTTTTTTGCTTGGCTGTATTGCCACCTGGGTGAAAAGCGATCTGCGCATTCCGGAGTCCATTTATTCTCTGCTCACCATTTATCTGCTTTTTGCCTTAGGCCTCAAAGGTGGGGTGGAGCTCTCGCACTCGAATGTCGCTGAGCTCTGGAAACCAGCACTTGCAACACTTGCCATTGGCGTGATTACGCCGCTTATCGCGTATGCCGTCTCTCGGATCTTCGGAAAGCTGAGCGTTACCGATTCGGCAGCGCTTGCTGCGCACTATGGTTCAGTTTCAGTTGTTACATTCATTGCTGCCCAAAGCTTCCTCTCAGCGATTGGTATTGCCTACGAGGGTTTTATTTCCACGCTTGTGGTCATCCTTGAGGCTCCTGCCATCGTTGTGGGCCTCATGCTTGCACGGCTCAAGCAAACTCCGGCTTCAGGTGTGGATTCGAGTGTTGGCTCCAGCGCTGGCGCGTCTTCAACCGACTGGACAACTCTGCGGACAGCTCTGCATGAGATCGTTTCGGGCCGAAGCCTACTTTTGCTTATGGGTGGCCTTGTGATTGGTGCACTCAGCGGAAGTTCAGGCTACGCACGGGTTGAGCCCCTGTTTGGTGCTCCGTTTCAGGGCGTGGTGGCTCTATTTCTTCTTGAAATGGGAATTGTGGCTTCGAAGCGTTTTCGAGATCTCAAAAAGGTTGGGGTTTTTGTGGTGCTCTTCGGCACGCTCGTTCCCCTCATGAATGCGGTGCTCGGAGCAGTGCTTGGGCACATGTCAGGTCTCAGCCTGGGAGGAACAGCTATCCTCAGCGCTCTCGCTGCAAGTGCTTCCTATATCGCTGCTCCTGCCGCAGTGCGTATAGCCCTGCCCGAGGCGAATCCGGGAATCTATCTGACTTCTGCTTTGACAGTCACATTTCCGTTCAATTTGGTTGTGGGAATTCCACTGTATCTTAAAGTGGCACAGTACCTTACGGAGGTTTTCCCATGACCCAATCCCTCACTCCAATGAAAATGATTTCCATGACGTGCGAGCTTTCGGTGGCTCAGCGAGCCATAAATCTACTCCAATCAAAGGGTGTAAAGAGTGTGCGCACGAGTGCGATTCGGGTTGAGGAATTTGGCAACGAAACGAGTGTCGACCTGCATGAGTCACAGCTAAAAATCGAGTTTCTCGTGCGTCCCGAAATGGTTTCTGCGATCCTCGAACATTTGCAGAAGATGTTTTTCAGCCACTTTGACGTGGGTTTCTATGTGACCGATGCGCAGGTTCTACGACCAGAAATCTTCTGTGAGATGGGCAACGCGAAAGCATGAAGCATGTTCGTCGCAGGGTGAGTGTTGTGGTTGTGCACGAGGATCGTGTGCTTGGCTTTCATGCCGAAGATCCACACAATAAACGTCGGTATTTCTTTATTCCAGGCGGAAAAATTGAGGAGGGTGAATCCTCCGCACATGCAGCTGTTCGCGAAACACTCGAAGAAACTGGTTATCAAATAGAAATACTTCCTGAACCTGTCCTCGAGCGCACCTATGATTTTGAATGGGATGGGCAAATCAATGATTGTCGCACCACATTTCTCTGTGGCCGGTTGTTGAATCCACACGCACAGGTCGTGAATGATGCCGCTTATCACCGCGGCGTGGCATGGATTTCGGTGAATTCGATTGATGAAGTCTTCGCGTATCACAATGATATCTGTGAGCCGGTGCGGATTCTTGCAGCTGTCACTGCAAAATAATTCCTTCGAAATATTTTTGCTCCAACATTTCCTCTGCTATTCTTTCTCACGTCAAAATAAAACTTTAGAGCCTGGGTGATTCATGACCTTCAAGCAATTTGTCTTGAGCAGTGCCATTGTTTTTGGAATTTTTCCGGCCTCACTGAGCGCGGCCTCCAAAACCACCTGCTTTCCTCCCAACAAGTTGCATCTGCGCCCGTCGCCGCTGGAAAAGTCGAATGTCAGCGAACGTCAGTTTGGGGAGATTATTTCCCGCGCTGAGAAAATCTATGCACCGATTGTTAAGAGCCATGGAGCCAAGTTGAAGATCCACAGGCTGTGGAAAGACGAAACGGTCAATGCTTCGGCAGAGCAAAACGACAAACTCTGGGAAGTGAACATGTACGGGGGGCTCGCGCGCCGACCCGAGGTTACGCCTGATGGTTTTGCGCTGGTGCTGTGCCATGAGCTCGGCCACCATCTCGGTGGCTACGTGATGGTGCGCGAGGTCGACATGAAGTGGGCCTCCAACGAAGGGCAATCCGATTATTTTGCGACCGAATCCTGTGCCAGAGAGCTGTGGCGTGGCGACCTTGAAGAAAATGCCAAGCACCGCACAACTGTGCTGCCCTTCGCCAAATCGCTTTGCGATACGAACTACGCACAGCAGCCGGAGCGCGACCTGTGCTACCGCAGTTCGAATGCAGGTTTGTCGCTCGCGTCGCTCTTGGCTGCGTTGCGCAGCTCTGAAGCACCCAAGTTCGAAACACCCAGCAAGAAGGTCGTGGCTCAGACCAACGATGAACATCCCGAGGCGCAGTGTCGCCTCGATACCTATATGGCTGGCGCCCTGTGCACGCTGCCGTTCGATCCAAAAATTATTCCAGGCAAGGGCCTGGCTCAGGGTGGCTCAAGCCTTGAAGCAGAGCGTGCGGCCGGAGCAACATCATGCTTGGCGCGCGATGGCTGGGTGAATGCACAGCGCCCGCGCTGCTGGTTCAAGCCCCATTTCGAATTTCTGGGAGTGGTGGCTGGCACTGAAGCCTGGACTGATGCCTCGGGCAATGGGCGGGCCGAGCCGGGTGAAGCACTCAACTTGCATGTTCCCCTTGAGAACAAGTGGTCGAAAGTCACCCAAAAGGTAGCAGGTGAGCTATATAGCCTGACACCGGGGGTGCGTGTGACCCGTGGCAAGGTGACTTACCCCGATATTCAGCCTGGGCGTTCTTCCGTGCAGAGTGCTCCATTTGAAATCAAGGTGGCCAAGGATTTTGTGTGCGGCCACCCCTTTGAACTTCTCTACCGCGCCAATTCTGCTTCGGGCACGCGCGAGTTTCCGCTGCGCTGGTTTGTGGGTCCGCGCCTCGCGAACGATTTCTTGCTCGAGCGCAGCACGGATACACATCCGATCGACGACTACCCCTCGCCGGGTTTGAGTCTGGCTTTTGAAGTGGAAGAGAATCTTTCTGCAAAGAGGCTCGAGCTTCAGCTCACCCTGAAGGGGTACTATCCTGAGGAAATCGCTTTGTCGCTGACCTCGCCTGATGGGAAAGTGCATGAGCTGAAGACCGAAGACGGATTCGACGAGTACAACAAGGGCATTGTGAAATTGAACTTCGAAAAGCCCTTAAGTTTGCGTGGTCGTTGGGCATTCAATCTGAAGGATATGCAGGAAAACGACACGGCTGTGCTTGAAAGCTTCGACTTGCGTTCTCCTTTTGCGGAAAAAGTCGATTGCAGCAAATAAGTCCCTTCAGGGCTTCGGCTTTTTTATTTTTGTGCAAAAATCGCAAATTCAAGAATCATCTTGACCCTGTTGCCACTCTGTGGAACGTGTGGGGTGTTCACGCAGCAAAAGTTGCTGCAAGAACTCATCTTTTTCACTTCTGAAGGTCACTTTGAAGTGAAACCCACTGAAAGAATCCACCTTGAATATCAACGAACTGTCACACACAGAGCAGTCGCAGCCTTCCACAAATCCTGAAGTGATGGAAAATTTCGATTTTCTCCCACAGGTTTTGCGTGAGGTGCTTGCAGCACAGGGGATCACCGGGCCGACCAGCATCCAGGCCCGCGCTATTCCCGCCGCTCTGACAGGACGCGATATCCTGGCCCAGTCGAGTACGGGCTCAGGCAAAACCCTCGCATTCTCCTTGCCCGTTGCACTGCGCTTGAAAAAGCACGGTGGTTTGCGTGCACTCATACTCACGCCGACACGCGAGCTCGCCACACAGGTGGCTGCGGTTCTCGACTCAACCGTGAGTGCGCTTAAATTGCGTACTCTCGCCATCACAGGCGGCTCAAGCTATTCGCGGCAAAAGCGCGCTCTGAACGAGGGTGTTGATATTGTCGTGGGCACGCCAGGCCGCATGACCGACCTCCTCAACCAAGGTGTTCTTGAACTCAGCCAAATCGAATGCTTTGTTCTCGATGAAGTGGATCAAATGCTCGACTTTGGCTTTGCCGAAGATCTTGAGAAGATTCGCGCGCAGCTTTCTCCAAACGCGCAAACATTATTTTTCTCGGCAACTCTGAGCCCTGATATTCGTGCAATGGCGCGCAAGACACTCAAAGATCCGATCGAAGTGAATATTGTGGCCTCCGGCGCGCAATCGCCCTCCACAATTCAGCACAGCTATCTGGAAGTGCGTGGATATGCTGAGCAGAAGGCGCTGATCAACGCGTTGCTGTTCCACAATCCTTTGCAGGCGATTGTGTTCTGCAAGACGCGTCAGGAATGCGCCGAGCTGACCGATGCTCTCATGCAACGTGGCTTCGATGCAGCGGCTCTGCATGGTGATCTCACCCAGGGCGAACGCAACCAGACCATGGACAAATTCCGCGAGAAGAAGCTCAAGTATTTGATTGCGACCAACGTCGCAGCGCGCGGTATCGACGTCCAGGATCTGCCGTTGGTTGTGAACTTCAACGTACCTTTCGACCTGGAATCCTACACACACCGAGTGGGCCGTACGGGCCGCAACGGCGCTGCCGGCGAAGCTTGGACAATCGTGACTCCTTCTTCGGTTCGCTCTTATGAATTCATTATGCGCAAGCTCAAAATTAAGCCCGAGCCTGTCGCTGTTCCCTCAGCCTCGGAAGTGATTCACCGCTCTGCGGAGGGATTGGTGGCTGAGCTCAAAGTGGCGCGCGAGAAGCCGTTCAGCAAAACAATTCAGAAGGCCGTTGAGAGAACTGTTGGTCAGCTTAGCGCCGAAGAAAAAGATTTGATTCTGCAGGAGATGGTTGGACGTCGCTTGGAGAAGTTGGATGTTTACTACAACGACGACATCAAGATGACCAAACCGCTGGTGCGCCTCGATCAGGAATTCAGCGAGAAGAAATCGTGGGGCGATCGCCCAAGCCGCGGTGATGCACCGCGCGGAAAAGGCGGAGACCGCT
>JBILKM010000052.1:0-15585 GCA_044376695.1 Silvanigrellaceae bacterium
CCGTTTGACTTGCATGTGTTAGGCACGCCGCCAGCGTTCGTTCTGAGCCAGGATCAAACTCTTAAGTTTAATTTGGCTACATGATTATTTTAAAACGTTCATTGACGTTATTTGGTAAAACCGCGCGTCCGTTACAAAACTCTCCAAGCATTACTGCCCGAATCCTTCTGTCGCTTCGCACGGCTCTTCCCGCACTCTGTGACTTCTTTCTTCTCTTTTCAAAGAACCATCCAATCGTTGTGATTGGCGAACGCGGTAGGTAGTCTGTTGGAATTGAGTTGTCAAACAGAGAATCGCTGATTTTTTTAAAAATCTTTATCTACCTGAAATTAAAGGATTAAAAATGAAAAGAATTCTGCTCGCGGGTGCATCAGGACGATTAGGACAGGAAATCACCGCGGCAGCTCAGGGAAAAAACATTCCTCTCACTCCTCTCAAGAGAGGAGATATTGCAAATATCACGCGTATTTTAGATGAATTATCCCAGAAATCAGTTGAAAAAATTATCGTTATTGATGTCTCCCTGCCAGAGGGAACAGAAGGCATAGCTGACCAACTTTTGAGTTCTCAGGAGCTCAAACATCTCGTGGCGCTCGTAGTGGGAACGACTGGACACTCGCAGGAGCTGACGCAGAAATTAGACAACCTCGCCAAAAAGACACCAGTGGTGGTTTCCTCAAATTTTTCGAGGGGAATTTTTCTTTTCGAGGAAATGCTGCAGGCCAAAACAAGCAGTGGAAAATCGGTTGCAGATCTCGCACGACAGCTCGGATTCGATCTTGCGCTGTGGGAGTCGCACCATACCCTCAAAAAGGATGCACCGAGTGGAACCGCAAAAACTCTAGCACATGCAGCCAGCGTGCCTCACGACAGAATTTCATCGACACGGGTCGGTGCAGTCGTTGGCGAACACACTCTTTTCCTGAGTCAGGGCGCAGAGGAACTCAGGATTTCACATATGGCGCACTCTCGCAGGCTCTTCGCAGACGGCGCGGTTGACTTATGCGATCGTCTTTTTGAAAACTCCCTGGACAACAAACTCTACACAATGTCGCAGGCACTCAATCAGATGATGCGGACGCGCTAATTCATGCGGATGCGAGTCATTGCTTGAGCAAGGCATTGATGGCGTCTTCGGGGGTTATTGATTTCCGAAGAGATCCACTGTTCCAGAGAGGCGACTCGGTGTCGGAGAGAGACGAGCTCATTTCAGGAATAAGCCCACTCTGCCAAAACCAGTTGAGCCGCACGACAGGTTCAGACAGGAGTTCAAACGCAGGACGTAGCTGAATATGGCGTTCTGGAAACTGTTCTGGCGGATAGCGCAGCTGCAGTTTTTTGTATCTCTCCTTGACCACGCTCTGTGGCGCCCAGACGTCAACTTTTAGGAGAGCAGCTGCTGCTGCCGGGGAAAGATTTTCTGTTGGCTGTGCCGGACTCCATTCGTGCGAAATCTGTTCACAGGGAGTTCGGCCGCGCGGAACGAGCTCAAGGCGCAATAATTTAATATCGACTGCGGCACGTCGTCGTGGCTCGAGACCTTGAATGCTCATTGCAGCTCTCCTTCACCGGTGAGTGCTTCCGATGAAGGCATCTCGGATCGCAAAAATTCGAGAACAAAAAGCACCGCCTTAAGTGCATCATCGCGAACATGATCGCAACACCTTTCGAGCGTCGCTATCGCGCGTGCATGAATGCTTTCAAAATCCTCGGAAGCAACGGACAAATCAGAGACAGCCTTGGCAGGCACTTGAAATGTTCCTGGCATCTCTGCAACTGATGCCAGTGTCTGCAGCCAATGAGAATCAAGAGCATTGGGAGATAATTTTGCATCGAGAATAACCGCAAGGACACACAAGAAAAACCGATGCTCAAATGCGGATAGCCCCCAACACACAGCCTTAATTGCGGCCGAGGGATCAGCACTCAACGTCCAATGAAAACTCTTTCCACGCAGCAGACTAAGCAAAGCGTCTGATCCGGTTTTACGATACAGCGCTGTGCGAAACACGAGATCGCTGGTCAGCGAAAAGAGGTCATCTGGATGTGTTTTTAGGCGTGCTTCAGTCCAGCGCAAGAATTCGAGCAAAACATCATTAGAATAAACATGTCGACTAACCGATGCTGGCAGCAAGAATTTCTGGAATCCAGAAAGAATAAGCGCATCGAGTGCCGAAAGCTCTGCGCGGACGTCGCTGCTCAAATCTTTCTGAGCTGCCACCTGCGCGATGAAGTGTTGAAAGTCTGCAGCTGTGCGCACACACCATTGCGCCAAGGCATTTCGTACCCCGACTATCTCCTGCATAATTGACTGACCCTGCACAGGATCTGATTGAAGCAGCTTTCTAAGAGAAAACTGCTTTACGGCTAAAATTGAATTGCAGTGTTCCCATTCGTCTATCAAGAGACAAAATTCACGCTGCATTGTTCTGATGACAGAAAAAAGCTCCTGTTCTCGCACCAGAAAGTGCTCAATATTTTCGGCCAGGGAAATACCGCAAACCTGAGCAATGGAATGACGCCGCGGAAAAATCTCGAAGAGGTCTCTCTGAGAAATGGAAAATCCCCACTCGTTGAGACGAAATGAAAACAATCCTGCTTCAGAATTACACACTACATCCTGATCAGCGAGTCCCAAAAAGTGCACAACAGTGCGGAATTGGAAATTCCGATCACTCGAGCCCGTCCAATAATACAGCGCAGTATTTATTGCTGACTCGAAATTCTTGAGCAGCTCCTCCGAACATTGATCTGGCAGTAACCGAGCCTGATTAAAACAACTGACTACAAGCGTTTGACAGTGAACCAGAATGAGAGTGCGCAGAGGCTCTTGTCCATCGATGGAAAGTGAGTCGCTATGCCCACGATACCTCGCAAGGTATTCGTTGAATTGCGGGTGCTGAGTGACTGAAGCAAGGCTTGCCGAAAAGGCTTGCCAGTTCTCCGAAAGACATTTTAAAAGACGTTTGTCGGGAGTGTTTAAATCAACCACTCAGACGCTCCTGTTGAATGATCAGCCGCTCAGCTCTCAAAAATATTTTGAAATTTTTGCTCAATGACCTCCAGAGCATCGTCGCAATCCTCTCCAGTGGAACTCAGTGCAAGAAGCTCTTCGTATTGAATAATGAGATGCGAAAGCTTCCCATGGTTCTCCGAGGATGAAGACAATCGCATGAGATGTCGCCGCGCTTGCACCAAAATAGCGTTGTTTTGCATTGATGGAAGCGCATTTTTTGGTTTGGTGCTAGACTCTGTGTGGTTCTCGCCGGAAGCAAGAGTATCCTGCTCCAACGAACTCAACGGTGCGGGAATCTGGGAATGCGAGGGTCGCTTGGAAGTTGCCACAGGTGATGGGGCTCCTTCTTCATCGAGTGCAACCCACCCTTTGACTTCTCCAGTGCGACTGTCAAAAACAGCTTCACCCTGGTTCTCGGTGCCCAGTTGCTTGGCGAGCACGTGCACCATACCGTTTTGGTCGTAGGTCAGCTGAATTTCGCACTTGCTTCCAGCAGGGCACGGCTGCTGCAATTCGAACATGAACGTACCGATGAGTCGATTTTCACCAACAGATTCACCCTCACCCTGAACGACAATCACCTGTACTGCAATTTGGTTGTCGAAAAGAGTGTTGAAGAATTCGCTGCGCATGGATGGCAGGGGTGAATTGCGATGAATGATGGGCGCAACGCGAAGTAATCCACGCAGCTCGCGATGGAACTCTTCGAATTTATCTCCCAGAACTAGCTGCAGTTGTTCATCAGAGGATGGTCTCAGTACGCCAAACTTGCGCGCAACTTTCCTGAAATTTTCATCGATACTGCGGCTATCTTCGGCCACTCCCACTCCGAGAGAATGACTGCACACGTCCACAAGAATGGTGCTTGGCTCCAAACCAAGAATGATGGCGGCCTGAATAGAGGCGCCCCAACTGACGGCGAGATCGGGCTCGAGGCGAGCGTCGACCATGCAATCAGGGAAGTACTGTTCGAGCATTTTGCGCACGAGTGCCACTCTCGTACTTCCACCAACCAGCAGAATCCGGGAGATATTTTTAGTTCTCTTTTTCGCCGCGTGAATTGCTCTTTCGGTGAGAATGAGTGTCTTCTCAATGTAAGGAGCTGCCAATGACTCAAAGACATCGCGGTTCAGTATGATATCGATTTCAGCACCAGCATCGTCGAGATTATCCTGTTTGATGTGAACTGAGCCCTGGTTCTGAAATTTTTTCTTCGCATCTTCAGCTAAATGAAGAAGGTTCTTGAAGGCTGCGGTGCCTGGCTTGATCCGCTTGCTTGACAGTTCGGGACGAACACTTTTGGCCAAATGCTCCGCCAACGCAGTGTCGAGGTCGTCGCCACCGAGTTGAACGTCGCCCTCGCTTGCCAGCACATTGAAAATGAGGCCGTCACGCTCCACCACGCTTACGTCGAATGTCCCACCTCCGAGATCGTAGACCACCAGAGTCTCTTTCTCGAGGTCGCGGACATCGGGCAGCATGCTATAGGCAAGCGCAGCTGCAGTAGGCTCATTTACGATACGCAGGATGTTGACTCCCGCTGATTCGGCTGCAGCCACGGTAGCGAGGCGTGCAGCATCATCGAAGTGTGCCGGAACCGTGACAACCGCCCAGAGTTTGCCATGGGTCGCAATTTCTTCAGAGAGTGAGGGATGCCCCGCAAGATATTTCAAGACTGAGGTGGCGGCCTCTTCCGGCGTATATTGACGGCCATTGGAGACAAATGTTTGTTGGGACAAACCCATGAGACGTTTCGTACTGCGAACAAGCTGACCGAGATTGCCTCGCGCTGCCTCCAAGGCAGGACGGCCCACGAGTTCGGCTGACTGTTCGGGAATCCAATGCACGACAGACGGCACGAGGCGTGACTGTTCTTCATAAACGAGTGTCTGAGGTTGTTCTCGGTGTTCTTTGAAGAGTGAGACAACCGAGTTGGTCGTGCCCAAATCAATGCCCACAGCCTTCACCCCCGGGGGTGGGAGGACAGAACGTTGGCCCTGAGCTGACACATTGCTCCCTTGTCGTGTACCGTTGGAGCGAGGTCGAAACGGAACAACTGTCATGAAGGCTTCACTCCTGAAGGGATTTGACTTCTCGGCGGTTTGCGCAAATCCCTGTATAGCTGCGGCGAGGTCAGAACACAATGAATCAGCCATCAACCAACCCGAAATCTATCACCCAGACACGCGGAACCGGCCACCGTGTCGATGTGGGCGGTGAGAGCTACACGAGCATGGGACTGCGGCTCATAATGCCGGGCGATTTGAATGCAGCAGACCGCCTTTTCGGTGGTCGATTGATGGAATGGGTCGACGAAATCGCGGCTCTTTTCTGCATGACCCAACTCTCTCGTAAACAGATCGTGACAAAAAAAATCTCCGAGGTCATTTTCAATGAGGCTGCCGATCGGAGAGATGTTCTTGAGTTTTTATGTCGCGTGAAGAACATTGGGCGTAGTTCCATCACGATTGAATGCCTTGTCATGACGCGCATATTTTCTGTGCATGACAAATCAAAATTAATTGTTGCATGTGATCTTGTTTTTGTCGCCATCGATGATCAGGGTCGCCCAGAGCCGCATGGCTTTGTCGGGGAGGTTAAGTAACGTGAAACTGTTCGTCGTCAGGCATGGACAAACTGACTACAATGCTCAAAGGCGGTTTCAGGGCCAGGCCGATATACCGTTGAACGAGACTGGAAAGGATCAAGCTCGTCGTGCCGGACTTGTGTTACAGACCCTCCTTGAACAACACCTGGCACGTGAGAAAAGCACCCATGGGGTCGATATTGTTTGCAGCGATTTATTGCGAACTCAGCAGACGGCAGACATCATCCGAGAGTCACTGAAACAGGTCGCCCACAACTTCCAGCTCGATGCGCGTCTGCGTGAGTTTCACTGTGGTGTGTTGGAAAATAATACATACGAAGAATTTGTTTTGAAGAATCCAGAAATCGCAACAACCTACATGAGCGGGTTCGACAGCGACTCCTACAACACCCGATATCCAGGCGAAGGCGGTGAATCCAGAGTAGACGTAATGGTACGCGTGGGAGAGAGTCTGCACGCAACCGCGCAAAGAATTCAAAAGAACAAAATCTGTGTCTGGGTCGCTCATGGCGGGGTGATCGATGTTCTACTCGAGCTGATGCACATTCAACTCCCTAAATCGGGCTCCGACCGCATCAGTGCAGGCAATGGCGATGTATTGATCTTTACTCCGACCAAAACACAAAAAAGCATTTCGGAGCAGAGTTTGCGCCTCGGGCACAAAGACTGCTGGGAACTCGAGAAGCATTACAAAATTGGCAATACAACGGCCGCACGCGTGGTGAGGTGATCAATCGACTGGCTTTGATCCTGCCTGCGGCGTGGTGGTTTTGATCAACTGACCACATGCCGCAGCAATATCTCGCCCCTTTGAGAGACGTACCGTAACCACGTGCCCAGCACTCTTGAGTACATCCCGAAAAGCCCAAATACGGGCAAGTTCAGGTCGGCGAAATGCCGCCCCTTCGTGTTCGTTCAGCGGGATGAGATTGATTTTCACGTCTAAGCCATTCAACAGCTCCGCAAGGGCAGTTGCATGTTCGTGCGAATCGTTCACATTTTTCAGCATCGTGTATTGAATCATGTAAGGGCGTTTATATCGAACTGCAAATTCCCGCAGGGTATCGATCACCTGAGCGACGGGATGAGCTTTATTGACAGGCATGACCTTTGAGCGCTCGGCATCGAAAGGTGAATGCAAACTCAGAGCAAGACAGGCCTTGGACTCGCTCAAAAAGCGATTGAGCTGGGGCAGCAGTCCCACTGTACTGACTGTGATTTTGTTGTGACTGAAGCAAAGTCCCTGAAGATCCGTGAAAATGTCGAGTGCACCGAAAACCGAATCGAGGTTATCGAGAGGCTCTCCCATCCCCATAAAGACTAGATTACTGATGCGAGGATACTGAGCGAGTGCTCCGCCTTGCTCACGACGCCACAGTTCGGCAGCTACCACCTGACCGACAATCTCTGCAGTGGAGAGGCTACGTATGAGCCCCATGCGCCCGGTCTGACAAAAACGGCAGGCTTGCGCGCAGCCGACCTGGGTTGAAAGGCACTGGGTGAGCCTTCCGCGCTCGGGAATCAAGACAGTTTCGATTTCGAGCCCGTCAGCCAGACTCATGACGAGCTTGCTTGAGCCATCCATCGCACTGTTTTCAAAACGACTCACCCGCAGCGGAAGTTGAAAATCGAAGCACTCACGCAAGCGTTCCAGTGACGCTTGATGCACCTCGGCGGGGAAGACAGGCGGCCAAATAGGTGCACCCTGCCGGCCATAGATTCCCTCAAACAGCCGCGCAGCACGCTGGGCACTACTCTTCGAGCCGCTGCCTGCTACAACAAAAGTTTCCAGATTTTCTCTGGTTATTCCGAGGATATGCGCCGCCATGAGTGGCCTCCAACTTCACCGCCTTAGACAGCAAAGCCCCCCGGGGTCAAGCAACTCTTTGATTCTTTGACATTCCTGTACTTTCGAAAGGGAGGCTGACACTCTGGCGAAGCAATCCAACGGAAGGTAAAGTTGCCCAAAAGCGACACAAGGAGCTGTTTCATGTGGCAGTTAGGAAGGATGCGTGTGACCGATTTGTGCAAAGACGCAGGTGCCATGACGACCGGCGAACTGAACCGCGAGCAGGTCATTCGAGCGGGCCTGAACTTTGACCGCGTCCAGCTGCATCAGGAACGTATCCTGAGCGTCATCGCCTCCGGCCGCGAAACCACACTTCCGATTGTCGGTGCCTGCACAACCAGTAATGGCGCTGTAATCCCCTGGAAAACACTCGTACGCTTTGCAGAAGGCGAACGCCTGACCAATGCCCAGCGCCGCGCACGCAGGGCCGCGTTTCACTACTGGTGCCGTCAGCATCTCGGAACCTTCATACCTGCAGCGGGTGCTGCGTCTCGCTTCATGGCTTCACTTCAAAGATTTTTGCAAGACGCCTATGCCCAGGTTCCCGAGCTCCAAGAATTCTGCAGAAGACTGGAAGATAAACTCGGTCAAGCCGAACTCACTGCGCACAGGTCGAAGCGGCTTGACTCACTCGCAGTGCTCGCAGCATTGCCACTGCCTGCTGACATCAAGGTTATTCCCCAGCTCCTCTCCGACTGGGAAAAAACCGAGGTCTGCGAAGACTTCACAGAAATTGCAAACGCACTCGAACTCTATTTCACAGAGGGACGCGAAGTTGAGGTTGCGTTCAGAAAAGCCAACACCGGTCTGACTCAGAAAACCCAGCGGGATGCAGCTCCAGAAAGCAACCATTGGCGTATCCATTGGGATGCTGGGCACGCTGGACGCCGGGGATCCGCACATACGCCGAGAGCGAATGCAAAAGAACTGCATTGGCTCGAGGCCCTGCAAAGCCAACCACCAAGCGAGGCTCGTCATCAAGGCAAACGTCTGCGGCGAGAACTCACGGAAAAAGAACGCCTCGCACTGAGATGTTTTGCGGCTGCCTTTGTACTGATCGAAAAGTTTTCGGGTCATCCGAAAGCACTCGTTCCGACCACAGCAGAGGGTGATTCTTTTCTGTTTCTTAAACTCGTTGAGCAGATCTCGCTTCTGCCCAGTGCTGTCAGTGTATACGTTGCACCCTATCAGCAGACAGGACAATTTAGGGATGAGATAGAATTCGGGCGTCAGAGGCTGATTCGGCAAGCTCAAAACGTTTTTGATCTTTCCGGAACCTCGTTTGCGCCAGATTGGCTTCGTCCTACAACACATCGAACTGCGAATGATACAACGGTGCTCGAACAGGGATTGGAGCTATGCACTCTTCGCTTCAATGAAAATGGAACGCCAGTCATTGCTGATGAAAATTCATACAGCTCTGTTGCTGCAGGACACGGTGAGCTTCTGAATCTCTTTCCAGATATTGCAGCCCAATGGCCAAACATTGAGTGTCTGCATATCCGCAACATCGACAATGTGATCGGAACGCAGGCCGAACGACAACAGGAATTGAGCGGAGTTGCGGAAACCTTCAGATTGCTGCGTGACAGCTTGGAATTTCTGCGCGCAGAAGTCGAAGATTTTTTGCCGCACTGCCGCAGTTCAAATAATAATGACCGTCTAAAAAATCATGATGCAGTTGTTGCAATTCAATTCCTAACTCAACTCATCCCGAGCGCGGCACAGGGACAACTGATGTCCAGCACGTTGATCCAGGAAGCTCACACAAGTGGCTTGACCGTAGAAAACATTCAACAAGTGCTCGGCAATCTGTTTCACTGGCAGCCCTTGCCTGAAAATCTTAGTACATTTGCAAAATGGGATTGGTTACAACAACAACTCGCTCGTCCCTTGAGTGTGTTTGGAGTGGTACGCAAAGAGATCGGTGACGTTGGTGGAGGCCCTGTTTTCGCGCAGCTTCCCGACGGAACGCATGTTAAGATCTGCCTGGAGATGCCACACGCTTCCAAAGAGGATGCACAGGAATATTTTGGCAACAAAGGACGTGCAACACACTTTAATCCAGTGTTGGTGTTTTTCGAGCTCCGAACGCACCAGCGGAGCCATACACAGAACCCTCGCTCCGGCAGAATTGTGCAGCCGGGTCAGCTTTTTGACGAGCATTTCTGGCTGCTCGCGCGCAAGGAATTCAAGGGTCGCAAAGTTTGCTACCATGAGACTGTGCTCTATGAATTGATCGGAAATTCAGCGCGCACGAACGTTTTGTTTGTCGAAGTGCCTCGCACTTTGTTCAAGCCACACAAGACGCTGCTAGACAGCCTGGGACAGGACAGACGTTCATATGGATTTGATGAAACTCTTAAAGGCGAAGAGTAATTATCTGGGTGCGCAGAAGCCGGATGCGGATGCTGCGACGCATAAAATAATTGCTGACTTAAAACTTCAGTTCGAAGCCTTTCTGAGAGACATCGCCTCCCTGGATGAATTCAAAAGCGGAAATCCGCTCGACGGAGTTAAGTGTCTGAGTGGCGATGTCATTCTTGAAGACAATTTTGGGGTGCTTGGAAAAAATCCTTACCTGTACCTGCGCATACCAGGACATCCAGGGTTATTGCTTGAGCCCGGTGAAGAAGCTGACACGCTCATGCTTTTTTCAGCAACTGAGGCCAGACCTATTCAACGCCGATGGAACGGGGATGTGACAAGTCAGGTTGTGTTTGTGCGTCGTCCCAATCCACTGGCCTCTTTCACGGTGCTCGAAACTGATACTATTCGCGACCAAATGAGCAGACAAACCTTCGTAGGCACGCGTTTTTTCGAAAATCTGGTGGAACGCCTGATTCTGCAAATCAACGATCGCAACAAATAAATTTCAGAGTAGTGTCGAGTTTTTCGACAGCCTTTTGTCTCATTTTAAACAATGATTTCAGTTCATTCATCATGGCACGTGAAATGCTTAGGGGAGATTCGAAGGGAATCCCTCACGGGAACCCTTTTGGCAGGACGAATGCGCTTGCCAGGGTGGCTCTTCCTATACGCCGTACCCTATGAGCTTCTAAACCTAGAGGTCAGGAAGCTTGAAGGGGAGGTCTCGTCACCATGTCCCACCTGTCTCTCGGGGGTTACCTCTTATTCCTACCCCACCCAGGACGTCCCCGAGAGCAGTCCCACCTCACGCCAGCACGAACCAACGATGCCACGAATTGCTCTGATGGTGCAGCCGTTGCATGTGTCCTCACAAACTCAAGCGGATCTTCTGGCAAAGAACGAGCGTCGATCGAATTCAGCCAATGAGGAGCTGCAGCTTCGAGTGCAGCCACGGAAACTGCGTCGCCCATCCTGCGTAAGGATTCGGTCGACAATGTAAGTAATTCTCGGCCCAATGTGGCTTCGGTTCTTTGTGGCAATGACTGCGTACACAACAAGCTCCAGGCCTCTGCACGCGCGATAGGATCGAGAAGCAACCCTTTCCAAAGAGCAACTCCCGCAAGCAGATGTTCAAATGGTTGAGCATCAAGATTGCGAATTTCAAGAAATCCACGCAAACGGAGCTCTGGAAAAAGCGTTGCAAGATGAAGTTCCCAATCCTGCAGCGACGGCATGACGCCTTTGTAACCCTCATTCAGATACTGCTCGAACGTAAGCTCACCATAACGCGGCTGTTCATCGACAGGAAGTCCTCGCACCAGAAAAACGTAGGCTTTGCGCGCCCATGTTGCGTAATGGCAGGCTACGTCTTGGGCTTGCGATATGCCTTCGGGGATACCCGATCGGGTTTTGTCGGTGCATTGCCAGATGCGTTGCCGCTCTGAAGAATAAATTGATCGCTTCCCAGCAAAATAAAATGAATTGCGTGTCAGGCTCTGAACCGCGGGGGTAAGCGCAAAGGTGAGACGAACGGCATCTTCCCAATCTGCGTCGTCGCCCGTGATGTCGATGTTAGGCTGCACGGTCGAGGTGTGACACATCATGTCGGCGCCGCGGCCATTGGGCTCACTGAGAAAATAGCGCCGCAGGATTTGGTAACGTTCTTTGGGAACGAGCAGCGGCATGTCCGCCGGGGCAATCGGATTGGTGCCGTGGCTCAGAAAGACTACATCTTCACCAGCTGCCTGCTCAAGCGCCTTTAATCCAAAGACGACATCTTCGACGAGTGCTCCAGTATCGCTGCGTGGCGCTGACGAAAATTCAACTTGTCCTCCGGGTTCAAGACTGAAGTTCGCACCCGAAGGTAGCGACAACCCGACAACAACACCGGTCGAAGGATCCACCTTCAACTTGGCTCCATCCACCTGATCCGAGATGCGCTTGAGAAGTTCACTGGGATGAAACACTGAACCTGGTAGGCCCAATGGAACAAGTGTGTGCGCATCATAAGCGAACATCTCCATTTCGATCCCAACTTGGGCCGGAACAGAGGACTTGGGTGCTTGCGAAAAGGAAGAGTGCATTGAAACAGCAGAAAGCTGGGGCGCACCGCGAATAGGACGTTTCCAGAGAGCATCGCAAACACTCCCCTTCGAATCGCTCGAGGTGACCTCGTTGCTCGCTTGGGTCTTTCTGGTCACTTTTCCCCTCCTTTGCCGCGCTCGGGGTATCGACATTTTCTCTCAAAAAACAAAAGAAACCCCGGGGAGCGTAGCCCACCGGGGTCAACTTAAACGGAAGTGGCCGAATGTCCAATCCTTTTCAGCCACTTCACAGACAAAAAGGCCTTTAAGGTTTTCCTGAAGGGGTGGAAGTGCCCGAAGTGCTTTGGGGAGTCTCGGGCAGAGCTTCGAGTTGGAAGGCGAAATCTGAAATCCCGACCTGGCGAAGCGTATCCATGACTCCCACGACAGAACTGTAAACAACGCCCTTATCTGCGCTGATCATGGCGACCACCTTTTCGCCTTTTTCACGCGCCGCTGCTCCGGTCGCTTTCAACTGCTCGGCGGTTGTGGGTTTGCCATCGAGAAAAAGACTACCGTTTGCTCCAACTAGGATGTTGAACGTGCGCTGCAGGTTGAGCTTCTCTGCCGTTGCTGCCTCCGGGAGCTGAATTTTCACGCCACGATTAACGATGAATCCTGCTGTCACCATGAAGATAACGAGAAGGACGAGCACAACATCAACAAAAGGTGTGACGTTGATTTCAGAGATGAGATCATCGTCTTTGAAGTTCGAACCACCAGCCATGGCGTGTCCCCCTGCTTAGTTCTTTTTCTCGACCACAGGATTGTAACTCAGCACGATGCGCGCCACGGTTTCACTGTTAGCCATTTTTGTCTTCACAGCACGGGACAAAACGTTGAACGCAATCACTGCAGGAATCGCGACCATCAAACCCACAGCTGTTGCGACAAGAGCTTCAGATATGGACGCCATGACGACTTCCGGACCCGAGGCATTGTTGCTGGAGAGAGCATTAAAGGCCTGGATAATTCCAATCACTGTTCCGAACAAACCAATGAAGGGAGTATTGTTACCAAGTGTTCCCAAGAGCGTGAGCCCCTTGTCGAGCTTGGTTCGGGACGCGATGATTGTTGCGTTCATGGTGTCTTCCATCGCTTTATGGCCATCTTTGCTGCGTTCGAGCCCGACTGCAGCAACATTCGCCTCAAGCATCTGATGACCAGCGCACCAGGCGGCTGTTTTTTCGGTGGAATCGTTTGAGTTCAGACGCTCGGTGAGCTCCTTCACGAACATTCCAAAATCACCGCGCAATTTAAAGAAGTAGACGATCCGCTCGATAATCACAGAAAAGCTGAGAATGCTGCACGCAACCAGAACGTACATCACCCACTCAGCACCCAAGAGGGCAAATTTCAAAAACTGTGGCGTGATACCCATGAACGGTGGCTCCTTTCAGTTCGCATCTTTTTGAAATTCGAGATCCTGATAGATTTGCGCGAGAATTTGATCGGCATTCACCAGCATGGGAAGTGCTGTAGCGGTCTCAGCATCCATGACGTACTCTTTTCTTCTCATTCCACACAGCACCGCGCTTAACCCGGGTTGCCACATGAGTGTGGAGAGAACAAGCTGCGACAATGATGCATCTTCGTATCCTGGAATGGAGATATACTCCTTTGCGAGTTTCTCCATATCTCGAGACAGCCGTGTCCAATTCTGGAGACCCTTGCGTTGAGCATCATCAGTCACGGACGAAGGATCGACCGTTGGCCGCGTAAGCCGGATGAGCCCACCGTCGTGCATCGCATTAAAAGGACGGTTCGCGAGCACGCCAATGCCATTCTTGCGAGCGAGTGTCAGGGTGTTGTCTTGATCGTCTGCAGATTCAACCGCAACTGGATTCACTTCTATCCAGTTCAGAGGACATTGCACAACGCGGAACGAGCTCTGTGGACTGACCCGATGGGCGGTATCAATGAGGAGCTGCAACGAAACAGCAGAAGGGTCATCGCTGGTAGAACCGAGGGTGTTGGAACTCACGCCATAGGCGCGAAGATGTCCTGCTTCAACTGCCCTTTCAAGTGCAGCAAAACATTTTTCCAATTGAGCATAAAAATCAGAACGGGCTTTTTCAATTGAGATGTTGTTATGCTCGTAGGCTTTCAACATATATTCAGGGTTGTGCACCAAGAACACATCGAGACACTCTACACCAAGCCGAGCCCGCGAGCGCTCGAGTTGATCGACAAGAAATTCCGGGTCGAGGCAGTACCAAAGGTCTGAACCGAATTTGAACACAGATTCAAATGGCCGACCTTCACGCTCACGCTGTTGCACAAGCTCAAGAGTGTTGCCTTGTGCATAACCAGCCTTTGAAACCAGAACGACGTTCTCGCGCGAGATGGACTTATTCTGCACCAGAGCTGCAAGTGTTTGTCCAATAAGAAGCTCGCTCTGGCCATTGCCGTAGTTAGTGCTCGTGTCGACCAGATTTACGCCTCTCACCAACGCATATTCGAGTGCCTCACGGCAATGTGGATGGCCGAGACCTGGCGAAAAGCCAACCCTATAACTGCCAAAGCCTACTAGACTGACCGTTGGGCCGCCTTCGTAAAGCGGGCGCCTGCGCTCGTGGAAAACTCCCTGGCGTCTTTCTGCTGAGCGAGACGTCGAATCAGCAGTCGCAAAACCAACAAGGCTCATCTCTGGAAATCCCTTCCTCACTTGCGTTATTGAACCCAGGAACCGGGTCGCAGCCCCAAGAGCGGCGAGACCCGTGTCGCCCGGTACGCCGGGTAAAGTGCACTAAAAAAGCTCAGCCCCAGCGCCACAGCGATGGCGAAAAAAACAAGGGGGAGGTCGTACTCGACTGGAATTTTTTCAAGGAAATAGAAGGCTTTCAAATCGCCAATATCTACTCCTGAGAAGATTCTCAGGACGATGAGCCCCAAGCCGACGCCCACAATAGCCCCCACAAGCCCGAGAGTCACGCCTTGTGCCACAAAAATCCGGACAATAAATCCTCGTGTTGCCCCCGTGCTCCTGAGGATGGAGATTTGCTTCGCTCGGTCGAGAACGCTCAGACTCAGGGTAACGATGATATTGAAGCTAGCGACAAGTGCGATAATTAGAACAATAAGCTTGATAGCGAGGCCATCGCGGTCGATCTGTTGAAACAAACTCCGGTCGATTTCCTGCCATGCCATCACCGTATATGGCATATTTCCGCGCAAACGTTGAGCCAAGACGATCGCCTGCCCAGGATCTTTAACTTTGATTTCGAGACCAGTTGCCCAACCGCGCGCTCCAAACAGGTTCACTCCATCATTGAAATTGAGGAAAGCAATGCTGTCGTCATATTGAGCAAGACCCACGCTCATCAGCCCCGCCACACGGAATTCCTGATATCGCGACGGGTTTGGAGTTTCGTGGGCATTTGAGCTGGAAATGAGTGTGATGACATCGCCGACTTTTACATTGAGTCTCAACAGCAATCCTTTTCCCAGCACGAGCGAAGGAAGTGCTCTTTCGGATTGAGATTGAGCGAGGGGATCGGGGCGGCCTTGCGGCTCGAAATCCGGGCCCAATTCCTCCTCCTTGGGCTCCAGAGCGGAACTTCCAAGCGCATCAAGTGCACTTCTGGGCTCCATAAATCTCCGAATGGCGGCCGCACTGGAGGCGTCAGGGCCTTCAATACCGCGAATGATGGCTGTG
>JBILKM010000031.1:0-34643 GCA_044376695.1 Silvanigrellaceae bacterium
TCCACCTGCACGATCTGTCCGGATGTGTGGCAGCCCTGCTGCTGCATTGCCGGCTGCACTCAAACTTGCTGCTCACAGCGCTGTACAAAGAGGTTCCAAAGCCGCCCACGATGCTGCACTGACTCGCGGCAAAATAGAACGAACTTGTTCTGTCGAGATCGGTCTGGCTCAATCCGAGGGGAATCGGAATCGCCGCCCCTGCAATAGTCTTGAGCGTTGGGATGACCTGTGTGGGATACATGGTTACAGAGGCAACGTCGAATGCACCCAAAAACGTCAGCCCCGGCAGAATCGAATATGAAGTTCCTGCAAGACCGGTCAAATGTGAATCCCGGTCGGCACGCTCCCACTCATGTGGATATCCCATCACATGAGCCATCTCGTGCAGCATAGCAAATTTCATGAAGCCGGATCCCGTGCAACCAAGCGCACTGCTGATCGCACGAAGCTTGATGAACGCTTTGGGTAACTGCCCTACGGTGGCAAGTCCGCATGGGCCGCTGAGGAGGTCTGCCGAGAAGGTCACAAAATTAACATCAGCAGCTGTGCGGGGAACCCACGCGATTCCGACCTTAGCCCACTCTGCAACGCCTGCAGCCAATTCCGCACTGTAGGGGAAATTTGCTGGAACAACGTAAGGAACACGTCCATTCGCCCATTTGGTGATTCCCGCGTAGGCAGCAAGCCCGAGTGGAGGATCTTCAGTTGCAGAGACGCGGTCGAGAGGCAGTACCATGTCGCCAGAGAAGCGCGCAGTGCCATCTTCCTCTACATAGGTTATTTCAATGGGCTTGTTGTCCTGAAATATGTAGCCTTTCTTTAATACAGCAGAATCGTTCACGCTCACCTGAAAGGTCTTGCTATCTACACGGTCATTCTCTTGCGTTCCACATGCAGTAATCGATGCAGCCCAAAGAAGAGGGAATGCCCGAAGAAAAAGACCAGACAGAGCGATATTCATACCCATCAATCCTCAAGCGGTTTCATTACCGCTGATTGATTTATCGGAGTTTTTCTGCTGAAATGAAATCAATCTCAAAAAACAGAATAATAATAGTTTTTTCGGGACTTTGAATCGCTTATTCGACATTTTTGTTATTATAATACGTAATCTAGATTCCCAAGTTAATTTCAAAATCCGCCCAAGTCTTCAGTCAGAAAAAACCATCCATGCTGCAAAGCGTGGGCCGTTCTGTCAGCTGATGAAAGACGAAGCTATTTTTTCCTGCGCACGTAGAGCGTTTTGGTCACTAAGGCCACAATCGTGTTTTCAGCATCTCGAACCTCAACAAGAAGATCGAAAACAAATTTTCCGCCTTGGCTGGTATGAGTACGAATTTGATCTAACAACTCTCGATCTAGGTTAAACATGGCTGTGAGTGCTGTTCGGCCTGGTCTCAGGAATTGCATTTCGGCGGCCTTATCCCAAACAATGTATTCATCGCCAAGATTGTGAATCAACATCAGCATGTAGAAGGGGTCAACCATCGCATAGATGCTGCCGCCAAATTGAACACCAACATAATTTATATTGTACCAGCTGCGCTTGAGTTCAACTCGTATGTGAAGAAGATCTTCTGATGCCTCGCGAATTGAGATTCCTGCACCCACAAAGGGAGGCCACATATTGAGAAGCCTGCGCAACAGCGGCGCGGGAACACGTTTACTGAATTTCCGAAGAATGGGAGCGACCATTCAATTCTCCCCAACCGAGCACGGCAATTGCATCACATCATTTTGTTTCAGAAGAACAGCTTATCAGCAAAACCTGATTTAGTTGCATACCTATTCGGGTAGATAAGCGGTCTCTCAACTTGTGCCTACGGTCAAGCAACGACAATCATTTGGTAAAAAAGAAATCACTGAAGTACCCCAACAATCTCCCGAACAAATTATCAGCGAAATCATTTGGAGAATTACCATGAGGCTGAAATACCTTGGTTTTTCGTTGGCGATTGCGGGCTGTGGAATGAACACAGAGGATTTGAACAAGGCGGGAAATTTAGAACAAGCCAAACAATCCCGGCGCTCTGAAAGCGAACCTAGCTTAGGAATCGTCGCAGCCAAGGCCGACGATTTTGTGAGATTCGGCCGATTTATCTCGGGAAGAGTCCCGCTCAATGCGCCGATCGCGTTTGGAAGCTTTGTTTCTTACGCCGCGTCCTCAACCAAAAATTCTTGCGCAGGTGCGTTCGCCTTTGAGCCAGACGCCTTAAACCCAAGGATTGCCAACGTCTATTTTTATACGGCGGTTCACTGTTTTGAATCTATAAACCCGCTTGGGCAAACTGTGATCAAGCTCTCCAGATCAGGAATTACCTTTGCCGCGCCCAAAAGATTTTCGGCGCCATTCGCCGTTGGCAACCAATTGCCTGCCAACATTTCTAATGGTGTTTCAGAAGTGCTCTACAGCGGTTCGAAAAGAATGGATGTCTTGCGCATCCATCAAGGCCGTATTGATATTGGTCTGGCCAGACAACAGTATCTCCCAGCATGCTCTGCGAGCGGTATGAATTTTTCACCGAAGGAGTCTGCTACCGGAGCGATGGCCTTCGATTCTCAAGGCGTTGCCCAAGCCAACGCTAGGGCCAGCACTGCTGCATCTGGCGTCACTATGACGACAATTCAATTGGGGCAATCGCAGTTGGAGGCAATCAGCTCTGTTGTCAAGCTCGAGGACATCGGAGGGCTACCAGGTGAATCCGGTGGACCAGTGTGGTTTATCGATGGCCGTGAGGAAATCGACAGAATGAATGCCTACTTGTGCTTAAAAGGTGTCATGAGCCGCGAGTTAGCAAGACCATCCCTGAATTTAGATGGAAGTTACTCCATTGCATTTGACAGCTTCTATGCTCCGTTATTGGTGCCCTCTGACACGATTAAGTGGGTTTCTGTCAACTGAAAAATAGCCGAAAGGGTCAAGGCAATGAACCACAAATTCAAACTCAAAAATTTTTTCTGGCTCTCGGCTATGAGTATTGTTCTTGTTTGCTCGGAGCGCGCTGACGCTGGTGCGATCAGTGGAAGTAACTCGCAAGCAGCTAATTTCAACTGCGACAGCCGCAAGGCTATCGTTGATAAGGGTTTCTCTTCCTGGTGCACAAGCGTGAACGCAAAGATCATCAAGAACAAGTGCGTTGTGGTAATTCATCTCAATTCACCTGTGGAGAATTGCGGATGGCAGGGCTGCGGGCACCTCAGCTTCGTGAATGAGAGACCTAAGCTTATTCAAAACAATGTTGTGGAATATGGTATCTCAACTCCCAGTGGAGTGACGGCTCCTCCCTTCACCTGGGAACCTAACAATGGCACGGTGATGCCTAAGGCACCCTTCCCTCGACACTATTTAAGCGTTGATCAGTTTGTTGGAGAGCGTTCAAAGTGCGCCACTCTCACCCCTGCAATCTTAGCAGCCGATGCAAAGTCAGGTGGCGTACTGGCCAAGCTCTGCAACGTGAGCAAAGATGTTTTGGATCTGAATCCCTATTATTTCTGCATGAAAAAAGAGAAGGTTGTACCCGCTGAATAGTCTTCCTTGTGTGGCGCTCGCTTGAGTGCTTCGAGCTCTCGGTTTGTTCCTAGCTGCGCTGCAACAATAAATTTTCCTTTCCACCGATTCACTCTCTCGATTCGAGTTGACCACAGTTTTAATTGTCAATTCTGAAAAAGTTTTTTCAGTTGAGAATTTTTAATGGTCATCGATACAACCACTCCCCATCCCCGCTGTACATGCACCGAACCTTATGTCTAAGAGACCCGGAGAACATCAAGACACAACGCTAATCATGCACTTTGAATATGGCTCCTCTTTGTGAATCTCCTTGCGGGTAAGGTGCACCATGGGCGAAACGAACTTTAATGCTTCTCTTCTCGATGATCCGCGACAAATCCAGCGGGATGCCTGTGGTGTTGGATTTGTGGCCCAGCTCAAGGGTCAGCAATCTCATAAAGTTGTCAGCGACGGTCTTCAGATCCTGCAGCGGATGGATCATCGCGGGGGGCGCTCGGCAGATCCATTACAGAGCGACGGAGCGGGAATTCTTCTGCAGGTTCCACATGCGATCTTGAGTGAACATGCAAGCAGAAAGGAACTTTCCCTGCCCCCGCAGGGTAATTATTCGGTTGGAATGTTCTTTCTTCCGACCGGAGTATCTGAGCGAACATATTGGGCGGAGAGAATATCTGAAGCGGCAAAGCTGACTGGCCTCGAACTGCTTTTCCTGCGCGATGTTCCGATCGAAAAATCAGCTCTCGGAATTCAAGCTGCTGAGAGCTGTCCGCACATCGAGCAGGCAATTTTTCTGAACGTTGCCGATTCTCTCCCTGAGTACTCCCTCGAGGCGAAGAACTTCCTCCTGAGAAAAAGGCTCGAGCACACGGCACGCGAAAGATATGGGCTGAAACAACTTCAATTTTATGTGGCGAGCCTGTCTTGCGAAAATATCTGTTACAAGGCCTTGGCAACTTCAGATCGCTTAGGGGCGTTTTATCCTGATCTATTGAATCCAAAATACATTTCAGCTTTCGCCCTGGTGCATCTCCGCTTCAGCACCAACACACAGCCCGCATGGCCATTGGCGCAGCCGTTCCGCATGATTTGCCACAACGGAGAAATCAACACCCTGCGCGGCAACATCAACGCCATGCATGCTCGCTCGCGGATGATCTCCTGGCCTTCTCCGGAGCAAGACCCCAACATCCTCTTGCCCATCTGTACCCCTGGGCTCAGCGACTCAGCGATGCTCGACAACACCATTGAATTCCTGGTGCGGAGCGGACGCTCATTGCCGCAGGCCTTGACGATGGTCATTCCTGAACCCTGGGAGAAAAACGCTGACCTGCCCGCTGCACTTCGCCACTACTACGAATATCAAGCGTGCCTGATGGAACCCTGGGATGGACCTGCCTTTATTGGGTTTGCTCACGGGAATTATGTGGGTGCAATACTCGACAGAAACGGTCTGCGTCCGGGGCGATATTGCATCACACGCGATGGCATTGTGGTGATGGCATCGGAGGCGGGAGTGCTGGACATCGCACCATCTGAAATCATAAGCAAAGGCCGTCTCTCGCCCGGCAAGATGTTCCTTTTGGATATTGCTGCTGGCCGGCTCGTTCCCGACACCGAAATCAAACAGCAACTCGCTGGACATATGCCTTACGGAGCATGGCTCAGTGCGAACCGAAGGAAATTATCTGACCTTCTCGCAAAGAGCGACAACCGAAGTATTCCCCCAGCTCGTTCTATAGACACAAGGCATCTGCTCGCCTTCGGATACACGAATGAGGATCTTCAAAAGATTCTCGTTCCTATGGCTCATTCCGGCAAGGAACCCGAAGGTTCAATGGGCAACGATACTCCTCTGGCCGTGCTCTCGAGGAAGCGTCCGCTCCTTTATAATTATTTTAGACAGCTGTTTGCGCAGGTCACCAATCCTCCCATCGATGCCATTCGTGAGGAATTGGTCACTTCATTGAGCAGCAGCCTCGGTGGCGAGCGAAATCTGTTGCAGGAAACACCCGAGCACTGCAGGGTCGTGACTCTTCCACGTCCGCTTCTCTTGGCTTCCGAACTCAATGCCATTGAGCACGGTGCAGGTGCTGAGCTCAGAATGACTCGCATCAGTACTGTTTTTAAAAAGGAACATTTTTTTCTCGCTGATGCGCTCGAAACTCTCGCGCAGCAAACCAGCCGTGCGGTTGCCTTGGGCGCACGTGTTGTGGTGCTCACAGATCATGCGCTTGATGAATCGCATGTTGCCCTTCCGGCTCTGCTTGTTGTTGCCTCTGTTCATCATGCACTGATACGAAGCGGACAAAGGAAACAAACAAGCTTGTTACTTGAAAGCGGCGAACCACGCGAGGTGCATCATTTTGCAACTTTGCTGGGCTATGGAGCTGATGCCATACATCCTTATCTGGCTTTGGAAACTGTGGCCTCTACTGATGCTCTCAATGGATTTGACCAATCTCTCTCGCCCGAACAGCGGCAGCAAAATTTCGTCCAGGCCGTGTGCAATGGCCTCCTCAAGATCATGTCCAAAATGGGAATCTCCACCCTCCATTCCTATCGTGGAGCGCAGATCTTCGAATCGCTCGGAATCAGCCAAAAGCTCATCGATCAGCATTTCACCTGGACACCAAACCAGATTGAAGGAATCACGCTCCACGACATCGAAAACGAGCTTTTGGAACGCCATACGCGTGCCTTTGAGATGAGCTTTGACACGACCAATACACGCCTGCCCAAGAGTGGGATTTACCAATGGCAGCAAAGGGGCGAACTCCACCTTCATTCACCCGAGATGATAGCCCAGCTGCAAAATTCTACCCGCATCAACAGCCGAGAGGAATTCAAGAAATTCTGTGCTGAACTCGATGAACGCACGGACGCGCCACTGAATCTACGCTCATTGCTCAGGTTCAAAAAAGTACAGAATTCAATTCCTGTCTCTGAAGTAGAACCCGTGACCGCAATTGTGCGCAGGTTTGCCACGGGAGCCATGAGCTTCGGCTCCATCAGCCAGGAAGCACACGAAGCCATTGCCATTGCCATGAATAGCGTGGGTGCACGAAGCAATTCAGGTGAAGGCGGCGAAGACCCAGTGCGCCATCACCCGCAGCTCGACGGGCTCAACCGCAGCAGCAAAATTAAACAAGTGGCGAGTGCACGCTTCGGCGTGACAAGTAGCTACCTCGTTCATGCGCAGGAGCTCCAAATCAAAATTGCTCAAGGAGCCAAGCCTGGTGAAGGTGGCCAACTCCCCGCGGGCAAGGTGAATGAAGAAATCGCCCGTGTGCGCCATAGCGTTCCTGGCATTACCCTCATTTCTCCACCACCTCATCACGACATTTACTCCATTGAAGACCTTGCACAGCTTATCTTCGATCTGAAAAATGCAAACCACAGAGCACGGGTGAGTGTGAAACTGGTTGCAGAATCAGGAGTAGGAACTGTTGCAGCAGGGGTGGCTAAGGCTAAGGCCGATGTGATTCTCATCAGCGGACATGAGGGTGGCACGGGCTCGAGCCCACTCACGTCTATTGTACACGCCGGACTTCCCTGGGAACTCGGACTCGCAGAAGCACAGCGCACCCTGGTTCAGAACAATCTGCGATCGCGTATTGTCCTGCAGGTCGATGGTCAGCTGCGCACTCCGCGCGACCTGGCCATCGCAACCCTTCTTGGTGCAGAGGAATGGGGACTCGCGACAGGCGCCCTGATCGTTCTTGGTTGCATCATGATGCGCAAGTGTCACCTCAATACCTGCCCTGTAGGCATTGCAACTCACGATCCTGAGCTCCGTGCGAAATTTTCCGGACAGCCGGAGCATCTTATCAATTATGTTTTTCTGCTGGCCGAGGGTCTGCGGGAGATAATGGCTGACCTTGGATTTCGAACGATCGATGAGATGGTCGGTCGCTCCGACTGCCTCGAGAAAACTGACCATCAACTCGCTCCTCGCCACGACGAAATCTCACTCGCTGCACTCCTCCAAGACAACTCAAACACAAAAAGAGATTCGCTCCATTGCACCGAATCTCAGCAACACGGGATCGAGAATACTCTTGATTTCAGAGCAATTATTCCAGCGAGCCGAAACCATTGGCTGTTTGAAAAACCGATCACATTGGAATTTCCCATCAGCAACCTCGACCGCAGTGTGGGAACTTTAGTGAGCAGCGAAATCACAAAGCATCTTTTCCCCACGGAGCTTCCTGAAGACACCTTGAACCTTAAATTCACAGGTTCAGCAGGACAAAGTTTCATGGCCTTTGCGGTTCGAGGCGTAACAGCCACTCTCTACGGTGAAGCCAACGACTATCTGGGTAAGGGACTCTCAGGCGGAAAAATTGTGGTTATACCGCCCAGCACTCTTTCCCTTCCTCACGACGAAAACATCATCTGCGGAAATACCGCTCTTTATGGTGCGACCTCGGGTGAGGTTTATTTGCGTGGCAGCGCCGGCGAACGATTTGCAGTGCGCAACAGCGGGGCTCATGCTGTTGTTGAAGGCATCGGCGATCACGGTTGTGAGTACATGACAGGTGGCACCGTAGTGGTGCTCGGTCAAACAGGCAGAAATTTTGCTGCAGGAATGAGTGGTGGTGTTGCGTTTCTTTATGACCCAAATCACTGCGCACGACACAACGTCAACATGCAGCTGGTTGAGCTTAGCTCACTTCAGGATCCCAACGACATCAGCGAGCTTCAGCAATCTCTTTTGAGTCACTTCGAGCTGACCCGGAGCTGCGTGGCAGAGTCCATTCTCAATGCGTGGGACACAGAGAAAGACCACTTTTTGGTTGTTGTTCCGAAAGGCTACCGGAGTCATCTTGACGTCATTCGATCAAAACGCCGAAATAAAAAGGTCATTTTGCGGCCTATGAATAATTTATCTTCTGTTGCAGCAAAACAAGGAGAAAACCATGGGAGAGACCCGAGGGTTTCTGGAGAGTCCGCGCGTCACACCCCAGCCAGAACCAGTACACAAACGCAAGCAACATTTTCGTGAGTTCGTCGCACCTCTCGAGCCAGCCGAGCTGCGCAGACAAGGCTCCCGCTGTATGGATTGTGGCGTTCCATTTTGCCACAATGGCTGTCCGCTTGGAAATCACATTCCAGAGTGGAATGACTTAACCCAGCGCGGCGAATATGAAGCAGCATTACGTTCTCTTCTTTCGACAAACAACTTTCCTGAGTTCACTGGCCGGATCTGCCCAGCCCCCTGCGAAAGCGCATGTGTCCTAGGGATAAACCGTGATCCGGTTGCCATTGAGTCGATCGAGATGTCTCTCGCTGACCTTGGATTTTCCAATGGGTGGATCAGACCAGAACCTCCTACGCGCAGAACCGGGAGAAAAATTGCAATCGTGGGAAGTGGGCCAACGGGTCTTGCAGCTGCGCAGCAACTCAATCGCATGGGCCATGAGGTCACCGTATTCGAAAAGAACGACCGACCCGGCGGTCTGCTCATGTATGGAATCCCCGACTTCAAACTTGAAAAAGAGAAGGTGATGCGACGCGTACAACTCCTCGAAGCGGAGGGCATCACTTTCTGCTGTGGTGTGTCTATAAGCACTGGTGTGCATTTAGAAGACCTAAAAAAGAGACATTGTGCAGTGCTACTTGCCTGTGGAGCAGGCCAAGCCCGTGAAATGGATATTCCCGGGCGGAGTAGCCATGGAATTTGGCTCGCCGAGGATTATTTGAGGCAGTCGACCAGGCGGGTACTTGGTGAGCAGATTGAAAATGAAATAGAGATTCACGCTGAGGGTAAAGATGTCATTGTGATTGGCGGTGGAGACACAGGATCTGATTGCATCGGCACCGCCAACCGACAGGGTGCCAAAAGCATCATCCAATTTGAGATTACAGCAGAACCTCCTACTCTTCCCAAGCATCCAAAACAGAGCGAGCGCATGCCCGATACTCCTTGGCCGCGATGGCCACGGATGCTACGCACGACTTCTTCTCACGAAGAGGGATGCCACCGTGAATGGTCTCTGGAGACCGTTGGGTTTGAAAAAGATGCTGCAGGCCATGTGCAGGCGTTGCTGACACGCGAGATTAAATGGATACATGATACATCAGGAAAAATGCGCCAAGTAGAACGTGAGAACTCAGAAAAACGCTGGCCCTGCCAAATGGTTCTCATCGCCATTGGATACACTGGCCCAAAATCGAGAGGAATGCTCGTTGAGGCTGGGATTGAATTGAATTCGCGTGGCTGTGTTGCAGCTGCAGAGCACGATTTCCAGACCAACATCCCTGGCGTTTTCTCGGCCGGAGACATGCGCCGTGGTCAATCATTAGTTGTGTGGGCCATTGCCGAAGGGCGCAAATCGGCCGAAGCAATCAACGCCTACCTCAGCAGGAGCTGATTCAAAGAATCGCTCAATCATTCAGCCGCGGCAAAAGTTTTTCGACAAGCTCTTCTAGAGAAGATGCAGTGGGTTGCTCCAGCACACTTTCGTTCAATTTAAAGGGCCTGTCCCACAACATGCTATCCGCAACCTTTTCCCCACGCACAACCGCCGCCTTGCGAGTGAATTCGTATGCGGCAAGAATCATGGCGCGGCGATTAGACCGGAATACCACGTTACGTTCCTCTGAAAAAAAACTCGAATGCCGCGTAGGCTCAGCATGGTTGAATTTCACAGGCATATTTCCAAGACGCCCATGTAATTGAGAATTCTCATCAATCAACTTGCTCGCAGAAGAAACTATCGCGCTTAGAGCAGGAACATCGTTTATCGGATGGCGCAAACCATTCTGGCTGCTCGACAATCCCGCAAGAACAGACCGAAGATCGGCAGAACGCCTGTCGAGTTGACTCGCCAGAAATCCACGCAAAGGCGTATCGCCCAGAAGACCCACGAAAATCATACTCGCAAAACGTGTTAATCCGTCGCCTTCCGAAGTGTAGAAAAAAAGATCCGCTTTATCAGGGGCACACTCAGGAAATTTAGCGACAGTTCCGAGCGCCACCTTCTCAAGCCAGCCACCAAAACCCACAAGTCGTTCATCTTGATTCATCCAATTCAAACGCGACTGAGCGGCTGCATCGAAATTTAGGGGAAAACGCACAAATCCATTCGGTTCCCCTGAAGTGGCTGCAAGACTCGGGCCAAGAGCAAGCGTCGTTGAGATAATCTGCTCGGAGGGAAGGACAGGCGATAGCGAAGGATCCTTCGGCTTCAATGGGTTGTTGGTAGGATCATGCAGAACACGAGAAACATGATCGGATTGTTTCGGGTTGGTAAAGTAAACCTGATAGAGCGTGTCCAGACCACTAGACTCCCTCCAGAGTCCATCCACTTTTCTTGCACGACGTGCAGTGCTGTGAATAATAACGTTTGAAGGAATCTCAAGCCTGCGTCTCATGCGTGAATCGAAGCCTTCGAAGGCTTGGTAGACCCGATCCGGATCGGGAAGGAAAAATTCACCCGAAAGAGTTGCGAAAAGCGCGTCAAAATTTTCTACAGTGCGCAAATTCTCAAGAACTGTGGAAAACAATTTCTGCCGGCGCTGTGGTTCACTCAAAACCAATAGCTCAGAATTGGCATCGAGAAATCTGTTCCAAGATTCCTGATGAATTCGATAATTGTTGAGTAAATTATCATTCTTACTTCGGTAAAGCTTAAATATCCTATTTTGAATCTCGAGGAGATCCTGGCGTCCATGAGCAGCGATTTTTTGCTGAGACAGCAAAAGAGCATCGGCAATATCGACAGGTTTTACTCTTATTGCATCTGCAAATTTCGACCATAGAGCGCCAACATTCCGCTCGCGCATGCTTAGGTTAGGCTGCAGCAGGGCCTCAGAGAAATCAGTCGTACGGAAAAAATCGACCACCAAAGCAGCTTGCCCGATGATCGATTCCACATGAGCAATCGCATCATGGGGCTCTGCACGTAAAACCCCCAATCGCACGCCCGTGAGAAGGACATCCAAAGCATCGACAAAAGCCAAAGGAGCGTTCAAACGGGGAAGAAACAACACTGAGTCAAAAACCTGCCCACTGGCAGCAAGCAATCGTGCACCCAAATGAGGTTCAAATGCACCCCCCCGTGCCAAGGAACGGTTCTCTACAAGGGCCCTTGCAACACTGGCAACAATCGCACCACTCGAACCACCGGTTGCAAAAACGGGCACGTACCTACTCTCCAGGAGAGCAATCAAAGCGCCAATGTGCGACGAAAAATAAACGCCATTCCCTTGAAAACTAACGCATGCGGTGTGCCTTGATGGCAAAGAGGAAACTGCAGATACGGCGGGGTTGATCTGTCTCGAAGAACATCCAATGAGCAGAGATGAGGTTATCCATCCCAAACAGTAGACAACCGAAAGAAAGCGTAAAATAGTCACAAAACAACACCTCAGGAATGGAACGGCGGTTCCCGGACAGGCGAAGCTCAGCTCGGTAAATCTCAATTTCAGTTTTGTCGAGGGCTTTCTTTATATTCAACGACTTACCTTAAATACTTACGCAGACAAATTGTTTTACAATTGCGGCAGATGAATTTTCGGATTTTGCTCCCCCCTGAGGTGGGGATCTTTATGCGGAAGCTCAGGGGCGAATTTGAAGAAAGAGCGAACAGACTCATCTTCTCAAGCATTTTCTGCTTCCTCATGGTCTTACTGGCCGAACTCGGTACAGCGTTGAGTCATGGTGACCTAGGCTTCAGCACACTCTGGCCACCGTGTGGCCTGTTCTTCCTCTCCCTGACCTTTGCTCCGACCATCCGGAAAGACTGGCTGAGCCTGATCCTGGCAGCTGCGATATCGAATCTCATTTCTGACTGGTATATTCACGGTTACGCCTTGAATGTAACGCTATCCTTTATTGCCGGTAATACTCTGAGTGCCATGTCATCTGCCTGTGTCGCACGGCGCCTCATTTTGGGCCGAGGGTCAACCGAAAATCTTGCGACAATGTTTGCATTGATGTTCTGCGGCTTGTTGATACACGCCCCCCTCGTCGCAACCTTCGGACTCCTATTTCAAGACATCTTCGGAAATAAGCCGTGGACCTGGTTGAGGTGGGTTGCGTGGTGGTCATCGAATGCCATTGGCATTTCTTGCTTCGGGACAATCTCGTTCTTTGCTCTAAACACTCTTCATCAGATTATTTCGAAACAAAAAAGAAATGTTTTTCCAATGCTCAACAATTGGAATATTGTCCGGGGATCGACCAAAGAGCTTATTTCAATTTGGTCTGCCTTTTTTGCGATGAACTTTCTTTTGCTCATTGAGTTTATACCGCCCTGGGGAATCTTTCTAATCAATGCTCTTTTGCTTGTCTGGACTTTCCGCTTTGGAATCATTCACTCATCAATTGTTCTTTCTGTAGCCGCAATTTTAAGAATCTATCAAACGAACTCTGATTGGGAATATTTACGACCGTTCTCGGGAATTCTCTTTCTAGCCCCGCCAACAGAAACTGAGACACTCAAGGCTGTGACAATAGTCTCTGTTCAGATGTTCATCATCGAAAGAACATTCATTGCAAATATGGCATCGGCCTTGTTCACAGATCTCCACCTCAAACAAGATGCCCTTGTGGCAGCTGCCAATTCTCGCGAACGTCTCATGGCGCGGATGAGCCATGAAATTCGAACTCCCTTAAGCGGCGTTCTCGGCCTGATTGAAGCCTGGGCATTGCAACAAAAATCGAAGCAGAGGATGCACGACCTGCAATTGATTCTGAACTCTGCCACGCAACTAAAAAGAGTCATCGATGATGTTCTCGACTTCTCAAAACTCTCGGCAGGAAAGATGACGACAGAGGCAGTGCGCTGTAACCTCCGTGAGATTTTTTCCGAAATCATCTCACTCCATAGTAGCGACGCGCACAAGAAAGGTCTCTCACTTGAACTGAGTATTAACGAACATCTACCGGATGAAGTTGAAATTGACTCTTTGCGTTTGCGGCAAATTGTAAATAACCTTGTTGCAAATGCGGTTAAGTTCACACTCAAAGGCTTCGTTCGAATTTCGGTAAAGAGTGGCCTCCCACACGACGTAAATCAGCAGATCCTGCGGATCACTGTTGAGGATTCTGGAATCGGTATATCCCCTTCAGCGATGGATAAACTTTTTCAGCCCTTTGAGCAGCTGGGCTCTGATACCACACGTGCCTACGGAGGAACTGGCCTCGGGCTAGCTATTTGCCGCGAACTCACTGAACTCTTGGGCGGACGCATTGAGGCCGAAAGTAAACTAGGAGTAGGAACAAGTTTCTTAGTTCATTTGCCGTACACGCAGGTGAAAGAATATGAATCATATAAAAGAGAGAATAGAGTAGAAAAATTTGAAACTGCAATGCCATCCGCCAGAAAGCAAAAGCAAATTCTTATTGTCGAAGATGACCCTATCAATCAAATTGTTGCAACACGCTTCATAGAGGCTGAAGGATATAAGGCAAAGGTCGTTGAAAATGGAATGAGAGCACTGGAAGAGCTCGAAAAACACGGAGACGAATTTGATCTTGTCTTTATGGATTATTTCATGCCTGTCATGGATGGATGCGAGGTGACAAAGCGTTTTCGTTCGCAGGAGCAGGCCAGTAAACCCAGCAAACATTTGCCCATTATCGGACTCACAGCTTCAGTTCTTGCAGTTGATCATCTGAGATGCCGCCAAGCCGGGATGGATGATGTGCTTCTGAAGCCGATTGAACGCAACGCCCTCCGAGAAGTAATTTCAAAACACTCTGCAGCCTAAAGTGAGCATACTGCAACGAGAGAATTTAACGTGTGTTTGTTGAACACTCAGTGGGTTCTGAAATTTTGTCAGCCGCATCATACATTCTGCAAAGAAATGCATAATTTCAGCCATTTCTACAACACAGCAACCCGCTCATGACAGGCAATCATTGGAAGATGAGTTGTATATTGGCTATATCGACCTCAGCTCTTGCATCCCTGACCGCAATTTTAACGCCAAAAGGTGCATTATGGCGCATATGCAAACGGAAAAGCTCGAACGCGATCTGGAATTTGTTATGGGGGCCTTTCTCGAGGTTCTCAGAGAAATCGGCCACGATGAACTCCTGCCATTTGTTCCCTTCGTGAAACACAACGAGGCAGAGGAAGCTGCGGCACTTAATTCCGTGCCAGCGCACGCAAACGATCTCGTTCATCTGCTGTCCATGTCTTTTCAGCTGCTCAACATGGTTGAAGAGAATGTTAGCGTACAGCTCCGTCGTGCAGCTCAATCGACTGGACTGCTGGAACAGGAATCAGGACTTTGGCCAACGACGCTGCGCGATCTTCGGAAGCAGGGCATCAGCGAGGATGAGCTTCGTGAGGCCATTCATCATCTGCAGGTCGAACCCGTACTCACAGCTCATCCTACTGAGGCTAAGCGTTCAACCATTCTCGAGCACCACCGTGATTTCTATCTGCAGCTGGTGCGACGCGAGAACCGGATGTGGACTCCCATTGAACAGAAATGGCAATGCGATGAGATGAAGGCATTGCTAGAACGCTTGTGGAGAACGGGTGCAATTTTTCTCGAGCGGCCAGATGTAGCTTCTGAAATACGCAACATTATGCATTACTTGAAGAACGTTTTTCCGGAACTTCTTCCTTGGCTCGACAATCGTTTCCGTACTGCCTGGAACGAGGCTGGATTTTCTGGAGAGCTGAATTGCTTTGAAGGCGATTATCCAAAATTTCATCTGGGAAGCTGGGTGGGTGGCGACCGCGACGGTCACCCTTTCGTTACAGCTGAAATCACTCGCAAAGCACTCGATGATTTACGCTTGAACGCCCTCATTGTTTTGCGCCACAAGCTCATTGATCTCGCAAGAAATCTGAGTATCGCAGACCAGCCAGGGGACATACCTGACGTGCTCTCACGCCGGCTGCTCGAATACAAGACAACCAAGGCAGTTCTGCACATGCATGCAGTGCAACGCAATCCCAGCGAATCTCTCCGACAGCTCGTGCACATCATGATCGAACGACTTCCCATTGAGGTTGTCCGTGACCATGCAACCCAACTCCGCCTTGAGGGCGGAAGTTATCAACGTCCCGAGGAGGTCAGAGAAGATCTGCGCGTGCTCGCGGATGCTCTAAATCACATGGGAGCTCGCCGGCTCGTGAATTCGGAAATCCATGATGCTGTCCGCCTGCTCGACACCTATGGGTTCCACAGTGCCCGCCTCGACGTGCGACAGAATAGCCGCTTTCACGAGAATGCCTTTCAACAGCTTCTTGTGGTTGCAGGAATCCCAAACGCCGAAAACTACACTCAGTGGCCTGACTCCCAGAGAACAGAATTCCTGAGGGCAGAGTTGCACAACCCTCGCCCTTTTACTTTGCGCACACAGGCCTACGAAGGAGCTGCAAGGGATGTTCTCGAATCACTCTCAGTGCTGCTGGAACACCGCCAACGCTACGGCAGCGACGGACTCGGTGCCTACATCGTCAGCATGACTCACTCAGCAGAGGATTTGTTCACCGTTTACCTGCTGATGCGTGAAGTTGGACTGGTAGAGGTGACAAACAACCAACTCGCCTGCCCCATTCCCGTTGTTCCCCTGTTTGAAACCATCGATGACCTGCGCCAGAGCGTCGGCATTCTCGAGTCGTTCTTCAGCCATCCAATGACCCGCGCAAGCCTGGCGTGTCAGGCAAAGGAGCGCGGACTGAAGCGCCCTCAACAGCAGGTCATGGTCGGCTATAGCGACAGCTGCAAAGACGGCGGTATTCTGGCAAGCCAGTGGCATTTGTACTTGGCACAGAGCCAGCTGACTGAACTTGCCGATCGACATGGCATCGATCTTTGCTTTTTTCATGGCCGTGGGGGAACGGTCAGCCGTGGCGCCGGTCCTGTACACCGCTTTATGCAATCACTTCCACCAGGCGCTCTGAGCGGTGCCTTCCGGATGACCGAGCAAGGCGAAACCATCGCCCGAAAATACGCAAACCAGGCGACTGCTGTCTATAATCTTGAATTGCTGCTCGCGAGCACCACCGCTGAAACGCTTCTCAGCGCACAAAAATCTCCGCCCGAAGCCTGGGTTGTTGAGATCATGAATCAACTCGCAAACCGCAGTTTTGAGGTTTACCGCGAGCTAATTGGGCGCAATGATTTCATGGATTTCTTCAGGCATGCCACACCGATCGATGTTCTTGAACATTCTCGCATTGGGAGTCGTCCATCTAAACGTACCGGGAAGGCAACTCTTGAAGATCTACGCGCTATTCCTTGGGTTTTCAGTTGGAATCAAAGCCGCTTCTACCTTCCAAGTTGGTATGGGGTGGGCTCTGCGCTGCGTGAGCTCGAACAAAAAGATGAGACTCTGTTTGGCAAGCTCCGGGACAATTTGAATTGTATCCCTCTTCTCAACTACGTTCTGCACAACGTTGAAACCACAGTTGCTTCGGCGAGTGAAGAAATCATGCTGGCCTACTCTGAACTGGTTGAGGACACCGACTTACGCGAAAGCTACATGGCACAGATTCTCGGTGAATATCGTCTGACACACAGCATGCTGGTCAAAATGTTTGGCTCCGGCATTGAGGTGCGGCGTCCCAACGTGGTGAGAACAATATCTCTGCGCGAATCAAGCCTCAAGCATCTTCACACCCTACAGGTCTATCAATTGAAGGAATGGCGCAAGAGTGCTGCGCAGGATCCGCAGCGCCGGGAAATTCTGCTTGAAAAATTGTTCGCGACCATTAACGCAATTGCAGGTGGTTTGCGTAACACAGGATGAAGACCAGCACTCTAGGGCACAAAGATTTCAAGCCCACGCACAGGACCTGCGCTTTTGCCTGGAGTCTCGGGCGTACTGGTAAGCCCTCCAATAAAAGCAATTCTGCCACCCGCCAAAGGTGTTGCCGTATGCCCCCAACGCGTGCGAACCATCTTCGGCCCTCCCAAGCAATTAATGTCATCGCTTGCAATGAATCGACAGTGCTCACTATCTGCGAGTGGCACTCCGCCTTCCACGCCTCCCGCGATGAGAAATGCCCCATCACGGAGAGGAGTCAGGCTGTGCATTGAGCGTGCACGCAGCGAAGAACCAACAATTACAACTGAGCGCTCGGCTATATTTAGAATCTCAAGCACATCGGTCCCACGCGCGAAGTCGGTGAGGCCACCAGTAATCAAAACCCGCTGGTCGTCCAGGCGCGTTGCAGTGTGATAGATCCGGGGTGCAACCATATTGGATTCAAAAGGGATGAATTGCATTGAGCGCGCATCAAATAATTCAATTGAGTTGAGGAACGGTGCCGTGCTTTCGGACTCAAAATCGCGTGGACTTGTCTCGCCGCCAATGATTGCAATGACGCTTTCACTCACGAGCGTTGCCGTGTGATTGGCTCGTGGAATGCTGAGCCTCGCATCTACCAAGCTGAATGTGCCACGCTCAGGATCGAAAATTTCCACAGTATCATGAATTTTGTAGTCATCAGCCCCCCCGAAAACCAAAACACGCCCGTCGGGGAGCGCCACTGATGCGTGACTACTGCGTGCGGCCACCATCTCTGGTCCCGCAGAAAAGGAGTTTGTTTTTGGATTAAAAATATCTGTGCTAGAGAGTGCCATTTCGAAATCTGTGGCACCGCCCATGAAAAGAACGCGGCCATCGCGGAGTTTTGAGTGGGTTGCGGCGCTGCGCAGAGAGGACATCTTCAATCCTGAGAAGCGCACCCTTTGGTCTTCAATCTGCAATACTTCCGCACTATTCTCTCCACCCAGTTCGCCCCAAGCACCACCTGCGACAAGCAAACGGCCATCAGACAGAACCTCTACGCTATGACCAGACCGTCCATAGCTTAAAAGCTGTGGAAGCTTTACGAAGCGACCACTCTTTGATGACAGACTCTCCCGTGTATCGGAGTGGGCAAGCCTCGAGGGAGAAGAAGCAACACCGAAAAACAGGCAGCACAACAATAAACGCAAACCTTTAATGCTGTGCGCAGAAAGAAATGAATCAAACCTGATCATTGACAGACAGCTTCAAATGCAACCTGATCGACCCAACGCCCAAACATAACTCCCAAGCGCTTAGAATAATCGAATCGAATTTTTCCGGAGTTGAGATCGAACGAAACCTCATGCAATTCGATGTTTCCGCTTCTCGAATTCTGGGGATATTTGGTGCGGTGGCTCTCCATATAGAAAGAAGATTCATCAAGCTCTACCACACTGTAATCGATCGGCGATCGGAAATTATGGCGGCCATTTGGACTATTGAACGTGTATTCAACCTTCTGCCCTGAAGAATCAATAAAACTGAAATTGCTGAAGTACCAAGGGATCAGGTCGCCCCCGAATGGTCCGCCACTTTTTTCAACCATGCTCAGGCAAACCTCGATGTCGCGGATCTCTGTGCCCGAAACCAGATCTGTTGTGTGAGGGATTTTACATGACTTTAGCAGACTGTTTTTGCTCTGATCGCCACTGGTGCAAGGTGACGCAAAAGCTATCGCAGGTAGCGAAATAGAAATCACCGCGAGAGCAGTAAAAATAGACGGCTTCATACATTCACCTCAATTTAGATTTGAACATATGCTTACGAAGCGAGCCGAAATTGTCAAACTTTTGCGCAGACTAAACCTTAGATAGGCGAAAGAAAAATAAATTTCTCAAAGATATCGGCACAAAATCAAACCTCTACACTCTTCACGCTTTGCTGCACGAGTTCTTGCCGGGCACTCTTCAAAACCCCAACTCCCGACTTTAGAAAGAGCGCTGTGATGCCCAGACCAACGATAAAATCGGGCCAGTGCGATTGCGTGAGAAATACCAACCCCGCAGCAGCAAGTACCGCAGTATTTGCAATAAGATCGTTGCGCGAACAAATCCAGACCGAGGACATGTTGATATCATCGGAGCGATGCTTGGTGAGAAGAAAAAGACAACTTGCATTTGCAATAAGCGCGAGGAGAGTGACAGCCGACATAATCCCAACCTCAGGTTGGCTCTGATTCATGAATTTCCAAATCGCCTGCACAAGAACAGCAAACGCGGAAAACAACATGATGCCGCCCTTGAGCGATGCCGACATCGCCTTAGCCCTCAGGCCTTTATTAATGACGTACAGGCTGCTCCCGTATGCAATGGCATCACCCAGCATGTCGAGGGAATCGCTCGTGAGAGCCAGCGAGCGCGCCACCAGACCACTGCCAAACTCTACAAAAAACATCACTGCATTGATGGCAAGAACAACCCATAAGACTTTTGATTGTTCTTTGCGCATCTTTTGCAAATCGCAGGATTTGTTCTGGCAGCAATCACCCATTGAAATTGACCTCTCCCTCAGGAATACCCACGAAAATCGAACGGGTCAATTTACTTGGGAGCCTCTTCACTTAAGAAGATCGGGGAAGGCAATCCATTTATATCCAGAATGGCCCTGCCCTTCATGTAGCTCTCAAAAGACATTGAAGAAAAGGAAACGACACAAAATCATCTCGGTCTATCAGAACCCAGTGGGCGTGCGGCCCAGGAGGCAAAATACAGAGGCCAAAGCAAGTTGCTGCTAAAAACCAAACTGAAAACATGAAGTTTGCACATTCCAGCCAGATAAATTCTCAGAAAAAATCTGAGTGCAGGAATCAAATTCGCCTGCGCCGGCACACACCAAAAGGGGAAGCAGATGTTCCTCACGCGGATGCGCTTGTCGAGCATTTGGTGCTACCGACCAATTCAGCAAATTTTGCCGCCGTATCCCTGGCTCCAATTGACACAGTGTTTCTGCAAGCCAACGATCAAAAGTCTGCGAAACCCCCTTTCTGTCGGGTATGCCGCGAAGATTGTGATAACTAAACCCACTGCCCAGAATCAGTATGTTTTTTTCTCTCAGAGGTTTTAGCGCTCGCCCGAGCTCAAAATGTGCTACAGGATCTAAATCGGCACGCAACGATATCTGTAGCACCGGGATGTCGGCATTTGGATAGGCGATCAAAAGCGGAACGTAGACGCCGTGATCATAGCCTCGCTCAGCATCGAGCGCATGCGCGATACGATGTTCTTTTAGTATTTGGGAAATCTCTCTCGTCAGATCAGGGGATCCTGATGCGGGATAGGAGAGCTCATAGGTATTTTTCGGAAATCCTGTGTAGTCATAAATCATCTGCGGCTTCGCAGTCGATTGAATTGTAAAATGTTCCTCTTCCCAGTGGGCTGAAATCACAACAATCGCAGCAGGTAGCTTGCTCAAAGTGTGAGGAAGTTGCTCGAAAAAATGACGTAATCCATGAAAGAGATACGGAGGATTCCATTCCATCCAGAAGCACGGCCCACCGCCATGCGAAACAAAAACAGTTGGGTATGCGTCTGACATAAAAGACTCCCCCGTTGAATTTTGAGTCTTTGCTCCTGAACAATCGAAAGCTATTTTTTTGCCTGAGCCTGCTGAGCAGCTGCTTGAAGATTGAGTTCGAGACTCACCTCATCTCCCACTGTTGGCCCTGCCTCAACCATCATATTCCAAACCAATCCAAAATCCTTCCTATTGATTTTGGTTCTTGCTTTAAACGCAGCCTTGCGATTCCCATAGCCATCGATCACGGAGCCTAAAAAGATACCCTCAAAAACAACCTTTTTCTTGATCCCACGAATCGTCAGATCGCCCTCGAGTTTAAATTCTTCGGGTGTTCCGGAAATCGAGGTCGACTCAAAGGTCATCTTCGGATGCTTCTGAAAATCAAAAAAATCTGGGCTCTTTAGATGTTCGTCGCGCTTGGATACACCCGTGTCGATCGAACCAACCTCGACACTTGCACTGACCTTCGATTTGACGAAATTATCGTCAATCTGAATCTGCCCTTCAAAACTTTTAAAGCTTCCCTCTACGCTGGAAATGACCAGATGAGGGACTTCAAAACCGACTTTTGAGTGCATCGGGTCAATTTGATACTTCCCGGCCACCACTTTTCCCTTCGCAAGAGCATGGGCTGAAAAAAGCGTTGCCGCTGTGAGAAAAAGGGGAAAAACAATCCTCTTCATAAAGACTCCTCATACGGATGCAAAAAACGTCTCTGTCGGATGTCCGATCCGACACTCTGATCATCGTCGATTTTGATTGGAATGTTATATAGGATAATCTGAAATCATCGTTCGATGCATCGAACAATAAAAAAACCGAAGAAAGCCCAAGAATATGTTTGATCTGAACCGAAACTGGATGTTTCTCGAGGTTGCAAGAACAGGAAGCTTTACCGCGGCCGCCCAGTCGAGTGGCATACCCAAATCAACATTGAGTGAGAAAATTCGCGATTTAGAGCGAGAGCTCGGGACAACCCTCATTATCCGGACTACGCGAAGCCTAAAACTAACCGAAACCGGCGAAGAATACGTACGCAAAATCGCAGCGAGTCTTGATCAGCTGGTCAGTGCAAGAGAAGAGCTACGACAAATGCATTCAAAACCGAGTGGGAAGATTCGGGTTTCACTCCTGCCAAACCTTGCCAACACGGCATTTACGGAGCGAATTGGAGAATTCCTCCAAAAATTCCCTGACATCTCTGTTGAACTCGACTTCTCTGAACGAGTCGTAAACCTCCTCGAGGAGGGCTTCGATGTCTGTGTACGTGCAGGACAACCTGCCGACTCCTCACTCCTCTCGAAGAGAATACGCCGCGACCGTTCTATTTTGGTCAGCAGTCCGTCTTATTTGAAGAGAAGGGGCACACCCAGAGGCACTGCGGAGCTCAAAAGCCATGAACTTGTTCACTGGAATTCGCATAAGGGTTTCTGGCATCTGACAAGCAAAGAACAACGCCAGGCAAAAATCGAGGTTCAGAGCCGCGTTTCAGCAAACAATCCACAGTCGGTGATGCGTATTGTTGCAGGAGGCCACGGCATTGCTCTACTTCCGCAAGAGGTGTGCTCAGAGCTCCTGAATGAAGGCCGGCTTGTGCAGGTTCTTCCGGAATGGGGAACCACTGAGTTCTACATTTACATTGTTTATCCGGGACAGAGACATCTCTCATCCAAGCTCAAGGCATTTCTGCCCTGGCTTGAACAATCCTTGAAATCGGGTTGAGGATGGCCTCTGCAAAAAACTCTCTGAAAATCTAGATTACAGCGATTTATTGACCGGACTTGGGAGAACCATGATTCCCCCTCTGTGGACGGAATCCTCCAGAGCGCGGCTTGCCTCTCGGGCCTCTGTTTTGCTGCTGAACAGGCGGACGCAGGTTTGAATTCTGCGCAGCATCGGAGTGGAAGGGCTGATCGCGCACCACAGGAACAGACTTCTTGATGACCTTTTCAATGAGCCTCAGATAAGCAATTTCCTCAGCTTCACAAAACGAAATAGCAACGCCCGATGTGCCAGCACGCGCGGTTCGACCGATACGGTGCACATAGGTCTCTGGCTCATTGGGAAGCTCAAAATTGATGACGTGAGTGATTTCATCGACATCAATTCCACGTGCAGCGATATCGGTGGCAATCAATGCCCGGAGGCGGCCTGCCTTAAAATCATTGAGTGCACTTTGGCGAGCCGATTGTGATTTGTTGCCGTGAATAGCCTTCGAGGAAACTCCAACCTGAGCAAGGAATTCGGCTACCTTGTTGGCACCGTGCTTGGTACGGGTGAAAATAATCACCCGCTTCATGCTCTTGTCGGCGAAAAGATGTGCGAGCAGTTCCCGCTTTTGCGCTTTATCAACAAACATGACGCTCTGATTGATGAGCTCAGCCGTGGACGATGGCGGGGTGACTGCGACCTTTACTGGATTCACAAGAATAGCGTTCACAAGTTTATCAGTTTCAGGAGCCATGCTCGCTGAGAAGAGCAGATTGTGCCGCTTCTTGGGCAGCAGCGCGAGGATCTTTCGGATATCGTGAATGAAGCCCATGTCGAGCATGCGATCGGCCTCATCGAGAACAAACGCATCGACCTGCTCCAAACTCACGTGCCCCTGACTCAACAAATCGAGCAGACGACCCGGAGTGGCAACCAGAACATCAGCTCCAGCACTCAAACTGTGGACTTGTGGAACCTGACTGACACCACCAAATGCCAAAGCCAATTTCACTCTGAGAGCTGCACCGTAGGTTTTGAAGCTCTCGTGCACTTGAATTGCAAGTTCGCGTGTCGGAGTAAGAACAAGAACACGGACATGTTTTGGCATCAGGCGCTTCGGCTTTTCAGCCAGGGTCTGCAACAAGGGCAGCGAGAACGCAGCTGTTTTTCCAGTTCCTGTCTGAGCAATACCAAGAAGATCTCTGCCCTCAAGCAGATGAGGGATAACTTGGGTTTGGATGGGTGTAGGCTGTGTGTAACCACTGCGCTGAACCGATTTAAGCAGAGGCTCGATAAGCTTCAGGTCTGCAAAAGTTTGAATCGTTGTCAAAGAGAATCCTTTTTTGTCGGGTACAAAGCGTTTCTCGGCATGGAGCTCATACGCCTTTAAGATAATGATTTTTCGCCGAGTTCAAAGCCCACGCGAACGCGGTGCCGACAAAACACTCGCTTCGCTCGCCTTGACCGACATATTCTTGATTTTGCAAGCCGACAGACGCTTCAACGTGCCCTGTACATTCGGCCGTGAGATTTCGATATGTGTAAAATGATCAAATATAAAAATTCCGCCGACATCATCGCGGCTCAGGCCGAGCTGCTGGGTCAGTGCCCCCAGAATATCACCAGGACGAAGCTTGCTCGACTTACCGCGGTTGATGTGAATTTTTGTGAACTCGCGCACTGCAGTTGAACCAGAAGCGCTCTTTCCCTCGGGCTGATAACCGCTCAGCCGAATGTCTGTTCCAGTGAGCATCTCGTTGAGAAACTTCTTCGACTGAGCGGTGCACATGCTGATTGTCCAACCGCTCTTTCCGGCACGCCCAGTTCGTCCGGAACGGTGCAGATACTCTTGTTGTGTGGATGGTAGTTCAAAATGAATCACCACAGAGAGTTCAGAGATATCGATGCCGCGGGCAGCCAGATTGGTGGCCACAAGAAATTTGATTCCACCGGATTTAAAATGGCGCAGAATTGTCGCGCGTTCAATTTGTCCGAGCTCACCCGACATGCCCACAGCCTGCAAACCCAAAGCCTGTAGACTCTCCGCAACCCTTTGGACAGATTCGCGCGTCTGGCAAAAGATGATCCCCGATTGCGTTTCCGAACCAATATGGCCGAGAAGCTCGCCAAGAGCCTCGAGACGATCTTTTCCAGAAGGGACAAGAAAGGTCTGATGGCGCGCAATGGGTGCATGCTCATCCAAATGATTGCTGGCTTCAAGTATAACACTCGCACGCACATCAATTCGGGTACCACGATGAACCAGACGATTTTGGAGGCGGCTCTGCCCCTCAGATTCGGTCGCCGAAAAGAGAGCGGCTTGAACTTTATTCGGGAGGTGATCGCAAATCATTTTGACCTGCGCCTCAAAGCCCATTCCTACCATCAAGTCTGCTTCATCTAGAACAATCGCCTTAAGACTAGAGAGCTTCAACACCTCTTGCTCAATGAGCTCGAGCGCGCGCCCGGGTGTTGCAACTACGACCGCAGGACTTTTAAGAATCTCTGCCTTTTGGGTTTCAGCTTTCTGGCCACCAAAAACTGTGCGCACCTGAAGCTGTTTGGTATCGTTGTGAGTGAGCAACTGTGCCACTTGCGATGCAACCTGCGCAATTTGCGCTCCCAACTCGCGTGTCGGGGCAAGCACAAGCAATTGTGTTTCAGCGAACTCTGGCTCCAAACGCTCCATCAAAGGAATCAAAAACGCGAGCGTTTTGCCCGACCCGGTGGGCGAAAGAGCAAGAACTGACTCTCCAGCAGTGAGAGCAGGAATAGCTTCCCTTTGAATTGCAGTTGCTTCGGCAAAACCGAGGCGGCTGAGAACGGGGTGCAATTGTGATGCTGTGGAATTTTCAGATGTCATCTGTGTACCTGCGGCCTGAGAGTCCACCGCGGGTGTAGAGAGTTTTACAGGCAAAAGATACTTGTATTTCGATGAGGGCAAGAGCTGCTATTATGTATAGCAATTACAATGACTTGAGCTATTCCGCTCGGCCGTCTGGGGGCTATTCCCGAAGCATCCAATCCACAGTTTCGCCAACGTGGGTCTCAATGAGATCCACCAAAGGAATGCTGCTCCTAGCCGGAGCGTCCCGTGCAGGCCATTCTCTCTCGCGCACCAGCAAACCGATCTCAGTGCATCCGAGCACGATGGCATCAGCACCCTTCTCTGCAAGATGATCAAAACACCTAAAGAACAACTTCCGACTTTCGTCTTTGAACACACCATGCACAAGCTCTTTGAAGACAACCTTCGCGACACTTGTAAAATGAGGTTCATCTGGAGTGATCAGCTTAAATCCAGCACTCTCATAGTGCTCGCGGTACAGTGCGTCGCCCATAGTATATCGTGTACCGATTAATCCAATCTTTCTTGCACCCACACGCTGCAGGTGGCTGAAAAGGGAATCGTAGAGACTCACATGCTCCAAACCAAGCTCATTTTGAATATGGTCGCCCAACCAGCTCAAAGTGTGTGAGGCTATAATGAATCCATCACATCCAGCCGCCATCAGGCGTCGACCCTCTGCCAGGAAAGCCGTTTGCAGAACACTCGGGTCTGAATTCCTTTGCCATGCGAGCAGATCTGCGAAATTCAGACTTGAGAGCACCAGCTGCGCACTCTGTGTTGATCCCACCCGGCGGACGACTTCCTGGTTCAGAAGCCTGTAGTATTCCATGCTGGAATGCCAACTGACTCCACCTATGATTCCGAGTCTCTTCATGCGAACACTTCAAAAATTATAAACTACTTCAACTTCCTTGAGCCCCATTCGCAAGTTCTTCCTGGATTGCTTTTTGCATAGGAATCGCACCGTGCATTGCAAACGCTCAGCAATGTTGAAGGCATGGTCACCAGCGCACGCCCGCGGACTGTCACAACACAACGTGCCTCAGGATGCGCTCTTAAAATCTCTCCGTTCCATGAGCAACGCCGCTGTTCCTTGGAGGCAAAAGATTCGCACTTCTTCTGGCAGTTGGCTCGGGCTTCCGAACCACTGAAAAGTTGGTCTTGATTTCCGTCTACAACCAAACAGCGGCCTTGTTGCACAGTGGCAACAGGTTGCGGCGTTGCGATTGCACTTGTTGCCGCAGTTGGACGCGGAGAAGCTGTGGGGGCAGGCGTGGAGGCCACTACGGGCGGCGCAGTAGGAGCTCTTGTGGGGGCTGGAGTCGGAACAGCCATTACGGCTGAATACGCTGCACGCGCTCCTGCGATATCGCCAGCACTCAATGCACCGGGATTAAACGCAATTACCGCACCTGCCTTGGTGCGCATATTCAATGCGCCTGTGTTGGACGTTCCATAATGTAAAACCGAATTGATATCGTAGGGACCATAGGTCTTGCTTCCTTCAATCTTGACAAACGCGGAGTTGTCCGCAGCAATGGGCTGCGAGAAGGTCACATATTGATCTCGATCAGGACGCTGGTGTTCGTGCATGAAACCCAGCGCATGCCCAGCCTCGTGAATTACAGTGAGGAGCATAGGGCAATTACCTCCCCGAGCTGTCGTCTCGGCTTTCGTCGTGAGCCACAAAGGCTGGCCCCCACCAACTGCAGCTATGTTTGGGTCACTTGCGTACATTGCTTTGGGAATTCTACCTGTGTAAGAAACACCACATGCGGTTGCAACTTTCCTTCCCATGACAACCTTCACGTACTCAGTATCTGCAGGCGTGCGAGGCACCCAGCGGATCCCAGCTTTGGCCCACTCTGCCACCATGACATTCCACTCCTGCTGCCATTCCATATTTGCAGGAAGCTCATACGGAACTCTTCCACCTGGCCACAGCAGCGTGTTTGGTCTCGAAGCCAGACCCAATGGGTCGTCTTTAAACGAAGTGATGAGCATATCTTTGGGCATCAGGGAATGGCCGCCAATAACCGCCATGCCGTTTTCGAGCTTGAACGGCACACCAATGAGCTCGTCGCCATTGCGTATATAGCCGAATTGCGCGCCATCTTCCGAAGACGGCATCTCCTCGGCATCTTGCGCAACGTTGTTTTGTGTCACTCCACAGGAAACTCCCACGACCGCAGAAAGAAAAAAAATCAGCGCGCTCTTCATGGCATCATCCTCGCCAACATCAACTCGACAATATTCGGGTGAAGTCGGCAGGATCGCCCCAAATCTTGAGCACAGATGTTCTAAGCACCCGGAAAGAAATTGTTTATTATCGATTGGGAACAACCGACTTTTAGACCTCAGCGAGGGCTTGCCGTGACCTACGAGCCTGCACAAACGAGCAGGTGAAGCTCGCTCTCGAGCCGCTGCAGTAATGCTCGCCTCACAAGTATCGCAATTTCTGCGAGTTTCACGGCTGTCCGGATGGCGGCGATGCTCGCATGTTCGCACTCCAGCAGAAAACTCATTGCAGAAGAGGCATGGCCGAAATCAACATTAATGTTCCGGTGTCTCTGCAAGGGCACAGCAGCTGCTGCGAAGGGGGTGCCCGCAAGCAATGTGGCAACGGGATGTTCTCGCGAAGAGCTACCCGCCTCAAAAAATTCAATCATGGAGGCAAATGCAAGAACACTGGTACGCGACGCAATGGCGAGGATCTCAACTAAAACTTTTGTTTCGGCCATAACATTGGCCCGACTCTCAGAATCAATCCCGAGAAGACTCAGAGCTTTCATCACGAGACCATCGTGGCCAGTTTCGGATTCAATGTACTTCGAAGCTTTATTAAAAATCGCAGGAAAGGCACTCACACATCCCTGAAGCGCCACTCTGGATTTTTGGGTCACGTGGTGATTCTGTTGCACAAGCAAAGCGACCCCGCGCCGGAATCGTTCCGGATCCGCCTTCAAACGCTCCAATTTATCTATGATTTTCTTCTCGGAATTCTGCAGGAGAGATTCGTGGATATACTTCCGCAAAACTGAAAACGCAGCAATCGTATCGCACACGCCCGGCACACTGGTGCGCGAAAACCGGATGACCTCTTCTACATCCCAAGTGAACTGTGCATGAGGGAGTGGGAAAGATTCTGCACCAACAGCGTCTGAAATGTACTCGCTCCAATCTTCGGGGGTAGTACCAGGAAGCTCAAGTCTCGATTCGTGACGAAAAACCGAAAAAAGATCACGGAAAATGATCCGGCGTGGATGTATATAGCAGATCGGATAGCGGTGGAGCTCGGCGAGTGCTGCATTGAGATTTGCAGGGGTTCCTTCTTCCACTTCACACTCAAGCGAAAGCCAAGGGGTTTGTACAACCAGAGAAGCGCCTGAAATATCGGTCTTCAGCTGCTCGTAGGGGGTCATTCTTCGGGGTGCACTTCTCCTCACAGTTCAACCAAACAGGTGTACTGGTCGGCAGGTTTCTCAGACTTGACTTTCAGACCTGCGTCACCGCACGTTCCATCTTTCAAAACTGCGTAAACACAATTGTCACTCAGGCTGCCATCGGTGTTTTTATACTTACACACCTCGAATGAAACCTGCTTCTCAAATTCTTTGGATGTTGAATTTTCAGTGGCCTTTGCACCGGATTCATCGGAAGACATGTTTGCCGACGAGGGCCTCAACCGCTGACATCCTTGAACGAAAAAAAATGAACCCACCAAAGCAAAAAATTTGAGAGCTACCAACTTCATTTAAATCACCCAATTTCGGCCTAAAATCGCTCTTTCCAAGCAAAACACCACTCTCAAAGTGTACCTTCAGGATATTTTCAGAAGCAAGTGCCAGAATGTTTCATTCCCACTGAAACAACCACGAACTTATCGCCATAAAAATGAGACTCAAAATACCAAGAATCAGCAGGTGACCGCGCACCTCTACAAGGGTTGCACCTTCAGTCATGATTGCTCGCGCTGCATCCACAAGATGAGTGAGCGGCGAAATCTGTGCGACCTTCTGAAGAACTGGATTGGTTCCTTCGAGTGAGAACCAGACCCCAGAGAACAACATCATCGGCCAAGTGAGAAGATTGAGAAGCCCTCCCGCGAATTCTTCACTGCTGATTCTTGCAGCCACCACCAAAGCCAAAGAGATCATGCAAAGCGAACCCAGCAACAAAACGACAAAAAGGTCACTGTAGGCTCCAACCATCTGAACATCGAGGAGCCAGCGGCATCCCGCGAGGACAATGACACACATGACCATCATCAACATCAAGCGACTCGCTACCTGCGCAGCCAGAAATTCAAATGCGCTGACAGGAGTGGTCTTTATGCGCCTGAGAACGCCAGCCTTGCGGTAACGGACAATCACATATCCAACACCAAAAAGTGAACCAAACATGACGTTCATGCTCAACAATCCAGCCAACAACCAATCTACATATCGAATCTCTCGGCCGCTCACTTGTTCCCGTGCCATGCTGCTGCTCAAGGTCTGTCCTGACATGATCTTTTCGAGCAGATAACCCTTGGGAGACGTGGAATTGATCCAGTACCTGGGCGACTCCTTCCAGGAGACAACCATGTCAAACTGATGCCTCTTGAGCTTTTCGAGTGCGGGCTGCAGCTCCTGAACCTCGACGAACTGAATGTATTTGGTTGCAAGAAATTCAGAGGAGGAAGGGGACTTACCGGAGGAAACTGACGCTGAGCCCTCGACTCCCACCTTGAAAACGTCTTGTTGGCCTCCCGAAAAAGCGAAGGAAAAGCCAATAACAATTAACAATGGAAAAAGCAGGCTCCAAGCCATAGAGCCACGGTCTCTCACAAATTCCTTATTGCGTGCACCCAAGAGGGCAAGAAATCTTTTCATTCACGGAGCTCCCTGCCTGTCAGATGGAGAAAAAGATCCTCCAAGCTTGCTGAACGAACGGCCATTCGATTCAGTTTGATGTCTTTTTGAATAAACAATGCGAGTGCAGACTTCACGTCGGCAACGTGGAACTCAAAATTATTGTTCTTCTTGTGATAGCTGAAGCCAAACGATTCCGGCGGAAGACCCAGCAAATCCTCTTCCGGAATCTCGATATATTGCCCTTCAAAATACTCTCTGAGCAGATTCTTGGGCTCACCCTGTGCTATGATCTTGCCTTTATCCATGATCGCAATTTGATCGCACAAAACATATGCTTCTTCCATGTAGTGTGTCGTCAGGATGATGCTCTTTCCCTCTGCTTTAATTTTCTCCACAAGCGACCAAAGATTACGGCGCGCCTGCGGATCGAGGCCCGTCGTTGGCTCATCGAGAAAAACAAGCTCTGGATCGTTGATGAGCGCGAGCGCAAGAAGTAGCCGCTGACGTTGGCCCCCCGAAAGCTTGCGGTTGTCTCGATCCAGAAACTCCTCAAGTGCACACAAGCGAATCAGCTCAGCAATATCTCTTGGATTCCGGTAAAGGCTCGCAAACAACTCAAGACACTCTCGGACGCTCAAAAAATCCTGCAAGGACGTGTTCTGAAACTGTATCCCAATTTTATGCTGTAACGAGCGAGTCAGGGGTTGGTTCAAATAGAGAACCTGACCCGATGTGGGTGCAGTCACGCCCTCCATCATCTCAATGGTCGTAGTTTTGCCTGCACCATTGGGCCCGAGGAGCCCAAAACATTGGCCCCGTTCAACACTGAAGCTGACATCGCACACGGCAAGTACCTCTTTATACTGCTTGCGCAAGTGCACTGCCTGAATATGTGGAACCGACATAGGTTGCTCTCTCAGATTCGGAGGGGATGTGATTTTGCAGAGAAAATGCTACAGCACTCTTGCCTGGATGACTAGCAACACAGGATTTCCGTTTGCCAACAGTGCCCGTCAACGCTCGGCCGTTCTGTCGCACTGAGCCAAGTGAAAAAACAAATCCGCCAGCAGAATCTCCCTTCTGCCAACCCCCGGAACTCATTTAAAGAAATTATTAGATAAATTTTGACTCTGTGCAGTCGATAGATCGGAAGACGAACAAAACAAAAGGCATTTGCGGAGACTCGGATAGAACGAGAACGCCGCCTTCTGACCGAGGTATCTCACGTGTCGAATTATCCTCTGAAAAAAATGAGAATTCTCGCATCCACACTTGCACTCGCTCTGCCAGGATGCTTCGACATTGAAAATAAGATTGTGCTCGGTAAGGATACATTTTCCGCTGACATTGCATTTAGATTTCCGAAAGAACTGCTTACGATTGGCAATGAGGGCGAAAAGGATTCAGACATCTGCGAAGATTTTCAGAAATTAAAGATGACTCAAGTCCAGAATCTCAAGCTCGAGAGCAAGGTCGAGGTCTCCGACATGCACATTACCTGTCGACTGACTGTTCAAGGTCCTCTGGACTATGATTTACTCGCCGAAAAAGGCAGCATCGATAAACTAAATTCAAAATCTTCCTCTGAAAAGAGTGCAGAAGAGCTTTTCGCAAATGGGGTTGTCTTCAAAAAGATTGGCGCCAACAAGATGAGAATGACTCGAACATTGAAGTTTGACGAAGGAGATCTCAAAAGGCGGGGCTCACTTGATCTTCAAATGGGCTCTCGCGTTGCAGATATGCGCGAAGAGGACGTGATGAAATTGATCTTTGCAGGTGGAACATTCAGGCAAATCTTCGAGGCAGAGAAGATCTACGCATCGAATGGCGAATTTCTTGTGAAAGACAAAATTGTTGAGTGGAAGCTGCCACTCACGGTAGCTTTGAGCACCAACAAGGAACTCTGGGTCGAGTTTGCCATTCCTAGGCCCTGGTACAAGCGGATGTGGAACATTTTTGAATGAAATATTTATCCCCATTTTTACTCATAATATATGCAATAGGATTGACATCCTGTCGCACTCTTCCAAAAGCATCTGAGGCCGAAACCGGCGTCACAGGTGCCGCGCTAAAGCTAAAAACAGGCAACATCGGCGTCGATTTCGTTATTCATAAACCAAGGACACGGTTCGCCGATGCGTTTTTAATCTTTCATGGGACGGTTGAATCAGACCAGCAGTCGTTGGGGGCTGCCAAAAAGACTCTCGCAATGACCAGAAAATTAGTTCAGAGAGACGATGCACTTTACGTCAGTGTTTCCTATCCCCAAGAGAATCACCTGATGGGAGATAACTTTAAGTTTGCAGAATCCGCTCTTCTCTGGCTCAAGAAAGATGCACCTCGAGCACTTGATATTGAAATCAGAAAAATCTTCCTCATTGGTCACTCTCAAGGAGGCTATCTCGTCACCCGACTGAACACCCTTCACAACACTGATGGTGTCATTGCAAATGCCCCGGGCCCTCTGAACTTCAAGCTGCGGTGTGAACTTGAGGAAAGCAAGAAAATACCGGCGTCGGACTATTGCCAGAAAATGAGCGCGAGATTCGGAAGCACCCGAGTTAACGCATCGGCCTATGAACAAAGGTCACTCTTGAGCCACATTCAGAACTTCAAAAGTAAAATTCTCTTTGTCCAAGGCCTCGGCGACACGAAGCTACAATTAACCTCGTGGCCGATTCTCAAAAGCAAGATTGCCGAGTGCGCAACGTGTCGCAATGCGCAGTTCGTGGAGCTCGAAGGCGGACATGCTGCGCTCTTCGAAAATCCGAAAGGTTCGGAAATCGTCCAAAAGTTCTTAGATTAAACAAAGCCGCGTTCCAATAAAACACTGACAACCCGACTCCATGAGTCTGCGTGGATAACACCGACTTCGGATTTTCATTCTAAAAAGTACAATCTTAAAATCGGGAACGAGACAGAGATTTAAACGCCTCTTTTTCTTGCTACATATTCGCCTGTTATGCCGATTTATCAATTTCTGAACACGAAAATCCGAAAAGTACGTATATTTTTATTTCCTTGGGGGATAACCATGCTCAGAGCTCTGACTCTGGTCTCCTTTGTTTTGTTCGGTTGCTCAACAGCGCTTCCTGATCCAGCGACACGTGGGGCAAAAGCAACTTCTGCCGACGTCCAAAAGAATTCGCTTGCCCTCGATAGAAAGCAACAGATCGAGAGAATTATCAAAATCAAGGAAGTCAACACTGCCCTGTGTCTCCGCTATCAAAAGCAGATCTTGGAGTGTCCGCTTTCGAGCCCATTGCGAGCCGATGACTCGAATAAGGTTCTTGGGTGTGTGTCGGGCGTAGATCCAAACGCACTCGTTGGTGCAGAATACAAACTCTCGGTTCAGCCTCCTCCGGGGACAAAAGTCTACCTGAGCACAAAGGGAGGAATGTGGCGAACGAACGAAGTGGGCTCAGGTACGGCACAGCTCCTGACCTGGGGCCCGATGAAGGGCGATACCTGCCGTCCAAATCTGCGCCCTTTGCCTGCACAATCACAGCTGCGCTCTCCCAAACTTTTGGAGATTGAAGATCTCGAAGTTGTGATTGTTCCCGATGACAAAAGCAACTGCTCCAATACCAGCAATAGAGTCTCAGAATTTGGAGCATTTGAACTCGCGCTCAACGGTAGGCCTCTTTTTTCAAAAAACGACCTGACCTTTCGGAGTGGCGGACATTTTCTCAAGCTGGATGCTATTGATGGGTATATCTACAACGAGGAAAAACGAAGCAAGTGCATCGTCTCGAGCAAAGAGGTCGAGGAACTTTCAAAGGAGGCAGAGAGGAACGCCCCAATCCATGCAAGCCTCAGTGAAGCACAGATTGCGACATTGACCGAGGACTACAACCGAGAAACATCGCGCAACAATAATCTTCAACAGGCGCTCTCCGGACAAGAAAAGCTTGGCTGCTGGGCGTTTGCCAAGGTTGAGAAACTCGAGGTGCGGATTGAAGGCCGGGCACTTCCTCGCCAGAGTTGGGGAACCGGCGAGGAAGCAAAGGGAAGTGGTAATGGCAGAGCGTTCTCATTCTCCTTTGGACGCGGAATGGTTCACTCTGTTTCCGAGGAAAACGGACTTTTCCGCCCTGGAGGTGGTTTCGTGACAAATTCCTTCTCGGGCCGCTATCTGCAAGAGCTGCAGTTTATCCGCATAGAGAAGCATGGAACAACTTTTGAGAACGAACAATTTTCGACATCTTATCGGTGTGGATTCCTCGGCCTTCGCACCTGCACGAAGAGGGAATTCCGCCGCTATGAGACCGACCGTAGAAACCTATCTGCAATAAAGGTTCTCGTGAACGACCAGCTCATTTTTGAAAAGAATCTGAGCCACGATTTCCAGCAAGGGAGCCTGCAATGGATGGATAAAGACCTGCAAAGAAATCAAAGGTACCGAGATTTAATGCGTAATACATCTTGTCC
>JBILKM010000068.1:0-9355 GCA_044376695.1 Silvanigrellaceae bacterium
GATTTGCGGACGTGAATCAATAAAATTTCTTCTATATTTTTCGCGGCGCTGCAGAATTATCAACATAGGCAGCGCCAAAAGACACAACACCAATGCACTCGGGTTGGAATTTGACCCCGGCGCGGCGATGTTTCCGCACAACGGAATCATGTGCTTTCTTTTCTCGTATTGCACGGGATATAGAACTGTGAGACCAGCCTTATCGTCCAGCGTTAACTCGAATTTTTTGCTGATTGTGGCGTAACTCATCACAGACTTTGTGGAGTAGTGCGGGTGCCAAAGACCCATACAATGACCAATTTCATGCAGAACTGTGAAGGCGAGTGTCTCAGGATTTGTGTCTGAATCGAGTGAGATATCGCAGTCGACAATATACCGAGCATCCTCTTCTGAATCACCAGGAACGACCAACGCACTTCCCGCGTCGCTCCATGAGCCTGATGAAAAACTAATATTATTGATTTTATCTTCCTGGTTGGTGCCTGGACCAACTTCGCTTGCCAGCGCAAGTTCAATGTAGGCATCTTCTACATCCGTCCAGCGCTGCAGAGATTCCTGAACAAGAGCATTAAAAAATTCCTTATCATCGAGCGATGCGTACTTTCCGTCGAGAAACTTATCCTTCGATTTAAATTCAGGGACGTTGCCACTGACGTAGAAATAGACACGCGGAGATTCGGCACTCACACGCTGTCGCACAGGCTCACCCGTATAGGTATCCCGCGCAAAAACATATGCGCCCGCAAGATGGGACTGCACGAAAAAAAACAAAAGGGCGATCTGAATTACTTGGACCACAGCGTGCCTCCCAAAGAGATGGAGCTGATACCAGAGATGACCTTTTTTTCTGAGTAGAGTGCCGTGGCGGCACGGTAATCAAGAGAAAGACAAACTGCGTTGAGTGGACACCAGAACTCCCAGGCAAAGCCTGCATAAGGTCCCACAAATGGAGTCCCGCCTATTCCGAGAATTCCGCCGACCGAGACCGCCCAATTTTTGCTCGGCTCGAATCGCGCTGCATAACCGATTCCTGGTACTATCCCCAGGATAAACTCTCGACTCCGCGCATCATTGATGTACGTGTATGAAAACTCGGCAGGGGTTCCAAAGGAAATTGGATTGGCCCCACCTCTTCCTGCATAGGCGCCTGCCGAAATCCGATGGCCTCCTGCCTCAGCTTGCGATAAGACGATCGCAGAAGATGCAAAAACTAAAATTTGATTTTTTATGCTATTCACAGTGAAACCCCCGCAGAAACCGTGAGGGTCGTGAAGCGGTCGTGAGAGAGCAACGCAGCAAATGGAATGTATGGATGGGAGGCAAAGATCCACGACTTCCAATTCGCTTCGAGAACGACACCGGTGGAGTTCAAGATTGTCCAATTCAAACCTAGCGGAAAATTGTAAGTCACCATCCGCTCGGTCTTGTTTTCGGCCCAAGTCTGGGCCATCAGCGCACCAACACCGAACTCGCTCTCGAGTGAACCTACACTTCCTGAAGTGAGCGGAACACTATAGAGCAGTCCCGCCAAAGCGTGAGTTACCTTTGTTTTTGATTCCGAGTATCCGGACACATTTGCATTGAAAATCCAGCTTTTCAGGTTCATCTTGAGATCGACTAGGGGAGAATAGTTACCGTCACTCTGTACCGCCACACCCAGACCTGCCTTTAAGGCGAGATCGTCACTTGCGAAAGACTCTCCTGCGCCCACTGCGAGGGGGAGGGAAGAGCAAAAAAGCAGAGCTCGTTTCAATCTCTTTTGCATGAGAGAATCACCCGCCGATTATAGGTTTTGGATAAACTCCGGGAAGTCTAGCCCGACTTTTCGGGTGAGTCACCGAGCTGGGCAGTCAGGAAACCGTTGCGCGGATGCATCAGTTTTTCAACATCCGGACGGCGGGTTGTTTCAAATCTGCTATGATTCACTGAGCAAACTGAAAAACTTAAACCCTCAACCCAGGAGAGTTCGCGTGAAGCTCGGGATAAAACCTGGATTCTTTGTCTTTGTGATGCAGTTTCTGTTGTTGCTGTTCTTCGCCTGCACTCCGAAGGGCGGAGATATCCGCACCGTGCAAAAACCGGTGCCAGCAGTGACTGCCTCCGTAATCCCTCCCGGGACGCCCGCACCCAGAGTGACAGGATCTTCACCTCAAACAGCCGCAGGATGCCGCGAGGGGAGTGAACCTGCTATTCCTGAACTTCGGGCATGTTGCCGTGAGCGCAACTGGGGCAAAGCTTGCGACGGTGGCTGCTGGGCTGAGGGCGTTGGAGAAAAGCTCAGCCGCATGTGCAATGCACCCCAAGCATCCGCGAGTGACTGCGGAAACAGTCCCGCGAAAGCGCAAATCACGGAGTGGTGTAAATTCCACTTCAACCGTCGCTACTGCGGAGTGCCCGACAGCGAATGGATCGGTGCCTGCAAAACAACCGCAGGCTCAGCGAATCCAGGTGGCAACGACTGCGCAAATAGTCCTGCGAAGGACAAAACCAAAGATTGGTGCAATTTCCACTATAATCGCAGGTATTGCGGAATAAGTGATTCCGAATGGGTACAAACCTGCACGTCAAGCCGGTGAGTTCAGCTTCAGGGGGCTGGTAGATTAGTACGGCCCCCACATCCGCGCTTCACCTGAACTCAGATATTGCATGCAGAACTCACCCGAAAAATTTCTGGTACAGGACAACTTCAGCTTCGAATCACACTGTTGCAGTGAGATTCCGGTGGAGGTCTTGCAAGAAACGAGCGAATTCTGATCCAATTGCTTGTTCTCATCTAGCTTCTTGTACGAGACCGCCACGATCTCGTTCTTCTCCATACCTTCCTGACATCCAGAAATAAGAAAAGAGTTATAGATAAACATTTGCACTGGAATAAGCTTCAGAAATAAATAATTCACACGAACCTCCAGAATCTAAATCATTTGCTCGGAGATGCGAGAGTTATCGTTTGACTCTTGAAATATGAAGATCCGTTTTGATGAGTAATCTTCAGATTCACCCTCACTTCCCCAGGCTTCACAAAATATCTGGAAACTTTTTCTGCCTTAACGGAGAGGCCGCTTTCAAAAACCCACTCCAACTCTGGTCCTCCAGAGGATGGGGGCGCAAATCCCTCCGTTCTGAAATTTATCCACATCGGCGCAACGCCTTTGTCGGCATCAACAACAATTCGTCCGTCCTTTTCGGATGGATCTGGTTTCTTCTCACCATCAATGGCAATGGGAGGCTCTGGACACTGCGCAGGATCAACGCACACAGAGACAGCTGACGCACTCGTGAGCCCTGAGCGGTCACGTGCCGTTATGGTCAAATCATATTTCTGCTTTGATAGCGTAACTGAACTTACCAAATGGCCACCCAAGACAACAAAAGATGCCGCATCAGGACCAGACAAAGAAAACGTAAACTTCTCGCCCACATCTGCATCGGTCACTTTAATGGCCGAAACTGTTCTTTGCCGTGGAAGGTTTAGGGTGAAGACTCTCGTGGCGAGCTGAACAGGACCCGGCGTAGCCACGGGATTACCTAGCTTCACCGTGAAGACCCGACTCGATGCTTGAGGCTTTGCACTGCCAGGGTTCTTCGCAAGCTTCACTTCAACCTCTGCATAGCCAGGTTTGGCTTTCGATGCCAGAGTGATGCGGCACATCCCCGGGCTCACGGTCGTCACTGCTGCACTCAAAACCGTCGCATCCAGGGGAGATACACTGACACTGCTGCAAGAAACCGCTGCGGGAGCTGCGATCGCAATAGAAAAATCGACACTCTGACTCGCATTCAGTGGCATGGAAATGTCGGACAAATTTCCAATAATGGGTGCCCCTTGCGAAGCATACAACTCAGAAATGGAGACACGGTCGCCTCTGCTGAGCTCCATCGGTGAAAAATCCACATTGTAACGCGGCGGATTTGCATTCGGATCAGAACCATTCTTCAGATAGATCAGAGGAATCGATGGAGTCACCGCGAGTGAGAAGAGGTAGGGAAAGTACATCGTGATCGCGTTCGGATCGAACACTCCAGAAACATATCGATCAGTTGTCTTGTAGAAGACGTCATTGAAACCGGCCCCTTGGGGAAATCTCATGTTGCTTGTGTTGAAGCCAAGGAAGTCGTCGCGGTCTGGACGTGACCATTCATGATCCATGCCAATGGCGTGCGCCATCTCATGAGTTATATTCGCAGAGAGTCGCAAATCGAACTTACACGCATCTAAATTCGCCATGATGATGTCATTAGCATCTGCAGCACTTGAGATAAAAGTGGGCTGAAAGCCCAACGCGGCCGCAGCACACGGAGGTGCCTCGGGATCAAATCGAATATTCATCACCCGAAGGTCTGTTGATACAGCAGGCTCGAACAGGATTGGGGTTCGTTCCGTGAATTGCGCAATCGCGCTCATAATTGCTTGCCGGCGAATTTCATCGACATCAGCTGCAATCCGATACGGAACGCGCATCCCAGGCCAGAGAAAACGCGTGTCGATGGCATTGCCTCCAGAAGCTGCCTTTTGGGCAACCAAGCCAAGCGCAGTTTGCGGCTCGTCGGCTGGACGGGTGTCCCGAAAAGACCCTTCGGGCACGCGAATATGCCCATCGACATAGGCCACGCTTCCCCGCACCTCGTATTGCCGCTGCACCCATTCACCCTGAAGCCTCACCCAACCAGAGGTGACCTTGCGGCTCGTTAGGCTGTCCTGGGCCGTTTCTCTAGGACTTTTCGCATTCTGCACGCCACCCTGGATTTGGCCCCCAACCGGGCCGCAGCCTGTAAGTCCCGAAATCAACGATAATAGACCAAATGGGAGAAGCTTCATCATATCCATCACCCTTTCGCGTTCCCCGACTGGGATCGTCCCAAATTCACCAAAATTTGAGGAATTATTTTTTTTCTACCCAATTTAGTTTTTTGTTAAAAAATATCGGCAACGACCGAAACCTCTTTGGTTCAAGAAGGGAAGGGGTTTCGAATGAAGCGAACGTTGAATCTTGCGCTTATTGCCGCGAGCCTGGGTGGCCTGTTGGCTTGCAAACCCGATTCAAAACCTGTTGATCAGACTGAGGCAGACACTCAATTCCTACCTGTGGCCGTTGGAGCGGCTTATGGAGTGGGAATTTCCGCAGAGGTTGCGGCCGCGGCATTCGCAGCAGGGGGTATTTATGTGCTCGACTGCACACGACCCATTGCGGCCGGAGAGGTTCGCTTTTTCTGCGATGGCCCAACCAAACTCAGCCAGGCTGCAATGACTCTCGTGGTCAATTCCACCCGCACGCTTGCCGGAGCTCTACGTTGGTCGGCGGCGAATGTGGTTGCGCACCTTTCGGAACTCGCACAATTTAAATCGGTCACGCACCTGAAGTCTGCAGTCACAGGTACTGCGAACGCGAGCAGCGTGAGTGATGCCCTCGTGAAACCCGACATCCAATCTTCTAGCGGAAAAGTGAATTTTGTTTCCGCGGTAAAAGGCTCATTGAGCATCCAAGACAAGAGCAAAAAAAGTTGTAATTATGTAGCTCAATACGAAGCCCGCCTTGTTCATCGCGAATACAAAGGGGGATGGATGGGCGGCACGAGCACACGGTTTTTGGCCAGAGCGCCTTCGCCTGAATCAGCCGAAGCCATGGCCCTCACGGCGTGTGAATGGTTCTCGGGAACAATTTACAAATTGGCTCCTGGTTTCGCAGGTTATGCTCGCTCAAAAAACGACTGCCGAAAGCCACTTTCAGTCGCTAATTTTAAGGAAACGTACCGCACTGCTGATGTGCCCTGCCCAGGTGTGCGTATCTGCACCAGCGAATCGAACTGCGCTGACTACAGCGGAAAATAAAAATGCCCCGCTATTGCGGGGCATTTCAGATAATACGCTGGTTTGTGATCCAGAGAGGAGATTGTATCAGCCTCCTTTAACAGATCCCACCTTTGCGCGCTCTTCTTGGATGACCTTGAGCGGCAGTGCAATGTAGCCATTCTTCACGACAGCTTCCTGGCCAGCAGCCGAAAGCACATACAGCAAGAACTCACGGCGGGCGGGATCAAGATCCTGCTTGGGAGCCTTGTTGATGTAGACGAGCAAATAGCGACCCAGAGGGTATTTTCCAGCGAGAGCGTTTTCTTCAGTTGCTGGGATGACCTCCGAATCAGGCTTGAGTGAAAGCGGGACAGCCTTCACTGCGTCGGTTTTGTAACCAATGCCGCTGTAGCCAATTCCGAACTTGTCGGTAGCAACACCCTGCACAACTGCAGCTGAGCCGGGCTGTTCTTTCACTGTGTCTTTGAAGTCGCCTTTTGCGAGGCCGTGCTCTTTAAAATAGCCATAGGTTCCAGAGGCACTGTTGCGGCCATAAAGCTGAATCGGTTTATTCGCCCATTCGCCCGTCAAGCCAAGGTCACCCCAGGTTGTAATGTCTTTTTTTGCGCCGCTCTTACGTGTCTTGGAAAAAATAGCGTCGACATCCTGCAGACTCAAAGATTTGATGGGGTTGTCCCGGTGTACATAGACAGCCAACACATCGAGTGATGTTTTGATAGCTGTGGGCTCATATCCGAATTTGGTCTTGAACGCAGAAATTTCTTCATTCTTCATTGGGCGGCTCATGGGACCGAACTGAGCGGTACCTTCGATGAGAGCTGTGGGAGCTGTTGCAGAGCCCTTGCCTTCAACTTCGATTTTCACGCCGGGATAAAATTTGCGAAACGCCTCAGACCACAGAGCCATTTCGTTGTTCATGGAGTCGGAGCCAATCGACTTAAGCGTTCCGGTGACACCCGAAGTCGGCTTATAAACAGGCAAAGTCTCCTTATTTGCCTTACCTTTAGCTGCAGCGAAGGCCACGGTAGAAAAAGCGGCCAGTGCAGCCACCGTAGAAACAAGAGCTTTACGCATCATTTTGAAGAACCTCCTTGATGATCCAAAGAACTTCCGAGTCATAACTCAAAGAGCTTGTAAGACGCAAAGAGGAGTGGTGAACTCCCTGTGACAAGCACCAACAAAAAGCAAGAAATTAGGGCAAGCATGGGGGTCATGTGTTTCAAAAATTTCACAACTCCTCAACAGCGAAGGCTGGCGGGTCGCCCGTAAATCACCCCATACTCATCCTGTAAAAATATCGTGGAGAGGTCTTTCCCCATGCCAAAAAAGCTCCGCGCACTGCTCCGCATTCTTTTCATCCTGAAAGCTTCCTTGCTGCTCAATTGCATTTTATTGTTGCTCCCAGGACTCGCCAATGTGCGCAGCAAAGTGACCTCATTCTTCTTTAAAATGATCCTCTGGGGCTGCGGAATTCAGGTTCAATTGCAACTCCCAAGTATGCCCTCTGCTTCACGAAGGCGCTTATTGATTGTTGCGAATCATGTAAGCTACCTCGACATTCTTATCATCTGCGCAATTCATCCATGCATCTTTCTTGCAAAATCTGAGGTCGCTGGATGGCCAGTTTTCGGATGGGTGGCACGCGCACTTGGCTGCGTTTTCGTAGAACGAGAATCGTTGATGGGAAGGGCGTGTGCGCTGAGAAAATGTCTTGCACGTCAACAAGCCTCGAGCATTGCTATTTTCCCCGAGGGTACAACAACTGCTGCAGCGGTTCCGGATCTGAAAGCGTGGACTCGCGGACACGCTTGGATAGCCCAACGCGCACAGTTGGATGCGATTCTTTGTTTAGGACTCGCTTTTGAAAATCAGGCTGAGCGCGCTTGGACAGACGACACCAGTCTGCTGCCCCACCTTTTGCGCACACTCGGGGAAAGGCATATTCGAGTCAGTGTAAGTGGGATCTGGACGCCGGTAATTGCCGACTATCATCCACACATTATGGCACGGGCCACTCTTCAGAACGTATGCCTGGCGGTCAACAATGCCTGTCCTAGCTGATATTGACAATTTTATCGTTCAATACCGTGACGAGATTATGCACTCGAAGGTGGATACCGTTCACTGCGAAGATGGCGCCTTCGACATTCATTTGATTGAGTTGAATGGCGAAACAGCTCCACCAAAAGCACGCTACACGCTTCTGCTTGTTGCGGGTGTACATGGCTTAGAGTGGATTGGCGTAACCATTCTCCTGCACCACCTGTCCCACTTGCTTGAAACTGCACGCTGGAACAGTGGTGTGCGAAAAATGCTGAGCACGGCACGCATCGTTGCTCTACCCGCTTTGAACCCCACCGGCATTTTTCAAGGGCGGCGTGCCACGGATCAAGGCATCGACCTGATGCGCAATGCACCGATCCTGGCTGAGTCTCCGGTACCGTTTCTAGGGGGGCAGACTCTTTCGCCCGCGCTGCCCTATTACAAAGGAACGGGTGACCTCGCACCGGAAAGCCGAGCGCTCATAAGAGTGGTCGAAAACCTTCTCGAAACCTCGGCAGGAGTTATCGCGCTCGACCTACACAGCGGATTTGGAGCACGTGACCGGGTTTGGACTCCCTGGTCTATGACCTCTGCGCCGCCTCCGCATTTTGAACAATATGCTGCACTCGAGCGGGCACTCAATGACTCGTTCCCAGACCACATTTATACTTTTGAAAAACAGTCCGATAGCTATCAGACCGACGGTGATTTGTGGGACTACCTCATTGTGGAAAACATGAAGCGGGGCGGCCCCTTGTTCATGCCGCTCACGCTCGAAATGGGAAGTTGGAACTGGCTGAAAAAGGCTCCCTGGAATGCCTTTAAAAAATTAGGCTGGTTTCATCCACTCGCGCCACACCGGGTGCAGCGAGCCTGCCGCAGGCACATCACCCTCCTCGATTTTCTGGTGAGTGTTTGTGCGAATGGCGAAGATTTCTTCGCAAAGACTGTCAAATAAATCTGACCCAACAACCCCTCATCCGAGAGTGCTAAAGAAACTGCGCCGGCAGCGTTCTGACATGGTTCGGGTTGAGAAATGAATCAGAAAATCATGAGAACGGAAAACGGGGTCGTGGGAAGGGCCGCCGTACAATTTTGCTCCCAACATCAAATATGAGCGCAGCAGAGGAGGTACCACCGCCTTCAGTTCCTCTTTCAGAACCTGAGATTCCGCAACGACCGGAACAAGGGCGGGACACTGAATGGTCTCCGACCAAGCTCCCTGAGACTTAAAATAATCCACCAGTCCGGCCGCTTGTGGGTGAGTTGCACCAAAAACACTGACACTCCCAAAGGCATCGGAACGACCCTGATCGATCATGTACTTTGCCAATGCACTCCAGAGAATCTTGGGAACTGCACCATTGCGATGAGCGGGATGAACACAACTCCGACCGAGCTCCACCGTTCTGCGCGGATCACACATCTCAAGAAGCGCAGAGAGATCGAATTCATTAGCCGAATAAGGAATGATGCCGGAATCCAAAATCCGATCAGTTGGCA
>JBILKM010000053.1:0-14967 GCA_044376695.1 Silvanigrellaceae bacterium
AGAGAGTGCGAGGAATGGAGAAAAATTCCAATCAAATTCGTAAAAGCGAGACCGATAACCGGACGGATCTGCATTGAGGAAGGGTTCGTGTTCGAGGGTTTGAGTCAGCAGTCACGGAGGTTCGATCAATGAGAGGAGGGGAGAGCATTTTGATCAAGTATCTCTCAATTCGTTGCGGATTTCTTGTTTCATTTTTGCTTATGGTGTCGATGACCAGTGGTTGTCGGCTGCTGAGCCCACTCTCCGACGTGAACGCACGCCAGGCGTCTTCGGTGTCTTCAAAGGTCGATCCTTGTTTGCTTGCATTGAGTTCCGGAGTGCAGTGCCAAATGAGTACACAAGCGTGCGAGCGCGCTTTGATCATTTTGAAGGAACTCAGCAAACGCCCAGCTCAATTGCAAAAGGATATCCTTTCCGATGATTTCGTGAGGAAGACGACGCAAAGCAAAGTTGTCGCGGGGCCTCAATGTGACAAGGGGATCGAAGATTGGGCGATCTCAAGTTTCGCGACCGGAAAGAGAGCACCTTATGAGGTTGCTAGTATTGGTATTCCAGGACTTCAAGAACTCAAGCTTTTGATTTGGGCCGGTGGAATGGCTGCTGGATTTCTAGGGGATGGGGTTGGATCTGCATGCATGAGCGCGATTGGATCTGGAATCAGCTACGCAGAATCAAAGCGCTGGATTCGCTGTGGCCGCTGATGCGGTTTGTTTTGCGGTAAATAAAATAAACTTGTGGTCTCCGTTTCCTCTCCAAGGCTTCTGAAATTCAGTAAAAATCATAGCTTTGCCCACACCCAACAAAATCGAATTACACTTTTTCTAGGTAAATATTGCCGTGCTTGTTCCGATCCTCCTTTTTGCATGACAAGGAGGGAGAAAACATGCGTGGTTTAGTTTTTTGTTCGATAGGAGCGCTGCATCTGGCAGCGTGCGGCACTGCCGATCCGGAGCAGCTGCTACGAGGTGAGGTTCTTAATGTTGGCTTCATTCCCTACGAGACGCCATTGGAGTTTGCAGGCACAGGCACGCTGGTGGGTGGCTCACCTTATGAGATGCAGCTTATTGCTCCGCCGGAGTCTTGTTTTCCAAACTCGGTAGGAGGCACGCCAACACAGCTGCGAGTGCTCGACAACACCGAGCTTCCAATGAAATCGAACTCGTTTCAGATTTCAGGAAGCGCTCGCGTTGGCTTGATCGATGCTCTGGGTAAAGGGAATTCACCCATTTCGGTAGGTGTGTCCTTTGACCGAGCCCAGCGGGTTGATTTCAGCTACACACGTCCCAAACGCGAGTACTTCGATTCTATCAAATTGACGGGATTTTATAGGAACACTCTCCCGGAAATTTGTAAGGATTACCTAGATAAAGTCGGATTCATTTCCGAGGCTATCAAGGTCGATGAAATGCGATTTCGCTTCTACGGAACGAACGGTGCTGCCATCAACCTGACCACCATCGACCCCAAGACTTTACTTGAGATTGGCGTGGGCACGACATGGCAGATTTCGAAGTTGTACGAGCTTGTGATCACAACTCCGAAATACATTGGATATCGGATGGGGCGCTTGACGCGCGGAGACGGCGGAGTCTCCCTGTGCCGTGCGAACAAGATTACTTCCGAAGGCAAGTATCATTTTCAGTGTCTCGACACCTTCAATGATTTTGCCAAGCTGTCATCACGGTCGTTCGTACCGAAGCTGTTTCGCGTAAACTTGGATGAGGTACGCGACATCGAGTGATGTCGCTCTATTCAATTCTGGTTGGGGTTGAGCAACCCCTCTTTCGCCAACCAATCTTTCAATCGACTCTTGATTTGGTCGCGCACGCTCCGGAAAGCCTCTAGCTTTTCGGAGTCTGTGCTTCCCACTCCTGCTGGGTCACCAAACGGCCAGTGCAGCCTTTGTGCTTTTCCGAGAAAAACAGGACAAACCTCTTCTGCACAAAGAGTAATGACAATATCGATTCCAGCCGGGTCGATGTCATCCACGGACTTGGAAGAATGATGGCCAATTTCGATTCCAATTTCTTGCAATGCTCTTATGGCGTAGGGATTCACTGTTGAAGGCTTGGAGCCGGCACTGAGGATCTCAATGCCAGGCTTCACAAACGCGCGCGCTAGACCCTCAGCCATCTGGCTGCGTGCTGAATTGGCAACGCACAAAAAAAGAATTTTCATGATTCATGCTCCTGCAGGTGTTGGGGGTGTGGTTTTGCCCAAGCGCAGCGCAACCTTCACAAGAATGAGTAGGACAGGAACTTCAATGAGAGGGCCGATGACGGCTGCAAAAGCTTGTCCTGATCCTAAACCGAAGGTTGCGACCGCAACGGCAATGGCGAGTTCGAAATTATTGGATGCAGCCGTGAGCGAAAGGGTTGTGCTACGTGAGTGGTCGGCTCCCGCTTTGCGGCTGGCAAAGTAGGAGAAAAAGAACATCATCACAAAATAAATGACCAGCGGAAGTGCGATACGCGCAACATCGGTCGGGATGTCGAGGATGAGCTCACCCTTGAGTGAGAACATGGCCACGATTGTAAAGAGTAAAGCAATAAGGGTAATGGGGCTGATGCGTGGCACGAATACACTATGGTACCAGTCTTTACCCTTCGCTTTGACTAAAACAAAGCGCGTTGCTGCTCCCGCGGCAAACGGAATACCCAAATAAATTCCAACGGCTTTTGCAACTTCTGCAATCGAGATCTCGATTTTCATGGAGTGCAGGCCAAGCACTTCTGGTAACCAGGTGACCAACAACCATGCATAGAGCGGAAAAAAGAGAACCTGAAAAATCGAGTTGAACGCCACGAGTCCAGCGCAGTATTCAGTGTTTCCTTTGGCGAGGTCATTCCAAACAATCACCATGGCAATGCAGCGCGCAAGGCCAATGATCACGAGACCCACCATATATTCGGGCTTGTCAGGAAGAAAGATTGCGGCCAATGCGAACATCAACAGTGGACCGACAATCCAGTTTTGCAGCAACGACAACCCAAGAACTTTGTAATCTCGGAAGACACTCGGAAGCTCCTCGTAGCGCACTTTCGCCAAGGGCGGATACATCATCAAGATGAGGCCCAATGCCAACGGCCATGAAATGGCTCCTGAGCTCATTTCGCTCAGGGTGCGTGGCACTGCAGGAAGGAGGTTGCCCACTGCAACTCCAATGGCCATAGCCAAGAAAATCCACAATGTAAGGTAGCGGTCGAGGAAAGAGAGCCTGGTCATTTCGTCCCCCAAAAAAGTACTAATTAGGGGTTCCGGTAGCACTCATAGTTTTGGGAATCAGTCTGTAATTGTGAATTTTTTGTTTCAAAATGCAGGCAAATCCGTGGATGACATTGTTGCTCAATGACTTCACTTAGTTGTCACATTCCTTCAGCTTCCTAAAGAACTCTCGAAGCAGTGTAGTGTTGCCGCAGAACAGCTCAGCACAGGACAACCCGGAATGATACTCAAGGCAATTCAATGGATCCTTAAGGCCACGAACAGGCATTGGTTGCTGCCATACGTGAGGAGTATCGAGTGGATCGGTAAACCGACAGGAATGATGGGCTCATCTGCTCTTCTAGATCAGGCTCTTTGGGTACTGTTCTCTGGTGCCAATAATATGTTGGCTGTGCACACAAACAGAAATTGGGTTTGGCCCCTGTGGATCGAGGAACAGTGGCAACCCCGGTCGAGTGCATTTATTCCCACGGGAGCTGGGCTACTGGGAGCCAATCTTTCCAGACGAAATTGGACCTCTCTGGGGCACTCTGCCTCTCCTTTGGAGTGCATGGTCGACCCAGTTGGCATGATTACGGTTGAGCCTCACAGTTGGTCGCTGCTGCCTTATTTGCGGGTAGACTCGAGACTTCAGGCACCACCCTATCTGCAGCCAGGAGTTCAGCAGAGTCTTGCCGACGATGTGCTTCCTGTCATTGAAACCAAATATCCCCAGGTTGACGCGGTGTGTTGGTCGTCGACAGCCACAGCAACTTACATCGATGAATCAATGCGCATCACGTGCAGAATTACAGTTGAGAATCTGAACGATACCCCTGCAAAAGTGGTTGTTGGATTTGGAGTGCGCCCATACAACGTGCTCTCTATTGGTCATATCAATCAACTTGAACATTTGGGTTCTTATGTGAGGGTCAATCAGAAATGGGATGTGGAGATTCTGGAGAGCCCCTCGCGCGTTTTGCTGGGAGACCGAGGTACGGGTGATCCGATGAAAGATGCTTCGCCGCGGCCTCTCTCTGAAGACCTGAAAAGTATCAATGCACGTTCGGGTATTGCGGCAGGCTCGATTGAGTACGACCGATGGCTGGAGCCGGGCGAGAAACTCGTGCTTGGTGTTGTGGTGTGGTGCGATACCGAGAAAAAGAAGCGCAAGGTTCGGTCACCGCTCCGTGCAACTGTAGACAACCTCATTCGTGCACGAGAGGAGGAACTCCGGCTCGAAGACCTACGCGCTGCGCGTATTAAACTTCCGGTTGAGAAATTCGAGAATCAATTGGATGCTATCAAACTTCGCCTTCCAGCTTTCGATGATGTCACCCATTTTAGCCCAGGCACGTTTCTCTATCATACGCATTGGTACCGCGATTCCTATTTCATTTCCGAGGCTTTCTCCAACTTGGGTTTCCTCAAGGAAGTCCGTACCAAAATTGAAACCTACCCACAGCGGCAGCAAGCCTCGGGCGCCTTTGTTGATCATCCAGGTGAGCTCGATTCACACGCAATAGCATTGTGTTCAATGCTTAATTTTGCGCGCAAATCAGGAGACACAAAGCTTCAGCGCGACCTGTTTGAGAGTGTTTGGCGTGGATTACAATGGATCGATCGGCAGCGATTAACTTCCTCAAAGCGCAGCGTTCTGCACGAAGGGCTCTTACCGGCAAGCTTTTCAGCGGAACATTTCGGTGGTTGTGATCACTATTTTTGGGACAACTTTTGGGCACTGAAAGCTATGCATTTGGGTCGGGCAGCTGCGAGAAAGCTGGGTCGTGCTAAAGAGGCAGAGGCACTCGAGAGGATGAGTGCGAGTTTTGCAGCGAGCTTGCGGAGAGCCATTTCTGCAACACTTGAAAGAGTAGGCGGACAGGTTCTTCCGATTTCCCCATACCGTTGGCCAGATGCCGCGTGCATTGGCAATCTCGTTGCTTGTGATCCGCTGGAGCTCACCGATATTTGCCAACCGTGGCTGCACCCGACACTTGAGTTTCTTCTTGCTTCGCACTTCCATCAAGGCCTTTTCTTCCAGAGTGTATTTCACACGGGGCTGAATCCCTACCTCACGGCACAGGTTGCACGCGTACTGATACGACTCGAAGATCCGCGTGCATTAACCCTATTACATGCCATTTCTGATGCCGCTTCGCCGACAGTCACATGGCCAGAAGCAATAAATCCCCGCACACAAGGAGGGTGTATGGGTGATGGTGATCACGGCTGGGCTGCAGCCGAGTTTTGTAATCTCCTAAGGCAGATGATTGTTCTCGAGGACTCTTCGGGTCTCGTGCTCTTTCCTGGGGTGCAGCCGAGTTGGCTTGAACCAGGTCAGGTGACCTCAATCCACAATGCCCCCACATTCCATGGCCGACTCACGGCATCACTTGAATCCGATAACCGCGGCATCTGGGCAAGATGGCAACTTGAGCCTTGGAACGGAGAAGAAACAACACAAATCACTCTTTCTCTGCCGAGAGGGCTTACGGATGCTGACGTGGCCTCCGAAACGGCTTTGTCACAACGCCGTGCAAAAATGCGGTGCTCATTGCGAGGCGAACGTTTCTTTGCACACTTGAGAGGTGCAGCTGTATGACAATCCAATTCGATTTTCAAAAATGGCTGAAAGGTGACCTTAAAGAGCGATTCGAGGCGGCTCAAGAAAAAGTGGGTGAGAGTCACCTGCGGATCGACCTTCACTGTCATGATCACAACAGCAACGTTCCAGATGAGGCGTTGGGAAGAATTCTTGGAGTCCCAGAAACCTGGTTGCCAACAGAAAGACTTCTCTCAACTCTCCGGAAATCGGGGATGTCAGCCACAACCATTACCAATCACAACAACGCGCGCAGCTGTTGGGAGCTGCTCGAAAAGGGCGTTGATGTTCTTCCTGGGGCTGAGTTCTCCTGCCACATTCCCGATCTCGATGTGGGTGTTCATGTTCTGACCTACGGATTCAATCCAAACCAGGAAGAGAAGCTCAAGGTCTTGCGGAGAAATATCTACGAGTTCTTGGAATTCACTTCTGAGAACGAAATTCCAACGGTCCTGGCTCATCCACTTGATTTTTATGCGCCTCATGGCGTTCCCAATCTGGAGCGCTACGAGAAGGTTTTTTTGCTCTTCAGCCATTTTGAGGTCATGAATGGCCAACGTGACACCGCCTCTTCATTGCTGACCTGGGAATGGATGAATTCTTTCGATCAGGAACATCTCGAAAGACTCGAGAAGAGATTTGATTTCTCGGCCTCAACCTTCTGTTCAAATCCATGGAAGAAGGTGGGTGTCGGTGGTTCAGACGATCATTTTGGGGTGTTTGCAGGGCGTACGGGTACAATTCTTGGAACAGGTCATCTGACGGAAACGCAACGCGCTCAAATGAAGCCAAGCGAATTGGCTTTATCTGCATTGAGGCATGGTGATGCTGCACCCTTTGGTGAGTGGAATGACGGTCGCAAATTGAACCTCGCGCTGCTTGATTACTTTTCTGGACTGGTTCTTCACCTCAAAGATCCAGGCCTTGGGCGCATTCTTCTCCACAAGGGAACTCCTTGGCAGAAGGTCTCAGCACTTCTCATCAACAACGCCATTCATGAGGCGCGTCGGCACCGCTACACGATGCGTTTTGTAAAAACATTCCACGACGCTGTGCGTGGAATCCCCCCCAGTATGGTGACTCGCTTTCTTCTGCGGCGGTATCAGCCTGAGCTTTTGAAGGTTGTTGAGAAGCTGGTGAAGGCCTCAGACGAAGGGGTGGGACATCTTGAGACACCCATTGCCGAGGAACTCTTCACGCAGTTCGCAGGGAAGTTGAGCAAGAGAATTGAGGCTAAGATAGCAGGGCTCGACAGCTCATCCCTCACTGATTTCACAAACGTCAATGACCTTGTGGAGAAGCTGGAGCTTCCGAGTGTGCTCAGAACTCTGATTAATCCTTCGGAAAGAACGACCTCGCGGCTCGGGCGAAAGATGTCGTTACCATCGATCGGTGAGTTTTTTGATGGATTGTCCTTTCCATTCCTGGCGTCAACACTGGTTGCAGGATCGATGTTCGCTACCGGGAGGGTACTGCACGGGAAAAGAGAATTCAGCGAAACGCTCTCCAACAGATTTCCGCATTTGCGGGCTCCACAAAGAATACTCTGGCTCAGTGATACCTTTGCAGACAAGAACGGTGTTTCAAGTGTGCTTCAGTTGACCCGAAAATTCGCCGCCGAGAAAGGACTCCCGATCGACTTTCTCGTGTCTCACGAGACTTTGTCATCAGATGCAAATCTGAGAGTAGTGAGGCCTTTATCCTCATTCAAGCTCTCTTTTTATCCTCAACAGCCCTTCCGCATACCCAACCTTGCCGAGATGCAAAATATCGTTGAGAGCGGCGGATATAGTGCAATTGTGTGCTCAACCGAAGGGCCGATGGCTGCGGCTGCACTGTATTTCAAGCATGCTCTGAAATTGCCTGTTTATTTTTATGTTCATACTGATTGGCTGGCCTTTGCTCAGCAGAACGATGCACTGCGTGACGTAAACCAGGATCGTGTGCGCCGCATGATGCGCGCTCTTTATTCTCAGTTTGATGGACTCTTCGTTCTCAATTCTGAGCAAAAGCGTTTGTTCACGGGCGAGAGTTTTCAATTGCCTCGTGTTTACCAAACAGCGCATTGGGCATCAGAGAATTTCAAAAGGTATGCACAGCTTCGTCGATCAGCTGTTGCAGGCTTACGGAAGGATGATGTTGTTCTTCTATACGCTGGGAGACTCAGTGAAGAAAAGGGAGTTTTTCAGCTCCCGGATGTTTATGCTGCTGCGCGTCAGGCTAATCCAAATGTACGTTTGGTCTTTGCGGGTACTGGCCCTGCTGAAGAGAAGCTGCGAGCACTTCTCCCCGAGGCCATTTTTCTCGGATGGCAACCTCAAGAGAGCTTGTGTGAGCTCTACAACCGCGCGGATCTCCTTTTGCTACCTTCGACGTTTGATACGTTCGGCTGTGTTGTGCTTGAGGCAATGAGCTGTGGTTTGCCTGTGTGTGGCTATGCCGTTAAAGGTCCTGCCGACATTATCGATCACGGGGTCAATGGTTTTCTGGCTCGGGAAAAGGAAGACTTCATTGGCGCAGTCGCACTTTTTGCTGCCGAGCCTGGCTCTTACGAGCAAATGCGGGAACAGGCGTTTCTGCGATCAAAAGCTTACCGACCAGAAATCATCATGGCCAACATGATGTCAGATCTTGGCATAGTCCCTGCTAAGCACGCAGTGGAGGTGCTTTATGATTCGGACTCGCTTGCACACAACACCCCGACAGATCAAAAGCTCAATTGTTTTGATGAGTTCGGTAATCTCTCTGGCATTCACAGTTCTCGGATGCAACGCCCAGAAATCAGGCTTGAATTCGCGGAACACGGGCGCCTCGGTGATCACTGAGACCGCAGTAAGCGTGGACACAGAAGAAATACTGGTGCGCCTCACAGCTTCGGATTCGTCTCGGCTCTCTAAGGCGTTGGAGAGGCCAACAATCCAGCCTACGTCTACGCCGGTGGCACAGAAGTCCGCGCTCGAATTTGGGAAAGATCTGAGTGTTGATTGTGTCTCCTCTGGGGATGTTCAGGTGTCCAAGAGTTGTACGGTGTCGATCAACCTCAAGCCTGTTTCATCCGAAAACGTTGTAAATTCCGACCCATCGACAAACGAACACATGTTCCAGCTGAGGCGCGTGGAGGATGCCAAACGGCTCTATTCTGCAATGAACGTGAAAGAGTGGGATCTGCAGGGTTCGCTTTATAAGCGATTCACCTCTTCAGACAACAGAATGATTCTCGAATGTATCCTGGATGATGAGCGGAGCCGCTGCTCTGTGTTTTTGTCTAATGGTCAGTCGGATGATTTTTCAGACTAAAGTTATCTTGTTTTTAGCACACGGTTGTTTCATTTTTTGGAGGTTCCACATGTTGAAATTAAATCTTCTCGCTCTTGTTGGTGTTGTTGCTCTTGGTGCTTGTCAGCCCAAGGATTCGAGTTTGAGTGGCAAGAAAAATTCAAAAGGTGACGAGAAGGCAGCCTTCACATTAGAGGGAAAAGTGCAGGCATTGAAAAAGGGAAGTGGTCTATTGAGTTGTTCTGGAGTAACTGCAGATGCCACGACTTTTGTAAAAACAAGCGTGACTTTCGTTGAAGGTAAAGTGGATTCGCTCAAAGTTTCGGCATACAAAAATAAAGATAATCCCAAAGACTTGCCCAACGAGCTGAGCCCTGAATTTCTGAAGTACCAGGTTTTTGCTCATGAATTGAAGGGTAAGCTTCTAGAACTTGAATTGGATCTTGAAGGAAAGAAATTTGATATCGAAGGCTATGTTGCAATGAACGACAAAGCCCGAAAGGTATACGACCTAGATATGCAGGTTCAAGATGATGGCGAAGGCGGAAAGGCATTGAACGCTACTTTGGGGTACAAGGATTCGAGCATTGGTCTCGACCTCTCGGAAGCGTTCATGGGCTGTTCGGTTCTCCCGCTCAATTAATTCCGTGTTGGGTAGATTTTCTCGCATTCGTTTTTTGGGGGCTGCCACTTTCCGGCAGCTCCTTCAGTTTTTAGGTACTCGTAAATAGCCCAGCCTGCGTTGATAGCTGCACGATTCGCCCAGGCATCCAGTGCTGCCGGATCTATAGGTTGATCGGTGTTGGGGTCGTATTGCAGCTGTTTGTCGGTTGGTTTGCCATTATTAAAGAAGCAAACATCCTTGAACGCAAGATAATCTTTCATTCGTTCGGTTGCTTTCTGGGGCGCAGTTGCAATGAAATTCTTGCAACGTTCGCGCAACTGATTCAGCATTTGCGCTTTATGGCGGCCCACGTAGGGTTCCATTTCTGGTGGAAAGGTGACGCGTGTGCCTTCCATGGCCATCCAAATCATGTATTGCCCAGCCAGATTTTTTGTTCGCCCGCGGCGATCAGCTACATCGAAGAGTTTTCCATTGCCCGGTCCAAAAAGTCCGTCCTTGAGATTTGCAACTCGTATTGAACCGCCCGACAGAGTCAGAAGATTTGTAGACAATCCCGATTTTCCATCGGCAATATTGCCGTGGCACTTTGCACATGTCGTATTGTAGAAATGTGCACCGGGAGTGACATTATAGAGCTCTCCTGCAGGTTGTTTCATGTTTCCGCTGTTATCCAGCATCCATGCAACTGGCTTGCGTGGTTGTGGCTTGTTCGGAAAGTCACATTTTGGTTCTGGCTTGCCCGAAGCTCCTGGAATACGATCCCAAAAATCCACTGCCACAGGTGTTCTTAGGATCTTCGTGAGTCGGGTATCCTGCTCGAGCTTATGGTAGAGCTCGGGCATTCCATTCTCAGGATCTTTCCAGTCCGCACGACGCGGTACAAAATTCTTTTCCGATGGCCAGGTTAAATCCAAATCAATCCAGTGGTAATCGTCGTTGGGTTCGCAGGCCACAGGTTCGGTATCGGCCTTTGCTGCCAGGGCCGCATCTGGTGAGAGCGAATAAATCCATTTGGCGGTGAGGTTCAGGAGTTTACAATTCGCATCACCTGGGGTGTGCATAGGCATGGGCAGGTATCGACCACCATCGCCAATTTTGGTTGCTGCAACTCGGAGATAGAGCTGGCTTTGATTCAAATCACCCGGTTTAGCAAAGTATTTCGGGCTGCTTCGTGCAGAGTCTTTCGTGATTCGGCGCGTGTCGAAATCAAAAAGCTGACCTTCACGCAAATCCAGGGTGACCTTATTGTCTTTCATGGCAAAGCCATTCGGGTTGTGACAATGCGCACAATTGCCAACCATATATCCTTGCAGGCGGGTTTCATGGATGTTTCGTGATTCACGTGAACCCGACTTCTCAAGCGAAGGGAGATCCTCAGCAATGGAGATATTTTTGAGAATTCCCGCATCGACGAAACGCTGAATTTGCGTTGCTTCATCCGCGCCAATGTCTCGGTCGCGTCCTGCGGCGCCAAACGGACGCCTGTTGAGCTGGAGAGGGGTGAACCCGAGGACAAAGTCTTGTCCGCCTTTATGACATTCTTCGCAGCGCTGCCGACCAGGAATAACATATTTTCTGGTTTTTCCGGTGGTCTCGTCGATCGTAACCCGGAAGATGTCATCCTTCCACGCCGTACCATCGCGATAAGGCGTTGTCACAAGAAGAGCCTCGGATTCGTTTTCGTTCCATTTGTAGGAGCCGTGCAGAGGTTGCTGTGGTGATTTACGCACGACAATAATGCGCGTTTCGACCTTTCGAAACACGGTTTCGCCATTCCGTGATTTCAAAGCTTTGTAGAAAGTTTTGTAAAAACGGGTGTTGGGTGGAACGTCGAGTTGCCCGGTGGTTGGATTGTATGTGGCACCAGATGTCTTCCACTGCTGCTCCGTTTTATTCCAGACTGCGGGGAAATGGACGTACCGCCCCTTCTCTGCGTTATCTGCCCAGAGTGGGTACTCGACGTTGTATGAAAGTGTTCCTTTGCGAGCGAGAACGAGACTGTCGAGTGTAAATAAGTCTGTTTGAGAAAGTTTTTCAGGGAGCACGGTTGCATTCAGAAATAATTCGTCGCGTTCAGGATCGGTGCCAATCTGGTCTGCACGCGGGATACAGCTGCCCAGATCTGACTGAAGTTTTCTTTGAGCAGCTCCTGCTCCAGAGGTATCACTCCGTAGAGTAAAGCTGCCTGTCGTTTTGCCCGAGGAAATCCAGTCTTCCAAGGCCGCCTGAAGACGCTCATATCGCTTGGGGGCTGCGCGTCGGATATTTTCCGGTGGCATGCGGTTATTGGCCAAAACGCGATTGAACGTGTCGGCAAGGTCTGCAATTCCTCCCACAACAACCTTCTGTCCGTTCGAGCGGACTTCTGCCTTTCCATGGCCCGAAACATACCAAAATCCACCTGTCTTCGATGCTGGTGCAAGGTGGCAACTCGCACACGCTGCATCAATCTCCTGCTTCAGTTCTTCGAACGTCATGCTGGGTGCAACGGTGTTTTGGTTTTCAACAATGGGCGGCAGGAGCGCCGAGGTTTTTGGCTCGGCACAATCAGAGGGTGTCGTCAGATTCGGAGCATCTGGATTGCCGTCAACCGGTGTTGCCTTTGGAAAGGGCGATGACCGAATGACCTCATCCGGCTGTGGCGCCATGGGGCGATCACAGCCGGAGAGAGCAACAACCGCGAGGAATCCGAGGAGGAAATGCAGCTGCTTTTTCATATGCGATTAGTCCAATGTGATGAAGTCGTTCTGTTGAACGATGGGATCCATGAACGAGCGGTCGGTGATTTGCGGCAGCAGTTTAGATTCAGCTGCGTTCAGGGAGTAGCTTCCCTTGGCTTCGTACACATAGAGAGTCCGTGACAATGGGTAAAGCTTCACGCGCACATTGTGAACAGTGGGCTGGTATGCACCTGCATCATCAGTTTTGGAGATGCTCACGGTTCGGTTGCCTTCACGGCTGGCAGAAAGCCCTGCGTAGCCGATTGCATTTGGGTTTGTAGCAGTTTCGTTGGCGATGTCTGGTGTCTCGGGCATCACAGTAACGCATGCGCCGAATGCCTTGATACCCACGATCGACTTGAAGGTGTCGGTTGTTCCAGAGTTGTCGTCGCGACGAAACGCCTGAATAGTGCCTGTTTTACCCGATCCTGGAAGCTTCGACCAATCAGTGATTTCGCATGTAAAGATCGCCTTGAGCTGAGGAAGGCTGAGCTTTGTGATTGCATTCGGGCGGTTGACGAACACGCCCAAGCCATCGAGTGCGATGGGATGAGCAACAACTTCGATCCCAGCTGCAGCAGCTTTAGCAACAGCGTCTTTCTTGAGCTCGCGTGACATGGGTGCGATGCCTTGTTGGCCTGCAACAATAGCTTCTTCGCCTTTGCCCGAACCGCCGCCAACGTATTGAATTTCGTCCTGAAGACCGGATGCCTGAATGGCGTCGGTCATCATTCCGGCGAGAGTGTCAGAGCCTTTGAAGGTAAATGGAGCGGCAGCGGCAGTTGCGCTGACAGCAGAGAGAACAAGTGCAGATACAATACGCATAATAGACCTCCTGAAAGTGTCCTGTCTCGAGGACAAGAGGCTCTTAGCGAGTACATGCTCAAGCAATCAAGCACGACACAATCGTTTCACATGCAAGTGTTCAGAAGTCATTGATGACAATTTTGTGAACGTGCCAATTGCGGGGATTTAACTCGGATGGAGTGGCATTTACGGGTAGATGCTTTCGAGGCGAGAAAAAAAGTCATGCGAAGATCGAGGTGAAGTTTCTGCAGTTTCGATGCCCAGGGACTGAAGCCAGTTCGAGGCCGCCTCTGCGACGTCGCTCATTTCCTCGGCTGATGAACTTTCGAGTTCAGATTCGATTTCAAACGACACTGGTTTCCCTTGGCCCAGGGCATCGCTGTCTCTTCCCAGTTGAACAGTGATGAATGAGCTCTCTCGTCCGGGTATTTTTACAATCCAACGTTCCTTATGGACGACGGCTGCAGGAATGAAGTTCTTGCTCACGTTGCTCGTCGTTTTGTCGAATTCTTGCAATTTGGGCCAGGAGATTCCACTCCAGGTTTCTTCCAGAAGTTTTCTTTGCTCAGGAGTCATTGTTTTTTGTTGAACAATGCTGATTAAAAAGGGAACTGTGAAGCGAATACGGTCTCCTGTTTCACTCGAGTAGCGTTGCTTCAAATTTGCTGAAGTGCGCGTGGTTGCCAACCAGATGTAGTTGGATGCGGCAATTTCCTGTTGGTTTTGTACCCAGGATTTCTGCGAAACCAGCTCATCAGCTCTCATCTGAACGCGCAATTTTGCGTGTGGGATGTTTCGCCTGAGGTGAAATTCCCTATTTTTATGAACATCAAAATAGACGTCTGTTCTCTGGATTTGCGCGTGAGCGAGGTTCAATTCTCTGGCGATTCGGTTGAACGCAGCTTCCGAGATTCCGAGGTGAAGCTCCGACTCAGTCTTGGTCTTTTCTGGGTGTGCAGCCTTAGCTTGAGTAAAAGCGGAAGTCACTGAAAGCGCAGAGAGGCAAAATATAACTCTCCAGCATCCGGATATTTTTTTGAGTTTGATCGGGTTGCAGTTCACCGCTCGTCCCTCTGTAGCTTCTCTTGCCTTAGGTCTCCCTCAAGCTAACCGATCCAGCAGGATTTGGGGAGTGTATGAGTGACAACAATGCAACATTTCCGAAACATCGCGCGGGCGCAGCGAGGTCATTTTCTCTTCACAAATCCAACAAAAAAAAGCCTTAAATCATTCACTCAGCTGTAATTTTTGAATCTGTTCTGTCCCGTTTTCTTTTGCGAAAATCAGACCAGGCAGAGAATAAAAGGAGGCTGGATCACAATGAATCTTACCACTCAGGCACGCTCAAACATTTCTCCAGCGATCCCGATGGGCGGATCGGGGATTGGAAACAATACGCCTCTTATAGGCCGAAATCCGCAGTATGAGGTGAGTCTTGCACAGCCTCACGAATTCGATGAACTCTTTTCTCTGCGATACGATATTTTCCTGGCGTCACACGATTCAGAGCCCTCAACGATGCAGGACGTGGATAAATACGACTCTCTTGCGGATCACTTGATTGTGAAGTCGGACAAACGCATTATTGCCACCTACCGTCTGCTGCCAACTGATCGGATTTTGGATTCCGGCATCATTCCTTATTCGGCTAATGAATTCGATCTCTCTGCGCTTCTTGAGATGTGTGATCCGCGCAGAACGGTGGAGCTCGGTCGGAGTTGTGTTCATCC
>JBILKM010000096.1:0-5193 GCA_044376695.1 Silvanigrellaceae bacterium
ATGTTCACGCATTGCCTGCAGTTCTTCTGACCGGCGGCGTGCCTCAGCATTAATTTTGGCGTTCACCTGTTCACGTAATGCGTTGTCGCCTGCAACCATGGCTTCAACAAGTTTGAGGTTGCTCGAGACCATTTGGCGGCGCAGTGCTTCATCATTGGCATGTGCTTCTGCAGCCTTTGCCTCGATAGCCTTACGTAATTTGGTCTCGGTATGCTTACGGGCAATCGCAATAAGCGCCGAACGCTCACCGGGAGTTTTGTTTAAGTGGCTTTCCAGTGCTGCTCGTTCAGCTTCTGGCAGAGAGCTACCTGCAGTCTTGAGAAAGCTGAGCAGATCGATTCGGCTTTGGAGTTTCGAATTTTTGTAGGCGCCCATAGCGGCATCGTGTGCCGCAACTTCCATAGTTTTTTGAGCTTCGAGTGCTTCCAGGGCCGTGACCAAATCAGGCCTAATAGAATCGATGCTTTCGGCGCGCAGCTGTTCTTCAGTTTTGTTCATACGATCGTCCAAAGCCTTGAGCGCTTTGGCTTGGTCAACAATCTGAGAGCCCTGCTTTGCTAGCTCAGTCTCTGCGGTGGAAATTCGGGTTTGGAGGCTCTTGATCTCGGCTTGGAAGTTCTTAATGATCGCAAATTTACTGGATGCGGGGTCAGCCGCATTCAGGTTGTCTTCGATTTCCTTGATAGCGTCTTTGCGCTCTTGTGTTTCTTTGTTGATTTGATCGGTCAATTCTTTCTTCTGGTCGGCGAGCTTCTTGTTGAATTCAGTGGTCAACTTTTCGTCGAGGGCCTTAATCTCTGCCGCAAGCTGAGTTTGCAGTGCAGCAAGTTTCTTCTCGAGTTCGAGCACGTTCGAACGGATGTCGGCATCCGCTGCTTTACGCTCTTTGGATTCTTCTGCGAGGCTCAGCTTCCAAAATTCGGTGGCCTCGCGCAATTCTCTTTTGAGTTTGTCGAGTTCTACATTGACCTTCGCGTTTTGAATGGTCGTCGCGCCCGCATTGTTAGCCTTTTGCAGTTTTGCCGCCAGGGATGTTGCGGAGTTGATCTGGGTCTGGCGGTTGCCGCAACTCGAACCAATCACTCCCAGCGCAGACAGAACCAAGGGAAGAGAGGCGTAGCGAACCATTTTGTTGTTTTTCATCCCAGAACTCCTTCTGCGCTGAACAAAGCCGTAGTCATAGGAAGACTCGGTCTTGTTGATGAATCTCTTTAGGGAGAGCGCCTGGATGGGATTGGGTTGTAGTTAAGCTTCCGTGATTATTGCTGTATTTTTAGTGTAAGAGGGGTGTTTTTGGCGGCGCGTTGGCGACCCTCGAGAGAACCACTGTTCTTCTCGAGGTCGGCCAAGACCCATCAGATTTAATTGTTGTTTTTTCGGTGGGGTACAAAGAGAGGCGGTCTCAGAAGAACTCCCTCAAGACCGCTTCGAGACCTGCGGGGGGGTGGGTTGGTGCTGCGACCATGGCCACCGACTTTTCAAAGTGTTGGTGATCGACTGGAGCCTTTTCAAAACCAAATCGCTCATAATAACGAATGCCGATCTCAGAGTGCAGTGCAAAACACATGTCGCGTTGCTCGGAGCGCAGAAGCGCCATCACAGCAAACATGAGGAGTGTTGCGTGTCCCTGCTTGCGGTGTTCAGGATGTGTTGCCAGCCACGCGAGTCCTGTGAGGCCAGGAGCAAATCTGAGCGTGTTGAGAGTTGCCAGAGCTGTACCCTCGAGACTCTCAAGCACGTAGCGTTGGCCGCGCAAGTGGTTTGTGTTGGTTGCATACGATTTCACGAAGTCTTCGAGAGAGCGTCCTGCGCCCCACGCATCGAACCCAAAAGGCAGAACCTTTGCCGATTCGTCGAATGCTAAAGCTCGGATACGTGCAAGCGGCGTGAACCTTTTGCTCCCACGTGGCCCGCCGTTGTCATCGAACATACTACTGGGGCGAATCCAGAGATCGTTACGTGGATTATCGTACAGCGCGAGATAGACGGTGTGCGGTTCGAAAGTCTCGGAGTGCAGAGATTTTCCGAGCGCCAGGTAATGCATGCCTTTGTGGTGTTGATAGAGAGTCCACATGAATGAGCGCCTTCCATGGCATCGTGGCGTTGAGGGGCGAATTTTCGCTTTTCAGGAGTGTACCACATTATCAGATCGCGCCAATGCGCCCACCGTCGACCTGAAGACTCACACCCGTGATGTATGCAGCTTCGCGGCTCGCTAGAAAAGCGAGCGCTGCGGCCACTTCCTCCGGCCGAGCAAAGCGGTTCATGGGCACCTGCTTGAGCCAGTTTTCACGCACGGTCTCGGGAGTGGTTGCCGACCTCACCGCAGCTGCCTGGGCTAGAGCCGAGAGCCGCTCAGTTTCGGTGTAGCCGGGAAGAACATTGTTCACGGTGATACCGTGGGGAGCAAGTTCATTCGAGAGAGTCTTGGCAAAACCTGCAACTGCAGCACGGATGGTGTTGCTCACACCCAGATTGGCAATGGGCATGCGCACTGAGGTTGAAATCACATTGATGATGCGTCCGTAGCCTTTGGTTTTCATGGCAGGCGTGAGTTTCTTGCAGAGCTGAAGCTGAGCAAGCACATGGGTGCGCAGCGCAGCTTCGAACGACAGAGGATCGGCTTCCATCAAAGGCCCTGCCGCAGGTCCACCTGCGTTGTTCACGAGAATGTCGATGTTTCCCCATGACGTGAGCACGGTATCAAGGGCGATGTCGAGCTCCTTGGGTTGGGAGACATCCGCCGCAACGCACATGTGCTTTTCAGGAGAAGGAAGAGATGAGCGCACCTTTTCAAGCGTTTCAGTATTTCGGGCGAGCAACACAACACGCGCGCCCTGGCGCGCAAGCAGCTGAGCTGTGGCTTTGCCGATGCCTTGAGACGCTCCGCAAACAAGTGCGTTCAGGCCTGTGAGGTTAAAAAGTGGAGCTGCGTCCATGTCAGTTCTTCCCGTTCACGAGAGGGGCAACAAATCTCTGAAAATCGCGCATCGCAGTGATGACCTCCTGACTGTTGTGGTTGAAGAAATCAAACCACAACATAAGACGGTCGTCGGAGTGGAAACGGTCTTTCAGCTGCGCAGCGATTTCCATTGGATTGCCTACAAGTGCGTTGTTCACTGCGTTCTCGATGCGCGCAGGGTCTAGAGTTCCCTCGAGCGCATTCCAGTACGTGTTCAGCGCTTTTCTTGCTTTTTCGTGTGCACGTGCGCTCTGCTGTGTCGCATTCAGCCCAGGTGTAGCATCGATGAAAACCAAAGCCGTGCGTGGCATGAAAGAACGGCGCCAGGTTCCACCCGCGGGGTGAAAGGTGTTGGGCATACGCGAATGTGCGCGCTCAATTTCTTCCCCAGGTGTGATTGAAAGATTAAGGACACCACAGGGCATGAGAGTATTTGCGAAATCTTGAATTTTGGATTCATGGGAACCCACATAAAGCTGAAGCGCATTCAATGGAGTTTCCTTCGGAATGACTCCGGTGCGCGCAAATGGCCAGCGATTTGCGAATTGAATTTGCTCGGCATTGGGTTGCTCTGCCGCCACTCGTACACGATTCCAGTCGTCGTCGCTGCGCATGTCTTGGCGAGTGAGGATAGTCGGGGTGACATCAGTCGATGAAAAGACATCGCCGCGTAGGAAGCGAAGGAAGATCTCGAGTGCCTCGGCGAAGATTTTGCCTTTCAAAGCAGGCCAGGCCGCTTTCTCTGATTCGTTTCTGGGAACGATACCGAAAGGTGCACTTGAAAATGGAAAGCGTCCTGCAGCAACACCGAGATGGATTTTACGATCCGCATCGGGTGTGAACTGGTGAAGAGATAAAAAGGATTTTAGAGCCTCTGCGTGTGCAATTGGACCACCGTTGCAGAATAAACTTTTGATGGCTGAACCAATCTCGATTTTTCTGGTGCGCGCGAAGATATGCGGGGCAAGCAGGAAGATATCTGTGTTGAGACCAATTTCACCGACAAAATTTGGAATAACTGCGCCCGGATTTTGCTTCTGAACTTCGCATGACAAATGACTTTCAGCGATCCATGCGACACCGTAGCCGAGATCATCCGCAGCTTCGACCTGCTCAAAAAAATTGCGGAACATGTCCCGCTCATTGGGCATGACGCCATCCACGGGCGTCTGGCAAATAGAGAAGAAAACATCAAAGAGCATTGACACGACCTTTCCCAGCTGGTCACATGCAGTGGAATTGTGAGGTGAGAGCCGATGCAGGGTCTTTTATACGATATTTCACCAAAACTCACGCCCCGAACAGCTGTATTTCCGGGTGATACACCGCTGAGCCAGAAAACTCTCTTGAGCTTTGAGCAGGGCCATCATCTGATGCTTTCAGCGCTGGAGAGCACTGTGCATGTTGGGGCTCACGCCGACGCTCCATGCCACTATCATGCTCTTGGTGAGGATATTTCACGCCGAGATCTGCGACGCTATCTTGGTTTGTGTCAGGTCATTGATGTTCAGCTCAAAAATCCACAAGAGCGGATATTGCCAGCACACCTGACTGGGCGCCTGATTACAGCTCCGCGGGTCTTGTTTCGCACGCTGACATTCCCAAATTCGGAGCAGTGGCGCGACAATTTTGCATCCTTGAGTCCAGAGCTGATTGTGTGGCTCGCACAACGAGGCGTCACAACTGTTGGAATAGATACCCCATCCGTTGATCCGCACGATTCCAAGAAACTTGAGAGCCATCAGGCTTTGTTTGAACACGACATCGCTGTACTCGAAGGGCTTGTTCTCGATCAGGTTCCCGAAGGTGAGTACACTCTCATTGCATTGCCTTTGAGCCTTGAGGGTTTCGATGCCTCGCCCGTCCGTGCCGTCTTGTTGCCGGCACACACTCCCATCGTTTGATAGCCCAGGGCTTCGGCATGCAAGTTGCTGGGCCTCCTTCAGGAGAGAGGGGGTGCGTCATGTTCCGCATCAATCTGAATGATAGCCTACAAAGCAGGGCCCACAGATCACAGGGAATTTCCCTGCCGCGTATTCTGTTAGCTGTGGCTACGGGGGTAGTGGCTTTTTTCCTTTGGGCCTGCAGTTCCAACAACTTCCGCGGTGCCGGTTCAGAAAATCCGCAGCGGCCTTCGCCTGATTCGGGAGCAGAAACGTCACCTCCAGAAAATGGAGATCAGCAACAGGCACCGCCAAGAAATGACTCTTCGCCCGATCCCCGCCGAACAG
>JBILKM010000097.1:0-5161 GCA_044376695.1 Silvanigrellaceae bacterium
TCTTTGCCCTCGGGAGAAACCAAGGTGATGCGGAGATCACGCACATAGGGATGATCGACGTCGAGACGCACATCCAGTGAACTTGCAGAGCCCTGATCCTGGCTCTCGAGAACAGATTCAATTCCCTTCAAATCGTTGTCGGGGATAGATGCCTGTGCATTAACGGTACCCTGTTCAGCCATTTCAACCCGGCCCAATTGAAGCTCGCGTGAAAGTTCTGTGGCTCCTTGGTCGCTCGAAGCTTTCAAAGAGAGACCGATCTTCTCACCGCAAAGAGCATCCTGAGCGACTTTGAAAACAACAGGCGATTTTGCATCAGTCGTTTCGCCCGCACTCATGTCACCGAAGCTGGTTGAACGTTCGATGATCTGAACCTTGGTCGAAGGGCTACTCAGCACACCCTGAATGTTCGTGGTTGCCTTGACTGCTTTATTCGCCAACTTGAAAAACGCTTCAACTGTCTCGCCTGGCTCAATATAACCATTCGCATTTCCCGAGCGCTCCTGGTAACGCACGTCTGAGTACTGGATCGCAAGGAATTCAAGCTTAGGCTTGAACCAGCAAAGCGGGCGAACACCCACATCATAACCAGCGGCTGTCATGCACGACTGGTTCGATGCTGCGAGTTCAGCGTTGAGGCTCGTTTGTCCACCGGTCGTGCTGCGTCCGGGAATCTGATTCTTGTCGAATCCAACACCGCACAACGCACCGCTGAAATAGGTATCAAGACGGCACTGCGCTTCGGGGTGACCCGTGTAGGTGGCACTGACCTTACGCTGATCGGGGGTGTCGAAGCGGGGCAAATTGCTACTTGAGCGCAAAGCTCCCAAAAGAGTGGCGAGACTGTGCCCTGCTGCTGCAGTGCGGTAGCACAAATCCTGGTCTTCCACCTTGCTCCACGCGGCGTCGCATTTTTGCTTCTCAAACGCGCCCACGACCTGGCGGAATCTCGCATTTTCATTAACCTGGTTGCGCCAGATTTCGCGCGCACAGGATTGGGTTGCGAAGTAATCGGATTGCCCCTCTGAAGAGGCCCAATCGGAATCTCCATAAAATGGAAAGCCACCGAGGTGATGCCCAAGCTCATGGCACACAACCATTGCGAAGCCATCAGGTGTCACTTCCGGGCGACGAGCGAGGCCGCCGTACATATTAATAATCCAGCTCGTTCCACTTTGCTGAGCGCTGGCGTTGACTGTCGGATCTGTCCACAGGTTGTTGGAGACAAGTCGAGCGCCACGCGCCGTCACAATTGGGCGGTAGAGGTTCATGATGTTGTTGATGATGGAATTGAATTCCTGCTCGGTCATGTTTGCAAGCGAGTGCACATTGTCTTGCAAGTGCAGGTCATTGGGCGGGAGGATCGAAGCCTGTGCATTTGCTGCGCACATCATGCCGGCAATCATTCCAGCAGAGACACCCCATCGACGCCAACTGCCCTGCCCGTTGCCACTGCTGCGAACCGACTTCACTGACACCATCTTTGAATCCTCCTTGGGCACTTGTGTGCCTCAGAGGATGATAAACTGGCCGCTCGGACGAAAGGGTGTGACGATTCCGTCACTCGCATCCGAACTTTGACATTCCGCTAAGAGTTTGACGCCTCGCGTATCGACCCTGGGCCACTTCCAGAAGATGAGGTGGGAGAATCTACCCGAAGATTCAATTGATTCACTCGCCGTGCAATATCCTCGGGCGTATCGCGAACAAGAATACGTGCGCCGCTCAAGAAAGTGATGGCCGTATCAGGGAGCTTTTCAATCCATTGAATATTTGTTTCGTTAATAAAAACCACCGCGCCGTCGAGCCGGGTCACTTGAATCATGCCTATTCGCCCTTTCAAATCTGTTTCAGTAGTCTGAATGTATCAGCTGCGCATATTCACGAACTGAAGCGGAATCTTGAGTTGCGCTTGTTGAGAGCGAAGCATGGCTATGACCTCCTGAAGGTCGTCTATCTTTTTGCCGCTGACACGAACCTGCTTATCCTGGATTTGAGCTTCAACTTTGAGCTTTGAATCTTTGATCGTCTTGATGATCTGTTTGGCCTTTTCCTGCTCTAGACCCTGCTTAATTTTCAGCGTTTGCTTCAACATCATGCCGCCAGCGGCCTCACGCTTACCCACCTCAACCGAACCAAGTTCAATGCCGCGTTTGAGAAGCTTGCCGTTGAGGATGTCCAGCATGCTCTCGAGGCGGCTTTCTGCATCAGCATTGAGCTTTATTTCGCAGGCAACTTTATCGAAGGCCAAGTCAAACTTGGTTCCTTTGAAGTCATAGCGTGCCTGAATTTCCTTCTGAGCCTGATTGACTGCGTTGTCTACTTCTTGAACATTGACTTCCGAGACGATATCGAAGCTGGGCATACAAGCTCCTGTAACTCGTTGCAGCGTTTTCAATTCACAGCAGGCCAGACAACCAATGACTCCATCAGATGCAACAACAACTGGCCCGGAAAAATCCATAAGGCGTTATACTCTTGTTGGCGTCTTCCTGACAATTTTTCTAGACCTCGTAGGCTTTGGGATGTTCATCCCAATATTGCCATCGGTCGCACGCGCACTTCAGGCCAACGACGCCGAGGCCGCTTTCCTTTCCACTCTTTTTTCCTTGGGAACACTTGCCTCGGTTATGGTACTCGGAAGAATCTCCGACAGCATCGGCCGCCGCAAAGTTCTTCTCGCAACCCTTGTGCTCTCTATCATCGCACAAGCAGCCACAGCGTTTGCACTGACACTCGAGAGTTATACATTTCTTGCCTGCATCCGTTTTCTTGCGGGTGTTGCGGCTGGAAATATTTCCGTTGCGCAGGCAGCCGTGGCCGACATCACCCCACCGCACGAACGTTCAAGATCAATGGTGATTATCGGTATCGCCTTTGGTGCCGGTTTTGCCGTGGGGCCTGCACTCGGGGCCGCACTCTCGACCCTCTTTCCACAAAATCCTCTCTTGGCCATTGCTGCTGCGGCAGTTCTTCTTAATCTCGGAAACATTTTTCTGCTGCTGACCCGCTTTAGGGAAACCCACAAACACTTCGCCCCACCCGAGGTACAACCACTCATTGATGCAGCGAACGCACAAGCTCCACTCGCTGGAGAAAGGCGTCCTGCCCGCACTGAATTTCTCTCGCTTTTATCACGTCCCTACTTCAAAACCGTACTGCTCATTCAATTCCTGCAGGTTTTTGGATTTGTGGGTGTTGAAACCATTTTGCCCATGGCCCTGACTGATGCTTACGCCATGACCCAGGTTGAAGTGTATCAGGCCTTCATGTTTCTCGGGTGCGCTGTTCTGCTCATGAACGGGCTAATCTCGCGCCCTCTCTTGGGCAGAATCGGCGAGAGCAAAACTCTTCACCTCGGACAGCTGGCTCTGGGTTTCGGCATTTTGCTTATCCCATGGGTGGCCCCTCAACGCTCAGCCCTCTATGCGGCTCTCACATGTCTTGCCCTTGGAAGCGCTCTCGCTAACCCTGCTTTGAGCGGGCTTGTTAGCCGCTTGAGTCCTCAGGATCGACAGGGTATGGCGATTGGACTTGCACAAACTCTTTCTGCTGGCGCACGCATCTTAGGTCCTGCTTTCATGGGAGTTTTGTATCAATGGCTAGAGGGGGCCCGTTCGCTTTATATTTCAGGGACACTCTTGCTCGTTCTAGTTGTCGTGGGTATGGCCGGTCTCCTAGGTCTGAACTCGGCGCGCCACCTGACCTCGCCTACATCGCACGGAGATTCTCGATGAGCTGGAAACTTCCTCTGAATCAAATTGGCAGCGGCAGCACATTCATTTTCGGACAACAGCTCGACACACCGCGCTTCAAGCAGTCTGTTGTTGCGATCGAACAACACCCATGGCTTGCTGAAATCCTAAGCGAACTCAACTGCCATCTTCAGGGGCAAGACGCCAACTTCGCGATGCAGTTGGATGTTGAAAAACAAAGCGAAACCTATAGAGTCAGTGCAAAACTGCAGATGATCCCAAAACTCGAATGCGTGCGCAGCTTGACCGAGTTCCGCAGCGACATCTTTACAGAAACTGAAGCTCTCTATGTGAAAGCAGCCGAAACTGTGCAAACGGGCGAGCATGAAATGTCTGAAAGCGAGCTTGAGTCCTATGAACACGATGGCTCCGGGCTCCTCCTCTCTGAATTCGTAACCGACCTCATTTATACAAGCCTGCCGGATTTCCCACTGTGCCAACCGGAATGCAAAGGTCTCTGCACCGAATGTGGATGTAATCTAAATGAGGCCAAAGAATGCAAATCAAAGCGCAAAGCCGAAAAAGATTTCGACTGCCCGAGCCTGACTTTTTTTCAGTGAAGCAACACAATTTCAGCCGCTGACGAGCGACCTGGTAAACGACAGAGCCATGGCAATAGCCACGAGCCCGGCAAGCCAAAGCACGGCCGTCGGCAATGCCTTGAGCAGCAGTTCGCGAGCAAGAGCATCGCGCTGGCGTCGGTACGACAACCTGAGTAACTCCTGCACAGCGACAACCCCACCGCGTGCGCTCACCAACTTCTGGAACCGAGCAGCGCCGAGCTTCTGAAGCGAAGGCCAAGTTGCGGAAGGATCAAAGAGCTGAGCAATTGAAATATGCGAAAGTGCAAATTCAACCTGCAGGCGGTCACGTTCCGCAGGATTCAGCGAAGCGATTGTCGATTCCGCAAAGCGATCGAACCCACTCCACAGCGCCCTGCTCTTCAAAAACAAACCAAGACCTAAAGAACCGCCTAGCTCCTTGCGGAAGGCGATATCACAGTGTTCCGATAAATTTTCTGAAGGGTGAGCCAGCACGCCCAGACATCCGAGAGCGGCCAACAAAAAAAAGACGCTTTCCAGCGTTTGAGTCTCCTCGGCGACATCAACGGATGCCTGCGCGACAACCGATGCGTCCCCAAAAAGCTCCGGGGAATGAACAACCATCCTGGCAGACTCCCTGATTCGGTGTGATTACATCAGCTCCATTTCACTGAAGCTCGAAAAACCACCGAACTCGGGCATGTATTCAACGTCGTTCTTAGGAATAAGAACCTGACGTTCGCCCGTTCCGCCGCGTTGATAAGACGCGAATCTCGGACAGGCTTTGAAAGCTGTGTCCTCAAAAGGTGCGTATGTGCAAGCTGCGCCGCACGCAGACTTCACACCACACACATCACTTAAAAC
>JBILKM010000024.1:0-42451 GCA_044376695.1 Silvanigrellaceae bacterium
AAAACTGCTGTTGATATAGAAACTTATGTTGTGATTTACGCCTGCAGTAAAACACGCACTCCCTCGAGTGTCAACCCGCCGGCCAGTCAAGCCTCGGGTTTGAGTCAACTTTTCGGCACCGGCAGCACATCCTTTCTGCGTCACTGCTGAATTACGCGCACCTCAAAAAAAACTTGCACAAATTTTCGATCATCGCCCAGCTCGGTTCGATTCGAGCGACCGAATCTGCCATCACAATCCCGAAGCAGCAGAATTCACCCGCTGCACGTATGGGCGAAAATCATGAGCGAATCAGCCATTCTTAGAAAAGAAATCATTGAAAAATTAATCCGCAAACCGCTCCCTCAAGCATTTCCCGGAGAGCTTCGCTATGCGGGCGATCCCAGTGTGCTTGCTCAACGCCGCGTGGCGATCATCGGTTCACGTCATCCCACCTTCTATGGTCGGGAACAGGCAGCACACTTCGCTCGAGTGCTGTCCGAGAACAACATTTGCGTTGTTTCAGGAGCCGCAATTGGAATTGACACCATCGCAAACAACGTCGCCTTCCACTGCGGTTCCACCGTTGCCGTGCTGGGAAGCGGTCTCGCGGTGCCTTATCCACGTTCCAACCGCACACTGTTCGAAAGGATGGCACGCTCACGCAATGCCCTTGTGCTGAGTGAGTTCCCTGACCATGAGGTCGCCATGCGTTGGAATTTTCCAAGGCGAAATAGAGTCATTGCCGCACTGTGTGACTTCCTTCTGGTCATCGAGGCTGCGCATGCCAGCGGCTCTATGATCACAGCTTGTTTGGCCGCCGACTTTGGGGTGGATGTAGGTGCCTTGCCCGGTCCCGTCTGTAGCCCAACCAGCCAGGGCAGTAACCACCTGATAAAAGAGGGGGCTTTTTGTATCGAGCGCCCCGAGGAAATCCTTGAAAGATTGGACATTTTGGGTCATCAGAAGGGCAACCTGATGGAGAAACCAGGGCATGCAGCAACATCTTATTCAGAACAAAAACCGCTTCTTTTCTGAATCACTCCAAGTAGGGAAGCTCAGCATCAAGAACCGTGTGCTGCTCGCTCCACTTGCGGGAGTTTCAGATGTCCCGTTCCGACGCGTCTGCCAAGAGCAAGGTGCCGGGCTCACGTACGTCGAAATGCTTTCCGCAACCGCCATTCGCTACAAAAACAAACGCACTTTTGAAATGATGGCACGGCATCCAGAAGAAAGTGTTCTGGGCGTCCAGGTGACCGGCTCAGCAGCTGAAGATGTTGCTCATGCTATTGAACAGCTCGATGCTCTTGGTTTCGACACCATCGACATCAACATGGGGTGCCCGGTCAAGAAGGTCACCAGTGCAGGTTGTGGGAGTGCCATTCTTAAAGATCCACAACGTGTTCAGAAAACAGTGAGCCTTGCACGCCAGAGCACATCACTCCCCCTGAGCGCAAAAATCCGATTGGGTTTTACCCGCGAGGATGTGAACGTTGCGGATACAGTGAGCCGAATTACCCTCTCGGCAGCCGATATGGTCACCATTCACGGACGAACACGTTCAGAATCTTATTCAACCCCGGTGGACTGTTCGGGTGTACGCGCCGGAATCCAATCCGCTCTCTTAGCCGCACGCGAGAGCGGACGCTTGCCTCCTGTAACCATCGGCAATGGTGATATTTTCGATATCGCCTCGGCCCTACGCATGCGCGAAGAAACTGGCTGCGACGGAGTTATGGTCAGCCGCGGAGCGCTCGGAAATCCCTGGGTCTTTAAAGAAATTCTGCAAGAACAAACATACAACCCGAGCTTTGCGGAGTGGTATGACCTCGTGATGCGCCATCTCGATTACCACCAGGCCCATTACGGTAACACTCCAACGGCCGCTGCGCTGATGCGCAAACATTTGCTCTGGTACGCAAAAGGTTATCCCGGAATCAAGGCACTTCGGGACTATCTCAACCGCATCGAATCGCTCGACGTGGCGCGTGAAATCCTCAGGAACTTTGCCACAACACTCTCACCCGACACGCCTCGCTTCGTGTGGTGCGAACTCGATGCGAATTCCAACAAATATATGTATGATCCCAAATACGAAATGGATCGTCAGCTCGACCGAGGTGTCGGCGATGAAGATCTCACTCCGACGGCTCAGGAAGGATGACAACAGTATGCAAGAACACAATCACAAAGAAAAAGAACACAAACACGATGGCTGCTGCGGGCATGACCACGGCCATCACCATGTCCATGGCCATGATGCACAACATGCAGAAAGCCATGAACATCACCACGAACACGGTCACCATCACACCCATGCTCATCATGAACATCACGCGCATCATGGCCACGAACATCACCACAGCCACGACTGTTGCGATCACGACCATGGGCATGGACACAAGCACCTGAGCACACATGAATGCACGACACTCTTCAACAAAGCGCAATCGACTCACGACACCGCACAGGCGATAGCACTGCTCATTGAATCTGGCTGCGGCTTTGCACATCTGGGCGACACTGCGGCAACAGCAGCAGTCAATGGCCTGCTCAACGAAAAAATTAAAGCACCGGCTGCCCTCACTCAGCTCCAAAAAGCTCAAATCAATGCCCTGAAAGCATTAGAGCTCGCCCTATCCCAGACGGGAGGCAAAGAAGCGCTGGTGAAGAGTGTAGAAGAGCTCGAAAACTTCTCGGGTTCAGAGCGCGCCGAAGTGGAACAATTGCTGGCAGATGTGCGCAAAGCACTGGCGGGAATTAGAACATCGGGCCTCAAATCCCTGCTCAGCAAGCTCAAGTTTTGAGCCAAAAACAAACAGCACGCAGCGTAAGGCTTGCGTGCTGTTCTGAGCCAGGTACCAGTTCTAGCTCAGAACCGGTAAACGGAGCATTCGCTCATAGCCCGTCGTACTGACGCTCAAGTTCGATCAACGAGCGCTCTAGATTTGCCTTCTTCGACATAAAGGCAATCCCATTCACCCGCAAAACATCGGTTGGATACTGCGAAACGAATTCCAACAGGGTGAATTCACCATCGGCTACGCTCGACACGAAAGCCTGCTCAACACGTTCATCCGAATAATCGCGCGGGAAGATAGCAGCGAGAATCTTTCTGAGTTCGGCGCCCACGGGCGAGGCAATCGCATCGGATGCCTTCTGGGATGGGAATTTCAGAACACGGCCAAACTTTTGTCTTAATTCAATCTGCTGATCGCGGGGAAGTTTGTCTGAAATGGCAGGTACATTTTCACCGGCAACAAAGCGTTTCAGTTCGTCGCGGGTACAGGAACCCATTTCGATTCCGAGAACAGCGATGGAAAATTTATCGGAGCTCAAGTCCGATTGTTGTTCCGAAGAATGATGTGTTCCACAGGCAGCCAAAACCAAGGTCGAGAACATCAACAGTGAATTCAATTTCATTTCGATTCCTCTTCAAGAAAAGAAAGCATCTCCGGTTCAGAGGCCTAAACCAGGACGGCTGACCTGACAATGAAAAAATCTGACGTCAAGCAAATGAAATTCGCGCTCTTTTTCCGCAGCCCTGGCAAAACACTCAGGCCTCGTATAACCGCCCATCCCGCAGCTCAAGCACCCTGTGCGCAAATTCACGCGCTTCATCGGGATCATGAGTCACCAAAATGCTGGTCGCCTTTTCGAGCTTTAGCGCGGCAACAACCTGTTGACGAATACGCTGGCGCAGACTCGCATCAAGACTCGAAAATGCCTCATCGAGCAGGAGTATTTCGGGCTTGGGAGCCAGTGCGCGGGCACAGGCCACCCGCTGCATTTGCCCCCCACTGAGCGTGGAAGGCATCCGCGCCTGGAGCCCCTCGAGTTCAAACTCAGCCAAGAGTTCCTTGACTCGATCTTGTTCTGCGGGATCCCGACCACGTCTTCGCAAACCGAAGGCAATATTCTCAAATACAGTCAGGTGCGGAAAAACAGCCCAATCTTGAAAGACCATACCCACTTTGCGCTTCTCAGGGGCAACGTGCAGAGCAGGCCCCGAAACTTTCTCACCGTGAATGCAAATTTCTCCTGCAGCGAGCCTCTCAAGACCAGCCACGAGCCGCAGTAAGCTGCTTTTGCCGATTCCCGAGCGCCCAAGAACAGCCACTCGTTCACCCGATGAAACCTGTAGTGAGAGTCCGTCGAGAACCGGAGGAGAGCCCGGATAGGAGAAGACAACATCTTTGAGTTGCAGCGAAAGAATTTCAATGCTCATGATTTTTGCTCGCTGGTTTATTTTCAGAAATTCCAAAGGCACCCAACGACTGGGCCAGAAAAACTCCAGCAACGCAAAGAACAATCATCAACAGCGAGGCAGGCGCTGTTTCGGAGAGTCGTTCATCGGATGCGAGGTTATAGGTTCGAATGGCCAGAGTCTCGAAATTGAATGGACGCAGTAGCATGCTTGCGGGAAGTTCTTTGACAATATCAATGCATGCTAAAATGAACGCACAGGCAATGCTTCTGCGCAGAAGCGGAATACTCACACGCCGCACAACAGCAAAAGCGGAACAACCCAAAATACGGGCCTGTTCCTGATACACACGCGGCACCTGCAACCAACCAGCCTCGATGGTGGAGGTTCCTAAAGTGACAAAGCGAATGCAATAAGCAAACACCAACCCCACGAGGCTTCCACTGAGCGAGAAAGGCGCAAGCAGGATCAATAAACCTATACCGATAACTCCTCCCGGCAAGGCATAACCGAGAGTCGCGAGTCGTATCATTGCATTCCAGAAACGCCCAGCGCGCAATTGCAACACGAAAGCGAAAAGGAAACCGAAAAAAACAACAATCGCACTCGCACCCAAGGCAAGCGAGAGGGTCATCCATGCGGGTTGAACAACTCCCCGCCACTGCTCGATCTCAAAGGTAGCGAGCGAGCGCTGAATTAAAATCAGCAAGGGAAGAATGCACGCAAACATGACAGGAATGCCAGACAACGCAACAAGGGGCAGAGCTTTTGCAAAACTCAATCGAGTACGCACGAGGTCGGACATGTTTCGGCCTGTGCGCGCAAGCGATCCACGACGACGCAAATGTGATTCCAAAGAGATGAAAACCAGAGAGAAGAGCAGCAGCACCAAGGCCAAAAGCGATGCTCGTGCGCGATCGCCATAACCAAACCAACTGCGATAAATTCCCGTGCTCCAAGTATCTATGGCCATGAAATCGACCGTGCCAAAATCCGCAAGAACCTCCATCGCTGCAAGCAATGCACCGGCGAAGAGCGCAGGACGCACTAAAGGAATTTCAACTTGCCAGAGAATCGCCGCACGTGAACGCCCGAGCAGACGAGCAGATTCGACAAGAGAGCCAGAAAGAGAGACCAAGGCGGCGTAAACGGGAAGAAAAACGTAGGGTGAAAGAGACAACGCGAAAATCAAGCACGTGAGCGGCAGATTTCTGAGTGCCCCTCCCGGAACGCCACTATCAATAAGGAAATCAACCCAGGTGTAGGCAACCAGATAACTTGGCACGCCCAGTGGCAAAACAGCCGACCATTGCAGAATTCTGCGCCCGGGAAACTCAAAACGTGCGCACAGGTACGCAGCCACTCCGCCAAAAGCCAAGGCACCGGCAACACTTCCCAGCATCAGCGCGATTGAATTTTTTCCGTACGAGAAAAGAAGCGCTGGCGAAACCGTCAGCGTATCGGACAATAAGGCCTGGCTTCCTTCAACCCACAATGCAAAAAGAGGGGCAAGAAAGACAACAACGCAGACCAGAATGAGAAATTTCGGAAAGAGACTCAACGCCAACCAGCCTCGTCCAGAATTTTTATAGCTTCGGGTGTGTTCTTGCCGATGGTGGCAATACTTTTGAGATCGAGCTTGGGCTGACCAAAAACCTTCAACACTGCAGGCGCAGCCACATCAGTGCGCACCGGATACTCTTTGCTATAGGCCACAAAGATTTCCTGTCCCTCTTTGCTCACGAGAAACTCGAGAAACTGGCGCGCATGAGCAGGATTGCGTGAGGCTTTTGTGATGCCACCGCCACTGATATTGGCATGGGCCCCTCTATCCTTCTGGTTCGGAAAAACAACTGCGATGTTCTTCATCAGCTCTTTTTCAGCGGGAAGTGTCGAATCAAGCAAGCGTGCCACGTAATAGCTATTCACAATAGCGACATCGCCCTCGCCTGCGGCGATAGCTTTAATTTGATCGGTGTCGCCGCCTTGAGGTTTGCGTGCGAGATTCGCAGTCACACCCTTCGCCCAACCAATGAGTGCATCGCGTCCATTTGCTGCCAGCAGGGTTGCTGCGAGTGACTGGTTGTAGACGTGGTTGGAGCTGCGGACCAAAACTCGGCCTTTCAAAGCGGGTGAGGCCAGATCTTCCATCCGGGTGATTTGTTCGGGTTTGATTTTCTCTTTGTTGAAAGCAATCCCACGCACGCGCATGGCAAGGCCTGTCCATTGGTCATTGGCGTCGCGAAACTCAGCAGGAACGCTTTTCTTTATGGCTGCTGACGCGATTGGCTGGAATATCCCGGCTTCCGAGGCTCTCCAGAGATTTCCCACATCAGCCGTGATCACCACATCGGCCTGGCTCTTGTCTTTTTCCTCGATGATCCGCGCAATGAGCTGCGATGCCTCTTTAATTTGCACGATATTTACGGCAATACCGGTTTTCTTTTCGAACTCGGAAGCAGCCTTTTGATCCGACTCATAGTGGCGGGTTGTGTAAACGTTGACAGACTTTTTAGCCTCAGCTGCACCCGCAAAAAGTGGTAGAGTGAAAACAAACAAACTGAAAAAAGTGATTGGCGAGCGCATTTGGTTTCTCCTTAACCATTGACACCCGAATGTCTAATGCAATTGAGAATCACTTTCAAGAAGAAAGTAACCTGTGAATATATTTGAACTCACCTCAGGCAAATCAGCTGTAGTTGCACTAATATTAAGCATCTTTTCAGGAGGGATGGCACAACCGAATGAACAGATCCGCCAACTGAAGATTTCGGCTGCACAGCAATCAACCGCGGTCGCTCTGGCACAATGCTCTACTCGTGGCTCTCAACCGATAGAGGGGGTCGTAGTTGTTTTGCATGGACGCGGAGGGCATGCGTCGACCTCGGATTTAGCGCGCATGTTTTTGAACTTTGCATGTTCCAAACGCCTCGCCGTGGCGGCACCCGCGGCACCGACCAAAAATCAAAACTGGCCGTTCGAAAAAATGCAGGGCGAAAAACAAGATCTTCTTCTTCTGGAACTCATCAAAAATATTCTACCGAGAGAATTGGGAATCAAAAAAGAACTGAAAACCTATCTTGTGGGAGTTTCGGCGGGCGCAACTTTCTTGATGGGGGATTTTTATCCACGGCATGGCGCACAACTCAAGGGCTTTGCAGCGGCACTGTGCGGGGGTTCAGCTCCAACAGCTGCACAAATTTCTGGTTTAAAGCAGCTGGAAAAGACTTTCCCGCTCTTTCTTCAAATCAGCCGCAAGGATTTTCTCTTTCAACAAACAGAGCAAGGCCTGAAAAAGTACGCCGAAATGGGTTTGCCGCTGCGTGCACGTATCACCGACGAGCCCGGCCACTGTGCATTTAACTTTGCCGAAAGCTTAGACCTTATCGAAAAGCAGATGCGCTGATTCAATTGACATCTTGGCGATACAAAGAACGCACAAGCCCGATGATTTTGTCCGCTTCATTCAGACCGAATGGAATGGCAGCAAAATCATTATTCTCAGGGACAAGCAGCGCTGGAGGAAGATTCTCGAAAGAGCGCTTGTTTGCGTGCATAAGATTTTCATGAGCCTGTCGGTACAATTGCGAACCGCGCATAGCAAAACGCTTTACCGTAACTTCGTGATCGCCCACAGCTGCAACGACGATGTCACCATTGCGTGCGCTTGTGGCGGATTCAACCAACAGAAAATCTCCTGGAAGAAAGCCGACGTTCATCATGCTGTAGCCATCAACGGCGACTGCAAAGAGATCGCTCTCGGTGGATTTTTTCTGAACATTCAAGAAGGGAACTGTTGTACGCGCGTGTTCTATGGCTTCAATCGGAGATCCAGCCTGAACCAAACCTATGACAGGAACAAAGAGACACTCGGGTTGCTCCAGCGAACCCATGCGTAAGGAAGAATTGAGCGCCGACGAACCCGCCATTTCAGCTTGTGCCAGGCCCAGCGGAACACGATCTCTAAGAACGTTACGCAAGAGGCGAGATGCACTCGGCGTTCCTGAACTTTGTGTTCGGGCTGCCCACCATTCCACAGCCTCGGAGGTCGGTACGAGCTGACGCGATTTGCCAGGATTAGGAGGCAATAGAAAGCCTTTTTTGCGGAGAACATTCACAACATCCTGCGCACTGCCAACCGCCCGCCACTCAAAGTGTGCGGCGATTTCCCGCAGTGTGGGTGGCATTCCGGTCTGGTCGAGGCATTGAAGAATGTAGGTGATCACCTGGCCCTGGAGGTCGGTTAATGCCATCATACAAAAATACCCCATACAAAACCGCAAGAGAGTGCGCGCGTTGTCTTTCAACAAGACACGAAATTTCCAAGAGATTTATTGCACGATAAAAATTACAATGCAAGTCTGAGGGGTTAAAGAAAGCCATACACATTTTCGGTCGCGGGGCTTCACCCAACATCTGTTGAGGTCGATGGACGCTTGCCATCCCTCTTTGGATCCAATACCATACATCTGTACCCCATACAGAGCATTAAAGACTCTCCCCTGGGGAATTTAACCTACTGAACTTCGGGTTGTTTTTATGAATAGCGGACTCCACATCCCCTTTCAGAGCGAAGCTTCTGCTCAGCAGCACGAAGCCTCGGTCACACGCCCGTCCTCCACAGGTTTTGTACGTCTCAAAAGCACACCTCTGAGAATCTGGGGCAGCCACAACCGCGCTCTACCTGCAGCTCTGCAGGCTCTTCAACTCAAGCCCTATGCACAAACCCTAGAGCTGCTCCGCAAGCAGCAAAATATTTTGCGCAAGCGCGAGCGCGATCCTTATCTTCTTCTCAACATCGCCTGGATCTCCCTGGCCAGCAGCCCGGTGGAGTTCAACCGCCGCACTCTCGAATCTTTTGAACTTTCTCTCGCACACACACTTTTTCTCGAAAGCACGCATCCCCAACAAAGCGTTGAGGCAGTGTGCAGTGAAGGGCATTTCGATGTCATTGTTCTTGAAGCCCCTCTCACTCCAGTCATTCTCAAACGCGCGCAGCGTTGGCTCAAGCCCAGCACTCACAATCCAATGCAGCCGCAGTCGGCCAACGGCCTCGAAAATGCGGTGCGTGATCGCTTGTTCATTGCCCTCGATGAAACACGAGGGCGCACATGAGGTTCAAACATTTCTCCGGCAAATCCATAGGCACTCTGTTCGAACAGCGCAGCCTCAAAGCTTCATCGCGTGCTCATCTCCCGCTCAGCCGCGGTGCGCACACAGGCACGTTGTGGGGATACATTTTTCTTCCCGATCTCAACCCCAATTCACTTTTCGCGGCGCGCACATTGGCACAGGCGTTGTCGGAGCATGTCCTTCGACCCCACCTCACCGTCCTGCTCGTCTCCCTCCAACACACCCTCCGGTATTTCGGGTCATGGGATGCCATGGCTCGTGTCTACCATGCTCAGGTTCAGCACCTGGCGCCGGGTGTGCGGCCGCGACTTCTCCTCTCGCATCATCTTTTTGCCGGGCTTCACTTTGGTCTGCATCATCCTGAAACCGAATTCGCCGTGGCCGATTCCAACAATCTCGTGTTCCGCAATCATCTCTCGGCACTGGGTTGGCCTGAGTGGCGGGAAGCATGCCTGCTCTTTGCGAGCCTTCTCCAACTCAAAAACACCGAACTCCAGGAGCTCGTGCGCAGTGTCAGCCAGTTTTCCGAGGCTGCGCAAAAAATGCGTTTCCAAAGCCCCGCACACTTTCCACACGATCTGCAAAACGACGACATCGCACGCCGCTTCGGACGCTGGGCGGTTCTCTTCTGGGAAATGTGGAGCCGACCCGAGCTCTCGCTAGGAACTGTCTTCAAAGATCTCCCTCAAGACCTCTGCGCCCAGGATTTCATCACCACCAACGAAGATTGCGACGACTTCCGCAACGAACCGAGCTATCCGCTCAGCACCCTGAGCGCGATGCTCGAAAGTGTCTTCAGAAAGCTTCTCGATAAAGTGTCGGCCTACAACAGCCTGGAGCGCGCCTTCGGCATCCGCGATTTCAAGCTCACCCTCGAAATTGAAAACGGTCTCAAAATCCAGCAGTCGTGTCTGCTGAACGAACCGGTTATGGAATTCAACAAAACCACACGGCTGTTGCTCGAAAACCTGCTCGCCAAGCTACCGCACAAAGGCCAGGAGTTTCAGCACCCCAACGAGCCCTCATTTTATTTCAAGGCCTTTCAAATTTATCGGCTCACTCTCGAGCCACTGCGCATCACACCATGCACTCTTTCAGCATCAAGCGCTCTGCACACGCAGCGCGCACCCCTTCCACTCGAGCGCATCATCCAAAGCCTTGAACTCAAGCATGCGGGTGAAGCCTTTCAGGTGCCTTTGCAGGCCAGCTTCTCGAGCTCATCTTCTCCACAAAAAACCACCACTGAACTTGTTGAGGCGGCCGAAAAGCTGCAGCACCTGAACAAAAAGAAAATGAGCCAGAACGCCCCTTCGTGTTTGTTCCGCTACGCCGTGCAGGAGCGGCCGTTGCATCTGGTCAAAGAAAAAATCGAGTTTTCGCTCTCTGATTTCTTTGCTGCACGCGAAGCTCCCGTGCATCACCTCGAATATCTGGAAAGCATCGACAACGAAGATCTCTACGCCCTCCACGCGCCCTCGCTCCCTGCCCTGCTGCTCAGCTGCGCTGCGGGAAGCGCACCTGCAGAGGCTCGCTTTGAGCTCAAGGGCATCTACGAACCCCGTGGCAGCTCACTCCAGGAAAGGCTTTTTTAGGCGTGTACGTTTGGCTGTCACACTCCAATTATTCCTTTCTACAAGGAGCCTCGTACCCAAGAGAACTTGTGGAGGCTGCCTGCGAACAGGGCTGGTGGGGGTTGGGCATCACCGATTTCGATGGCGTGTACGGGATTGTGCAGGCTCACCTCGCCGCCAAGAATCATCCACATCCGCTGCCGCTCTTTTATGGTGCCGAACTGCTGCTGCATTGCCCTGTCCCCGAAGCTCTGCGCACAGATCCCCTCGCCGCGCGCATCTGGGATGACCCTGTGCACAATGCTCCTGTGTTTCTGCAAAACCGGGTTACGTTTCTGGCCACAAGCAAATCCTCGTACGCTGAAATTTGCACACTCATCAGCTATGCGCACCGCAACGGCAAAACAGCAACCCCGCTGGAGTGGAACGATCCTCACATCCCCTGGCCGCGCGAGGCTGTGGTGCTCTGGCCGATGCGCGGTGTTCAGCAGCTGTTTTCACCACGCCAGTCGCATCTCTTCAATGCGTGGAGCGAATGCGTTGGGCATTTCGCAGAGCGCTATCCACAGCGTTTTTTTATGGCACTCACCCCACCCAGCACCCCCTTCGAACGACAGGCCTTTGCCAATCACCTGGCCTGCCACAGAAAATTCTCATGGCCGCTTGTGGCTACACCGGATGTCTTTTTTCATGCACCTGAACGCAAAGAGCTGCACGATATCCTCACCGCCATCCGCCTGAATACCCCGCTCGAAAACATTCCGTGGGCGTGCTTCAGCAACACACGCCGCAGCATTACGCCAGCGCAGCATTTTGCAATGGAATTCCCGAAAGTCCCGGAGCTTGTCGATGCCCTCGAGAACAACAAAAAACTCTCCGGATTCTTTCAATTTTCGCTGAACGAGCTCAAATACAACTACCCATCCAAGTTCATTCCTGAGGGCTACAACGCCGAAAGCTATCTCGAGTACCTGGTGCACGAAGCTCTGCAGCGGCGCTACAACAACGCCCCGCCGCAGCGGATTTTGGCTCTGGTTGAAAAAGAAATGAACGTGGTGCGCGACCTCAAATTCGCCGACTACTTTCTCACCGTCTGGGATATTGTCCGCTTTGCACGCGAGCAGGATATCCTCTGCCAAGGGCGTGGTTCTTCTGCCAACTCGGCCATCTGCTTTCTGCTGGGCATCACGGCGGTCGACCCAATGGTCTCCGATGTTCTGTTTGAGCGTTTCATTAGCCGCGAGCGCGGCGAACCTCCGGATATCGATGTCGACTTCGAGCATGAAAGAAGAGAGGAAGTCATTCAATACATCTATGAGCACTACGGCCGCTCGCATGCGGCTATGGTGGCCAACGTCATCACCTTCCGCAGCCGTGGAGCGCGCCGCTTTGTGGGCAAAGCGCTCGGCCTCTCCGATGACCAACTGAATGAGCCCCAGTCACCAGAGTTCAATGCCCGCTGGGAACACTTTATTGGCCTCATCAAAGGCTTCCCACGCCACCTCGGAATCCATTCGGGTGGATTTGTGATCAGCCATGAACCACTCAACATGTTGAGCCCGGTTGAGCCTGCCACCATGCCCGGGCGGAGCGTGGTGCAGTGGTGCAAAGATGACATCGAGGCTCTTGGGCTCTTCAAAGTGGATGTGCTTGCACTCGGAATGCTCACAGCCCTGCGCAAAACCTTTGCCGAACTGCGGCGACACCGCATGTGCATACCGGGTACGCTTATCCCGGTACAGCTCGACACCATCCCGGCCGAATGCAGCAAAACCTACGACCTGATTTGCGCAGCACGCACCACTGGAGTGTTTCAAATTGAAAGCCGTGCACAAATGAGCATGCTGCCCAAGGTCAAGCCACGCAGCTTTTACGATATCGTCATACAAGTTGGGATTATTCGCCCAGGCCCCATCGTCTCAGGCATTGTTCCGACCTATGTGAAACGCAAGCGTGGTCTGGAGAAGGTCACCTATGCACACCCCAGCCTTGAGCGGATTCTGCACCGCACCCTGGGTGTGCCGGTGTTCCAGGAACAAGTGATGCGCATTGCCATGGCTGTTGGAAATTTTTCGGGCGGTGAAGCCGACGAACTCCGCCGAGCCATGGGAGCATGGAAATTCACAGGACGCATCTCCCAATTCGAAGAGAAGCTGCGCAGCGGCATGAAGCAAAATGGTATCCCAGATGCTTTTGCAGACCTCATCTACAGCCAGATTGAGGGTTTTTCGCAGTACGGCTTTCCGGAATCCCATGCCACCAGCTTTGCGCATTTGGCTTATGCATCGTGTTGGCTTAAGGCGCATTTCCCCATCTACTTTCTGGCAGGCTTGCTCAACTCGCAGCCTCTTGGGTTCTACTCGCCGCACAGTCTTATTCAGGAGGCTCGCCACAGTGCTCTCGAGGTCGCCCCGCCGTGTGTGTTGCGCTCGGGCTGGGATCACTACGTCACAAAAAATGGAGCTCTCCAGCTCGGCTTAAGGTTTTTGCGCGGCCTCAGCGAAGAGCGCACGCGTGCTTATGTAGCACAGCGACAAGAGCTTCTCCGCAGCCGCAAAAACCTTTCCCTGCACGACACCATTGCGCTGTGCGACAACTTCTATGCCCATGAAAAAATCCTGCTGGCACAGGCCAACTGCTTTGAGGTCTTCGATGCCAACCGCCGCAATATCCTCTGGCTGCTGCTGGCTCGCCCTTCGGCGCTGATGCCGGATGTCGAGTATGTGTTGTTTCCGGAAAAAGCATCGCTGCAACACGAAGCCTGGGACAACATGCAAGACGACTTCGCCAGCACACAAAGTACATTCGGCCCTCATCCAATGCTGCTTCTGCGCAACATCGGCTGGCCTTATGCCTTCCCGGTAGAGAATCTCACACCCGCATTCGCACTGCGCAAGAAACGCCACAAAACCCAAGTGGTGGTGGCAGGGCTTATTATGGTGCGACAATCGCCCGGCACAGCAAAAGGAATGCTCTTTATGACGCTCGAAGATGAAACCGGAACCATGAATCTGGTGTTTCGCCCCGACACCCAGGCACAATACAAAGAGTGGATGGCGAGCACTTCAATTCTCTGTGTGCGCGGCTGGGTGCAGGAAAATGGCCCCAACCCTTCGGTGCTGGTCACGGAAGTGTTGCCAGCAGTGCATCAAAAGAAATTACCCAGCGCACCACCCACCGGGCTCGAAAGAAACGATACGTTGTTTTGATGAAGGTCAATATTAAAAACAGCGATCTCGCAAAAATGCAACTACTGACACATTTGTTCAAAAATTTTCACCTTAGAGACACCCTCGTCTCGCACATCAAATCCCTTCAAATCAAGCTTCTCTTTTGTCCACCTGTTCTTCTCGAAAATCCATTTCGAATTCACAATGCATTCACCAAATTCACTTGAGGCGCACCTCTCACTTTTTCTTCTCGAACTCTGGAAAGAGTTAACAACCAGAGAACGCTCAACAAGCTCCAGTTGATTTTTCGAGTTCAAACAAAATCGCATCCCGACCTCAGAGTGAGGACCAAAGAAATCGGCAGATTCAGAATCCACGAGGCTTTCTTTTTCCCTGAATTGGCTAATGAGAATCCAGCCTTTTCCGTTCCAACTCCAGGATTCTTTCAGCCAGTTTTTTCCGGAATCAAATCCCCCAAAAAGCATAAGCTGGCTCGTGACAGGATCTCTCCACAAAACAGCATTGCTTCGCGCTGCGAGGCCTTGTACATCCGATTCTCTTCCGTTTGATGACCTTTGGTTTGTGAGCTGCGAGACTGATGCGCCCGAGAGTTGAGACCATTTGTTTCCGCTCCAAAGCCAAAAAGCACTTGAAACATTTCTTCGACTTTGTCCACCGAAGAGCCAGTAATCTCCATTTGAATCTGCCCAAGCAGCAAACTGACTCTCCACATCTGGAACAGCCGCAACTTCATCAATCTTGCCAGACGTTGCGCCTCCAGTGAGCCACATCCAACGCTGACCATCCCACTTCCAGAGATCGAAAAGTTTCCCATCTTCCGAACGATGAATCGCCTGATTCTGAGCGCCTCTTTGGATTTTGGGCTCCGACGCATGAATATACACGTCATTGTTTGGAGCGATTGTCATCGTGTATCTGCTATACTGAAATCCAATTCCAAATTTCTTTTCGACCTCAGGCAATAAATCAGAAACTTTCTCCCATTTTTTTTCCTTCCATCGCCAGAGGTCGAGTTTATCTTCGCTATAGGAAGAGTCTTCTGATAAAATCCTCTTAAAATCAGAATGTGTCTCTTCCATTGAACCACCAAAAAGCCAAACCGTGCCATCGTTCGACTTCTGAGTGTGCGCATTGATGCGTCTTCCCGGGTATTCAATCTTCCTGTTTTTGCTTTTGTTTGATTTAATCTCATCGACCCAGCGGTATTTCAGGTCGTCATCTGACCCTGCTGCCCCATCGGCTCCGTTCGACACCCACACGGGATACCCATCCACAAAATTATAATTAAAAGAATTCCCCCAACCGTCCCTCAGAGTGTCGGGTGAAAGTCGTGATGAGAAACGCTGACCAACTTGCTCGCTTGTGAGAACCTCAAGCGCAGAAGGAAAATCACCCCGAACCTCAACAAAATCGAGCAGTGCTTGTTGAATTGCTTCAGCGTTTAAATGTGTCTTGAAGGTAGGAGCCATCACTTTGATGGTCTGAGGTGTATTCGATGCTTCAAGACTCCAAACCGCTCCATCCCAACTCCACGAATCGTAGACAATGGATTCGATGGACTGGACACTCCCAATTCGACAGTCCAGATTCACGCACGACTGATCAAATTCCGAAGTTCCGCCAAAAAGTGTCACTCGGCCATCAGCTGCGCGCGCCACAACACTTTCCGACCTCGCCCCTGGAGAGCCTACGCCTGACATTCTCTTGCGCAAATTATTGTTTTCAATCACGCCTCGGAAGCGATGGCCGGAAACCCAGGTCCAAGATGAGCCATCCCAACGCCAGAGGTCGCTCACTCTCACTTCATTTGCTAAATTGTCGATTCCGCGTGTTCCATCTTTATTTTTACTACCACCAAAAAGGAAAAGGTTATTCTCGGAATCAAGCCACGACGACGCTCCATAACGTTCAGGCGGATGGTTATGAGCCGATGCTGTGCCTCGTCTTCCAAAATGCGAAGCCTTGGTTCTATTAGGAACACCTGACAAAAGAATCCACGTCTGGCCATTCCATTGCCACAAATCATTCAAAACATTTTGACCGTGATAATTTCGGGAATTGCAGTCCATTTTTCCGCCGAAGAGGAAGAACTGCCCTTTTGCATCCGTCCAGATAGACGGTCTTTGCCTTGGAGCGGGTTGTGCGGTGCCGTCACACGTTTTTTCATTCGATGCAAAAACAATTTTCCAATCTGCTCCGTTCCATTTCCAAAGCTCATTGATGGTTGGATTTATTTGAGCACCATTCTCTCCCCCATAGAGCCAAACATCACCCACAGCATCCACCCATGCGGTCGCCCCGCTCCGTGGTGTGGGCATTATAACAGATGATGGGGCAGATTTTACTGCCGAGATTTTCCCTACTTTCCGCGCCGTATCCGACAAGACAAGCGTCCAGGAACGCCCGTCCCACTTCCACAGTTCGTTGGTTCGGTTTTGAGAGGAATCATAAAGACGGTTGATGGAAAAACCCCCGAACATCCAGAGATGCCCATCCTTGCCAATCCAGGTCGTGGTGAAAATGCGAGGCGACGGCTCCTTTTGTGCACTTATGGATGCATCCTTGTCAGCGGGTTGTCCACACTTCCGACCCGCAAGCCATGTCCAGCTTTTTCCGTCCCATTTCCAGAGGTCGTTGCTTATATGTTGTCTTTTATTCTCGAAACAAACACCTCCTAAGAGCCACGACTCCTTTCCGTTCGTCCACAACGCAGCCCCTTCACGAAATCCGGGAAAGCTGTGGGCGGAGGATTTCCCGAGCGCGGGATAGACTGCAGAAATCCACAACCGGCGCAGATCATCGCTTGTACCAAAACGACCATCCACCCCTGCGGAAGCAACCTCTACCGTATTCTGAACGTTGCTGTATTGGATTTTGTCATTGTAGAAACCGTACTTTAATTCTTCGCTGGGCAAATACGGTCCACGCCAATTGATGCTTCCTTGGGGCTTTGAGAATAAGGCATCGAGACCCTCCTCTTGTGTTGGAGGTCTTCCTACGTCGCCCGCAAATTCCGAAATGGCAGCATCGATTCTGGAAAATGCCACGCTGGTTTGTTTCCTTTTCCAATCTGCAATACGAGTTTCACGGCTTTTGATTTGTCTGGGCGAGGAGAAATCCCGTTCAAAAATCCATTTTCCTTGTTCGAACTTCCAAAGCTCCCTCAGGTCTTCCTCTGGGCCGTGAATCGAAGCACCAATGCCACCGAAAAGCCAAAGTGTTTGAGCCGAATCGACCCATGCAATGGCTCCCGTGCGAAAAGCAGGACTCGAGTCTTTTTCCAGGCCGGAACGTCTGCGCGGAATCGGAGGATTGGGCTCGGTGTTTTTGGTCACTAATGTCCACTGGCCACCCTCCCACTTCCACAGGTCATTCATTGCCGGTGTATCGCTGCTTTTTCCACCTAAAAGCCAAAGACGTCCGCTTTTATCCTGCCACGTTGTTGCCATTGAGCGTCTGCCAGGATGACCACCACCAGGGCGTTCAACAATCCGATTCCAAGTCTCACCATTCCACTTCCAGAAATTCGGACGAAGAAATTTATCATCCGATGCACTTCCGTTCTCCCCTCCAAAAACAATTGTATGACCTTGGGCGTCCGTCCAATGCGCTGCATGCTGATTTACAAATGGAAGCTCTCTGTCACTCGTTGAGAGCCTATTTTCCTTTGCCCAAGCCTTTCCATTCCAAACCCAGACCTCATTGCTCGCCTGTCCGTAATCGCCTCCTTTAGACACCCAAAAATGTCCTGCTTTGTCTTTCCAGAAGAAAACTTCAGAATTGATGACAGGCATCGGCAATTTCGAAAATTCAAACTTTTCTCTCTTAGTCAGCAGACCCGATTTCAAAACTGACTTTGCGTTGTCATCACGATTGATTTGGATGCATTCATGGATTTGACCACGCCTTCCCTGGCACGCGGTCATGTTTTTGATTTCGCGTTGATGCAATTTCCAGAACAAAGCACCGCGCGTGCCTGCGAACAACCCCCAGACACCTCCCGAAGTGTCAGCCCATAATGCGCGCGCCTTATTTTCATCAGAATAATAATCTTTCGCTACCAAAGCCCACGCGTCGTTTTTATACTTCCAGAGCTCAAATTTGTTCTTTTCAGAAATATTTTGCCCAATCAACCAAACCGTTCCATCGGGTGCGACAGTTTGAATCGACCCGCGGAGGTCTGGGTTGGGGATCTTCTGGCGCAGGCCAAACTCCTGATAACGATAAATGAGTTTCTTGTCCGAGCCTGCTTCTCTGAGCTGCTCAAGACTCCTGGGGCTCAGGACAAACTCGTATTCTACTTTTTCCTGGTCGGACTTCCTGAAGCCGAATTTCTCTCCCCAGGGGTCAATCAAACTCTCTGAACCTGAGAGGTAGGGGCCTTGCCAGAGCGGATCTGACTCCAAATTCTTGAGCAAAACATCGAGACCGTTTGCAGAGAGAGGGAGTTTGCCCGTGTCAATGGCGTACGCCTTTATCGCGCGCTCCAACTCCCATCGCTTGTCGTCGAGCTGTGACTTCTTCTGATGCAATTGAGCCGATTCAATTGAGTGTGGATGATCTCGATACCGATTTTTTTTGGATTTTTGTGATGGACTGCTCGCAGAACCAGTTATTTGAGCGGCGTTGTCCGCGAGCTGCTCAGCTGGACGTGATTGGATCTGTTTGCGGTGTTCCTGACATTCGGATGTGCACTTTTGCCCGACGAGGCTGAGTAACGAATGCCAGACCCGGACGTGCCATTTCCTCGGAATTTCAAAGGTGACCCACAGAGCCTTCCTACCCGACTTGAATTCAGAGATTGGGGTACGCCATTGAACAGTTCCTCTGTCGCGGCTCACAATTCCGTTTGAATCGATTATACTTGAGACGTTGAAGCTCTGCGCAAATTCGGCACGAGCGAGGTTTGTCTCAATTGATCTTGCAATCATCGCGCTCACTGCGTCTGAGCCTCCGACTCCTTTGGGCAGGAGCGACTCAGGAATAATGTCAGCAGCACTCACAAAACGCGTCAGCTTTAATGTTTTGTTATCAATACGTTCAAAGACAATATCGTGCTCAAATGATTTTTTGAGATTGACTATCTTTTCACTCTCGCTATCTAAAAAACTCCCTGTCCTTGAGAGCAAGTTATAGTCGAGTGAACCCGAAATTTTCTGGGTACAGATGACACCGAAATCCGCTCTCGAAAAAGATGCCGTCACAACAATATTCGCTGTTTGTGGAACCGCTCTTTCAAAGAGCTCTTTGCACATCTTAACGTTTTCGTTAATTTTCTCGTCCTTCTCCCGTTTTTTTCCTTTGGCAGAGCGTTCCTCAAAACGCATTTCGTAGGATCGCTCAATTTCGAATTTATCAACACCCAAGGTAATTGAATGTTTGACATCGAGACTAAAATCAAAACAGCCCGAGAGAAGAAAGATCAAAATCAGAAACGAGTATCTACTGGAATATCGACTCAAATTTGAAAACATCACGCGCCCGAACTCCATTGGAGAAATTTCCCATTCGTTGCCGGGTTTTCGGACGGCTACCAGTAAAACTTAAGAATAGAGTGTCACAAACGAACAGCATGGTAGGACTGAGCGCGAGAATAAAAAGTCAATAAAATTGAGACTAAAGACCTAAACGAAAAACTTATCGCTTCAGAAGCCAATGTACAGTGGTCTCAAGCCAGGCCGGATGAATTCCGAATGCTGAATATGCGTACTTTGATCGCGACATTTCTTTCTTGCACACTGCTCGGCTGCTCTACGCAGTCGAACAACGTGAACTCGTGTTCAAAGGTTCAGGCTATCTCTCTGCCAGGTTCGGGCGTGCATGAGGAGTTGCGTTCGGGGCGACTGCCATCGAGCTGGGGAGGCATACTTGACCTCATTCAAGATCCCTCGAAGCCAGATTCAAGCTCGCGGTTCAGATGCACAGTGCATATGGATTTGGTTGTTACATCTCCAACGACACCCGAGAACCCGGCGGAATTTGCTTTTTGGACTGCAGACCATTGCCTGAAATTTGCCGACGCAAACGCCGCAGAATTGTATCTATTCGACCCTGCAAAAAGAACATATCTGCGCTTGAAGGTAGAACTACCCGAGCTCGAGCGTTACAAACGCGGTGTGAGATTGTTTCAAGAGCGGCTTCGCACAGAGGGCAGTTCAGATGCGCAGGCACAAGCCGATCTCAATGCATTCATCGAAGCCGGCAAACGAAATTCAGTGACCTTCAATGGTGCGCCTCTCATCGAGCGCGGCACTCCTTTCTGCAAGGATGACACGGCGAACTTCAAAGCCACAAAACCAGATCACACGGTTACCTGCAGCTCAGTTCTGGATTTGGCACGCCTGAGTGGGGTTGTATCAGAGGAAAGCATGCAACGCCCTGAGGTCGCAGATGCGATCCAACGAATGAAGGTTTATTTGAAGGAGATGAACGACCGGAGATTTGAGCTCATCGAGAAGCTCACAAATGAACAGGACAAAGTCGGGCAGAGATTTTTTATTCACAACTGGAGACCAAAGATCACTGCGCTCACATTTTGGCGCCGATATGAAACGGAATCGGCGCTGATTGAAAAGGTGCGCCAGTGTGCGAACACCGATTTTTCAGGAATTTGTGCTCAGCCTTTTAAAGACTTCTTCAACGACGCGCTCTCGGACTATAAAAACAAGTGGAACCCGCCGCTCAATCAGGATTTCCAAACCGCGCTTAAAAATGAAGTCTATGCAGACCCACTGCCAAATACAAATGCAAAACACAATCTGAAGTGGCTCTTGAGCACTCAGAGCGGATTGGGTCGAGGGATGGAAAATAACCCAATACTTCTTGCAGACGTGAAATTTTCAACCAACTTTTCCATGCGAAAAAAAGCTCCGACTGATCTAAAAGAACTCCCCGTTCTAGGAACGAGCGGCGGTCTCTTTTATGGACTCGCAAGTCCTTTGACCATTTACAGCACGAAGCCGAGCGGTGCTCCCATGAAAATCTACACAAATACAATCCTGATAAACCACACCCAAAATCAAACAGGCGGCATGAATTTCTTTCTGCAGCCCGGAGATTCCGGCTCGCTCTTCCTCCTGGGTGGCCTACCGCTCGCCGTTGTGGCGACAGTGGATGGGCAGGAAACTTCGGGAGGAACCTCTCTCCTACCACTTCCCAACAACAATGAAGAAGAGGATGAGATGACTCGTCCGAAAAACGCACTCTCCTGTAAATAACCCCTGGTTCTCCCGCTTGGCATTTTGGCAATGTGAGAAATTCAACCAACTCGGAACTTTTATCTCCCCACTCTTCCTGCTATTCTTGCACCCGTAAACTCAGCACCAAAAAAAGCAGCCCCCCGAAGAAGATAAGGACTCTCATGCAGACTTTTTCTGACTGGATTCAATTCTCCGTATCCTCGGCAGTCGTTATTTTGTTCCTTGCCATTATTGTTTTGCTCCTCGTGATGCTGGCGCGCAGAAAACCAAAGCCAGAGGAAGACACCATTTCAATTGAACACCTCAACAAGAAGTGGGAGAGCAACGCCGACCTCATGAACGCTGCGCTACTCAAACCTAAGGAGTTCAAAGCCCTTTTAAAGCAGCGTGAGAAGTCCGAAAAAGAGCAGGAAAAGGAAGAAAGCTCGAGCGCGCGCAAGCGGGTTTTTGTGGTCGATTTTGAGGGTGACCCTGGCGCATCACAGTGTCAAAACCTGCGCGAGCAAATCACAACTATTATTTCAATTGCTCGCCAGCAGGATGAAGTTGTTGTGCGCTTGGAAAGTCCTGGCGGTGTGGTGCACTCTTACGGGCTCGCTGCTTCTCAAATTGCTCGCCTCAGGAGCCGCAATATCTACGTGACAGCCGCGGTCGACAAAGTTGCCGCCAGCGGTGGGTACATGATTGCCTGTGTCGCAAACCGAATTGTTGCAGCGCCTTTCGCCTTCATTGGTTCAATTGGTGTGATTATGGGAACACCAAACCTCAACCGATTTTTGAAAAAGCACGAAATCGACTACGTGGAACAAACAGCGGGCGAAAACAAGCGCAACGTCAGCCTTTTCGGTGAATTGACCGAAGAGAAACGCGGCAAGTTGAAAGATCAGCTCAACCTCATCCACGACCTCTTCAAAAAGCACGTGGCTGAGTTCCGCCCCCAGGTGGACATTGCCAAGGTGGCTACGGGCGATGTTTGGCCTGCAGCCGAAGCGCTCAAGCTTCAGCTTGTGGATGCCCTCAACACGAGCGATGACCTTCTGCTTGAAATGAGCAAAACTGCCGACATCTACCTTATCAAATCCGAGGAGAAGCAGGATTTGAAAACCAAACTGCTCAAAAAGTTTTTTACATCCGTAAAAAGCGAATGGGCTGCACTGACACAATCTTCAGGCATTTTCTGAGGTCTGAGCTGCGCATCAATGTAAACACTTTGTAACCAGGGAGAACACCAGGATGGCACGCGGCTCAAATGTGCTCACATTGATAGGCCCCCTCCTCATCTTTGTCGCGGGCTGCAAAATCGCTCCCGATTCGGGAAACAGCCGTTCGCTCGCAAGGCTCTCGGCCTGTGCCACTGAATCTTTCAAAGCACTCGAGAAGGCGTGGCCAGGATCGCGCTTGAATCCGGATGAACTCGAAACGGCGCTCGAGTTCGATTGCAAAGAAAGCCAAAAGATCCGCGCGCTCAACGAGCCTGTAACAACGGCCAATACTGCTATGAACAACATCACGCGTCTCGTAGTCAAAATTCCCAACGGATTTGTGAAAGACTCGGTTGCTATCCTTAAACCCTACTGCCGGAGCGACAACGATCTCTACGGCCCATTCTGCATGGCGGCCGATGTGGAATCAGCGGCGGAAATAACGCAGGATAAGGAACTTGTTGCACTGCTTCCGCAGGCGGTGAATGCACTCGGAAAAGAGATCGCCAACTCCACAGAGGTCGATTTCAATCAGATTCTTGGACGCACCCTTCCGGCAACATTGAACAACCGCACCCAGCGCATCGCGCTTCTGGCTGGTTTCCTTGGGCTCGACGACAACGCCGTTCAGGCAGACAGGCTCAAGGCAAATCTTCTTAAGGAAAAGCGTCTTGAAGAATACGCGCGCGTTTTTCCAGCACTCACTCAATACGCCGTTTTCCCCGCCCAGGGGCAGAACGACTACAGCCGTGATTTCCTCGCAGTCCTTTTTTCAACGCGTACGGGTTTGGCAACCCTGCCGGGCGTCGCGGACGGAGAGAACCAAACCTACAAAGCCTATGCTGGATTCTATTTGGGATGCCGGATGGCACAGCTGAAACGCTCTGCAGCGCTGGCTGAACTCGAGGCCTATAGCATGGGCTACGCATATCAAATGACAAAACTCGGCGCGCGCCTGCGCAAGCCGATAGACCAGCTTGTGGCCGATGCTCGAAAGCTCGATGCCCACGGAAAAAGAACTGGAGAAAAAATGAAAGCCGGGGCACGCCACGGCTTCGAGGTTTGTTCGAAATCTCTTTGAGGGTTCGCTCCAGAGTCTGCGCATGCAAACCCTGAAGCGGACACACGCTCGATGAACGCTCAGTGAACGCTGATGAGCTCAACTGTGAAGACGAGGGTTGCGTTGGGGCCAATTTTGCCACCTGCGCCGCGCGCGCCATAAGCAAGATTCGATGGAATGAACAATTCCCACACAGCGCCTTCTTTCATGAGCTGAAGAGCTTCTGTCCAGCCAGCAATCACGCCGTTCACAGGGAAGGTTGCAGGCTCGCCACGATCGTAGGAGCTGTCAAACACGCTGCCATCGAGCAGTGTGCCCTTGTAGTGGGTTGTGACCTTGTCGGTGGCCTTCGGAGATTTTCCTGTGCCCGCCTTCACTTCACGGTACTGCAAACCTGAAGCAAGAGTCACAACGCCGGCTTTGTGGCGGTTGAGCTCAAGGAAAGCTTGGCCTTCGGATGTGTTTTTCTCGGTTGCTGCGGCCTGCATCTTGGCTTGCTTGGCTTCCATCTCGGTTTGGAAAGCGGTCATGATCGCTTGAATTTCATCGTCGGAAAATTTTGGAGCAGCATCATTCAAAGCATCGGCGACGCCTGCGGAGAGAGCTTGTGCTTCGATATCGATGCCCTGGTTGGCAAGATTGCGACCAATGTCGAGACCGATAATGTAACTAACTTTCTGCAATTGCGACTGGATCATGAGGTATCTCTCCCATAAATGTTGGGCACTTGTATCACCCTAGGGAGGCCTCCGATAGGGAGAGGAACAAGTTTTTTTTCAATTTCCTACTTTTTGACAATGATATTATTGCCTTGATTAACTCAATCTCCTACACTTCGGTCGCGTGTCTGAAACAAACAAACACTCAACGCATCAAGAGTCGAATCAGGAACAACGATGTTGCCTCAACACAAGACAATGCTCGCTCCTCTCCTGCGGTACTGTGTGCTGGTGTGTGTGACCTTGTTTTTGAGCCCGTTCGCCTTCCAGCATTCATCTGCGCAGGCCGAGGTTGCCATTCCGGAACTGTCCTCTCCAGTCATCGACTCCGGAGAATTCTTATCCCGCTCTGAGGAAGAAGGGCTCCGAGAGCGCCTTACGACACTCAAGCAGAGTGGTGGTCCGCAGATGCAAATCTGGACACTCAAATCTCTCGAAGGTGAACCCATAGAAACCCTCAGCCTGCGTGCTGTTGAAAAATGGAAACTTGGCGATATCGAGAGGGATGATGGTCTTTTGTTGACCATCGCAAAATCAGAGCGGCGCTATCGGCTTGAGGTGGGCCAGGGACTCGAGGGTGTGATACCGGATATCATGGCCTCCCGCTTGCTCCGGAAATACCTCGTACCCGGTCTACGCACTGGCACCACCGATTCAGCATTACTTGCGATGATTGATGAAATTGAAAGACTCGCTCGTCCCGGACAGAGCTCAGCCGATGACGCCAAGGACAGTCACAATCCACTCAACGAGACTCTCATCTACATTTTTTTGATTCTCCTGGTTATTGGCGGCCAACTCTTCCTGTTTATTGTTGGGAGAAGAGGCGGCAGAGGACGCTCTGCGTGGGGAATGGATGGTGTGAACGATTCCTATCGTGGCTCATACGGTTCCGGATCGCGCGGCGGCTGGGGCGGTGGCTGGGGTGGAGGAGGTGGAGGATTCTCCGGTGGTGGCGCAAGTGGTGATTGGTAAACAGTCAAAAGGAGTTCAAAGTATGAACGGCATGAAAAGCAGACTATTGATTGCTTCCTTCCTTATCTCAACTGCCACGGGTCTGACGGGCTGTGGTTTGCAGAGTATTCCAAAATCAAAGAACGCAGTTGATGCAGCATATGCAGAGGTCACAAACCAATACCAACGCCGTGCTGATTTGGTTCCAAATTTGGTCGAGGTGGTCAAAGCCACAGCTGCGAATGAAAAGGAAACTCTCGAGGCTGTGGTCAATGCCAGAGCCAAAGCAACCCAGATGCAGGTGAACCTTGGGGACGCCGAATCAGTGCGTCAATTTCAAAGTGCGCAGGCCGCTTTGAGCAGCGCTCTTTCGCGCTTATTGGTGGTGAGCGAAAACTATCCTCAACTCAAAGCTTCGGAAAGCTATCGTGACCTACAGGTTCAGCTCGAGGGAACCGAGAATCGCATTACGGTTGCGCGGCAGCGCGTGATTGCAGCCATTGAAGAGCACAACAACCAGATCACGATTTTCCCGACCAGCATCACCAACAATTTCATTTATCACTACAAACCTCTGCCGCAGTGGGGTGCCGACAAAGATGTCAAAACACTCGAACAAGCTCCAAAAGTGGATTTCAAAAAGTGAGCAACAGGAAGTTGAACGCCTCGTGCTTGAACTCGAGCAGAAATACCCTCTCGAGGTGGTGGTCGCGTTCACAGATAAACCAGCAGTAGTTCCTTTCGCATCGGCTCGAATGATTGCTTTGCTGGCTGTTGTCTTTGAACTTATTGCCGAAGCTTTTTGGATACCGGTACCAGCCTGGATTTTGGGGCTGGCCGTATTTTTTGTACTCCTTCTGCCCACGTCTCAATGGCAGAGCATATGGATTTTCCGGCTCCTCAGGTTCAAACACGAACGCCAGCAGGGTGTGATGCTGCAGGCGGAAAAATGTTTTTCTGATTTGGGTTTGGCGCGCACCAAGGCGCGGAACGCTCTGCTCGTGTTTTTCAACATGAAAGAGCGAATCTTTCTCCTGCGCCCAGATAATACTTTGGCGACAGAATGGCCCGAGTTAAAAATGAGTGAGCTCGTGGATGATATTGGCCAAGCCATGGACAGCGATGCTTCTGCCGCATCGGCATCGCTTCATTTACTTGAAAAGCTAAAAAACCTTGGCCAGTTGCGCTGGCCCGAGGCACAGACGCTTCCTTCAGCCAATGAACTCCCCAACGGGGTTGCCTGGTGGCAAAGCTAACCCCGCAAACAGTCCTAAAACCGAAACAAAACAAAATCATATTCGAATCTTAAATTTCAAACTCATCTGATCTCCCGGGTTTGCCGATACGTCCCGCGAGGTCAAAAACATGCAAACTGGTTCAAACAAAACGGCTCAAAAACCTGCGTTAGCCATCCTCTGCCTGGGCCTCTTCGGGATCATCGGCTGTTCAAAGGCAACCAGCCCGGTGAAGGTTCCCGCACGCTTGTGTGTTCCGAATCCTTTTGCCGCGAGTAAAAACGAAACAAGCACCCCACAAGCTTTGGGAATCGTCAATGGAGTTGTTGCTGGCAACGCCGACCCGCTTGAAAAGACAGTTGTGGGAATCATCATGCAATATGAGCTCAGTAACGGCACGTCATCGGGTGGAACGTGCACCGGAGTCGTTGCCGGTAAGGATGTTGTCATTTCAGCAGCTCACTGTTTCAAGAAACCTCCGAATTCTGTTTCGAGTCAGGTTTTCATTACGTTCAAATCAGAGCTCACAAACCTCACAAGCAACGACGTCATCAGCGCCGTTCGAGTGTTGCGGCATCCCAATTACACGGGTGACACAGCCAATTACTCAAATGCAGATATCGCGGTACTGAAACTGAGCCGCCCGGTGCCATCATCTCAACTCGTTGCATCATTTGTTAAAGAGACGACAACTCTTTCGCCGGGCACGAGCGTCACCGCCATTGGATATGGGGTCACAGGCACGACCAATAAGGATTCAGGCCTGAAGAGAAGAGCAGATTCTGCGGTCGCCAATCTCATCAACGCTGCTAACTACCCAGCCTCGCTTTTGCGTGACCAAATTCGGGTGGTCGACAGCACAGGCAGCTCTCGCGGGGCTTGCTATGGAGACAGTGGTGGCCCGGGATTTCTCAGCGGCAAGGCGCACGTCTTTGGTGTTGTTCAAGGAGTACACGGCACCGTTCAGGGTTCAAATCCTAACTGCGAGAAAGCCGACTACAACTACACTCTCGTGGCTCCTTTTATGCCATGGATCGAAGAACAGATTGGCTACAAACTCAATGTATCCGGCGAGCCGCTGACCGTGGCTGAAGCCCCCGCCTGGCAAGGTCCAAACGTAACTGACGCAAGCGCTGGCAACCCAAACGGACCAGCAGGCTCTGCCACCGCACCGAACTCACCCACCGACGGCGAAGAGACAATCACAACCGCCGGCACACGCACTGTCGCAACATCCTCAAAGCGAACCTCCGCAAATCAAGCGGTTTTTCCTTACTGCAAATAGGAGCCCATGCCGCCTCCCTGTTTGCGTGAAGCGAACACCCGGGGGGCGCTGCATTTTTTTCATCCTCTGACATCGCTTTCGCGACATCTCTCATTCCTTCCCCCTGAAGATTTTTCAGATTTGATTCAATCAATATGTTCGATCTGAAACAGGGAGGAATTTTTAATGATTCGCAGTGGACTCATTTCCGTATCTGCTTTGCTGGTGCTTGGTACTGCCTGCAAAACACGTGAATTCAACGTCGACAGTAAAAAAGTGAGTGAACAGGACAAAATCCAAGGCAATGAATGCCTGCGGCAAATGGCAAAGTGGGAGAACGAGGCAAACGGTGTCAGCAAACGTTCTTCAAATTTGATCAAATTTAAGAACTACGAGATCCCAGCTGAGCTCATTGAAAGTGATGTTGCGGAATCTACTCCAAAGGAAATTAAGGACGCGTTCTTCTTCGAAAAAGACGGCAAGAAATTTGTGCGCTGGCTGGTTCAGCCCGAAGACACAAAATGGTACAAGGACGTGGAAGCATTCATCGAGAAAAAAACAGGAAAGAAAGCGGTTCAGCAGGAATACTTTAATGGTTACCTGACCGCATCGCGGAGTGTGCTTGTGGTCGATCCGGCCACCGGATACAGCTTCTCATTGAAGGCTTCAACCAACCAGACCGGTGGCAACTGGAAAGACAAGAAACAAGATTGGAAGGATGGCCAGGACATCCGTGCAGTTTCCGACTACGTTGCTCGTCTTGAAAAAAATCTCAAGCTCAAGAACGCAGTTATTCTTCAAGAGCCCATGGCTTTCGGAATTGCGGATGTCGATCAGTCGAACGTCATTCGTCTTGTGGGCGAAGTTGCGACCTGTGACAAGTTTTACCTTCCTGGCTTCAGCGCTCTTCATGAGCAAGTGGGTAAGGAATTGGCCGGAAAAGAGAATCCGGTACAATTTTGGAACGAATATTATGTGAAGCCACTCGGACGCGCTCTCGCCGAGTTTGCGGGCATCTGGGGATTGTCGTTCGACTCACCTCACTCCCAAAACTTCCTGATCGAGCTCGACAAGCAAAAGAAGCCCACTGGTCGCGTGGTTCTGCGTGACCTAGGTGATGTATTTGTGCTGAAGGAGCAATCTGAGCTCTTCGCTGCACAGAATGTTGCAACTCGATTGGCTGCCGCCGACAACCTTCTCAACGGACGCCTGAGTATTTCTGTTGGCCTTCTGCACGGTAACGTGCCTCCATCTTGGGTGCGTCCAGAACAATATGCAAATATCTGGGGCCCAGCCTTCTTCGAAAACTTTGAGAAAGAGTATACCTCTCTCACTGGTTTCGATGTCAGCAAGATCGCATCACAGATGGGAATGCAATCGCAGTTCTCATACATAAATAAGATCTACACAGTGGATCAAAACTGGAAGAACTCGATGAATACCTTTGCTGCTTGCGTAAAAACTGGAAAAGCAGACAAGGGCACGTGTCCTCAGGGCGTTACCGAGCGCCAGCGTTGACAGGTGATGCGGGTGGCTGAAACTGCCACCCCAACTTAAGCCCTAAGAGTGCGGCAATTCTTCGGCCCGGAAAATTCACATCCGGGCTTTTGCTTTTGAAGAATTCCATCGACACACCGGTCATGATGCTCAGATTGAAAATTGATACAAAAGATTTACGGGTCGGATAGCGGAGCGAAACAAGCAATCTCGGTTCGAAATAATTCCATTCTCCCTCACGCTTCTCAGCCGTTCCGCCATCTTCGGCATTCCAGGTTTGCCCCCAGCCCAGGAGCATTTCTCCGCCCGTGTGGAAATACGGAAAGAAACTGTATTCACCACCCATCACCGAATAGAAACCCTTGCGGAGCAGGGTCAGGGTCGCCGCGCCGTTCTCCGTACCTGAATTGACTTTGAGTTTTGCAGAACGGTAAGCATAACCGAATGGCTGGAGCCAAACTCGACTCAAACTACTTTTCTGCAAATAGGTTTGTGCAATGGGAGAAACCTGAAATCCCAGTGCGGACCATTCGAGAGTCTGGGTTTCCCCAGCCACCAAGTCGCGCCCCACAATCTGATAAGGAAAATCGAAATCAACGCCGAAACCGAGCCCAAACATATTCAGCAGCGGTAAATCCTTCATGTGGGGAATGAAAAACTGTGATTCCCAGGTGAGGCCTGAACCCATCTGGTTTGAACGCAGACCCGTGAGAAGATCCGATTCGTTGTTGAGCTTCTGCCGCCAACCGAGCCCCACACCGAAAGGAAGATTCTTTCCTGCCAGACTCGCTGGCGCAGGGGTCAGAACAGCGAACTTCTGATTCCTGGTGCGCCTTGACGTGCGACGTTTGGAGAGTTCGCTTGCATCCTTCTTCTCACCTGGCTCCGCTTGTTCACCCGATGCAGGCTCAGGAGCAGGCTCAGATGCCGGCACTGACAATGGTTCGGGGACAATGACTGTCTGTGGCTCAGTTGCCTTCTCAGAGGAGGGTGTCGGAGATGTGTCTCCAGGTGAACCAGTTGAGGGATATGCGCTCGATGTGGCCTCACCTGAAGTTGGATTTTCACTCTGCGCAAATTGCGCAGCAGATGCCCACGCGGAGTGCGTCAATGCAGCCACGAGTGCAGTTAAGAGCAAACGACTCGACTGTTGGAGCAGCATGAAATTCATCAGGGACTCCAACACACATTTTCCGGTGGCGCTGCACCGCCTGTGCACCGCGGCACAGAGAATGTTCTGGTTGCAGCATTGCCCGCCAAGTCGAAAACCGTGAGTTGGAAGGTTGCGGGATCGCTTGACGCCGCCGCAGGGAACAGAACTCGCACATCGCTCAGAGAAAATCCTGATGTCTCACAGCTCACCGCAGCACCCAGCATTTCTGAGCGGCTGCGCGTTGAACCCACAAAAAACTTGCTGATTTTTTGTCCGCGCCCGAGGCTCGGGTCATTGCCGTCGGCCACAGCATCTGCTCCTGGAACAGCAGCGCATGTATTTTGCCGAAAGGCTAAAATGTGTTGTGAAACGTTGGACGTTTGTAGCTGCACTGGTGCGGGTTTTGTCCCAATCGGGAGGGTTGCATTCGCGGGCACAATATCAAGATCGCTGCCCAGAGCGAGGCTACTCAAATCTGGCGAGCCAAAATCAAGCCAAATATTCGAACGTCTATTGATCGCGTTTTGGGGATCATCACGCGATACATTTTCGTATCTATCCTTCAAGAAAAAGGCCACATTTTTAAAGCCACCCACAGCATTGAGTTGCAATCCCAAATCCGCCAACGTCATGCTGTTCCCCAGCGGCTGGCAGGTCTGCCAGACAGGAGGCGAAGAGAAATCGGGAGAGTCGGAGAATGAGATTGCAAATTTCATTCCTTCAGAGCAATCGAGGTACTTTACCACAAAGGGAATCATGGCATTGCCAGAGATCACATTTTCTACCCCCGATGCTCCGATAACCTGAAATCGATTTGAAAAAACAGTGTTCAGGCTGCGCACGATTTTATCGAACGTGAAAGTCGCACGTGCCGCCTTCATTCCATTCTCGACATCCTTTGCCGAAAGCAGACTTTCCACAAGTATGACAAACGAGCCGCGGGTTGATGTTCTATCTTTGAAGCTCGCAGGCAGTGTAATCTTGATGCGAGGCGAAAAGACCTTAAATATTTGTTGCGAAAGAAGCGTTCCCTCCGCCTTGGTTCCTTCGTAGATCCGAACACGGAAACCACGCTTAACAGAGCTCTTACTTTTGAACTCAAGTTCAACGCTATCTCCGTTGGTCAAATATGTACCCGAGGGAAGTGTAGCTGTTGCCACTTCGAGGCGAGCTAAAGGATTTAAGAGCGAGACATCCCACGCAGGATCAGATCCATTCTTCTGCTCTTTGGTACATTCCTGAAGCTGCAAAACAAGCTCCGGATGATTCTCATGTGCTGTGGTCGGACTCGAGCTCGCCGAACAAGTGCCATTGCTCGATGCAATTAGCTGAAATTGTTTGTTACCTTGAATATCCCATGGAACTGGCCAAAGCGAAACTTTCCCCTCGCTATCGGAATAGGAGGATACGGGTGTGAAATTGACTTCACGGGTGAAGTCGAGCAGCTCAGCATCGCCTTCTCTATTCGAGGAATTCAACAGCGGCACAACCGTCACGAGCGCACCAACGATCGGACGTGCTTGTGCATCAACGATTCGTGCACGCACCAAGGAGACCTTTTTAGGCTCCAAAACCTCAGATTCAAGAGTCAGCACATCCTTCCCACGGAAGCGTGAAAGAACGGGCAAACTCATCCAGCGCTGCAGATAAAGTGGAATCACTGATGTTGAGCTACTTTCTGGTGGCGTAAAAACCTCAAAACGCAGAAAACCCAACTCGCTCTTGCGAAAACCCTGAGCGGGAATGGCGTTCGCAGGTGAGAGTTGCCCCAGAGCCGCGAGGGTTTCCGCAGGCGATAGTCCCCGATTGCGAAAGAAATCTTTTCTATCCACTGTGAAGGCGAATCGCCCGGAGGCAGAGTCGAACGCAACACTCTCCGCAGGCAGAATGCGACGCTCGCCTTTTTCATCCAAGAGTGAAAACTGCGGTGTACGCGTCTGAGTTGCGGCGCGTTGCTCGTCGGAGAGCTTCAAAACCCCCACAACATCAAAACGAGAACGAGTCGGCACTTCACTCACCGCAGTGCCGCATCCCGAAATGAACATCATCATGTTCGCAACGAAGAACAGCATCCGCACGGATGCACTCACAGGTTCCCCTCCTGTAACTTCCAACCTCTCATCACTGTTAGATTTTTCGGTCACAGAGAACTCAACCTTTAGCGGGTTGCCAGCGGACAAACTTTGCAGCTATGTCTGTCTTTCAAGACTCTAAAAACACAACAATCTCGGGTTAAACCATGAAATTCGGCCTCTTGAGTTCCATCTTCCGCAAAGCACATTGGCTTGTTCCAGCACTCTTGGCTCTCACCGGAAGCCCATTCAGTGCGAGAGCTGAAACCCAGCCCGCATCTGCGCAAGGCCCATTTATGAAGGAGGTGAGTCTGATTGCCGGAGTCGCGCAAACGAGCGGCAACGGTCTGCAAAACCTGACTCCGCCGTTGGGAGGGTTCATCTATTACAGAGCCTTTACAACACCCCAACCCGGCAAATTTGTCCTACGAATGTTGGCAGACACGGTCGTGACTGAGCTGACACCGAATCAAACACCTCTCGCTCAGCTCGAGCAGGAGCGCGCGACCCGTGCCATTCTGGTGCGCTTTGGTTTCTCTGGCTGCTATGTACCCAGTGCACTCTGGCTGCTGTGTATGGACGACGGTCCTCGGGTGGCTTGGCTCAACCAAGGCAACACAAATGCACAAGTGTTAGGCAGCTTCCCCCTCGGCTTAAGTATCCACTCAGGACACATTCACCCCATCTCACTGCATTTTCGTGCCGAATTTGGCTGGTGGAAAAGCAAGGAGAATGGTGTCGCGCAGCAGAGCAACCTGAATCTCTTCTGGGTGGGATCCGGCTATCACTGGTAAGGCATGAGCCTCGTCAAATGAAGGGCAATCAGGTATGTCAGGGAACAAATCAGCGAAGGAGCGCAGATGAAAACCTACCATGAACTCCTGACACACATCCTGGAGTTCGGACACCGCAAGGAAGATCGCACCGGTACAGGAACACTCAGCGTGTTCGGATATCAAATGCGCTTTCCTCTGAACCAGGGATTCCCTTTGATGACCACCAAAAAGGTGCACTTTAAATCGATTGTGCACGAGCTGTTGTGGTTCCTCAAAGGTGATACCAACATCAAGTATCTCAAGGACAACGGTGTCTCGATTTGGGATGAGTGGGCTGACAGCGCCGGAAACCTTGGCCCCGTTTATGGACACCAGTGGAGAAATTTTGGAGCGCGCAAGGCTGGTGAGGATTGGTGCGGAACTAAACTTTCGCAAGATCTTCCGGGTGTCGACCAAATCAAAAATCTGATTGACCAGCTCAAAAAGAATCCGGATTCACGCCGCCTCATTGTCTCGGCCTGGAACCCGGTTGATGTTCCGCAGATGGCACTGCCGCCCTGCCACTCCTTGTTCCAATTCTATGTGGCAGGTGGCGCTCTGAGCTGCCAGCTCTACCAACGTTCGGCAGATGTTTTTTTGGGCGTGCCCTTTAACATTGCATCCTACGCATTGCTCACCCACATGATCGCGCAGGTCTGCGGATTGAAGGTTGGCGACTTTGTTCACACACTCGGCGACGCACACCTCTACTTGAACCATATCGATCAGGCTCGGCTTCAGCTCTCGCGTGATTATCGAACATTGCCCACGCTACGCCTGAATCCGGACGTCACCGATCTCTTTGCTTTCACCTATGAAGACATTCAAATTGAAAGCTATGACCCCCACCCCGGCATTAAGGCACCAGTCGCTGTATGAACATCACGTTGATCGCCGCTTTGGCTGCAAACCGGGTGATAGGGATCGACAACACGTTGCCCTGGAAACTTTCCGCTGACCTGAAGCGGTTCAAAGCACTCACCACGGGCAACACGATCGTTATGGGTCGAAAGACTTTTGAAAGTCTCGGACGACCTCTTCCTGGTCGACGTCATGTCTGTGTTTCTCGACAATATCCAAACCACGCACTACAGGCGGATCCACGCTGGCCTGAACAGGTTTTCTGGTGCGGTGATTTACGTGCTGCATTGCAGCTTCTCTCCGCCGAAATCGAGCAGAGTTCCACTGCCCAGGTTTTCATCATCGGTGGAGCTGAAATCTACAGACAAGCGTTGCCCTGGGCCGACACACTCGAACTAACTCACATCCACAAAGATTTTGTTGGCGATGCTCATTTCCCATCCTTTGAAGCTCTTTTTAAAAAGACAGAAGAGAGCCATTTCACGGAAGCAGACCTGAATTTCTCGTTCGCAACATACCGCACACTGCGCCCGAGTGGTTTATTTATGCGTCGGGCAGAGCTTACAGACGCCCACTTTGTTTCCGCCTCCCAAATCAACATGGCCTCGGAATCGGAAGGACTACAACTCAATCCCGCAACAGTGCAGGCCGGAGTGGATTCGGTTTTTTCGGATCCACACCGCGGCGAATACTGGATTGTGGAAAAAACTGTAGCTGGCACAACCTCGCCGGTGGCATGCCTGCTGATTCAAAGGGAATGGAGTGATTGGCGCAACGGCTGGTTCCACTGGATCCACAGTCTGTATGTTATTCCCGAAGTGCGCCGCACAGGTGTGTGTCGATGGATGCTAAGGGTTGTGCAGGAAAATGCACGTACCGCTGGTGCTCTCGGACTCCGGCTCTATGTTGAAAAGAGCAATTCAACTGCACAGAAAACCTATCTTAATTTTGGTCTCAAGGGTGAGCATTACGACCTTCTTGAACTCGAATTTTAAAGTCTTTCCCCACGGAGAAATCAGTGTCCAGCACGGTTCATATTCTCAATACTCGCAGCAATCCTGCCCTACTTTCAGTCGTTATCCCCTGCTATAACGAAGAGGAAGTTCTGCCTCTGCTGCGTCGTGAGCTCGAGGCTTTTTCTGAGACTCTCCCCTGTCCGGTTGAATTCATTTTCATCAACGACGGAAGCCGCGATCGCACTCTTTTTCTACTTGATGATTGGGCGAAGGCCGACTCACGCGTACGTCTGCTCGGATTTGCAAGAAATTTTGGTCACCAAACAGCCGTCACTGCAGGACTCGATGTAGCCAAGGGCGATGCTGTGGTGATCATGGATGCGGATTTACAGGATCCACCCCATGTCGTGCACGAAATGCTCGCGCGTTATCGCGAAGGATATGATGTCGTGTACGGTCAACGAGAAGAACGAGCTGGCGAAACCTCCTTCAAAAAGTTCACGGCATGGGCCTTCTATCGTCTCATGAAAAAACTAGTGCACCCCGATCTGCCGGTCGACGCCGGTGATTTTCGCCTCATTTCCCGTGAGTGTCTCGCTGCATTGCAGAGCATGCGCGAAACGCACCGGTTCCTGCGTGGGATGGTGGCCTGGGTTGGTTTTCCACAGACCGCGGTTCTCTATAAACGTGATGCGCGCGCTGCGGGTGAGACCAAATATCCTCTCCGCAAAATGCTGACCTTTGCCTGGACTGCTGCGCTGAGTTTCAGCCCATTGCCGCTGCGTGTAAGCCTCTTGCTTGGAATTCTCACTGCACTGATCGGTTTCTGTGCAGGGATTTATGCTCTCGTGGTGGCATTTATTCACTTTTTCTTTGCTGATGTAGGAATCCCCTACAGCAGCGGCTGGGCCTCAATCATGACCCTGCTCTGCCTCGTTGGTGGTGCTATACTTGTCGGGATTGGAATACTCGGCGAGTATGTGGCGCGCATCTACGACGAAATCAAAGCGCGTCCGCTCTATCTGGTGAGCTATCGCCGCAATGTTGAACACTCAACGCATCCACTCTGAACACAAGGAAAAACAATCAAGCCAGGTCGGCGCCGCGCTCATCCTGCGCAACATCCTGGGTGCCCACAGGCTTGAACACCAGGAATTTTGAACCGAGAAAATTCATAACTGTCGAAACTCCTGCAGCGAAAATAAACGACACCTGCCAGGGCTCGGGCAGAATCTGAAGACCGAACGTGTTGAGCGTTGTGTTCACTGTGATGCTGGTTGCATAGAGCATCGAAAAACGGACAAATTGTGTGAGAGAGGTCTGCTGGCTTGCAAATGTCCAGGCACGATTGACGAAAAACACGAGCACGGTGCCTGAGATGCAGCCGAGGGCCTTGGCCGGTGTCACATGCATCTCGAGCGCAACCAGACCACGATATACGGCAAGATCCGTGAATAGACCCATGAATCCCGCCACAACAAAACGTGCGATTTGATTCCGCAGGGTTTTGTCCTGAGCAAGATACAAGAGGCGCGAAATGAGCAAAGACATGGTTTGACTCCGATCAGGGAAGCTCCATCAAAACATGGAGAGAGGCTTGCAGCAAGTCGAAAATAGGGTCAGAAGCATAACCGCAACTCCCCAAAAAGAAAGGGAACTGGATATGAATCTTGCTTCGTCTTCGGGCGAGAAAAATTGCCCGACCTGGTTACCCCGTGCTTTTGCTGCGGCCGGTGCTGCGGGTGTCGCGCTCGGTGCCTTCGGAGCACATGCGCTCAAAGCCATGCGTTCAGAGCAACAGCTCGAAACTTGGAAAACCGCAACCCTCTATCTTCTTGTTCATGCGGTTGTCGGGCTTTGCCTCTCACTTTTTAGCCGAAGCACTGCGACCGCAGACAACGGCATTAGGGTTCCCGTGGCGGCATTGAAACTCCTGTTTTCAGGAGCAGTGATTTTTGCCGGCTCACTTTATTTGCTCGTGCTGATGCAGTTCGGCCCCCTCGGGGCGGTTGCTCCGATCGGGGGCCTGATGCTGATTTCGGGATGGCTGGTGTTGGCTGCGCGCCTCAGAATTTGAAGCGCAGGCCTGCAGGAACGATGGAAAAGGCGAACTCGGTGTCGACAATTTCGTTGTTCTTGTCGGCTTTGTTGGTGAGTTTAGAATACTTCATTCTCAAACCACCAACGTACTCGAGAGAGCTGCTGAGCTCCTTAACAACGCTTCCCGATGCTTCAAAACCAAAGCCACTGGCATCGACTGTCGTCGTGGTGACGTTGTTGGCGGTTGCTTCTGCTGAAGCCATGATGAGGAACAGCATGGCATCAAGCTCAACCGGATATCCACCGAATTCAGCGTAATAAACACCATAGGGCCCGACCAGAACTTCACTGGATGATGCTTTGTTTTTGTTTGCATCTTCTGCGGTATTGCGGCTGAACGCCAGGGCGCCACCGATTTCCAGGTTCGACGACCACTGCTGACCGAACTTAAGGTAGGAGATGTTCTCGCTCACCTGTTCGCCCGCAACTTCGAGATCAAGATCCAGAGTTGGACGCACAACCCACGAACCGAAGCGGCCATAGAAATCCAATTGCTTAGGCAGCGTGCGGAATGATGTTGAGGGGGTATCGACGCTGGTGTTGCCTGCTTTTCTTGTGGCACTGGTCATGGTGTAGGGCAGCAAACGGATGCCGAGATAAGATTCGTCGGCGCCTGAAGAGCTTCCCATGCTGCCAGAGCCGCTCATCGCGACCAGTGTACCGGGAGTTTTGGTTGTGGTTGTGTTGGAGGCTTTCTTAGCAGAGGCAAATGCAGGGGCAACAAAAGATGCGCCTGCAACGCAAGCTGCAGCGGTAGCAAAACGAGCCAACTTCATGGACTTCTCCTTTGAACTATCGACAGGTAAACTTTGCATCAGCTTCTTCGTCTTGAGACAGGAAGTCAAGATTTGAGCTCTGAAATAATTCCTGATTAAAGATCAAGAATTCAAGCTTATTCCCTACGTCACGCGTGGGCGAGAATATTCCACCAAGAGCTGCATCCATCGAAAAATCAGCAATCCTCCCTCCCGGGGCTCTGGCAGGAAAAAACTGCCTCGCTCTCTGCGTGAGCAGGTTCCGATACGGAACCACGCGTGAGGAAAATTGCTATGCAGCGTTTGAAGGTTGGTCAACGCATTTGCAAAAACAGATTCGAGATCGTCTCTCTGCTTGGGGTCGGCGGGAGCGGAGAAGTTTATCTTGCACGCGACACACAGGTGGAGTCGCTCGACAACCAAGTTGCCCTCAAAATATATTCCGATTTGTCACAGAGTGAGGCTCCGCTTCTCGAACTCCACGCTCGAATCCGGCACGAGGCCGAAGCACTCGCAAAAATAGATCATGCCAGCGTTGTGAAAGCGCTCGAGTTGATTGTCGATGACGATATGCACTTGCTGGTGCAGGAATATCTGCCTGGTGGATCCCTTCATGATTCGATCCGACTCCAACACAAAGACTACCGCGATCCTGCGCACTGGCTGAAGCTAGCCCTGGATTTGGCCGAAGGTTTGGAGGCTCTTCATTCCTCGGGACTCATTCACGGCGACATCAAGCCTGGCAATATCGGGTTTCGCGATCTCGGGCACAACCAACCCGTTTTCCTTGATTTCGGACAAGCAGCACTCATCAACAGCAGCGAATTCCTGAGTCGGCCAGCACATGCCCTGGCAACTCTGCCCTATCTGGCTCCCGAACGCAGCGGATTCATCAAAGCAAAACGCGAGGAGCAAGCAGATCTCTATTCTCTCGGAGCAACGCTCTACGAGGTGGCTACAGGGCATCCTCCCTTCCGCGAGGCGACGCCCAAACTTCTCCTTGAGAAGATTCTTAATGGAGTTCCACAGGCGCTGAGCGAAATCATCCCCTCATTTCCGGAACCACTGAGTGACATCGTACAGAAACTGCTGCGCAAAAACCCAGACGATCGCTACGCGAGTGCGCGCGGGTTAGCCCACGATTTACGCTTGTGTCGAGAAGAATTTAGCAGCACAAAGAAAATTTCATTTTTCGCTTTGGGAAAAAAGGATCGCATCCGCGAGCTGAAAAACAAAATTCCGTTTGTGGGTCGAAGGGCCGAACTCAACAAACTCAACAACCAACTTGAAGATGCAATCACCGGACGTGGAGGATGTGCCTTTATCGGTGCTCCTTCGGGTGGAGGAAAATCGCGGCTGTGTTATGAAGTGGGATGGAAGGCATCGAGTTTGGGAGTGCGCACACTCATCGGAAAATTCTCCGAATTCGAGAGAAATGTTCCGCTCTCGGGAATCCTTTCAATCATGCACGGCTACCTTCGCGAAATGGCACTTGAGCCAGAGGCCGACGTCAAAAGCTGGGCAAAGGACGTGGGCAATTCGCTTGGAGCGCGTCTTCGTCTTCTCACACAGCGTTTCACGTCACTGCGTGACGTCTTCACTTTCACCAAGGAACTCCCGCAAGAGGAGTTCGAAGATGAATCACGCACCTTTATCGAGGCCCTTGTTGACCTGCTGGTCATGTTTGGCTCGCGCGATCAGGCCCTGATTCTGGTTCTCGATGACCTGCAGTGGGCTGACCCAGAGAGCCTCTCGGTCATTGAAATTATCTCGGGCCGCGCGCGCAAAGGTGAACTCGGAAAATTGCTCTTGCTTGGCTCCTACCGCAGCAATGAAGTGAGTCAGGAACATACATTTCATCAGCGCATCCTCCAGCACGAGGGACCACAGTCGCACGTTCAGCTTGGCCCACTCAGCGAAGAAGAATCGAATACTTTGGTCGAGAGTCTGCTGGATGAAACAGGGGCACAGATCACCAAACTGCAACGCATGACATTCCTCCTAACTCAGGGAAATCCATTTTATATTCGAGAATACCTAAACTTCTGTCTCACAAAAGAGATCTACCACCCGGATGAAACCGGTGATCAATGGTTTTTCGATTCTGCGAAGGCACAGAGTGCGTCTCTTTCGCATGGTATAGCTTCGCTGGTTTCGGAACGCATTGCCGAACTCAACCCCGAAAGCCGACAAATGCTGCTCGTGTCCAGTGTGGTGGGCAACGAGGTTTATTTGGGAGCGCTCGAATATCTGCTCCGCGAAAAAGAAATAAAGGCTCCGCTTCTGCGTTGTTTGAGCGAGCTTTCAGAAAAACATCTTATCTATTTTGGTCGAGACTCGCTCACGTTCGTGCACGACAAAGTGCGCGAAGCAGCTTACCAGATGGCCGGTCACGAACTCAGAACCGACTGCCACCACGGCTATGCTGTCTGGCTTCACAAAAAGATGCTGGAAGAAGAGAACAGCAAGCTTCCCGGGGGGCGTCGTGTTGCGATTGAGCCTTTTGAACTTGCGTATCATCTCAAAAATGGCCGACCGCAGCGAGACCCTCCCTGGGCTCGAGGTATTCTCCTGAATGCCGGACGCCTGGCTCTGAAGGTCTTCGCATATCAAAAGGCGCTCGAATATGCGCAGACGGCCCACCAGCTTTTACCCGATGATGTCAGAGAATCTCCAGAGATTTTGAGAGAATTTGTTCTTATCTCCGAGCTTCTCGCGGACGCTCGGGTTCTCAATGAAGACCCTGTGGGTGCTGTCGATCTTTATACAAACCTGCTCGATTACGTTATGGATGACCTCCACAAGACCGAAATTCTAGCCAAACTGTGCGAATGTAACCTCACTCTGTTTCGTTACCGCGACAGCATTGAGGCGGGCACGCAGGGCATTGAACTCCTCAACCGAAAGATCGACACGAGCGAGTTGAAATCATTGGTGCTTACTTTTGCACTGCTGATCCCTTTTGTTGTTGATCTTTGCTTCTGGTGGTTGTTCGGCAAGTCCGACAAAAAATTCAAATCAAGACAGGATGAAATCTTCTTCAAATTGCTTGTGAACATGCAGGTTGCCCTGTTCTTCTCACGACCTATCTGTGCGGTCACCAACCAGATGCGCTATACCGTCAAGATACTCCGCCATGAACCAAGCGAGTATCGAGCGCTGCTGATGGGGTATTGGGGGGTTGTCAGTGGGGTCTTCGGATTCGCAAAGATCTCGAACAAAATCTACAAGGCTTCACTGCAATATTTTGAGCAACACCCCAATCCTATTGCACGTTCCTTCCTGCTGTTCACCTGGGGATATCTAAACGAATTCCCGCGTGCACGCCTGCGCGAAGCACACAGCAAGCACGTACAGGCACTTGAAACACTCGAAACAGCCGGGGAGTCTTTCTGGCGTGTTCTGACCATGCAAGGCCTGATCCATATGGATGAATATGGAATGGGCAATGGAGAGACCTATGCTCTTTTGTCACGCTACACAAATCTCATATTCCGAATCAAACAAACCCCAACCATTCTCGACGCGGTTTTGCGGCACCACCTGCTCACCAAAAACACAGAAGAACTCGAAAAATACGAAAAGATTGTTGCTGAAGCTGGTCAGGCGATTCGCGCTGATGGTTTCGATACCATCGACTCCTGTTATGCACATCTCTCTCTGGGTGAATTGAACATCCTGCGCGAGGATCCCCAAACAGCCCTGCCCTATCTCCAGGAAGCCTTCCGCATCGTTGTGCGCCATGCACACAGGGTTTCGTATTGCATTTTTGCTCCCGTGATGCTTGCGCTGTGTTATGTGCGTCTGAATCGTCCCTGGGCCGCAACGGTTCCTCTTGCACTCGCCTGGATCAATCAAATATTTGCGGCACGCCTGCTGCTACCCAAAACATGCTTTGTCACGGGCGAGCTTCTTTATCGCTCCGGAGCCAAGATCATCGGCAGATGGTTCGCCCAGAAGGGCATAGAGAAGGCTCAATATTACCGCTTACCAGCGATCATCAACGAACTGCGCTTGAATTTTGCGGGATTAATCGTGGACGACGACCCGGAGTATGCAGGGATCGTTTATCGCATGTGTCGTGAGTACTTTTCGGAAAGACAATTTCTGTTCTTCGTAGATCGCTGCGACCGAGGCATTCTGCGATCTCAAATGCTCGCCGATTCCTACGCAGTGCAGAGAAAAACAACCAACAGCGCGCGCTCATCCCGCACACCCACACTCGGCAGCACCTTCAACAGCCAATCCAGCAACCGCAGTTCAAAAACTGAGGTCATGCGTCATCGGGTCGAAATCGAATCACTCTTGCAAATCTTCTTGAACCTGAGTGCATTGAACGAAAAAGAACCACTATTGGATGCTGTTCTTGATGCAATGTGCCACAGCACCGGTGCCGAGCTGGGAGTGCTCTTTCTTTTCGAAGGCGAGAATTTAAAGCCCGTGCGCGCACGCGGATGCCGTCTCGATGAGCTCGGCGAGGCCATCAATCCGGCATGCGGAGTCGACAAGTGGTTCCTTGAAAAATGTG
>JBILKM010000098.1:0-5064 GCA_044376695.1 Silvanigrellaceae bacterium
TTCCAGAAGCTCAAGCGCTTCAATTCGTGCTTCAGCATCTGGTGAATCATCATATCGAACAACATCGACACTCAGCGTTGTGCTACTACTGCCCTTGATCAAATGAGGTCTCAAGGCAGGAATGAGTCGTGCTACTTCAGTTGCACCACTGCCGGCAATCAAGGCGAGTTCTTGCATGAGATTTTGAAAAACATGCGGCGATCTGATTTCAAGAGCCTGAAGCTGTTCGTTGACAGCCAAGCTCAAAGCACGCAACGGTAGCCGCTGCTCCGACTCAGTAAATCGGATGTGAAGAAAGGGAATCTTTTGTTCGTCGAGCTTTCGCCGGACTTCTGAAAGGCAGCGCGTGCGTCCCAGCCCAACACTTGAACGAATCATCGACCAGGTGACTCGCGAACGCTTTTGTCGCTGCCCGAGAATCCCAACAACCTGATCGACCAGCTCGCCGCGCCCCACAAAAATATTATTGAAAATCCGACTCAGGGCCAAATCTTTGGTTGCAATTTCGAACTCATCAAATCTCTGGGAACGCAGATTTTCCTGCAGCCTACGGAGGTCTGAAAGCAATCCAAACATGCTCTGATAGCGATCTTCCGGGCGTTTCTCGATGCATTTCATAACAATACGCTCGAGAACATCGGGAGCACGGATGCCATCGGTTTTTGAAAATGAAGGCGGTTGCCTCTCGAGATGTGCCCGCAGCAATTCTTCGTTTTTGTACTCCTGAAATGGAGTACGCCCACAAATCAATTCATATGCGACAATTCCAAGGCTGTAGATATCAGCGCGTGCATCAACAGGCCAGTTCACCATTCCGGTCGATTCCGGCGCCATGTAATTTAATGTTCCAACAACTTCGGATCGGATTTTTGCGGGATCAGCATTCTGGCGCGCTGGATCGTTCAACCGGGCGACCCCAAAGTCCACGATCTTGACCTGAATTTTACTTTCAGAACCATCTTTCGCGTTTGAAACAAGGATATTCTGAGGTTTGATATCGCGGTGCACGATATTGTGACCGTGCACATATTCAAGAGCTTCTGCTGCCTGAATAAGAACACCAAGTATCTCAACTAGGGGCAGGCGACCGCCACGGCTACGCACGTAGTCGCGCATATTTGGCCCATCAACGTACTCCATCACGATGTAGGCGCGACCTTCACTCTCACCCAACTCATAAACGGTCACTGTTCCTGGATGAAGAAGCTGGCTCATGAGAGTTGCTTCACGCTGGAACCGTAATTGTTCCTGGTGAGACAGCACACTCCCGCGGCTCAGCAACTTTATGGCGACAGCACCGCTTCCCTCGGCTCCCAAACGAACGGCACGCCAAACGGCGCCGAAGCCGCCGCGGCCGATCTCTTCGAGAAGCCTATATGTGCTGTCAAGAATGCGTTCCTGCACGGATCAACGCTCCATCATCCATGAGTCGAGTCTGATCGGTGGTGTTATCGGCTGTTTCCAAAAGAATTGAGAGGCGGCGAAAAAAAACGGGAAATTCTTGCACATTAAGTCTTGAGTGCGTTCGGCCGATACGACCCCCATAGAAAAAGGGGGCCCGCTTGGCTTCGAGGCATTACATCTTTCTGGCGTTTGCTTTTCTGACCGCCTGTGGGGATTCCTCCCAGCAGTTTCGGGCAGTTGAAAACAAGGCCGAGCTTCAGGCTGATGTAGGTGGCCCTGCTGATGTGAAACTTACACCCGACTTCGTACCGTTCGCCTCACAGTATCTGAAGCTGAACGCAGAGGCCCTGGGCAATGCGCTGCAGCTCGAAGACATCCGCCTCTCATCCACATTGGGACATTTGGACGAAAAAATTCACCGTGGTGCCGAGTCTCTCGGGCTGACCTCGTTGTCCTCAGGATTCGGCTTGAGTCGCTCCGAATCGCCTTTGCCTGAAGGGCTGCACTGGGAGCCCCTCTCATCTCCTTCCGCGCTGCAACTGTCCATGTCCAACACCGACGACAGCCAGGGCCTGATTTCCGAAATGCAGCTCAAAATCGGCGAGGTGCCCGTACACAATGCCCGTGTAAAAATGGTGCTTGAGCGCGGAGAAACAACGTGGGTCTCAGGATCGCGCCCATCTTGGCTAAATGCAGAGCGTGGACCAACAACAACACCATTCGCCCTATCGACCTCTCAAGCGCGCCAGTACGCTGCACGCGAATTGAGCTTCCCGGAATGGCGTTTTCACTCGCCTTCCAAAATCTACATCGCAGAAAAAGCCCGAGCTCGCGCCGCCTACTTATTCACAATCTCCGCAGAATACCGCGCAGGTGAACGTGCCCCTTGGGTTCCCTTGGAAGTGGCTGTAGATGCTGACAACGGGCAGCTCCTATGGCAACGACCTTTGGCGATGCATGCCTCCGCGACAGCACAAGTCCACGTCGAAAACAGGGCGGTTTCTCCATCTCCGGAAACCGTGACTTTGCCTGACCTCACAAATGGAACTCGACTCAATCACACTCTTTTCGATGTTTACAATTGTTCACGGACGGCGCGCTATTTGGAAACCACTCTTGGAAACTATTGCCAACAACGCGCCACAGCATCCGCAGGCAATTTCAACATTTCCTACAGCGATTCGAATTATGATGACCTGGTTGCCTATTCAGGTATCACCAGAGCCATGGCCAAATTCAAAGCCCTCGATGAATCGAGCCTGAGAGCAGACTGGGATCAAACAAAATGGCCAGGGACGCGCTCAAGTTTTGGACTCGAAAGCAGTGGAGCGGGAGCCTCCCCACGTCGTCTGATGGTTTTCGTAAACACAGAAACTCAATCACCCACAACCAATGCATGCGGCAAAGACACAACCCCAGACAACGCTCAGTACGTTTGGCAGGGGCGCACGGGCAACGGTAATCCTGAAATCCTAATTGGCTATGGCGGATACAGCTCGAGCCGCTGTGGAGTTTTCCTTGAACTTGGAAAAGACATGGATGTGGTGATGCATGAATTTGGACACCATTTGGTCTTTCGAGGTCTCTCGAACACAAAACAACAGAGCGTGGCTTTGCACGAGGGCTTTGCCGACTATCTCACCTACGCCGTCACCGGCAACAACCTCCTCGGAGAGAACACTTCACCAGGTCGCTCATCTCTACGCACAGGTACAACGCGTAACCGCACCTATTCTAAGTTTAGCCGAAGAAGCGATGGCTCCTACATTTCCGTGCCCCAGGCACTGAGCGCTCCACATTCGGTAGGCGAACTCTGGTCGGGCATTCTTTGGGAAATGCGCGAGGCCCTGGGGCGCGACGCCTCCAATACGTACAAGATGGACAAGATCGTTTGGGATAGCATCGACCTCATTAAGAGCGACGGAGAAATCTACGACGGCGTGGTTGCTATTTCTGAAAGTGCCAAACGCTATGCTGCTCGCTTTGGTGATGATGCTCAGCAATTACAGAACACAATCAATAATATTTTTGTAAAATATGAATTTGCAGCCATCAGCTCCGAAGGCCAATTGATACGCACAGAGTTTATGGGCCCAGGAGGATCCACTCTTGGGACGCAAAAAACAACAACTAAAAAGAAAACCTGGGGATGCGGCGATATTGCTCTTGCCAGCAACGGCGATGGCGGATCCGCATCACAGCTATCGAGTGCGTGGTTCTTTGTACTTCTTCTCTCACTGCCCCTACTCCTTCCAGCCTCATCTGCACTGACGCGCAAACGCGTTCGTGTCCCAGTGCGTTCGCGCACCCCAAATTCCAAAAATTGACCCCGTGACGTTCTCGCTGTAACAATTTCATGAGGATGTTCGCAGAAAAATCTGTCGCGGCACCACCGCGCTTGCAAAAGGACTTCATGATGCGCTTTCTGAACTTGGTACTTTGCTCCACTTTGCTTTCCACGACCGCGCTCGCAGCGGGCAAAGCCTCGACAAACAAGGGTGTGAAAGACAAAACCAGCTATGCGCTGGGCTATCAGTTTGGCCAGGGGCTGCATCGTGTCGGTGCAGAAATTCAGGTGGAGTCCTTCAGCAAGGGATTCTCTGATGCTCTTTCCGGCAAGGCAGGAGCTATGTCCGAAGAGGAAGTGCTCAAGACAGTCGCGGAATTTGAGCAGGTGTTGCGTTCAAAAATGGAAGCCAAAAAGCGCTCGGAAGGCGAAACAAACCTCAAGGAAGGCAAAAGCTTTCTTGAGGCCAACGCTAAGAAACCAGGCGTGAAGGTGCTCCCGAGCGGTCTCCAGTATCAAGTCATCACCGAAGGCAAAGGCAAATCCCCAAAAGCCACCGATGTGGTTCGCACACACTACCGCGGCACACTCCTCAACGGCAAAGAGTTTGATAGCTCCTATGCGCGTAAAGAGCCCGCTGAGTTCCCCGTGAACGGCGTCATCAAGGGCTGGACAGAGGCACTTCAGCTGATGAAAGAAGGCTCAAAGTGGAAGCTGTATATTCCCTCCGAGCTTGCCTATGGCGCGCAAGGTGCTGGCGCTGACATCGGCCCGAACTCTACACTCGTCTTCGAAGTAGAGCTGCTCTCCATCAAGGGCGCTGAATCCGGCAAAACCGCACGCTGATTTTTGTTTGTCCAAAAAATCAACAGGTGTCGCATCGTTCGACACCTGTTTTTTTATTGTTCCTATAAAGGCTCCGCAAAAACAGCATGATTTTTTCGTGCTCAGATGGCATGGATCTTGGTTACATCCTCAATGGAACGACGCGGCTGGTCCGCTCAGTCCGTCCGGGGAAGCAGGCCATGATAAAAGTAGTGCGAACCTCGATGATTCTTCTACAGCTCATGAATGTTGCCTGTTTTCAGGAAGGAACCGAAAACACGGGTGGGCCCATTACCGCTCAGCAGCCGACACTCTCCCCTTCACGACAAAGCATCGCACCCATTCCCCGCCCCATCCAACCCGCAGCTGATGCCTCTGAAACGAGGGATCTTCCTCCCCGCTCGGACTCCGAGCGTCTCGCGGAGTGGTACAGTGTCCGCAGAAACTACGAAATTGTACTGGCTGATGTGCGCGAATTTTATAAACCCGTGCGCTACAACGGGTGTGTGGCTTTCCTTTCTGCTGCTTTGCGGCGGATTGGCGTGAAC
>JBILKM010000025.1:0-40908 GCA_044376695.1 Silvanigrellaceae bacterium
AGGCTCAGCATGACACTCGCCTCCAAAGCACCGCAGGAATTCAGCATCGGATACGCACAAGACAAAGACAATAATTTTGTGACTCATGAAGAGAACCTTCCACACATGGGGCTGAAGCGCCTCGAACCGAAGTTTTTGGTGGTTTCAGACTGGCTGAAGGAACACTATGTAAAGCTCGCAAATCAGTTTGTTGAAAAGCTCGCACTGACCACGGCAGATAAGTTCTGCCAAGCGGTGCGCACGAGCGAGATGTCTAAAGAAGGTGCTGAAAACTTTAGCCGGTGCGCAGAATTGAATCCAAAGAATTCTGCCGCCACGGCGTGGTTCTCGAGCACATTTAGTTTGACCCGCGCCGAGGTTCTTGAAGTGGTTGGGAAAGTGGAGAAATAACATCCGATTCGCTTTTATCTGCGAATCGGGCTTTCATTCAAACGATTTCAGGCACTCACTCATCAGCTCTTCGGTTGAGGTTTTTCCACCAGCAAGTTCAACCACACGCACAAAATCTTGCGCTAGCCCGCGCACTTCATTGGTATGAGTTTGTGGATGCCATTTACGGTTCCAAACCATGCGCACAAAGAAAGGCAGAACCTCAGTGCAAGAGGTGGGCAGCTCAGCCAGCACCCGCGTTTTGTATTCAGCCGCTGTGAATACAGTGTCCTGCTGCAGGTCGCCATTGTGCATCTGTACATAGATAGCCTGCACCACGCGAGGGAAAAGGTCGGCCACGACAGCGAACTCTGCACCGAGTTCGGCACGGGATTTTTCTTCGATGTTCTCGAGAGTCCAAAAGGTATCCATGGGTATCTCCTGTGCATGCTGTACTCTTCAGGCCAGCTGCGGCTTACAATGATTCGCACAGGAGAGGCGCATTTTCAAAGATTTTGGCGATCTCTTTGTGAAGATGCGCGGCATTCTCGGGGTTTTCGTGGTGGCGGAGGTAAATAAACTCCGGCTGAGCACCGAGATTCGCCGCTGTACGGAGGGGCGAGAGCGCAGCTTGGCAGAGCGAAGTGTTTTTCCCTGCCGGTGAGCTGCTTGTCATCGATTTGCCCATATGTGGGATGCTGCTGTGGAGAGTGAGTGTGAGCGAGTAGCGTGTGTTCTGTGCGTTGAGCAGCTGAACATTGTGCTGCCAAATCCGGGTGAGAGCTTCCCTGTGTGGAGTGGCATCTGTGAGAACATCGGTGCCCACAGAAAAGCCTTGGAAGCTTGAACTACGCTGGAGCAGAGCAGGAAACTCTCCGAGAGGAACATGCCCACCCGTGGCAATGCGGAACGGTGTTTTTCCTGGGCTCACTGCGCCGCCGCTTTCTTCTGGTTGGGTGCTCTGCGCAACAATCGCCCCACTGAGCCCGCGTGCGATCGATGCGAAATCCGGATGCTCGAGCGGTTCGCCTCCCGTGATGACCACCAGCTCAGCCGAGCTCGTTTCAACCGCTGCTATAACCTCGGCCGCCCCCAGATAGCGCTGTGGCAGTATGCCTTGTCCGAATGGGCAGGGCCGGCAACCCGCGGAGCAGCGAGAGGTGATCATCAGGGTGTGAACGTTGGCATTAAGCATGGCTGTGCACCAGTGCGAGAGCTTCGTGATTGTGGCGCACCTCAATCACAACTTTGTTCTGAGCAAGGGTGTCGAGGCGGGCATTTAGGATCCTGCGGTTCTCGGGTGAAAGGTTGGCATCCCATTCGTCGAGCAACAAAACCCGCGCATCGTTTTGCGCAGCGGCCAGAGCATTGATGGCTGCAACCACTTTTTCGCCGTGGGAGAGCCCCGCATGCACGCCGGGAAGTTCAAGATCGTGCTGTGCAGGCAAGTAGAATGCCTTTTCGGCCATGTTGCTTTTCAAAAGCGAGAGCAAAACCGATTTTCCGGCACCATTTGCTCCGCGGATGGTGAGACGTCCACAATTGAGTGTCGTGATGTTCTTGATGAGCTCATCAGTCTTCCAGTGCTTAGAATTGGATTTCTCGATGATTTGGATTTTTTCATGCTGCATGAGTTCAAGGGGTGCGGCCTCAGGAAATGGTGTGACGCAGTGGGATGCTGCGATCAGACGCTCACGCAAACGCTGCCAACCGGCCCAATAGGAATGTACGATCTGAACATGCATGTTGATTTGCAGCGTGCGTGGGAGCATCGCGAACAGGGCAATCACAGCGGTGATGTTGTTTTGATTCAACCAAGCCTGCACAAGCACTGAAGCCACAACAGCTGTCGTGGTGAGGAAGCTGCCTGTGGCCAGGAGCTTTTCGCGGGCACTGAGACTGCGCTCGGCGGAGCTGCTTGCACGCTGAAAGAGTGTATTGAAACCCATTTGCCAGAGACCAAACGAGAGTTTGTTGCCGAGAGTGAGATTGTCCCAGCTTGAGCTGAGATGACCATTGAGCTGGTTCTGGTCTTCGATTTCATCAAGAGCATGCTGAGAGAGACGCTGGCTTGCAAAGTGCACAAGCAGAGAACTCACAATCCCGGTGGCTAGAATCACGGCCCCCGATTCAAGGCCAATCACGAGCACAACAGCGGCTGTGTTGAGTGCGATATTCCAGCCTGTTGTCCAGAGGTCGAGAAAGAAGGCGTTGCCCTCTTGGATGGCCTCCTGAGCCTCGCGGCACATCATGTCGTGACGCCGTGTACGTTCATCAGCACTGCGCCAAAACAGAGGTTGGTTGAATGTGTTTTGAAAATAGCGTTCGAGAAAGTTCTTCAACGACGCACGCTGGGCGCGCAGCGAAAACAGCTGCAGCACAAAAAATGCAAGGCTCCCGGAAAGCGCCATGCAGCCGAGCATGAGAAAGGCTTGTGGCCAAAGCACACCTTCGCTCGGCAAACGGGTTGTAAGCTCACCGAGGAGAAAAGTTCCCCCGGCAACGAGAAGCTGTTGAACAAAAGCAGCTGCAGCGGCTGCTTTGAACCAGGTTTCAGAAAGAATAATTTTGCGCAGCAACATGGGTCGACCTCAGAAGTGTCAGGAATTGAGTATTGATGGATGTTGGCTTCTCGCCCGGGATGAACAGAGTTGTTCCGGGGTCGATCAGCAGAGCATGATCGAGCAGAGTTCCAAGCGTGACCTCGATGTATTCAGAGACGCCTCCGGTGAGGTTTGCAGCCTTACATAGGGTCATTTTTTTGTATTTTGGGTAGTAGCGTTGCAGGTGCTCGACCAACATTTCGAGTTGGTTTCGTGCGCTAGAGTCAACATAATCTGTGCGTGTATTTCCCACGGCCGACACATGATAGATGAATGTGTCGAGGGTGGGCTCAAGCGCGTAGCGGAACAACACCAGCCTGTTTGCATCGAGCACAGCTGTGCCTTTTTCCAGAGGATCGGTGGCCAGATCATTGAACATGGTATCGAAGCTCGAGATGCCTTCAATCACCTCGAGTTCAATATGCTCAGGAAGTGATTTTTCAGAGAGCCAGCGTGCGATGCTCACACCGAGGCGTGGGTGGCCTGCAACCACAAAAGCAACGTGTTCGTAGTGATCGCAAACATCAAGAATGAAGCGTTCAAAGGCGCGGTAGTTGGCTTCGTCGGAGGCGCCATCGCGGTAGAGAAAGTCGATGGGTTTGACGGCAGGAATCGAGAATTCCTGTGTGAGGGCCTGCCATGCGCCGTGGTCGGGTTCAATTCCCAAAACTACATCGGCTTGCTTGAGGGCACGTAGCCCTGCGAGAGTGAGATGTTCCCATGGGCGTAGACCACGCCCAATCAATGAAAGTTTCATGAAGACACCTTTTGAAAAAACGAGAGAACCCGCAGCTCCGTGGAGTTAGTAGCCCTGAGGCAGTAGGGATTCGAGGAATTCGGTGATGTTCTCGGGGAGCGCGGTCATGCAGCGTGGAACGATGGGGCGTGCACCTGGGCCGCATTCGAGTTGGCCGTGTTTGATCAAGAGCAAATCAACAGGCTCGAGGTTTTTAGGAACGGATTGGAGACGGCGGCGAGAGGAACTGCGCTTCAAAGTGGGCTCGGTCTGCAGGGGGAGGTGAGACGTCCGACGCAGATTGATCGAGCTGGCCTGTGAGGGATTGGATTGAATTGAGGTGGCAAAAGAGCGGGAACAAGAATTCAGTGCAGCAAACGTCATGGCGATCTCCTGGGTGTGAGGGCGGTTGAAAATTCATCCATGAGTGGCCTTGAGCACAGAGCGTGCCAGCCGAGGTTGAGGTGAGGCTTTCTGATCGGCTGCCCGGAATTCTTGAAAAATTTTCGGCAGGCAAAAAAAAAGAGCCGGGGCTTGGCTGGAATTCAGCCAAACGCCCGGCCTGTGATGCGGACGGAGATGCCGGATTTCGGCCGACTCAGAACCAGAATTCACACCCGGTTTGGGTGGTGATTGAGGTTCTGGTGGCTGCGCCCGAGGAGCTCTGACGAGCCTTGGTCTCGTAGACGCCATAGGTCACGGATGTGAAGAATTGCGGTGTGGCGAGAGCGTTCTTGTTGGAGGCATAGCGCACGATGGGAGTGACGAAGGTCATGTTGGGTTTATCGGCACCGGGGCCCACCTTGGTGGTGAGAGTGTGGTTCAGATCGAGTGCTGCATGCAGGCGATCGGTGATGTAGTAAACAGGCTGCAGACCCAAAGCGACCACTGTGTTGGATTTGCCTGTGCCATTGGCGACAAGAGCGTCGTTCTGAAGTTTGAATTTGGGCTGCTCGTTCTTGAAAACGGTGTGCTCGATCATGAGTCCATACATCAGGCCGACCTTCTCAGCGGCAAAGCCTTCATAGTCGCCCGAACTCGCCAAGCCAATGGTGGTGTCTTTTTTGCTACCGCCAGTGGTTCCGGCCGCTGCACGCTGCTCCAACCAGAGGAAGTGATTTCCCCAGCCTCCTCCTGCATCGCCCCAATGTGAGAGTACCGCACCCACTTTGCCGGAGAGTGTTTTTTCGGGGAGCGTGGTGGATTGGAATTCAGTATTCCCGGTGATGGCGGTTTTATAGGATGTGATAGGTGCGCCATCGACGAGTGTATCGCCGCTTTGATTCAAAATAAGTGTGGGGCGGATGGAAAGGTTGGAGCCCAACGAATACTCGTGCCGAATGAAAAGTGATGTGTCTCGGCTACTGAGATTCTTTTCAATGTTGCCGAGTGCCACATCGCTTGGATTGTTGGCGACAAGGGCTGTGCTGCTGCGCTCTTTGAAGCCAATGGCTACGTGCGTGGGTGTTCCAGCCAGCGCGAACTTGCTTCCTGCACCATAGAAGGTTGTGTCGCTGAGCGGGAATTTGTCGAACAGGCGCACGTCTTCAAACTCGAGCCGGCGCGCGCCGAACCAGAGTTCTGCATCGGGCGAAACAGTGGTTTGGAAATAGGCGTTGCGCACATCGATATTCGGTTTACCCCAGCTGTTATCGAGGTGGGGCAGATTTCCAAGCTGTGTTTCAACATTGAGTGAATTGCCATTGCCGGGATTTCCCACGAACTGCAGGCGGAGATAATTCATGTCGCGGATGTGGCGGCTTGTGGGGAGACCAAATGATCCGTCACCTTGATCTTTGCCCGCACGCGTGAGCTTTTCGCCCGTGATGATCCCGAGACGACCGTAGGCATGAAATTCGAATGGACTTGCTTTGGATTCGTTCGCCTGTGCAGGAAGCGCGAAAAATGCAGACGCTGCAAGGACACTGAGCGCGGTGTGATGGGTGCGGATTTTCATTTTGCGTTCCTCTCTGAGTTGATTCGAGCTTCTGTGTTCTCTCATGATTGTTTGGTCGCTTCAAATTGTCATGATAACATTTCTATGCGACCTAACCACAAGGAGAACGGTACATGTTGCACAAACGTTTTTTGTTCGTTTCACTTCTTGCACCGAGCATGTCTTTTGCCTCCACGGCCACAGAATCTCTTTCCGGCGTGACACGTGACGTTTTCGACAGAGTGCAGGAAAACCCTGCTGCAGTGAACGAACAGGGCGGCAAGAGTTTTTTGAAATTGGGTAAGGAAGCTGGTCTTCAGGTCATCACCAACTCGGCTGGTTACGGCTTGAGTGTTCGGGTGGGAGCTTCCCAAGAATTGCCGGTTCTCACAGGAATCTACTCCGCAGAGGGTGCACCAGAGAACTTCCGGGCAACTTCAACCACACTCCAGAAAACTGCAGAAGAGCTGAGCAAGGGAGGCCTTCCGATCGCTTTGTCTTTTGGCTCTGCCACGGGAGACATCAAATGGGGTCTTGAGCTCGGCTATCAGAGCATCAAGCGCAACGAGGAAGTGTTCACCGAGACACGCGACAGCGATGGTAAATTGCTTGCAACTCACACAGCTTACTACCCTACATATTCCGCAGGTGGCGTGAGCGCAGGTGTGATTATGGGTGAGCTCGAAGCTGCATTGAGCTGGGCGAAAGGTGATTGGAAACTAGGAACAAGCCGCACCGCACACGACGGCAACACCGCTACAGCAGATAAAAAAGCTGTGTATCTAGATGATGCTGTTTCCGCGCAAAGCACCACTGTCTACAACCTGGTGACACGCTATCAAGCGAAGGGTGCTCAGTGGTTTGTCGATTACACTCAGCAGAAAACCGATCTCAAGCTCTGGGATCGCAACGATGCTCAAACGGGTGGTACACAGTACGATGCCGAGGATGCGCTTAAGGTCATGAGGCTCGCGCTTGGCGGCGAGCGCAGCGATTCTCTCAGCGAAGGCGTGAAGCTCTATAGCAAATCCTGGTTCACCTACCTGAAACTCACTGAAAACGACAGCAAGGCACAGGATGTAACCACTGACACATCGTTTTCGAGTGGTCATGGCGTTGAAGTTGATGCTGCCTCGTGGGTCACACTGCGTGCAGGTTTTCAGGCGAGTTGGGCGGGCGTAACTGAATCGAAAGAGACCGCCTATGAAACTGCTGGCCAGAAGGGTAAGTCGGAATCCAATACCGACAAATCAACATATGTGATGCGCGGCTTGGCTTCACCCACAATGGGAGTCGGCTTCAAGTTCGGCAACTACATGGTCGACGCAACTCTTGCACAGGATGGAACCGGCGACCTCGGCTTCACAGAAAAAATTCTTGGAAAAGTCGAAGTCACCGCAAAGTTCTGATAAGGTACTCCACATTCGCCACATAGGACGTGTGGCGCCCGTGTAAACGGGTCCGCAGCATCCCCAAAAGGGATGCTGTTTTTTTTGTTCCAACTTTGCAACCAATCTTTCACAGAGTTGTTGAATACCGACCTGAAGCCTTCTCGAACTTCAGCTAAGGCTGGAAGGGGAGGGTGTTACAATGAAAGAAAAGGGAAACATCCTGGCGCGCAGGCTCAGGGCTGGAGCGGGTCAGTTTTGGAACAGGCTGGGGATCTGGAACCATGCTTTTTTCTACCTGCTTCTGATGACACCTTTTTCGGTGTTGCGACACATTCGGATCCACGGCGACGAAAAGGTCTACGTGGGGCAGGCTCTGGAGATGTTTCGTGAAGGCCACCTTTGGCAGCAGCTTCAATTTGGTGAAGTGAATTATATCAAGGGCCCCTTACATTACCTCTTTTTAATTCTTGGACATCATCTATTTGGCTTTTCCATGCTGGCAACCGTCTACATGAACCTGCTGTGGGCTGCCCTCGCCGTCGTTGCACTGAGGGCGGCCAGCGAGTGTCTTCTCCCTAAGGAGAGGCATTTGTGGGCGGTCGCCTCCTGGGTTTTTGCCGCATCAGGAGCCTTCGTCTTTTTTTCGTTCTCCAGTCAAATGGAAAGCCAGCTCACGAGTCTCTATGCTATCGCACTCTCACTTGCAGTTCTCGCAAAGCATCGAAATCGGATTCTCTATTTTGTGCTCTTGTGGGCAAGCATTGGGCTGGCAGGTGCATTGAAATCTCCTTTACATAGCTGTTTGCTTGGTATCTCTGTTGTTGCTTACTTCCTTTCGAGCCGGTCACTTTGGTCGGGGCTGCTTTCGACTCCGGCGAGGTTTTTTGCTCTCGCTTTTGGAATTCTCATCTGTGGTGCCGGGTACCTGCTGCCTTATTTTGTAGACAGCGAACGCTGGCTTGGAACCTACATGTTCCGTGAGCAAATCGATCGCCCCAGGTATGCAGATTCCGCATTCGGTTTCCTGCTGAACAATTTCTTTTTGCATGTTTTCCCCTGGAGCTTTCTTTTTATTGCTGCCTTTGGCTTTGCTTGGAAAAACATTCGCACAAAAGCCTACGAGTTCGATGAACTGACACGCGTGGGTCTAGCCTTTCTGCTGCCAACTTTTCTATTCTTCTTTGGCTTAGGCTACAGGGCTGCATGGTACGGTTTGCCACTTGTTCCTGCGTTGGTGATGTTGCTTGTGAGTCAACTGAAGCATCGTTCTGATCCCATCAGAGATCTTGCCAATGCTGTTTTGCCTTGGGCTGCAGTCATGATGAGTGTGGTGCTGATCTGCCATGCGTTCTTTTATGAGGGGACACCTTGGTGGACGTGGTCGGTGAGCTTGATTCTCAGTGCAGTCTTTCTGCTCGCCTTTCTTTTACTCGAAGCTGTGGTCAGTGGCAGGGAGATTTCAAACCGAGTTTTTACTTTTGCTGGTGTGGCCTTGTTTTGGTGCGGAACGCTCGGTTTCTCAGGTGTGCTCGGTGGCGCAGAGCTTTCTGATGTAAAATCTCTGCTCAACCGCAACTCTGCTCCCTTGAATTACAGCAACACGAAAAAAGAAAATTACAGCGAGTGGGGATATATGGCCTACATGACAGGCCAGCCCACTTACTTCTCAAATACTTTTGAAGAGCTTTTTATGGCGGGCAAAAATGGGCAGTGGTTGGTTTTCACGAAGAAAGAGGAACTCAACGAGTTTTGGGGCTGGATGAAAGCTACGGGGCGTCAATCAGAATTGGTTCAACAGCCGGAGGTGCATTTGTGGCGGCGTTGGCCCCGGAACATGGGCCAACTGAAGCAATTCTGGGATGAACGCGCGAATACCGAAAATCTTTGGGACAAGAGCGCGCGGCATTTCTTTGTTCTTCGATTCCCCACAGGTACTGGAACGGTCTTGGCTGGGCCTTGAATTTATCCTGCAGCAGCAACGCGTTTTTCAAAATATATACCGCAATTTTATCGTGCTTTGCTGTAATAATTTTTGAAGCGCTCGAGTGCACTCGTAAATGTTGCCGAGGGCTGCTCTGAGAACGTGGGCGTGTGAACGAATCGTTCACCCACGGGAGGCCAGGTGCCGCCCCAGGTTGCGCATCCAAGGTATTCCCCACTCTCGCGGCAAACAGCGCACGCTTCGAGCGAGATGGATGAGATCACTTCCCAGCCGAAGGGATAATCCACAAGAACCGCTGCACGCGCCTTGCCATCGACGGTTGAGCCATCCTGCGAGCCATCTTCAGGATTTGGCCACGAATCCCTGAAAAAGGGAGAGCAGTTGGGATGGCCTGCTTTGCATAAGGTTGCGTCGTGGTCGATAAAATAACCGGCAGTGATCTTTGATCCCTGAGCGATTGTTCGCATCGCATTGCGCACATGTTGCCCCTGTGGCCACTGAAAGTCTTGGCCTCGATTGTTCAGAACTCGGGCACTCTGAATGAATGAAACGGCACCGCAGATTTCTTTAGATGAAGAAAATTCAGGCAGGAAACTCACCTTTCCTGCGAGTACATCGATTTCATCTGCAGTCTGCTGAACAGTTGTCCAGCGAATGTCCAAAGAGAATGTTCCTTTAGAGAGATCGAACTTCGTTTTGATTGCCGGAGCTGGGGCTTCTGTGTCCAGTGTGAAATCGGCAGAAGCCGGTGAATGTAAACAACTCACAAAACTCAAAAGCACTGGCGCCAAGGAGTATGTATTCAGATTCAACATATGGATTGCCCCAGCTGATTGGTGTCTGTGATTTGCGCTTTTAATTAGCATGAACATTTATTTGCGGCAATCGAATCGCGCAATCCTCCAGAATCTCATTGGGGCTTCATGAAAACCTCACAAATTCATCACAAACCTCGATTCCCTTTTGAGTGTGCGAACTTCAGATCACTTTTGAGTGTTATCTAGTTGTGGAGAAGAGAAGAAATGAGCATCGACAGACGGGAATTTCTGGCATCTGGGATTTTTGCAACTTTGGCCTCGGCACTGGGATCATCGGAAGCGTTCGCGCGTGCAGCGTCAAATGATAAGTCGGTATCTTTAACCAAAGTCTCCCCAAAGCAAACCTCATCGGTGGCAACTATGGGTGGTGGAGATCCCCGACGTAAGGGCGCATTTCAGCCACTTGCATACACAGCAAAAGATGAACTCTCAGTGGCCGAGGGGTTTACCTGGTATTCGATTTTACGCGCTGGCGATGTCATCAATGCCAAAGGAGACCGTGCGGGAGACTGTTGCGACTATCTGCATTTCGTTCCAGGTAAATCTGCTACACTAGGTTTCCTGTGGGTCAATCATGAGTATCTTCTCGACAACGTTCTCTATGGAAAATCTCTCAAGCCCGAGGACAAGACAAAAGAACAAGTCGATGCCGAAATGAAACTCGTTGGTGGAAGCTTTGTGGAACTTGAGCGTCGCAAACACACCGATGGGCAGTTGAGATGGCAAGTTAAGGCAGATTCACAACTCGCCTTTCGGTTGGATGCAAACACACCCATCCCAATGGTCGGTGCTGCTGGCGGACGAACAGCCCTGGGAACTCTTGCAAACTGCTCGGGCGGATTCACCCCTTGGGGAACAATTCTCACAGCCGAAGAAAATTACGACGTCTATTATGCGCAGCACGAGGGCACATTCCGTGGTTACTATGGCTGGGGCAAATATTATCCTCGCTCGGAGGAGGACTACGGATGGGTTGTTGAGGTGAATCCACTCACGCAGTCGGCTCGCAAACTCACAGCCCTCGGACGCTTTGCACACGAGGGTGCAACAGTGACCCGCTCCAAGGATGATCGTGTGGTTGTGTACTTGGGCGACGATGCAAAAGGGCAATGCATATACAAGTTCATTTCAAGCCGCCGGATGACTGGTCAGGCTGACAAAGATGCAGATCTGTTGGTTGACGGCAATTTGTACGTTGCAAATTTGAGTAAAGGTGAGTGGGTGCCGCTGAGCCCTGAAAATCCTGTACTTGCAAAGGACGAACGTTTTAAATCGTTGGCGAATATTCTCACTCACACCCGCGAGGCTGCGAAGCTCGTGGGCGGAACACGTCTGAACCGTCCTGAAGACATAAAGGTCGACCCTCTGAATGGTGATGTTTACTTTGCACTGACAAACAATGCTGATGTTGGCGATGTTTATGGGTCGGTGAATTTGCTGCGGGAAAAAGAGGGTGATGCAGCTTCACTGCAGTTTGCTTTTGAGACATTCCTGAGCGGCGGTCCGCGCAACGGAATGTCTTGTCCGGACAATCTCACCTTTGGTCCTGGAAATACCCTCTGGGCGTGCACCGACATGAGTGCCAGCGCCATGGGGAAGGGAGCATTAAGCGAGTTTTCTCGAAACTCGATGTTTAGGCTTGAAATCGATTCTTCGCAGAGCGTTTTTGCACGTCACTTTTTGCAGGCTCCCCGCGATGCGGAGCTTACGGGGCCAACCTTTTTGCCAGATCACTCGGGGCTCTTTGTCAGCGTGCAGCACCCGGGTGAAGGATCCTTTGCCAAGCCAGGTGTTGGTCTCACGAGTCATTGGCCTGATGGTGGTGATAGTAAACCAGTGAGCACTGTTGTCTGTGTTGTGCCTGTGAATGGAAAAAAAGAGAGGTTCTCAGTTTGAGAGCCTCTCGCCATGAATTGCTGCTGCAGGATACCAGACGCTATCAACGATAAAATTTAAGTGTCTCTTGTGAAATTCCAACGAGGAGTTTGTCGTTGGCCAGCACCAGGCTTGTGGCTCCGGAATCACCTTCGTCGAAATACACACAGACGCGCACAAAGTGCAGAAAATCTGGCTTTAAATTCTTTTTCTCAATCTTCAAGACTTGGGTTGCATCATTCGAATATTGTGCGCACGATGAAGCTGAATCGGTGGATTCTGAAATTACGATCTTATAGATGGCACTCCGCACGAACGGCGTCACCTCGAGGCTATAAGAACGAGAGGTGGTCTGGTTGATTTTAATCTGTCCAAATTCGTTAATCGTTCCAGGTTGTGGAAAATTTCGTTCCGATGATGTTCGGGAGCTTTCAAGGGCTGTGCCGCAGGCGGTCAGCATTGGAAGGAGGAGCAATGCATTGGTGAGAGTTCTCATGGTTTCTCCTTTTTTGTGGGACGAATGATTTTTAAATTGATGTTGTTCCAATCGGTTGGCACGTCAGGATAGAGTTCAATCAGCTGCTCGATGAGCGATTCAACCGTCGTGAGTTCGGGTCGGGTGTTTTCAACTGGACGCTCATGGGAACCATCACCCCAAATGGGGCGCGGGCTAAAGCTGATGACGAGTTGTTCACCCTGAGCGTTGGCTTCGCCCAGAAGCTGCACCACGTGGCTGGTTTCATCCATGAAGACGATATCGCCTGATGAGAGCCCATCCGGCCATGTGAGTTTCACTTTTGCCCCGCGCACCTTGTAGTGTGCAGTACCTACAGGTGTGCCGATGAACTCCGAGAGTTTATCGCCCGCAGTTCTCTTCGCGTAGAGATCTTTCACTTCTTCGAGTGTCAGATGCTCGAGCCGCAGTGCAGTGTATAGAACATACTCCCAGCAATTCAGGCTCAGGGTGCTTTTGAAAGCAGGCCGGGCGCGCGCGTCTTTTGCCTTATTGACCCAAGAAGCAAACGGCTCTGCACCCGGATGCTTTGTGCCGAAAGGTGCCCATACTGCTCGTGCTTGCGGCTCGCTTGTAAACCAAAGCAGTGGATGCGTCTGTTGCTCGCATGTGCTCTCATTGCAGAGCCGTTCTGAGAATTGTGTTTTGGGCAAGCTTGAAGCAGGCGAGCTCTGCGGAACCAAAGAGGTGAGGAGCGTTGCGAACGCGGCAAATCTTTTCAATCTCACACTCACCTCTTCGGGCTTGGGGTGAACCTACATACTTTGAAGAACTAAATGCGCTTCAGTGGCTCAAGCATGTCTTTGTCTTCATACTTCTTCTTGAGCTTCTTGAATTTCTTCTGGGCGTCTTCATATGCCTCTTCTGCTTTTTTCTTTTCACCATCCTCTTCGAGGTGGCGTCCGGTGATGATGAGGTCTTCGATTTCACCGAGGTCAACAACCAATGATTCAACATCTTTTACCGCTGCGGTGTTGCAGGTCCCAGAAGTGAGTGCATTGGCGACATTGCAAACCTTGGCAATGGTGCGCAGGCGCTTGCGGTGATCGTGAAAGAGGAGTTCGTTCTCGTGGGTGGTGGGGTCTTTGATGTTGAGCACATCGGGATGCTCTTTGGTTGCCACAGCAGCTTGAGCGTCGATGAGCCGGCGAGCGTTCTCAGCTGGCTTTGCTGTTGAGATTGGCTGTGCTTTTACACCACCCCAGAAAAAGCTTGAGTACTTTTTAGAATTGAGGACATTGGACGCATCGAGTTCGCGAATATCGAGGAAGAGACGAAGAACCTGATCGCTCACTCCACCCTCAGTGAAATAGTCCGACTTCCATTTGAGCACTTTTTTCCTGCGCTCGTTGAGTTTTTTCTTATCTTTATACTCGGGCTGAGCACCTTCCTCGAGCTCGCGCACGGCGTCGGGATTTGTGTCAAACAGATCTTTGTAGTCGCCGACCACGGTGTAGCCGTCATCCAGGCCATCGCGAACGTCGTCCCAGAGCTCGAGCTCGTGGGCAAAGTTGTGAGGAAAAACATCGAGGAGGTCGCGCAGGCGCACAATCTGCTTGCGGAGCTCTTTGGCTTCGTGAGGTAGTGTATCTTCGTTGAATTCCTTCATCCCTGCGTCGACAATCGATTTTGCCTTATACGCGAGTTCCGTGATGGCGCCGGTGTAGTGCGTTTTTGCCTGCGCTTGATTGGTTTGTTGCAGGCGGCTTTCGAGTGCAGCGCTGGAACAGCCCTGAGTCAGAAGAGTGCTCATAGTGACGAGCGAACCAAAAAGATACGATACGATGCTCTTGTTCTTCATAGAACAATCCCTCCTGACGCTGCGGGATAGGGAGCTTTGGAACCGGGTTCAAGCAAGAAATTGTGACAAATAAAGAGTTTGAGTTGGTTGTCCGACCAACTCCCAATGAGGTAGGCTGTTCATTATGATTATTGATCTTCTTAAAAAATCTGATTGGGCTTTTCTCCTCGACTTCGTTTCACCGGCATTTTTTAAGGTAATTCCGCCCTTACAGCTCATTAACAACGCCACCGCCATGGCCAAACGCACCCAGGATAAAGCCCTGTATCAGGCTGCCTTGGCCGAGATTCAGAGGGGATTGTCGGGTTATTCTCAGGCGATAAGGCTTGCGCCCGGACATATGGGCCAGACACCTGGGGCGGGAGTTCGTGCTGAGGACATGAGTTTGGATGAGCGTCGTGAGCTTGCACGTAGCATCGTGGAAATTTATTTTACTCAGATTTTTTTGGGCCAGACCGTTCTTTTAGATTTGCGTTTGAGTCGTTTTTCAATTGATTCTGGTCAGTGGGTTTGGAGTCCGGCGCCACTCCTCGGTGTGTTTTCGCCGGAGTTTCTGAGTGCGATGGCTGAGCTTTATGAAGGCTTCTACGGCAATGAGCCCAAACTTATGCGCGCTGGGCTGAAGCAGCTCGGGATGGATTGGGCTTTTGATGTTTTTATGGATCATTTTGGCGAGGGTGATCAAACCTCTGTTCACTTTACCATGTCACACTTCGTCCAGACCTTTCATGATATTTTCATGAAGTGTAAAGAAGAGAAGAAGAACTTGAAGGGCGAGTTCGTACAGCTGGGCGTGATTCTCGGGCTGATGTACGAGAGCCTTGAGCGTCTGGGTGTACCGGTGGATGTGCGCGCGGCTTTCGCTGATGTTCAGCGAGCTCAGCGCCGGCGTTGAGCTGTTGCTTTAGCTTCGTTTTTGCGGAAGGTTCTCTCGCTCCCATTCCAGCAGTTTTCTTTTATTCTCAATGCCGCCGGAATAGCCACTGAGCTTGCCGCTTTTGCTAATCACACGGTGACACGGAATCAAAATCAAAATCGGATTTGCTGCAATTGCGTTTGCAACAGCACGCGGATGTACCCCTTCGCCGATCTTGGCTGCTATATCGGAGTATGAACGCGTTTCTCCCCACGGAATTTGCGTGAGCTCAAACCAAACCTTTTTCTGCAATGCACTGCCGTGCAGCTCGAGGGGAAGAGCGGAAAAATGATGTTGGTATTCGATTTTTTGATTCAAATGCTCTTGCAGCACACAGCGCAATTCTTCCACTGTTTGATTAAGCACCACCGCATTGTGAGAGAGCCTATTTAAAATCTGCAGTTGTCCAGGGAAGGCCAAACCAACAATGCGATGGTTCCGACTCAAACAGATGAGCTCCCCCACGGGCCCTTGAACGAGGAAGCGGTGAAGTGTTTCCTGGGGAGCCGCCGCACTCATTTTTGACCAGGTGCTTTGCCCGGTACCGGATAGAGCTTTTTGATTTCCGCAAAGGCCTTTCTTTGAGCCTCGGGAACCTTGATGTGGGCATCGGGTGGCAGGTTCTTCGCCCAGGCAACGCGCTCATCGGTTTGCGGGTGGGTGGCCAGGAACGAGAGGTATTTCATCGTTTCCTGGGTGGCTGATTTGCTCTCCTCGAACTCTTTCATGCGCTGGAAGAAATCGGCCGCTCCGCGGTGCGGGAGTTGTGCTTTGCCAAGAAAATCGACGCCCACTGCATCGGCTTCGCGCTCGTGGTCGCGCGAGAATTTCAGGTTGAGGAGAGAACTTCCGGTGTTGAGAAGATCCGCCAGACCCGCAACATCGCCCACGACAAAATTTAAGACCACGGTGAAGGTTGCACGGGTCACCAGCTGTTGCATCGAATGGCGTTCGGCAACATGCGCGAGCTCGTGACCTGCGACAGCGAGAATCTCTTCGGGAGTCTGCGCGATTTCGAGAAGCTTGGTGGTGAAGAAAATGGATCCGTTTGGAAACGCAAAGGCGTTGGGCATGGTGGAGTTTGTCACCCGGAAGGTGGGCTTCAAACCCGGTATTTCCACAACACGAAGCAGCGGCTCCACAAGCTCACTTAAATGCGCGTGCGCAGCGGGAGGCACACCATCGAGGGTGGACTCGGCCTGCAGACTTGCAAGCTCGCCCACTTTTTTATCCACCGTGCGCGGAATGAAGTCGACCACTGTTGAGGTGGCTGTATCCTTCATCCGCGCCAGAGTGTCACAGCCTGTGAGTGCTGCGGCCATCATGAGTACTGGGACAACAATGCGCTTAGTCATTGTCGCCCATCAGGCCACCCAGAAGGCCGCCGTTTGTTTGCTCAGCGCCACGTCCGGTTGTGATAACCGAAGCAATACGATTGGCGAGGCGAGCAAAGGGAAGTGTTTGCAAGTAAACACGCCCTGGGCCACGCAGGGTGGCAAACCAGAGGCCTTCACCTCCAAAGAGTGCGTTCTTGAAGCCGCCCACGAACTGGATGTCGAAATCGACCGTGGACTCGAAACCAACCACACAGCCTGTGTCGACGCGGAGGGTTTGGCCGGGCTCAAGGCGACGCTCGATGACCGCACCACCGGCATGAATAAATGCCAGGCCATCACCCTGAATTTTTTGCAGGATAAAACCTTCGCCCCCGAAGAGACCTGAACCAATTTTCTGGTTGAAGTGAATCGACACATCTGTTCCGCGTGCAGCGCACAGGAAGCTGTCCTTCTGGGCGATGAAACCACCTTGGAAAGAAGACAACGGCAGTGGAATAATTTTTCCAGGGTAGGGGGCGGCGAATGCCACGTCGGCACGCTGGCCGCCTGTATTTTCAAAGTTGGTGATGAAAAAGCTCTCACCTGTGAGCATGCGCCCTGCGGCTTTCATCAGGTTTCCAAAAAAGCCCTTGTTTTTGTCCGCGCTCATGGAAGTCTGCATTGAGACCCCATCGGTCATGTAGAGGAACATGCCCGCTTCTGCGATGACGACCTCGGAAGGGTCGAGTGTGATGACGACAGCCTGCATGTCGTCGCCCTCAATACGGTAGTCGATGACGTCGGAACGATTCGTGCTCATATTTTTGCTCCTGTTGGTCGAGTGATGAATGTTATGCCAGTAAAAGCGGGACACTTTCAAAATCAGGCACTGACATTAATTCAAAGTTCGAGTTCGAATGAATCGAATGTGGCAGAAATGGGGTAGATTCGGCAGAAAAATAGCGGACGATTTTGAGCCGCCCGCCCAAGTTGGTGTCAGCTGCTGCTGCAGACGAGGGCGATTACATGCCGCGGCAGCGTTTTACCTTCATTTTCATTTCATACTTCAGGTCGAGACCATCGACCGAAAAAGAGATGGATGCATCGGGTTTGATCCTGTTGATGCGCACAAAGATGTCGGAGTGATAATTGAAGAGCCGGCTCCGCTCACGGTTGCAGAACCTACGGTGCGGTGAGTTGTTGCGGTTGTCCTCGCCGATGCGGGCGAGCGGTTGAGGCAAAATAGCCATAGGTTCATTGATGATTTGCGGTGCGGGAAAGAAAGCCATCGCATTGGCCATATTCTGGCTGAGATCGTTTGGGTTGCTGCGGCCGTTGGGTAATCTGCGCGCAAAGTTACTTACAAAATCGAGCTGAGCCTGCACGCCCCGGGATTTGACGATTCCGTAGGTGAGGGTCTGCGCAATCTCTTCAATCCAAAAGCCTGCATTCACCTCGAGGGGAAGGATGATGCGGCATGGGCTGAGGTTGATGTTGGGTGTGCGACCCGTTCGAAACTCCTCACCCAGCCGTGTAAAGATAAATGAAACCGAATCGCCATTGGCGATGACGAAAGCGTTCTGGTTGGGATCCGAAGAATGACCAAAACGGCAGCCCACCCCCTGCGCTTGAATGAGCTCGGGCCGCCACACAACATCATTCGCAAAAGATGTTTGAGCCTGAAGAGCCGCACACAGTGCGAATCCGGCGGCCCATCGGAGAAGTTTTGAGGTGAATGATCTGTGCATCTTGGCGCCCCAAAAAGCGGGAGTTTGTTTGGGATTATCTTAAGTTGGCCAATTGGTCAATGAGAATTTGTTCGAACGACCATGAGCAGTTACAATGGATATAAGCAGATTCTTTTATGAGCGGAGATGAGGGGATATGGGGGTTTCTTTGGCTGAGTTCGAGAAAGCAGTTCAAGCGCTCGAAAGTGTTCTCATGCTTCCAGAAGATGACGTTGTGCGCGACGCGTCCATACAACGCTTTGAATTTTGTGTTGAGCTCGCCTGGAAAACTTCCCGCAAGTTGATGGGAACAAACACAACCGCTCCGAAGCAGGTGATTCGCGAAATGGCCCAAAATGGATTGATTAGCGATATTCAAAAGTGGTTTGATGCTATCGAGAAGAGAAACCTTTCTTCACACACCTACGATGAGGTTTTGGCCCGCGAGGTCTATCAATTTTTGAAGGTTTTCGCCCCAGAATTTCGCATTCTCCTGAACGAACTCGGAAAGAAGTGAATGACGAACATGAAGTTTGGACTCACCCAAAGCGAGTACGATTTCATTTTAAACCAAGTCGTTGAGCCGCTGCGTTCACGCGGAGCGATTGTGTGGTGCTTTGGATCACGCGCCCGGGGTGATTATCAAAAGTTTTCAGATTTAGACTTGATGGTGGAGTCCGAGGAAGATTTGAGTGGAACACTGAGCTCACTCAGAGAGTTGGTCGAGGAAAGTAATTTTCCCTACAAAATTGACCTTGCTCAGAAAAAGTATTTTGCATCATCCTACCTTTCTGGCTTTGAGCGCGACAAACTTCTTTTTTAGAGTGGTTCGATATTTCAATTGCCGCTCCGGGATGTTTTTACCGTGTGTTTTTAGGCATCTGAAAGAAAGCGGTTGCAGGTCTCAGTATTCCTACCTACCAGTCAATCAGTTTTTCATAGGTCAAAATGAATATCCCGGAGGTTCACGCATGTCTGGTTTTGCGCGCAATTCGGCTGCTCTTTCGTTTTCCCTCCTCTCATTATTCCTTGCATCCTGTGGTTCAAAGTCGAGTACCGATGCTGAACTCAATACAATTGTCGGCCGTGGTGGCGCGTTCTTCGACAGACGCGTTCAGGTCATCAACGCTCTGCCAAATCTCGCCAACGGCACAGCCTGTGTTTATGTTTCTGAATTCGATAAATCCAAGGCTCCATTGTTCTCGAGCGAGTCTGCTCTTTCGAATGAGCAGCGCGATTTTCTACTGAAGGCAGAGCGTGATGCGCGTCCAATCACTCTCTATCCGGTTTCGATTGCGGATTTGGATCGGGGATTGGCGCAGAAAGATGTCGAGCGCCGATCTCGTGGCATTCTTTTAATTCCAACGGGAATCGTCACTGCCTATCTTGGCTTTTTGCCACTGGCTATCGGCGTGGCGTGGAGCGGAAGCTTCGGGGCGGTTTTCTCAAACCCTCTGGCATACCCTTATGTTTTGGGCGTGCTCGGTGGTTTTGGTTTAGTGAATCAGGCAATGCGAGATCTCAATTCCAAGAATTATGGGCTGCGTTTGAGCGATGCTGCGGTCAATTCATCTGCTGCACCATCGCGTTCCAATCTGGGTGTGACCATCGCTTTCACGAATGTTGCGAAGTCTTTGCCCGCGGCGTCGAATCAAGCCTGTCCTGCAAATCTCACGGCTGAAGCTGTTCAGCCTTTTTTCCAATCCATGATGAACGACTACAAGTCGCTTTCGGATTCTGACCGTAGCAAAGCCCAGAGCGATGCACTTGCGCAGTTGAAGAATACAGATGGCTGTCATTTTTTAGCCGACCTGGGTGAAGACAAGCTCGTTTATCAGGCGAATCCGTCGGCTTCCGATGCCAGCACCGTGCGTCTGCAAACCTTCAAGCTGAACGCTGCTCTCGGTGCACAGCTGCTCTCCGACGAAGAACTTAAGCTGCAGCTCAAATCGGATGCAGGTGCGGGAAGCAAATATATTTCCGACAACGAACGCGGTTCGATTGCAATCTGGCTTTCTCAGGAGAGCAATGGAAAGGTTGTTGCCGCCAAGCTTGCGCACAAATTGCCCTCGGGCGCATACGTCGGGAATCAGGCGCAACTCTCCGGAACCTGCAAACTCTGATCTCGAACAGTTATGTGAAGAATAAAAGCGGGCTGCAGAGTGATTGGCAACCCGCATTCATTTTGCGTTCAGGTCAAGTGAGAGTTAGTTCAGCAACGTGTTCACCCTGTGCTGGCTCTCTCATTGCCGGGTAAACAGTTGATACAGACTGACTGAGTTGTTCCCATTGAGAAATGCCAACAACAGACCAGCCACAGGAATCGAAGAACGGGGCTGCATTTTGGGGAGCGAGGCCCCACACGAACGGTTCGCTCTGCCGGTTCAGCCAGAGGTTCACAAAAGATTTTTGTGACCGACCGAAAGCGACTCCACCGTCATCCGATCGTTCCATGAATGTTACAACAAAGCGCGAACCATGCCCGGCGCAACTGTGAATGTCGGCGAGTGTTTTGCGCACCTGTTGTTCATTCAGGTACATCAAAACTCCCTCAATCAGAAAAACTGTTGGCTGCCGGGGATCAAATGCATTCATAGCGAGAACAGACGAAACGCTCTGGACGGTGAGATCAGCGGGCTGAAGAGAGAGTCCCTCGGGTTTTCTTTGCAGAGAATTGATGAGTTTGGTCTTGAGGTTCTGAGTTGCAGGGTGATCCAGTTCAATCACACGCAGATTCGGGAAGTCCTGACTGATACGCAAAGCGAGAGTGTCGAGTCCGCCTCCAATCACGACAACCTGCCGGCAGCCTTCCGCGATTGCGTTTCTTATTCTGCTCTCGATGAACAGTTTCCTTGCCAGATAATGCGTAAACATTCCCGGAATGACCAGATTCATCAGTTTTTCAAGAGCAAGGCGTACGAATCTGAGTCGGCTCAATCGAGCCAGAAGTGCAAACGGCTGGGGTGAGGAACTGAGCATTACACAGAGAATGTCTCTGATGCGTGGATCAACTTTTCCATCAGAAATTTCTTGTGCAACGCAGTAGCTGCCCAATGCAACCATCATGGAGGTTGTGGATGGTTTGTCAGCTTTCATGTGTTGTGCGATCCCAGCGTTTGTATGAGTGAGCGAGACCAGTCGCTCTGAAAAATTCCATCCGGATCGTATTTGTTTTTGAGCTGAAGAAATTCACGGATACGGGGATGACATGCGAGGATCTGTTCGCGTCGCGCCCAGCGATGGTAGGTTAAAAAATAACTGCCTCCGAAACTCTGGGCAATATCAATGAGACGTCTGAATTGCTCTTGAGCAGCTGCCATACCCGCTGGAGTGTGGTCGATATGGAGGTTGAAGATAGTGCACGCCCATCTTTCTCGTGCCCAAGTCAAAACAGACTCTCTGTCGGGTTCAATGAAACGAACCGTTCCGTAAATCACATTTGCAGACAATTTTCTGAGTTCCCCGGCAGCCATTTGAAGGAAATCTGCAATTCTCTCGCGTGGAACATAGAGCTCACTGATCATCTCGCTTCCGGAAAAGGGATTTCTCTGCTCGGAATCGAGGCGTGTGTGATAGCCGTCTAGATAGGTGCTCATCTGATGATCATCAGACCAATACACCTGATTGTCTGTACTCAGGTAATAGCCACTGTAGCGTTCAAATGCTGTTTTCTTGTCGTTGTGCGCAAGCCAGAGCAACTTGTACCAGTCCTGGGGAGAGAGTTCAGCCTGTTTTTCCGATATCGGAATGGCCAGATCTTCGGGCGCATAGCACGAAAAGACTCCCTGTTGAAGAAACAAGGGATGTTCCGAATCGATTCGAAATTGAAAATCACCATACTCATATCCGGCTGCGATACGCTGATCGACTTTTTCGACAAGCTCTCGTGCCTCAATCACTTGAACCACACGTCTGACTTTGTGGCGTGGCCAAAGTCGGAGTTCAACTTCAGCAACAATTCCGGCCAATCCATATCCACCCACAAGAACAGAGAACAGTTCGGCATTTTCCGAACGACTGCAGTTGATGAGTTCGCCCCGTGCAGTGATCACACGCAGTGATTCCACCTCCGAGACAAACGCCTGCAGCTTCAGGCCACGCCCATGTGCATTGACCGCCACAGCACCGCCCAGTGACAGGTTGTCGGCTCCTGTTTGCTTTTGTCGGAAGCTCAGCCCTTGACCATTGGATTGAAACCGAGTCTTGAGTGCTTGCAGAACGTCCTGCCAATTGGCGCCGGCCTGAAAAGTCGCTGTCGATTTTTCCATGTTGAATGAGATCATTTTATTCATTGATCTCATATCAACAAGATGCGCTTGTGAGAGAAATTGCTGTCCGCCCATGGCATGCCTGTTCCCGGACACGCTCATTGATTCTCCCTGAGTGCGTACCTCCTGCACCAGTTGAATCAGATCTGAGTTGGTTTGAGGAACATGGATGGTCGCGACAGAGGTGCGATTGAGTGCGGAGTGAATGTCGTTCACTTCAATGGGGCCCTGGAATCGCAACATATGATGGCTCCGCTCAAAGGTCAGGATGATCCGGTTTGCGTTGATGGAATTCTGGAAATTTCCAAGTCAAAAAAAAGCTATGGGGTTATCGGTGTCACCCCAGAGAACTTGAGAGTCCTAATTGTGGCGTGCGGAATGGGCATTTACCCTCCGCTTTCGGTGGGCTTATTTCGGGAAACAGGTTTCTGAGAGAAACTTGCTCACAAAAGGGGTCATGATTTGGTCGCCGGTGGAGCCGATAAGGCGGTTTACTTCCTCGTGGCTGAGGCTCTGAGCGTCGATCACCGAGACACTGTTCTTTTTCTCTTCGAGAGCCTTTTTGAAGTTTTCGAGTTGAGCATGCCGACCTGCATCTCCTCTTTTGGCGAGTTGAATAGCCATGCCATAGTCCTTGATGAAGTTGATGGGTGATGCAGCGGACCACATGGCCGGGAGGTCGCCGAAGGCATTGCGGTAGAAGAGGCGCTGCATTCCGACTGCTGTAGGCATGAATTCGTTGATGTTGTAAGCCTCGGTGTCATAGCTGCCGAGGCAACGCAATGCTTTAGGGTTCCAGGTTGTGTGAGTTCTTTCGATGTAGCGCTGATCGAGGGCAACGAGGGCGGCTAGATGTGCGCCCGCTGAATGACCAAGAACCGCAAGTTTTTCGGGATTGCCGCCGTGCGTTCTGATGTTTTTGTGAACCCATGCAACCGCAGCACCAACATCGTTGGGGTGGTCTGGAAATTTGATGCGGTCTGGATTCAGCTGGGATTCGTCTCTCACTTCGGGAGAGAGTCGATAGTTCACGCTCACAAATGCGAAGCCCATGGCATTGAAGTGTTTGGCTTTGACCTGACTGTCGAGGTTCGATTTGTCGCCGATCATCCACGCTCCACCGTGCACCCAGATCACAACCGGCACACCTTCGCAGGGGTTAGCAACAGCTGGCATGTAGATGTCGAGAGAATGAAACTTAGGGTCCACTCCGCTGATGCTTTGATACCGAATATCCGCAGTTTTCTTTGCGCTCAGCGCGGGCTTGCTGCAGCTGCTCGGGGGACTTCCGTTTTCTGCGGGGCGTGCTTCCGCATTGCTGGGAGCTGGGTTGGTCTGCACTCCGCCAGGAGCAGCGGGATTGGCGGCAGGAGGACTGATCTCGGGCACAGAGGGGATGCTGATTTCATTGTTTTCGGCACCGCAGCCGGTATGAAACAAAGCCAAGAGTGTTATGCTCAGTGCTTTGATTTTGCTCGCTTGTGTTTTCATTGGTTTCACCTTCCCCGAATTTCCATTCTTATCGGTATTTTTCTGAATATCTTTAGCGAATGTAGTTACATGTTATTAAATGATTTTTTCTTTAGTTTATAATTTTTATTAAATAAAATCTGCACATATATTGAGCGAGGGGTGATTGGGTTTTTACTCAAGGGTGACTCCTTTTTTCCGAAGACTGAGAACTTTCGGGTTCTATCTGGTGAGCCTTGATCACAAGAAAGTGCACGGGATGAGTATGAAGATTCAATTCTTGGCGGCTCTGCTGGCGTTGTCTACGGGTTGCAAGCCAAAGGTGGCATCGAGCGAGGCCAGTGAACAAACTTTGCGTTCTGAATATGGGCGCAAAAAAATTTACCTTTGGAGCAAATCGATAAAATCATCATCCGACAAAATTCTCAGGGGCTGCTGGTATTATAAAGAGGCGCCCCCAAGTCTTGGTCTCTCTGATAAAGAGGCACTGATTCAATCCATTCGACTCAACGACTTTGCGATTCACAATGGGCACATCCAGAGGCAGATGGAAAACATTCTGAAGGAGAAATTAATTAACGCCGGTGCCGAGTTTGTGCCGTGTGGTCTTGCAACCGTTTCTGTAGGCGCTGCGATTGCGTCGGGAGGAGCTTCTGCAATTGCTTTTGGTGTGAGTTCGGCATGGATGGCTAACAACTGCATCAAAAATTCACTGAACATTGCAAAGTATGTGCGCGAGCTCCGAGGTTCTGCGGATGGCATGGCTTCTTTGGAAAACGGCGAAACCAAGCTGGGTCAAATCTTCAGCGCGAGTAAGACAGAAACGGACATGTTCCGCGAGGCTATACGAAGGGCACGGCAGCTTGGCCTGGAAGACAAAGTTCCGTGTCCGCGCGCGAACCAGTTGAGTGGAGAGATTCGCTCCTATTGACCCATCTGACTTTTGAAGAAGTTCCAAGACACTTCTGCAAACTCGATGTCGTGGTTCTGTTTGCCGGAAAGTCGGTTGCCTTTCGTTACTGCTTTGCTTGGAGTGGCATGCCCAGCACCATTGAGCAACCAGCTGATGACAACAGATTTTCCGTCGCTGTATTTTCTCTCAATTGCAGCGCCACCATCCTTTTTTGCAGGATCGATTTCGTTGATTGTTGGTTGTGCTTGACTCAGACCATTGGCCTTCAACCAAAATTGCACAGTCTCTTCTGCGCTCCGAACTTCACCCCGACGACATTTGATACGCAAGAAGTGCCCAACGCACCCTCCGTCTGCTGGAACCACTCCATCCTTTGTTCCGTGGGTTAAAAGCACGGGCAGTGGTCGCTCTGGCCCTTGCTGGCATCGTCCCGGGACTGGATTTTTGGCGATGTTCCCCGATGAGCCTGCAATCCCTCCGATCAGATCCGATTTTTCCATCGCAAACCGAAAGGCCATCATCGCGCCATTCGATGTGCCAGCGAGAAAAACCTGCGAAGATTTGAGCTGAGAGTTGTTTTTTAACTGCGTTATCAATTCAGAGAGAAATTCAACATCATTCGCTCCCGACTTTGATGTGTCGTCGGATCGACAATCGTTCCATCCCGTTTTTTCCTCGTTGTGCGCTGTGCCATGAGGATAGACGACGAGAAAATGATCTTTTTCAGCGAGAGTTTGGAAAACAGCGAGTGGACTTTCGCCGAGATTGCTTGCCAGTGTCCCTGAACCTCCGCCACCATGCAGGACAATCACGATGGCCTTGTGTTTTTGTTCTTCTGCTGAGCTTTTGGGTTGATAGACTCTGTAAATGCGATCGCGGCTCCCTACTGAGATGCAGCCATCGGTAAACCCTATGGGAAAAGATTTTGGCACGCTTCTTGAACATGATTTGGATTGAATGGGTGATCGTCCCGGTTCTTCCGCAGTGTTGTTAGCATGGGCTTTTGGACGAACTGAGAAAAGACAGAGAACAGAAAAAAGGCCTGAGATGGTGAGTCGAGACATGCTCTTCATTTCCACGATTAAAAAAATAGAACTGAATTCCGAATTGTAGGTAATATAGGGGAAGATGAATCGGGAGAGAATGTCATGAATGCTGCGATTCTGAAGCCGGGAAACAAACCAGCGCTGATAGTGATTGATGTGATGAAGGCCTACACAGATCCGCACTCTCCGATGTTCATGAAGAGTGCCGTTGCTGCTCTCGAACCTATTGCATCTGTTGTTAGATTTGTGCGTCGAGAGGGACATCCAATTTTTTTCACGCGCATGGAGTTTCCAGAGGGGCTAAGCGCCGGAGAAGGACTTTTACTAGAGAAAGTGCCAGCGTTGCGTGAGCTTAAGCCAGGATCAGAATGGACCCAGTTTGTCGACGCAGACATTTCACCACACACGAACTCGGAAAATTCCGATTTCCATGATGAGATTGAAATTGTAAGGAATTCTCCAAGTGCATTCCATGCCACTTCGCTCGCCCATCATTTGATGTTGCTAGGGTGCGATACTTTGTTTGTGGTTGGTTTCACCACCAGCAGCGCTGTTCGTGCCACAGTGATCGATGCTTTGTTGAATGGGATCAGGCCATTTGTCGTTCAGGAGTGTGTTGCTGATCGGGTTGCGGAGTTGAATCGGGTTCACTTGCTGGATCTTCAAAGCCACTGGGGTGAAGTTGTGAGTCTGCAGCAAGCTGCTCAGGTGCACGCGGGGATGAGATCAAGAAGCGTGCCTTGAGTCCTTAATTTGCCCCATTGCGTCTCAAGATAGCTCTCGATACTTCAGTGTAGATGTCCGTAATTATTTGGTTAATTATGTTTTTACAAGTAATCTCAGCAAATTCCCCAACATTCCGATACACCCTGTAGCGCTGGTTTTTGTTGTTTGTTCTCCCGTCTGACGCGTGTGGGAGAACTTTCTGAAGCGGTTCTTCAGGGTCTGGCGGGTTACGACTCCCGCTGGACGCACTCATTGCACGCGGTAGGAGTCGTCTGATGTCACCAATCACCCAACTCGTTCGCCGAGAAAATTTCAACGTCAACACACCCCTTAAACTCTGTGAAGTCGGCCCGCGCGATGGTCTCCAGAGTGAGAAGCAATCTCTGAGTTTGGCCTCCAAACGTGAGCTCGTGAGTACCCTGATGGCTGCAGGTGTGCGCAACATCGAGATCGGCAGTTTTGTGAAGGATGTTCCGCAGCTCATGGAGACCGACGCACTGGTGCAGAGCCTCGCGCAGCATCCATTGCGTTCACAAACACGCTTCACTGGTCTGATATTCAATTCAAAAGGTTTGCAACGAGCTCGAGCGGCAGGCGTAGATGGAGTGTGTGTTGTTGCGATTGCTTCCGACACGCTCGCACGGAAGAATTCCGGCAAGGGTGCGCAGGAATCCCTCCAGATTGCGTTGGATTTGGTCGACGAGGCAAAGGCGCACAATATGTTTGTGCGCGTTGATGTTGCAACCGCCTGGGTGTGTCCCTTCGAAGGAGCGATGCCGCAGGAACGTGTTTTGGAATTTGCATCGTGCTTCTTGAACAAGAGCAATGTTGATGAGGTTGCGCTGGCAGACACCATCGGTCATGCGCATCCGCTTCAGGTACATGGTTTGTTCTCTGCCTTGGCCGACAAGTATGGTTCGCAGCGTCTTGCTGCGCATTTTCATGACACCCAGGGCATGGCCTTGGCGAATGTGGTTGCAGCCTATTCAGCGGGTGTGCGTAGTTTCGATGCCTCTATCGGTGGGCTTGGAGGTTGTCCTTTTGCTCCGGGTGCTGCTGGCAATCTGGCTACAGAAGATTTTGTGTTGATGGCGCAAAGTTTCACCGACACCGGAGTGGAACATATTCAGCTGGAACTTCTTTGGCAGGCTGTTGAAAATCTGGAGAAGCATCTTGGTCGACGCCTGGGTGGCCGGAGCCACGCGTGGTGGCAGAGTAAAGTAAATCCACGAGGCTCTATTTAACCTTGAGAGAGAAGGTGTTTTTGCTGACCTTGCATCCCGATGTGGTCGACGCAACGGGCATGATTTTAACATCTTTTGGAGAGGCTGTTGGTACAGGGGGTGTCACGGCAGCCTGACCGCTCCCGCAACAGCGCTCTACTTCGATGTTTAATGAGTTCATCTGTAGATTTCGCGGTAATTCGTATGTGCCGCTCTCATTGACCAGTGCAATCTCTTTGCCCGTAGAATCCCTGATTGTTGCACTCTTGAATGTGCAGGCTTGGCCCGGAGTAAATTCATCCATGAACTCTTTGAGCAGGATGCTCTCTGTAAATGGGAAATCGAATCCTTTGCCCGGCAATTCGAGTTTCTTTGCAAGTGCAGTGATTTGCTCATAGGCAGCAAACTTACTCGATCTACCAGTCTCTGCACAGCCGAAGAGAGCCGGCCTTAAACACTGCTCGATTTCCTTGGCTGCAGAATGATAGAACTTCATTTTCGACCTCAATTCTGCTGGCAAACCTGCAAACACGCGTTCGAGCTGAGTGGTTGAGAAATCGAAATGATCGTTGTTCAGTGCATACGAAATGGCATCGCCAATGAAGAGGATGTTTTTGCTTGCGGCTGAGCGCGAGGGGTTGGCTGCGAGATCGCGGGTGAGTATTTCCACCGCGGTGGCCAGCCCCAGTTGTCCAGCCTCCTGTGCATCGTTGCCACCAATGGCCTTCCAGGAGGCAATTTGTGCGGCGAGATTTTTTTCATCCGTAAAACCGACCTGCGCCGCAATATTGTCCCGATAACCTACAGCTGCAAATCGGGCATCCCACCCTTTGTCTTGGCGTAATCCAAGCGCAAATTTTTCAACTCCGTTTTTAACAGCATTGAGGCTGTCTTCCATACTGCCAGTGATGTCGATGACAAAAACGATGTCGGCTGGTGTTCGTGTCGACGAAGCTTCGGATGTGCATGATTTTGAGAAGTTGATTTCATTTGTTTTTAAACTTTTGAGACTCACAGATTTCTGTTTTTCATCGCTACAGCTGAGAGTCTGGGAAAGTTTGGTCTGTTTTGGGTCATTGTCAACGCTCGCAAAGTTTGTCTGCTTACAACCCGCAGAGATGGCAAGAAGCGCCAGTGCTGTGAACAACAATGATGGACGCGCTCTGGAATTCATGGCCGGTCTCTCCCTTTCATGCGCTTTCTCTGAGGTGCGCAGCAGAGTGAGCAGATTTTCTGCTCGTGCAGCCGTAAACGACGGCGGGTGGAAAGTTGCGCAGCTCAACGCTGCTACTTTCGATGCTGAAGTAATTTTCGAGTGTTTTGCGCAATAGAGGTGTGTACTGGAATGCAACAAAATGCCCCTCGGGCGAGAGGCTTTCGGCAGCTGCCGAAAGTATACTTCGTGTGATGGTTTCGCCGAGACTGGCATAAGGTAAGCTCGAAACCACAGCATCGACTGTGCCGCAATTGTGCTGCTTCAGGATGCTTTTGAGTTCACGGGCATCACCCTCAATGATCAGCAGATTCTCTCGCCCCGACAGGCGCTGCTTGAGTATCGAGACAGCCGCAGGGTTGGAGTCGATGATCAATATTTTTGAGCCAGGAGTTGTCCGGCTGAGAAGTTCAGTGGTGATAGCTCCGGTGCCGGCGCCAAGCTCTACAATTGTGCGTGCGCGCCCCAGATCGAGTGTATCCATCATGCGTCGTGCGAGAAATCGCGACGATGGCACCACTGCACCAATCTGCTGTGGTGCTCTGAGAAAATGTTCCAACGTATGAATAATGTCTTTCAGGCTGCGCGCCAAAGATATTTCACTCCCATGGTGACCGTTCATGCTCACGCGCGTGTCGGCAGATTCAAGGCAGGGGTTGAGAAATATTTGATTTTTGTTGCTTTGCTGACGTTCTGTGAAGTTCCTCATGGCTGCTTTAAAGCACCAAAATTATTGGGTTATTGCGGTTGAGCTCCCAGTTCTCCCGGTTCCTTTCCTTCCGCAGGAATACGTCTTCTTCTCCACTGACCCGAGCGTGCAAAGGACTCTTGCTGCGGGTTTTGGGGAGCCATGCGCGCCGGGAGATGGCCTAGCTTGGCAAGATGCTCATGAAGTGGAACAGGTTTGAAGTTGCAGAGGTTTGTGTTGACCTCTTCAACCACCATCTTCAATCTAAATTCTTCACCCATCTGCTCTCTCAGGCGTCCAAGAACCTTGCTCTCTGCCGCAATGAGCAATCTATCGGCAGGATTCTCTGTTAGAAATTTCCGCAGACGAGTTGTAATTTCGCGCGAGAATCTTTTATCGATCTCGACCTTGTGTGAGCCAAGATGATCATCGAATCCGTGATTCGTGTTTGCGTTTCCACACATGCCGACATGATACGAGTGTCTGTTTCCGCCTGTGAGGATCTCCTTCTCCTGCTCGAGCCAGTGCACATTTATGATTTCATCGAGCGGATGCAGGATGGGGCTCCACTGCTCATTTGGCCGCTCTGCGGGGGTCAGGAGATAAAATCGTGCTTTTGTGTGATCCACGGACAAAACGGCAACATGTTTCATGATCAACCTCGCACGATGACGTGAGCAGATTAGAAAGCTGTTCATTTTCTGTCTGAGCTCGGCTCCAGAAAAATGCTGGCCTGCGCCTCTGCAAAATACATGTGGATGCACACCACTTGCCAGCCAAAGAATCTTGAAAAAGGAAAAAGATCAGAGCCTTTCCGCTGTCCATTTCAATGACATCGCGTCTGCGCGAGGGTTTGCTAGTCTTTTGTGGTTGGAATCACGCAAGGAGGCTTTGATGTCTGTTTTGAAGAAGTCCTTTTCGACAGGCGCGGGAATGATGCTCGCGTTGGGGTTGTCGTTGAGCGCTTGCAAGCCGAGAAATTTCAATGCGGGAGCATCCGTTCAGGGGCTGACTCAGCAGCAATTCGACACGCAGTTTGAAGTGACCCGCCTGACCAGCTGTAAGCAGGCCAACGGCCAGCCAGGAGGAGACCTGCGGATCATTTGGCGCGTCCGCAACAGCGCCGGGGCAGCAGTGACACCCTACGTTCTCGGATTCGGTGGCGATGCGCAGACTTCAAAAGGTCAGAAAGTTCGCTTTCAGATCATGACCAGCATCGATGCACCACGTCCACTGATCCCGAGCGAGACGCCGACACCATTTAATTACGATCACTACGCAGGCTATGAGTTGCAGATTCCTGCAGACGAGGCTCAAGCAATGTGGGGATATGTCGAGGTTGATGGGCAAAAGATGAGCTTTCCGAGCATCGATGTTGGAAGTTTACTTCTTCCCATTCGCGCCGGTAGCTCGGAATCGGCGCGGTGGAGTTATCTTGTTACAAGCAGATCCTCTTCGTTTGCCTTCAATTGCGATCCGCTTGATGCGACCGCCGTGGCGCGTCTGAAGACCTTTGCCGTGCGTGATGGCAGTCATGGATTTAAAGGTGATCGCGGCGCTGTCATCAAGGCATCCACACCTTCTCAGCCCACCTCTCCTGACGGCCGCCTGGTGACGCAATGGAGTTGTGCTGGAAATCGGCGTTTGGCGATTAATCATCTGCGCCAACCATTGCCTGGTGGCTGGTTGAACCAAGAGGAATATTGCGAGTGGGATAGGAATGGCACCCCTCCTGCGATCGTGTCCAAGGGCTCATCGAAGCCCTCTCAACTTCAATGCATGGTGCGCACTTCATTCGACCAAAACCGAAGCTACTTTTTGCAACAGCGGCTTTATAAAGCCACGGCCGAGCAGCAGCGGAGCGAGGGCTTTGCAAGCCTCAGCGACTTCAAGAGCAGCTACTATGACACCAAGTTCAATGGTTATGCCTTTCTTGTTGGTGGACGTGAAGGATATCACGTCTGGGATACACGTGTGTGGAAGAAGATGGGTGAGAAGGGTGACCCTCGGGGTGCATACATTTCTGATACGCGCAAAGGCATTATTGGCCACTGCATGCAGTATACCTGCGCACAGGCTGATGAAATTGGTTACACCGGAAACTGTGTGGCCGGTCGTCAGAGCGACCCTCTCATCTGTAGTGTCATAAATAGTATTTACTGTGTGGGCGGAGCTGCTCAGAACGGATGCAAGCAGACATCCGAACTCAATTTAACCAAGCGCCCCATTCTTCATGCTGATGCGAACCATGTGAAAAATTCAGCTCAGCTGGATCCTGTGCTCACCCCGACTCTGGCACTTCCTCCTGGCCCTTTGAATGCACTGACCCCTGGGCCGGGCGTTCGGGAAGATGTGTTGTTCCGAACCGACTACACCCCGCCCACACGCTTGGGTGATACGCCCATTAAATTGGATTTGGTCATTCCTGAGAGCTTGCCCGAGTGCAAATTGGTGGTCGATCCGGCACTCCTCAAAGCAGGTCGAGTAACAGACACAGCGAAATATCTGGCCAACGACAAAAGCCTGGTACAGTGCTCGTTTTCGAATAATACCCGCTACAACAACTGTGATGAGGTAGCCTCACAATTGCAGGTGCGTATTGTTTTTGAAACCCAACCTAAACGCTAGAATTGAGGTCACATGCCTGGGCTGACCTCGCTTGCGACACTCTTGCTGTTTCATTCGCCCGCAGCGGACAAGTCGCCCAAGTTCCCTGTTGATCAACAGGGAACGAGCGAATCTGTGCGATTCATCCCGCAAACTGTGCAGGCCTTTGGAGCCGGAGCGCTGCACGATCTCTCCGAATTCGAGCAAGTATGGACAGCTTTATTTGCAGAGAGTCCATATTCATCTGGCTGCGGGCATCCTAAGGCGCTGACAGGCTCTGATCGCGCTCTTCTCGAATCCGATTCATTTCTTGTTGCTCTCAGGGGCTTTACACCCGAGCTGTGCAAGCCTGTCTCTTGGTACGTAGCCTCTGTCCGGCTTGATCCCTGCCGTATCCGCTTGGGTCATGAAAATAAGACAAGGGCAGAGGTGGAGAGCTGCGCGCAGGATGGGAAATACAGTGAAATGCGATTTATTCTCCAACCTGTGCTTAAACACGATCGTGGCTTTTTCTTTCCGGATGCTGCACTGCACTCTTCATTCTCTTTCAAAGATTTCAGAAAGGCGCTTGAAATTTGGGATGTGTGGACTGAGCGCAGCTCAGAAATTCGTTGGAAAAATCCACAGCATTTCTTTCAGGCGGTTCGCAAGCATGCAAAGCCCAATGATGTTTCATTGTTTATCTCGGGGCCGGGGCAAGAGCGGTGGACCTTCGCTCGGGTTGTGGCAGGTGCGAAGGATTGGAAGAAGGACAAGCTCGCACAAGGCGGCTTTCATGAATCTCTGACTGATGCAGACCTATCTGCAGTGGGTCTTCGGACTCCGCCCAGCACGGGGAGCAAGGTATTCTCCGCAGCTGAGTTTCTCGATCCGCTCAAGACCACTCCACTTCAGGGGAGTTGCGTTGGATGTCATCTCGCGCCACCCGGGCGCGCGGCGCGGGTGTTTCGTCATTTCGGATGGGGGCTTGCAGGTGAACCCGTCATTTCAAGCCGGGTGTTGGCGGAGGCTGCGTTTGCCTCGCGTGAGATTCAAATGCTCAAAAAGTCTCCCGGGCGGAAATAAAAGATTTGGGCACTGTACAATTCTTGGTCACCTCTGGCAGTTAAATTCTCCTGTTATTTCGGAATCTCCTCTGCGGCACTGATTTTGCTGCCCAGAAATTGGTTCCTTTTGAAGCGGGGTAGAACATGCGTTTGAAGAGCATGCTTGTTTTGGTCGGGCTGGCCTTGATGTCGGCAGCGTGTGGACAGGCTGACGATGTTACCTCTGATCTTCTGACAATGGATGAGGCTTCAGAGAATTTTATCGTGGTGGGATCCCAGGATACGTTCTTTAAAAAGACCACCGCTGATTCCGCCACGCTGCAGATGGGCACTGGAAAATGCATACTGACCGCAGGTCAGAAGATCCTCCTCAAGGAAGCGCCAGCATATGAAGGCGCGCATTTTTTGGTTGTCGTGGAAGAGGCGATACCTGGGTGTGAATTTACACGCGGCTTTGTTTTTCGTGATCATATTGAAAAATCAAGTTTGAGAAATTTGTTCTCGAGAAACATGAAGGCATTTCTCGATACAATTGCCTATGCTGAAGGAACCGACGACTCCTACGATTATATTTTCAGTTTCGTAAAGTTTTACAGCTTTGCAGGGCATCCACGTCGCCTGATCTGTTCCGGCGGATATTGCTCAGATGCAGCAGGTCGCTATCAGATCAAATCGACAACCTGGGATGAGGTGCGTCGATCCCTCGGCCTCACCGATTTCTCACCTGAAAGCCAGGACAGAGCTGCAGTTCAGCTGATTAGATGGCGTGGCGGTGCGGATGATGTTGAGCGGATCTCTGATTTTTCGACCTTCAATAACGCGGCCTACACGGTACGTTTGGAGTGGGCATCTATGCCACATAGCCCCTATGGACAGCCCACACACAGTGCCAGTTCACTTTGGAGCAAGTTCCAGAAGTTCAAGGACAGGTATTGATTTTGGTTTAAATTGGCACAGGGATTTATGAGTGCAAAAAAAAGCCTGGTGAGAACCAGGCTTTTTTCAGTGGGCTTTACCGTCGTGCATTGCTGAGTTCAGGTATTCCTTAAATCCACCTTCGTAGATTTGCATTTCGCCGTGGTCAATGCGGAAAACACGGTTCGTGATCTGTGAGAGGAAGTGACGGTCATGGCTCACGATGATCACAGTTCCCTCGAATTCCTGGAGCGCATCCATAAGAATTTCGCGCGAGCGAATGTCGAGGTGGTTGGTGGGCTCATCGAGAATGATGAAATTCACAGGTCGGATCAAAATACAGGCGAGCACCACACGGCTCTTCTCTCCTCCAGAGAGCACTGAAATTTTCTTATTGACCTCATCATCGGAGAACAGGAACGCACCAAGTAAGGTTTTGAGAGTCCCAATCGAGGCTTGCGGAGCTACCGATTGGAGTTGTTCGAGAATGGTGCGGCTCGGATTTAGCACTTCAAGCGCATGCTGACTGAAGTATCCCATCTCAAGACTCGCACCCAGCGCGCATGAACCGTCGGTGGGCTCGGTTTGTCCGGCAATGATTTTGAGCAAAGTACTTTTACCAGCTCCGTTGACTCCCACCAGTGCGATTTTGTCCTGGCGCCGCACAATTCCACTGACACCGGAGAAAACACGCTTACTGCGGCCGTCTGTCGAGGCCCACACCTTTCCAACTGTGTTCATCTTCACAACGTCGTCGCCGCTGCGTGGAGGTTTGTTGAATTGAAATTTCACGGCCTTTTCTTCAGGTGGAATTTCAATGCGTTCGATTTTGTCGAGCTTCTTTACGCGGCTTTGAACCTGAGCAGCATGGCTCGCACGCGCTGCAAACTTGGCGATGAACTCCTCTTCTTTGGCAAGCATTTCCTGCTGGCGGCGGAATGAAGCAAGGAGCTGCTCTTTGCGGATTTCGCGCTCGCGTTCATAGAAGTCGTAGTTGCCCGAATAGGTGGTGATATTGCCGTGTGCAATTTCAACGATTTTGTTGACCACACGGTTCATGAATGTGCGGTCGTGGCTTGTCATGACAAGAATACCCTTGAACTCGGAGAGCCATTGCTCAAGCCACATGATCGACTCAAGGTCGAGGTGGTTGGTTGGCTCGTCCATAAGAAGAGCATCTGGTTTGAGAAGAAGAATGCGCGCAAGGGCAATGCGCATTTTCCAACCACCGCTGAAATGTTCAACCGAGCGGTGGAAGTCGTCGAGTGTGAAACCAAGACCGCTGAGAATTTCTTGCGCACGGACGTCGAGGTCATATCCTCCACGCGATTCGAATAACGCTTGCGCATCTCCGTAGTCTTCGAGCAGAGCGGCCATGGCATCGTCGTCCATGGGTTCCGCGAGGCGTTGTTCCATTTCTGCAATGCGTGATTTCAACAGCGCAAGATCCTCAACTCCCGCCATTGTTTCTTCAAGAACTGTGCGGCCGTGCATTTCTCCCACGTCCTGCGAGAAATAACCCAGTGACAGCGAGTTCGGGCGAATGACCTGCCCGTTGTCGGCAGCTTCTTCGCCTGTCAGAAGTCTGAAGATTGTTGTTTTGCCTGCACCATTCGGGCCAACAAGACCGATGTGATCTCCCGGTTGAGCCTGAAAGCTCGCATTCGAATACAGGGTTCGGCCGCCTTGATTTTTGGTGACGTTCGACAATCCAATCACGGTGCATTTCTCCAACAGAAGACTCTGCCGGCTTTATTGAGTCTTTTGCTCCTCAGGTCAACACCGGGAGCGATCCCAGGATCAGATTTTTTTAAGAAAATTCGGCACCTTTTCGCTCGCAAGGCCATTCAGATGTTCGTGAAAAGCTACTGAGTTTTCGGGAGGTTCGAGGTTGATACTGACGGTGTGTGCACCCGCCTTGCGCGCCACAGTGACAAATCCCGCGGCCGGGTAGACGTTGCCACTGGTACCAATGGAGACAAAGAGGTCGCAGCTTGTGAGTTGATCGATAGCCCGCTCAACACCCTGTGGTTTTTCACCAAACCAGACAATGTCGGGCCGCAGTAAATCGGAACAGCAGGGCGAGAGTGGCAGTCCCGAGGGATCGCGTCGTGGCGTGGTCAGCAGATTTGGCAAAGCTGGATGAGACCAAAGATTGTCGCAATGGAGCGCTATCGGCTGCTGTTGTCCATCAAAGTACGCCCATCGATCGGAGAACACCTTGCTGCATTTAGTACAACGCGAACGCGAAAGCGTGCCATGAATGTCGATAAAGTTCTTGTTCGGCAGTGCACCAAATGCTCGTTCGTGCAGAGTGTCGACGTTCTGTGTGATGAGCAGTGCCCGTGCACCAGCTTTGTCGAGTGCATGAAGAGTATCAGCGAGCGCAATGTGCGCTGTGTTGGTTTGCACTTCATTGGCCTGCATGCGACGCATCGAATAGAATTTCCACACCAGAGCTGGGTTGCGTTTGAACCCAAGTGGACTCGCGACTTCTTCAACCTTGTGGTTTTCCCAAAGTCCTTGACCATCTCTGAATGTACGCACGCCACTCTCTGCCGAGATTCCAGCTCCCGTGAGAAAAACGACGCGCTTGTATCGGAATTCCATTCCCTGGCTTCCTCCTGAATCGGTCTTCCGATAGTTTCACAGTTGAGGACGTTTTCAACTTTGATTTGGTGACGATGACCAACGATTGTTACTTTCGTGACGTGTCAGAAAAGTTCGTGAGGTCGACATGAATCCCGCATTGACTTCCACCATTTTGCTCGCTGCGAGCAGTCTGGTGATGACCATTGCTTGGTATGCGCATTTACGCTTCAAAAATGTGCCTTTGTGGATAGCGATTTTTGGAAGTTGGCTGATTGCACTTGTTGAATATGCACTTCAGGTGCCGGCTAACAGAATCGGGCATTCGGTGATGCCCGCTGCACAGCTTCGTGTCATTGCAGAATTTTTTACTCTGGCATCGTTCATTCTGTTTTCTGTTTTTTATTTGCGCGAACCGATGACGCTCAATTACGTCATCAGTTTCGGATTCATTTTGGGGGCGGTCTATTTTGCCTTCTGGGGACCATTTCGCTGATCCCCGACGGCGGAGTTCATTCGAGACAGCCCAAAATTTCCCTATGCGTAAAGGTCTGTTCGATGAGCGACTCGAGCAGTTGGGAATTCCCGGCATCAGTGCCCTGTGCCTCAATCAAAATGGCGCGCTCTGCAGCAAGAGACTCGCAAGCATGTCTGAGGTGCATGTTCTCGACGGCAGGATTGCTCGCCATGCGTGCATAGCTAAGCTTGAGTAGGGCAAATTCTGCGCGACCACGGGCGTTCTTCGCCCAAGGGTCGGAGTGCTGCTTGAGTGTTTGAACTTGAGCTGCAAGTTCGCTTTCAACGCGGGAAAAACTCAGCTGCGAGAAGTCGGCCTGCGCGAATGCTGCAATGCCAGAAACTATCGAAATAAGCAGTGCGGTAACCAGTGGGATGGTGGAATTGCGCTTTTTTCTGTTGAAAAATGTCATGGGCAGCTTCTCCTCTAAGATGTTCAGCTGAAAACCCCGCGCGCGTTGCTTAATAAAGAGGCGCGCGATTGGACGTGGCCTATGCGAATTTGCGGCGAGCAGCAATATTCAGTGTTTCAACACTGTCCAATCCTTGGTCACAGCACTCGAAAACGACAAATTTCAAGCGAAATCGTAAAGTCCTTCAGTTGCCGAACATCGCTTCCGGCAGCTAAACTCTATTACCTGGATAGATGAAAAGGAGTTGAGTTTTGAGTGCACTCGGCCCCAAACAGTTGCTCAGTTGGATCAGCGAAAAATTCGCACGTGTGGTTGTTCTCTCACCACACATGGACGACGCCATCTTGAGCTGTGGCGGTTTGTTGCTCGAACTTGTTGGGAAAATGGAGTGCGTGACCGTCACTGTCTGCACGGCAGATCCAGCGAATGCTGATCCGCAAAATCCACCCCACGGCATCGCTCTCCCTTCGCTGCGGCGGCGAGAAGAAGTTTCAGCCATGCAAGCGCTCGGATGCAGACTTGTGCAGCTCGATTTGCTCGATGCCATTTACCGCCAGAGTGCGGTTGGTGAAAAGGCCTTATATCCAAGTCTTGATTCGCTGTGGACCTTGCCCGTCGCAGAAGACACCCAGCAGTCGAGTGCCTTGCTCGCTGGATTGAGGCCTTTTTTGAATGACTCCATTCACAGGCCGACTCTGTTTCTGACGCCTGCGGGCATTGGGCATCACGTCGATCATATTCTGTGCACGCAAACACTCTTAACAGAATTGAAGCATGACGACGATTTTCTTCTTTATGAGGATTTTCCTTATGTCGTTGATCAGGGTGCACACGTGGGCGTGGCCGACAGCGCCGAAAAGGCATTGGCACGTTTGAGAGTGCGAGGTGAACGGTGTTTCGAACATCTTGCAAATGTCGACACCAAGATAGGCTTGATTGGTCACTACGAATCACAAATCGACTCGATCTTTGGAAGCCACGACAATGTCCGCCCGCTGTTGATGAAGAACTCACGCGATGGAAAAACGCTGGAGCGATTCTGGCGTGTGAGCCGATAAGGATTGAGCTGAACTTCGGTTGAATTGTATGCAAGGAGCAAATGGAACATGACACAGTCGCATATGCAATCGGAGGTTGCCGAGCAGCCCACCCTCGTCCGACGCCAGGCCCAAGGTTGGAAAAACCGTGGCCATGAGCTGCGCACGAAATTGCAATCGCGGCGGCAGGTCATCCTTGTTGGCCGGGGTAGCTCCGGTAATGCTGCCCTGTACTTCACGTATCTTTGGGCCATTTCGAGCGGGCGACATCCTCTCGATTTTCGCCTCTGGATTGCCCAAGAGAACAACAACGTGGGCGACTACTCTGATTGCGCCGTTCTCGCGTTCTCTGCTTCTGGCCAAAGCACCGATGTGGTGCGGGCCTGCGCTTGGCTCAAGGAGCGTGGAGCTCTCGTGATTGGGGTAACCGCAGCCCAAGATGCATCATGTCGTTTGGGTGGTGTCGCGGATGAGCTTTTCCTTCTCAATTGTGGACTTGAAAAAGCTGTTCCAGCAACGAAAAGTTTTGTTTCTCAAATGGCGGCAGCTGCTGCAATCTCAGGTATGCCGATTCAAGAACGCGCCAGCGCAATTGCATCGAGCATCGAGAAGACTGTCGTGAGCCCTGCGAGTAACACGCTGGCAGAATTTATTTCCGGGGCGCGCTCGGTCATCATGCTCGGGCGTGGGCTGTTGCTCGGAGCCGTGCACGACGCCGCACTCAAGTTGCAAGAAACCACCGGTCTCGCTTCCGTTGCATACTCCACCGCTGAGTTCTTTCATGGGCCGTTGGGCTGTGTTTCGCCGGAAGATCGCGTTGTACTTTTTCTTTCCGGTGACGCGGAGCTCGAACTTCGCCTCCTCAAAAATCTCGCCGAGCGAGATGTGCCCGTGCGCGTTGTTATGCGCCAAACTCCAACAATTAGCGAAGATGCTCGTTCAGCGATAGAGCGTTTTGTTTCTGAGCGGAGTGCGGGTGGTCAGATGGCTACCTTGGAGTTGGCGAGCACTGGACACGATTGGTCGGATGTCTTTGCACTCATTGCACTTGCGCAGATGAGCTGTCTGGCGCTGTGTGCGCGCATGGAACGTAGCCCTGATGCACCTCCCCTGTTGAAAAAGGTCACGGAAACGTGATTTACCTGTAGCGGAAGAATATGGAGAAGAACATGACCAAGAATACAATCGTTTTTCCACCGGAATTGTTGCACGCTGAAGCTAGGAATTGGATTGCATCAATCGCAGAGCTCTGCGAACCAAGCGAGGTTTATTTTTGCGACGGAAGTGATTCTGAATACAAAAACCTTTGTGCAGACCTCGTGAAGCAAGGAACATTTAAGCCTCTCAATGAAAAGCTTCGCCCGAACAGCTTTTTGGCCTGGTCGGATCCCAGCGATGTGGCTCGCGTTGAAGATCGCACATTCATCTGCAGTCGCAGAAAACAGGATGCCGGCCCCACAAACAATTGGGTTGCGCCCGAAGAAATGAAGAAAAAGCTCGCTGGTCTTTTTAAAGGCTGCATGCGCGGCAGAACGCTCTATGTCGTGCCATTTAGTATGGGTCCCGTGGGATCTGCGCTCAGCAAAATCGGCATCGAACTTTCCGATTCACCCTATGTTGCAGTCAACATGAAAATCATGACCCGCATGGGCAAGGGTGTCTGGAAGGCCCTGGGCCAGAGTGGTGAGTTTGTGCAGTGCGTACATAGCGTGGGTGCTCCGCTTGCAGCAGGTCAGAAAGATGTTCCGTGGCCCTGCAATAAAGATGAAAAATATATTGTTCATTATCCAGAAGAGCGAGCCATTTGGTCGTTCGGAAGCGGCTATGGCGGCAATGCTCTTTTGGGCAAGAAGTGTTTTGCGCTCCGCATTGCCTCGGCCATGGGACGCGATCAGGGTTGGCTTGCAGAGCACATGCTTATTCTCAAGGTGGAATCGCCTACAGGCGAGAAAACCTATCTCAGTGCGGCTTTTCCGAGTGCCTGCGGCAAAACAAACCTCGCCATGTTGATTCCACCGAAGGAGATGAAAGGTTGGAAGGTGAGCACTCTCGGCGACGACATTGCTTGGTTACGTCCGGGCGAAGACGGGCGGCTTTATGCCATCAATCCCGAGGCTGGATTTTTCGGAGTTGCTCCCGGTACCTCATATAAAACCAACCCTAATGCGATGGACTCCATCCGTGCCAACACGATCTTCACCAACGTTGCACTGACCCCCGAGGGTGATGTCTGGTGGGAAGGCATGAGCGAAACTCCTCCACCGAAGCTCACCGACTGGCAAGGAGAAGCATGG
>JBILKM010000054.1:0-14086 GCA_044376695.1 Silvanigrellaceae bacterium
GTGAGGAAGGCCAAAAGATCATTGCCGAGAAATCCGCCCTGAAAAACTGGAGCACCCGCAAACGGATCCGCATCTCCGACCTCTACCTGACCTGCCAATCCCTCTTCTCCGAGCCGTTCACTTTCAATTTAGATTCGCACCAACTTCTCACCCTTGTTGAGGAACTCCGAACACTTGAATACACCCTTCAAAAGGGAGTTTATTTATTGACACCCGGACTCCCGCTTCCTCTCCTCAAGAAGACTCAGGAAAATCACGATACACCTCCCAGAGACGGCATCGGATGATGCCCGACGTTGGCTAAGAGGGCTTTCACATGGCTAAGACGATTCTGATTGTTGATGACGCACAAACTGTCCGCCACTTGACCCGTTTTGCGCTCAGCAAGGGCGGCTACAACATCATCGAAGCTGAAGATGGTCTGCAGGGCCTCAAAGCGCTCGAGAAGAACCCAGTCGATCTCATTATTTCCGATCTCAACATGCCCAACATGAACGGCCTCGACATGTGCCGGAGCATTAAGAGCAACGAACGCCTCAAGCATATCCCTATTTTCATGATGACCACCGAATCCAGCCAGGAAATGACTCTCCAAGGCAAAGAAATAGGAATCATGGCTTGGATTGTGAAGCCGTTCGTGCCAGAAAAACTTTTGGCTGCCGTGCATCGTGTTGTAGGTGGATAAAGAAACAACCGCACGACTTTGTGATGGGGTCCCTCGGGCACCCTTTTTTGTATCGGAAAATCATTTATGGCGACCACTTTTGCACAGAAATTTAGAAATGTGAGCCGCCTGAGCCAGATTGTGAATATTCTCGGTCGCTATGGATTCAGCAAAGAACTCCGCGACACTGAGCTCGCTTCCTATGTGACCGAAACACCCCCACAGAGTGAAGCACTGAACCAGCAAAACAATCCCGAGAAGGGAACCACTGAGCTCTCAGGTGCACGTCGCCTGGCACTGGCCTTTGAAGAATTGGGGCCAACCTTTGTAAAGCTTGGTCAATTGTTGGCCTCGAGGGAGGATGTTCTTCCTCGCGACGTCATCATCCAACTGCGGCGTCTTCAGGATCGCGCAAAGCCAGTTCCTATGGACGTTGTGCAGAAGATTCTCGATAAAGAATACCGAGGCAAAACCGAGGAATATTTCGAATCGATCGAGCCTATCCCCCTCGGCTCCGCCAGTATCGGGCAGGTGCACAAAGCCCGACTCCGCGATGGACGCGATGTCGTCTTAAAAATCCAAAGGCCAGAAATTGAAGCCATCATCAAAACCGATCTCTCCATCCTTGCAGGTCTCGCGTCGGTTCTTGAGGGAGCCATTCCGGAGATACGCCTGCTGCGCCCAAGTGTGGTGGTTGAAGAATTAAAAAAATCTCTGTTCGCTGAGCTCGACTACTTCCGTGAAGCAGCCAACACAGAACGCATGCGCACCTTTTTCGAAGAAGACACCAAGGTTTATATCCCAGAGATCCTGCGCAGCTACTGCACGCGCAACGTCCTGTGCATGGAAGCCATCTCCGGGCAAAAACTCACCCGACTCGATCGCAATGAAAGCTACAATGGTCTCGTGTCGACCGGGGTGCGTGCATTTCTCGACATGACCTTCAAAAACGGCATGTTTCATGCAGATCTTCATCCCGGGAATTTTATCCTGATGGAATCGGGTCAATTGGCCATACTCGATTTTGGGCTCACTGCACGCCTCACACGAGAAATGCGCATTACAATGACCTATCTTTTTGTTGCTCTCGTCAATGAAGACACTGAAACTTTCTCGAGGCTCTTCATTGAACTTACCGAAGCGCGAGGCGATGTCGATCGCAAAAGCCTAGAAGATCAGGTTCGTGAAAATGTAGATGCAGCTTTCAGCATCCCTGTCCGAGAACTCCAACTCGGCAAACTTCTTATGCGGATCGCGCGCATCGCAGCGAGTCACAATGCTCCTGTGAGCCGCGACCTGGTTCTCTTCTTCCGCGGCCTCATTGCGCTAGAGAGTTTTGGAAGGAGTCTGGATCCCGATTTCGAGGTGCTGCGGGAAACATCCGACTACGCAAAAACCTTCTCGCAGGGTGCGCTTGCGCGCAATCTTTTCCAACAGGACTCCCTGCTGATGGTGCGTGACTCACAGGCTCTGATTCGGGAGCTGCCCTTCACGCTGCGGATACTCACCAAGCGCCTACAGCAAGGCGATCTCGCAGCAACATTGGAATCGCCCGACGTTAAACGGCTTTCATCGGAAATCGAGAGAGCCGGACAGCGCCTCAGCCTTGCTCTTATTTTAGGCGCATTGGTACTGGGGAGCAGTCTGCTGACCTTCAACCGCACCGGCCCTTTGTTCGATTCTTTGGCAACCTTTGGGTTGTTGGGCTTTGGAGTTGCAGCATTGGTTGGGCTGTGGCTTATTGTCGCCATCCTGAAATCTGGAAGGCAACCCGACTGATGCTCAAGCGGTCGCATTTCACAGTTGATCTGTGGTTTATATTCGGCTCATTTTGTTATGGCGCCGAGGCATGTCCCGTTGCGTGCCGCGGCGACAGCGTTTTGTTGCGCATGAAAGTCCCCTCTCCATCAGCACAAGCAGAGATGCTTACTTTTTTCGAATCCATCGGTGATAAGGCGAAGGCGCTTGTCCGCACAGAGGTCAGGTTGTTCGTCAACAGTAATCCCGAAGAACCCACAGTAGAACACTGGGCCGAAGAGCTGGTTGCCACACTCTTGACCGACCACAAGCCAAGAGTGAACTCGACCGAACACGAACTGGACATCGAGCTTCTCGATGTCCGTGGCTTGACACCCACCGATCAATCGACATGGGTCAATCTTGTCACTGACATATGGCCCCAACTCCCCGCCTGATGTAATATCTTGGAAAACCGTCTGTGAGGGGTGAGCTGTGCGATCAGGACAAGGACGAAAGTCTTTTGCTGCATGGAGTTTTCTGCTTGCTGCAACGCTCGTGAGTGTCGGTCCAATTGCTCTCCATGCCGCAAACAAACCCAAGCCTGAAATCCCGCTCGGCGAGGAAACCTTCGAGCCTACACCTGCGCCCAAGAAAAACACTAAAACAGAGCCACACGCTGCTGAAAAAAAAGACGCAGCTGCGCCGGTGAAGCCAAGTACTGATGAAAAGAAAGACTCAACTTCTCAAGTAAAGCCACATGCGGCGACTGATGCATCCCACGAGGAAAGCCATGAGAAGGATCCACATGCAGCTCCTCCCGCTGAGCATGGGGAAACAGGCACCGAAGGCAAATCCAAAGAGAGCGATCATGGGGATGCCAAGAGTCCGCACGCAGAGTCAGCCTCACCCGAGAAAAAGCCATCACTTCTCGAAGGCAAAGTTTCACCAGCAACTCCCGCCAAAGGCTCGGGGTTTGTTTGGTTCGGGGTCATTTTCGTCGTCCTCGCGATCGCAATCTTTATTTTCACCTAAAACAAATTATCTCCACACAACGTTTCTTGAGGTAAATTCACCATGAAGAATATGCTCCTCGTGCTTGGTTTTGCTCTTTCCTGCTCTATGCTCCCAAACAGTGCCTGGGCAACACCGACTGCTTCATCGAAAAAAGGTTCTCCGGCAGCCGCGGCCTCAACTCCTACGGCAGCTCCGACCGCAGCGGCCACCGCAAGTCCTGTTTGGAATTTCAAAGTACGTGACGCAGATTCAGTCTTTGCCATTGTGACGCAGAAGTCGGGAGTTGCGGCGCGACTTGCACACAACCATCTTATCGTGGCACGCAATTTCGATGCCCAGCTTTCTGCTGACTCCAAAAATCTCTCGAGCGGAACATTTACCTTCAAAACCAAAGTCAATGATCTCGAAGTCGATCGCACAGAGCTCCAAAAACGCTGGTATCCCACGATCCAATCTCTCGGGTGGCTCAAAGAACCATTTGAGGCTTTGAAGGATTCAGACCGCGACACAATCCGAGAAAATATGCTCGCCTCGGGCCAGCTCGATGGCGGTAAGTTCCCAGAAATCAGCGCTCGCATTGAAAAAATTGTCGATGCTCCGAGCAAACTCGGTGAGCGTAGCTTCAACAAGAAGGCGACTGTAGCGCTCACAATCCGCGGTCAAACTGTCAGCCGCGATTTTGCTGCAAACATCAATCTGCAAGGGGAAGAGCTACAGGTCGAGGCTGCGGGCTCTTTGAAGTTCACAGACTTTGGTATTACACCCTACAAGGCACTCATGGGTGCATTGGGCAACGACGATCGCTTCCATCTCCTTGTCAGTTTTAGGGCAACAAAGAAATGAGCACGACCATCTTTGAACGCATTCTTACCGGGGAGATTCCCTGCAAGAAGGTCTGGGAAGATGACCACACGCTGGCATTCCACGACATCGCACCGCAGGCACCTGTCCACGTTTTGGTGATCCCCAAAAAGAAGATCGTCAACGTGTCTGAAGCGAACGACTCGGATGCCGAAATTCTCGGTCGAGTTTTGCTTACTGCGCGCAAAGTTGCGCAGTTGCTCGGGGTGGACTCCACAGGATTTCGTCTCGTGATGAACAACGGCAATGATGGCGGACAAACTGTCGACTACCTCCATTGCCATGTTCTTGCTGGTCGCCCTTTGCGTTGGCCTCCAGGCTGACTCATCCAAACAACTCTCGGCAGGATTATCTCTGCTTGAACCACACCATTCCTCATTTAATTGTCGGTGCCGGAGCAGCGGGATGCGCAGCAGCGAAGTGTTTTGCTGCTGCTGGTCTTGCTCGAGATGTTGTCTTGCTCGAACAGCACAACGAGCCCGGAGGCTGTGCTGGCTATTTTTCACGCGGTGCTCCCAAACGCAGCCATGATGCTGGTGCCACGCAGTTGATTGAATGCGCACCTGGTTCCTTGCAGGAGCGCCTCTATTCGTTAGCCCCCGCTGAGAATCAGACTTCTGCAGAGGAGCTCTTCGAGCTGATTCCGACCATCACGCAGCACTGGCCGGATCGAGCAATCACAATCGTGCTGCACAAAAATGGAAAAGTTGAGTGGCAAGCAAATCGGACAGCCACTACCGAGGAGCAGCAAGAGCTTGCTGTGCTCGAGTCTTTTTTGCGGCTGTGTTCTGAGGAAGCGGCATGGATGTGGAGTCTGCTCTCTGATATTCCGCGTTTTCCTCCCCAAAGTTTTGCCGATCTTGCGCGCGCTGTGCTCCTTTTCCTAAAAGTTCCGCTACGCAAGAAAATACATTTTCCTATTCTCTTTTTTGCGAATGCCCGTGCCATCATGAACAAGAACGGAGTGCGTCGCGACGGGCTCGCCAACGACGTTCTCAGTGGGCTGTTGGTCGACACCACACAGTCAACACCCGAAAAATCACCCTGGCTCGCCGCAGCTATGGGCATGTCTATTCTTAGCCGAGGCATCTACAGATGCCGAAAGGGAATGCGCTCCTATTTTCGTCCGAGTGTCAGTGCATTCGAAGAAAGAGGCGGGACATATCGACCCAACGAACGCATCATCAGCATAGAGACCAAGCCCGAAGGCTTCCTTGTCACCAGCGTGAACAAGAGAAATCAGGAGCGAAGCTCATATCTCGCCACCGAATCTGCATTACTGAATCTCACTGTCTGGGATCTGGTTTCCGGTACTGTGCCTGCAGGTGATCCTCTGCTTGCCACGCGCGTTTATCGCATCTGGCAAAAGCGAGCACAACGCGAACAAGGCTGGGGTGCTTTTGCACTTTATGCGATTGTGCGTGACCACGAAAATTGGCCGTCTGAGCCACACTTTCATCAAATTTTTTCAAGCAAAGATGAGATCCCAGAGCTGCAGAGCTCACTTTATGTTTCCATCCCGGCCCGAAATGATCCGGCCAACCCTTCCGGCTATCGTGTGTTGACTGCAACGATCCATCTCGAGAACCTTTCGCTGAGCGAAGACCTACGAAGGCTTTATGAGACCCGCCTAGCCTATCGCATCAAAGCAGCATTGAAGACCGACCTCGAACACACGGAAACTGCAGTGCCGCGCACCTTCGAACACTTCACCGGGCGGCGTGGAGGCCAGGTGGGTGGCTTTCGTTTGACTCTGAATAATTTTCTTTTCTTCGCAAATCCATCTTGTCTTGAGCATCCCACGAAGAAGGGAGCACGGCTGCTGCTTATGGGCGACACCGTTTTTCCTGGTCAGGGCGTGGTAGCTTGCTCCGTGAGCGGAATCATTGCTTTCGAACGCGCCACAAATCTGACATTTCGATCACTCCTCAAAAAACAATTCGGAGCATCTCGGCAGGTTTGATATCATCCGGAGCATGTTGAAGATCGACTACACCACTACGCGCGGCCGGGGAGTGTTTGCTACTTGCTTCATTCCCGAGGGACAGATCATCGAAGACGCACCTGTGATCGTTATCCCACCCGAACAAATGTCACTCATCAAAGGCACCGTTCTCTTTGAATATTATTTTCGATGGAAACTCAATGGGCAGGACACCTGCGCCATCTGCCTGGGCAATGGCTCTATCTACAATCACTCATCACAGCATGCCAATGCGCACTACATTCGCCGCTATGAAGCACATTCCATTCGATTCATCGCCGCAAGAGATATTCATCCCGGGGAGGAGATCATGACAAACTACAATGGGGACGTCGACTGCCGACGTCCCCTGTGGTTTGAGGATTCACCTCAAACCACATCAAATCAAATTCTCAGCGTTCGGAGCACTCGAGCTTTTTGAGTTCCTTGCCGAGTTTCTTGTCGCTCCCAGGCAATGGAATAGAGATTTCTCCCACAACCGGAATGCCCTTTATAACTATGCGGGTCGGCTCGATATCCACCCGGCGTAGGTTAAAGGAAATAGGAAAACCGACACGAGCCTTGACGTTGATGCCATAGAGGTCAATCTGCGCATGACTCTTGTCATTGGTGAATACGTTCTGAACCCCAAAGCGCTTGTCGAGAGTCACTTCGATTGCAGGTGTTCCTGACATCTCGATACGACACATCACACTGCCGGCTTGTTGCAGCGATACCTGAGCCAATGGACTCGAAGACGTTGGTGCTTTCATCTCCATCAGACCAAATGCATTGATAAGCTGCCGCACCGCGGTTTTAATCTTGTCATCATCAACAAAAAGATCAGAGTGTTTGGCAGCGGTGTCGAAAAACGCAGAATTCAACCGAAGCACACGCGCTGGAGTGAAAAGAATATTACGTGCCTCTGTGGCATTGCGCACAAGTACATCTTGCTTCACTTCATTGAATTTTTCCCAGCGCACGGGAATATCCTTGATGAAAAAACCATCAGGAATGTGAGTGACAGCAAGAGTATTACCGCTCCATAAGGTTTTGTCGGCCTCGTTGAAGTGCAATTGCCCAAACTCATCCGACTCAAACGAAGTTGCAGCGGAAAACTCCAGACCTTTGAAAAGATACTGTCCTGCCGTACCAATCGAGACTTCACCATCGTTGGCAAAAGCCCACTTCATTCCGCTGTTCCCACGCACCGTACCCGATTGTCCGTTCAGTGTTGCCCTTGCCTCAAAACGCAATTGACCATTCGGGTCGAGGATAAGCTTTCTCAAGCCACTCTTGCTCAGGACATCGAGAACATCTCCATGAACATCGCCCAATCCCAGCTGGCTCATGAAAATCCGGATGCGGGCGGAGTTGAGTTCTTGTTGTTCGATTGTAAAGTTCGATCCTGATTTAAATGCCTTATCAGTGAGTTCGGCAATCGCGCGCCATTTGAGCTCATCCTTGCTTACCAAGGAGCCTGTTGCCTCATCCGTGTTCTTTGGTTCCGACTTAGCGCAAATCAAACCCCAGCGCGCGCACCACTGCTCAAATGAAATTTTCTCAAGACCAGCGAATGCTTCTTCGTTGTCATGCGTACCAATTGAAGCGATTTTAGATGGATTATTAGAATCGTCTCGAGCGCAGGAGACCGCAATTGTGAGAAGAAACCCCAAAGCGCCACTCACCAAGCCCACACGACGATTCACCAGATGATTCAAAACTCTCATATACTCCCTCCTCAGCTCACTCTTTTCAGAGTACTACCGGAGAGAAACACACCGCACCGGGGAGCGGAATACAGAGATGACATGCTGCGAAATTTTCCCACTGTCGAAACACAAAAAAGAACCGCTCCGAATGGAGCGGTTCAAAAAGGAAAGACACAATGAAATCTGAATTTCGAACGCGAGCTCAACTCAGCGAAGCTTGATACTCGCACGCGCAACTGCATGGAAGCGGTCGTCGGTGTAGATATTGATGTGCGGACAATCGAGAATACTTAAACTCCCAATGTAGTTTGCTTCCTGCGCAGGGCTTAGCGCTTGAATGCTAATCAGTGCTGGATCCATGCGACTTGTAATGCGTTGTCCATGAAGGCGTCTATATTCCTTGTTGTTTGCATCCCTGTAGTCTTTGCCAGGGGTCGCCGGAACTCCCGCGGAAGCCGTTGGGTGAACAGGAGTAAAAAAGCCACGCCGTACCTCAACTTTTCCAGTTACCCCATCTCCAAAAATTCTACGCACTCCGCCCAGAACACGCCCTACGGGGTCGAGCACCAAGAAGTATCTCATATAATGCGCAGAATCCGCGTCGCCATGCATAAAATCAACTTCAATCCTGAAATCACCATCTGTCTTGATCTCTAGGATTCGCGCCCGACAGGTGTGCGGACCGCCGATCGACACACCAAAGGGAGTATTGATGTAGCCATTGTTGTCTGGGCCCTGGCCTGTGAAAAAGTATTGATTTGATTCCTTTATATCACCGGCTAGATCCGTAATGAAGCTCTGCGCGAAATCTAGCGGCATACCACCACCAATCACGTGCTTGTAATCGAACCGACTCGGACGCGGATTCTCGAGCGTATGTTTGTAAACATTCATCATGTTGTTTGAAAATTGAGAGATGATGACTTCATACTTTCCCGAAGAACTTAAGTCGAGATTTTCAAACACAGCGTAGGGCGCTCTACCCGATTCGGTTGCTGTTTCTGCTGAGAAAAACGACTGTGCCATGAGAACTTTTTGGGTGGGGCTGACCACGCGCACCAACGAGACTGACTCAATATATTCGGCAGGTGTCATGCCACTGCCCCTGGTTTGAGCCGACTTCATGGTCACAGAGAGGCGTGCACGTGTCATCAGGTTTCCAGAGTAACCAGGCAGTCCCTCATTCATCGGTCCATCAATCCAAAACAGCAACTTGTAATCCGCGGGTGTTGAGGCTGCGCTCAGGGGCTTTTCTGCTGGTGACATTGGATCGCTAATCACCTTGCACACACCCTGCGCGTATGCTGCATCGAGGTCGAGCACACCGCCTGCCATGACAGCTGCCGCCGACAACTTCAAGAACGTGCGCCGCTCGAGTTGATAAACCTTCGTAGATACTGTTGTCATTGCGCTTCTCCTGTTTATTTTAACCGATGTACATAAAGTAGCGAACGTAAGCATTCACGGTGAGGACCCCTATGGTGCGAGACCTACGCGCATAAACAACAACCGATTGATGCTCGAGAAAATGGTTATTTGCGGGGGTGACCGTTTCACCAAAAATGGTCTGCACGATCACTTCAGAGTTGCCTGAAGGACTGGTCACCGAGCTGATTGCGCCTGAACTCCAAGTGGCCGATGCAGTTGCAGCCGTATAGGCACCACCGTGGTTCATTAGGCCAAGCGATGCGGCACTGCCGATATCCGATGTACCCGCCATTGACGGTGCATTTTGATCGAAATTGAATGCAGAAAGCTCTGTGACTTCAGCGGGTACCTTGTTGCGTGGAATACTCAAGTCCAAGACTTTAAGCGCATTCAAAGTTTTCTTGAAAGACACATCGAGTTCTGCTTTCAGCGGCATTGCAGCTCCAGACTTGAGAACCAATATCTCAATCTTCTGGGCGCCAACGAGATCAAGCGAATCGAAGATGATTCCGTAACCCGCAGTTGCTGCTGGCACAGAAAAAAGGTCTTTTGCATTCACAACACGCGTTCCCAGCAACATGCTGCCTCTTGAGGTCTTTGCGAGAACATAAACCCGGTCGCCCACTCCGAGAGCGTCGGTTCCCGATGATTTAAATTTCAATGCCAAAAGCGCGCTAAATTGAGTTCCGTAAAGCGCAAAAACAGGTTGTGCCCCACTCAAAACAAGCAGATCGCCCGGGTTTTTGGGAGTCGCACCCGAGGTGTCTACGCAGAGTGGAGGAGGAGGAAGGCTGGGGCCGGGAGTTACTGCACCTGGGTCGGTACCGCCCGGGCCGGCACCCGTGCCACCCGTGCCACCACCGCCCGTGGTGTTCGTGGCTCCCGTGGAATCACCTCCACCCACTTTTTTGGGACCATCCCCGCTTACACTGGTATTGGGATCCAGAGGGTTTTTTTCATACTTGCTTGTGTATTTGCCGCAAGCTGCCAGGAGTGCCGCTAATCCACCCATCACAGAGGCGCTCAAAGCCATGCGTCGAGAATCGCTCCTCGGGCTCTGAACTTCCCGAGACTCGGCTGCAGCAGCCTCAACTGCCGTGTTCTCGCCCTCGAGCCCTGTACCGTTTGATTTCTCTTTCATCGACGTGCCTCCTGTTAACTAGTCACATACTCGGCAGAAATTGCAGCGACCTTGAGGCAAAATCGAAGAACACTCGCTTTCCCCATGATTTCGGTTGATTAAAAAAGGTCTCCGGGGTTCCCGGAGACCTTGTCAGCAAATTGAAGCGCTCTCATTTTCCAGATCTCTTGTTCTCACGCCTTGCGTTTGAAGCGCACATAACGCCCCAGTTCAGGCGCAACAACGTTGCGCCTCTGCTTTTCGGCCATGAACTGGAGTGCGCCTACCTGCCAATCGCCCATGTTCACCTGCATGCCTGTTTGGCGATTGCCGAAATTATCGCATAGCCCCCAAACGTCATTCGCAGCGCTGCTTCCGGTGGTCCAAGGCAAGCCCGTCGACTTGTTGCCCAGATCAGCCAAGAAAGTACGGTCGAGGGAATTGATTTTATCCATCGGGCCGTGCAGAGCATCGTCGAGATGTCCAGATTTCTTTGGGCCCATCAGCATGGCAATTCCCGGGCCACTGCCATCTCCCATATTCACAGAGCGACCACCATCGGTGACAACGACAATCAGTGCATTTTTACCGCTAATGGCGCGTGCGAGCATATTGAGTCCCATGGCCAACTGCCGCATGCCCTCAACGTAGTTGAGCGAGTTTGCCCGAAATGAAGTTGAGCCATTGGTTGGGTTGTCGATATTGGAGCCATCGAGGTCGTTCAGGTTCAAGAAAAGAGAAAAATTGCGGTAGGGCAGAACATCGATTTTCAAATTTTCCGCCACGAACGCACACTGTGCAAGAAACTCCTGCTGCGCAGCGCGCTCAACGTAAGTTCCCCCTTCGAAAAATGCCTGTCGGTTCGCAATACCCGCTGCCGGATCTGCAATATGGGGTGTGCGTTCAAGAGCTCCGAGAGCTTTCATCTGCCTAATAGAGGACTTCACCTTTTCACGGTTTTCGAGCAGAGCACTGCGGCGCTGCGGATTAGCGATGCTCAACTTGTCGAAAACATATGTAAGGTTGGAGGAATTCTTATCGCGATAATCACCAAAGCCATCGTTTAAACTCTGATCAATATTCGCCACAATTTGCGAGAGGCTGCGCCCGGAAACGTCGAACTTGGCATTATCTGCTGCCGACAAACCACTCAACACAACGTTATTGAGCATGCTCCCATTGGAGTCGTAGTTCTCGCCCATCATAAATCCAGTGATACCCAGTGGGCTGTTGACCAATCCTTTGAGCGCGGCAAAGTGAGCAAGGTCGCAAAGATCTTTACGCATCTTACCCAGAAACAATTGGTGCACGGGAATGTTGTCCATCGGCTGAACGCCCAAACCCACCTGGATGGCCACATCGCTAGGAAATTGCCCCAGGTAGTTATCGTATCCGAACACGTTCGAAAGCGGTCTTTTTGTGGCAGCGCCATCGTAGGTTCCGTTCAAAAGACGCTTACCAAACCAATCATTGAAGCGCAGCTTTGCAAGACGCGGATCCTTACTGAGTGATTTTATCCCTTCCGCCGCAAGGTGCTCTCGAGTCGCGTTGGCAGCCATACGCGTTGCAAAATGTGTGGCGTCCGCATCTCCTGCAGTTCTAACCTCCCCCACTTCATTTTGGTTCTTTGCCGGATCATCGGGGTTGATTTCACCGAGGGCAAAAACCAAAGGTGCATGGGTTTGGTCGAAGACTTTTACCGTGATGAGCACCCACGGGTCGGATTCGGACTGAGCGGCAGCCTCCTGAAGCTGGAGGAGTGCTCCGAGCTGTGCAGCTGTCCCCATGCGCCCGAGCTGCCGCGTACATTCGAACGAATCCTTGATCGACCAATGTGGGTTGGGCAATGTTCCACCGCCAAGCAACCTGTGCCAACCGGGGACGTGCAGCATATTTCCCAAACCTTCAAGCGCAGCCGTGGTGGCAACCGTTCCCAAGCCCCACTTCAATAGTTCGCGGCGTGTCCAATCTCGGTGACTCATTTGAGCTCTCCCCTGATTCCTAATATTTATTTTGCCGTTGCAAATGCATACGACGACAACAACGATGCAATTGCGCGTCGCCGCTTGAGCAGCCCATCATTTGTCTCTGGGGCTCCGCAGTTTTCCGTACTCGAAAGCTTATCGAGCGCATCTTTAAAAGCATCTGTGGACGGGTCAAACAGTGGCATACAGCGCTGCAGCATCGCTGCTGCGGTATCACGCGTGGAGCAATTACAGTTGGTGTTGGATGCAGCGCGCACATCGCAGTTGAACGCCGCAACACTTGCAATGGTCAAAATTGAATTCAGATAAACGACGTCTTCAAGTGAATCTGCATACGTCCCTGTGGAAGATACAGATGCTGAATCCAAGTAGCTGCGCTCAAGGTCAACAATGTTGCGGTCAACTTTGCTAGCGGTGCCGTCCTGCAAAAGAAAGCGCAGCCGCCCTTCGGTCAGCGCAGGCGCCCCCGCCGAAAGAAACATGTCTGCCGAAATTTTCAAGATGGCAGGGTTCGTGATCGAAGTATCAAGGTTGGCCGGCGACAACGAGCCACCCGCAGCCGGGCTGCTCTGACTCTCTGCACCGAGACACTGAATAATGGATTTCTGAAACTGCTCGGCCGTTTTGCGCTTTCTCTCGGACGATGTCAGATCAACGATGTTAAACGTCAATGGCTCAGGGGTCACGGGCGCAGTTTCCGTTGGCGTGACGACAGGATTTGCATTTGCGGTCTTTGGAGTTGGCCTTGGATCCGGCTGACACGATAGACTCGATTTACCTCCAGTGGGGCAGCTAAATATCGTTTTGCCCGAGGGTAAACCAATCGGCTTAATGGCCTCTGTGCTGCATGCGGCAACCACTCCCAGGAGCAACGAAAGTCCGAGCACAACCCGACGCCGAGTGGTCTTGAGCGGGAACTTCCTCATCACATGCCTCCTGAGTCGGTTTTGCAAGCATAGGTGTCGGTCATGAAATAGGATTGCATCAGCGGAATGATCTGAGCGTTATTGGCTTTCCATGACTCCGTGACCGCTTCGATCACTTCAGGATTGGTCGAGTTGCGGTTACTCAGCGCTCTTGGAATGATTCTTGCCAGTCCGCGTGGAAGTGCGAGCTCGTCTGCGATCATGTGATTGAGCAGGTCAGCCACAGTTGAAATGGGCACGTATTTCCTGGTGATCGGATCCTCGACGCAGCCCACTTCCGTGCTGTTTTGACCCCCCACGTCCAAAAGACCAGAGAGATAGCTGAAACCCACTGGCTCCTTGAACGCGGGATCGGTGGTAGGTGGAAGATTCGCCCATTTGCTCGGATCCTGTGCCTCAATAACGAGTTTCACTAGAATGCTTTCATGCTCTTTCAGCTCACCCCGCGCGACATTGAAAAGCGAACGGAGTTCTCTGATATTGGTGACTTCTAGAAACTCACCCACGGGGCCAAATGGGCGGAACACGATCGAGCCAGCGGCTAGGTTGCGGCGAATATGACAACCTTGGCAGAAATTCCCGCTCGCAGGCACACTCATTGTGCCTCGTGGAGCAAGATTGTCGCCCTGCAGCATCACACGCCAATCATTGGATTTAAGACAGGTAGGAAGGT
>JBILKM010000099.1:0-4844 GCA_044376695.1 Silvanigrellaceae bacterium
GCGCCTTGGCGAGCCCGATTTTTGCATCGCCATTCTCAGGGTCGGTTTCAAGAATCTTCTCATAGGCGTTCGCTGCATCGAGATAGAGGCCCTCTTCAAGAAGTTTCTTGGCAGCAGAGAGGCGCGTAGTGCAGGCTACAAGTGCAAGAATGAGAAACACACATAAGCCACTCAGAAAACTCCATGTCTCTCTCGGCAGAATTGTTTTTTGCCAACTTTTTGAATTCATATACAGCGGGCTCCCCAACAAAATTCTGATGCCAAAAGTTCAGACATCATAGGTCTGCCCTGGGGTGCTCGTAAAGCTCAGCAACATGTCGTAAAATCCACACAACACTGTTTTGGCTCTGCACCAAGGAACGCGTCATGCTGAGACTCTCAACTCTGCTCATTTCAACTGCACTGCTCTGGCTTCTTGCAGGGTGTCAGCGCGCAAACACGTCGGAAATCAGGCCCGGCAGATACAAAATGACCTCGGCCACACTGAACCAAGCTGGAAAATTTAGGGAGCTCACCTGCAAGGGAGCATTTGAATTTGCACTCACGAAATCAGAGGTGGGATTCATCACCCTAGAACCCGAGGGTGAGGCCGAGTGCGCCTCGGAGAACCCAGCCTCGTTCAAAGAAACACTGGGGGGTGAGTGCGATTTGGGCTCCGTCAATTTCTTCAACAACGGCACGGGTGAGAGCTACAGTTATCATGGCAGCCCACTCACCTGCTTCTCGTCGAACAACTCACAGGTCAAATTCCTGATGCAGCCCATCAACGGCAAGATGATCCGCATCATCCGTGCGAGCTCGAGCGAAACCGGCATCCAAAGCGAAATTCTTTTTGAGCGCACCAGCGATGGTGTGTGATGCTCTTCCCACGCCTCCTCCGGCGGCCGAGTGTTTCATTTACCGCCCGGGCGATTGGCGGCAGGATCTCTACACCATTCCCTTGGAAGCGGCGGTCGTCACCTGGATCAGCCAACAGCCTCCGCCCACAACGCCGCGCTGGCCCTTCAACAAGGAAAGCGCCACCGCATTCAGAAACCCTTCGCGCCAGCCTGGATTGTTTGCCGCAGCTCTGGCCGGGGGAACACTCATTCCCCTGGTCGGGAGCATCGCAACAGAAAAGCCTGATTATCCTTTTCTCACCCACTTGCGCGGCATGATTCATTCACACCTCTGGACAGAATTTTTCACCTCGAGCGCCAAGGTCTATTTTGGACGCAAGCGACCTTTTTACGACACCGTGAAGAGGCGCGGTGAAGAACGTCGCGACGACAAACTCTCCTTCTTTAGCGGCCACGCATCTCATTCATTTGCTTTTGCTGCCTACACATCGCAGCTGGCGTTTGATGCACTTAAGAATGAATCTTTGGCATGGACTTATTCGGCTCTTCTGCACAGCACCGCCACATGGGTGGCCGCATCACGGGCTGTCGATAAACAGCACAACTGGTCGGATGTCATTGTGGGAGCTACCGTAGGTGCAACCGTGGGGTATTTGACCTTTGATCGTGTCAGGGCGGTCAGCAGCTCTCCCGTGCGTGTTTCGCTTGCACCAGGACAGGTGACCTTCCACTTAGAACTTGATCCGCGTTGACACCCAGAACTGATTTTTAAAGCGCACGAATTTATGTTTGCCATCGTCACCGCGCCGCGAGAGCAGCAGGTATTTCGGCGTCGCAGAATATTCTAGGCCGGTCCCGAGTTGAGCTGTGAAGAGGGGATTTTCCGCTTCAATCGCTGCAGCAAATTGAGAGTCGTTGCCGCCACCCTGGCGAAAAAAGCGCTCATCTTCTGTGCCATCGTGCAAACGCGGTGCTGTGCGTGAGGCCCATGAGAGCATCAGCCAATCCTTGTTGGCAGCTTCGCTGTCGAGCAGGAACTTTGCTTGGGCAGCAACACGGTAATCGTTGAACGAGCGCGGCAGCGCGGCATCCACAGCACCGATTTTTACTTCACCCCAGGTGTCATCGATTCTGGTCACAGTGCGCTGCAGCCCCTGATTCATAAGCTGAAACAGACCTTCCACTTCGAAGGTTTCTCCTGCAGTTTTCACGGCCACCTCAGCCTCCTGAGTGTGCGCTGCACGCGGAGAATTAACAATGTCGCCCTCTGGAGATACAAGAAGGTAATTTGAAATTTTATCGCGCTCACCGCGATAGAGAAGAGAGAATTTGGTCTTTCCGAAATTGTGAGCGAGTGCAAAGCCGAGCACCCAGGGGCCACCGGCAAAGGCACTCACGCGTGAGTCGGATAGCGTGGTTTCAAAACGCATGCCATCCACAGAAGGTTCACTCCGCAGAAAAGTTTTCGAGAGCTCATTGATGCCATTCGATTCAGGGCGCACCAGCAAACGGCCTGCGGTAAAAGTGCCTTCCTCAAATTCGAGAGATGCGGCGGCTTCCTTCACTCTCAAGCTCAGCTGAGCCTGTGGGTCGCCGATCTTCTGCTGCGGCATGCGCAGCTGCGTGCGTGCACTCCAGGCCGACCGCACGGGTGTTGCAAAAGAGAATTCTGCAGAAGGTGAAAAGTTCCAGCCTTTGGCAGCTTCAGTATCGAGAACAGGGGAAAAGATCCTCACCGCCCCTTGTGCAAAAGCATCAGTGCAAATCAGCGAAGCAGCCGTGAGAAAGGCAAGTTTGAAAGACTGTTTCATGCTTGGGCTTTCTTCTCTTTCAAAATGAGACGAGTGAGAAGGCGATCAAAAGTCTCTGCAAATTTTTTCTTGTCGTTCGAGCCGTAGGAAGGAGGCCCGCCTGTGATCATGCCACCTCCACGGAGCGTTTCCATGAGGTCGCGGGTGGCCAGGCGCTCACCAATATTGCCTTCGTCGAATTCCTGCCCGCGTCGGCTGAGCGTTGCGATTTTCTTCGTGACACAGCGGTGTGCCAGAGGGATGTCGTCGGTGATCACAAGGTCAGCTTCTGTAGCATTGTCGGCGATGTAGTCGTCGGCCGAATTGAACCCTTGGTTCACAACAATCATTTCTAGATGCGGATGCGGGGGTGTTTTGACCCAGCGATCGGCCACAAGAACCACAGGAACTTGTGTGCGGAGCGATGCCTTATAAACACATTCCCGCACATCATGCGGACAACCATCGGCATCGAGCCAAATCTTCATGCCGACTCCTCATCTCTCGGATCAATTCGCTCGCCCTGCAGTTCATACAATGCCACGGGCTTCGACTTTCCTTTGAGCACAACGTCTTCTAGATGCCTGGTTTGAAAACTTGGCCCCAAGCGCTCGGCTGTTGAGGCACTGATCAAAACACTCGTTTCATATTTTTTGTTGAGCGCTTCTATGCGGCTCGCCATGTTCACAACATCTCCAATCGCAGTATAACTCAATCGGCCTTCATGACCGATATTTCCCACCATGGCAATGCCTGTGTGCAATCCAATGCGGATGTTCAAGCCCACCAAACCCTGCTGCGCCCGCTGGTTGTTCAGAGCACGCATGCGCTCTGCAATACGAAGCGCAGCTCGGCAGGCGAGCTCTGGATGGTTGGGAATATTCGATGGAGCATTCCAAAACGCCATCACGGAATCACCAATAAATTTATCGACCGTGCCTTGGTACTGTTCAATGGCTCGTGTGATTGCTTCAAAATACAAATTCAGAAGCTGAACAAGTTCATCGGGCGGCAGCTTTTCTCCTAGGCTGGTGAAACCCTCAAAGTCGGTAAAAAGCAGAGTGAGCTCGCGTTTCTTTGCGCCCAATTTCGCTTCCACCCGTGAGGAAACGAGTTCGGAAGCGACATCGCCTGGGATGTATTTTTTGAATGAACGCAATCCAACGCGTGCCGATTCAAGCGCATTGTTGAGGTCGTTGAGTTCACGGATACGGGTTTTGATGAGTGTTGATGAGTTGAGATCAAAATCGCGCAATCTGCGGAGTTCAGCGGCCATCCGGAAGAGCGGACGGGTGACGGTGTGGGTTGCGTAGTAAAGCAGAGGCATGAGTCCGATGCTGATGAGTAGCGAAGAGATCAGACCCACAATCAGATACTGCTTCTCCAGCTCTCGCACCTGTTTGGCAGCAATATCGATTCCCACAATCCCTTCAACCACTCCGTTGCGCCGCACAAGCGGTGCGTAACCGGAGAGCCAAACACCCCAACGATCCATGGCGAATTCCGATTCCGCGATAGGTGTTGCACCAGAGACAAACGCAGCGCGCATGGCTGGAGTTTCGTGCGCATAAACCTCGCCGAGTTGGCTCTTGAACTGGGTGTCGTCGGAGTCGCCTACAAAGACCATTTTATTATTTTTGTTCAGGCGGAACGTGTAAACGTAGCGGGCATCCGGGATTCGCTTTTGAATCTCCCGGAGCTGAGCCTGCAGCGCTTTGTATTCAGAATGAGGCTGTTTTTTATCGAGCGGGATTTTGGCATGGCGTTCAACATCGATGATCAAGGCAGCAGTTCCGGCCGCTGTGAGGAGGCGTTCGCGGATTTCCTCGCGCGCCAGGCGCCTCGCCTGCAGATAGGTCACAAGTGTGACCGCGACTACAGAAATAATCACGATAATCATAAGGAAAAGAGAAAGAGCCCCACGCAGGCCAATTCCACGGGTACGCTCTCGAGGATGCGGCTGTCTGCTGTCAGCGGCCAATTCCATTGGCACTCCTCCCCATTTCAACCATTCAAAATTCAATGCCTGTGAAGGTACGGCAAGGCGCTCCGGGCTGGCAAGCCGGCTCGTCAGGAAGGGATCCAAATCTCATTTGCCGGGCGCCTGGAATGAAGGCATACAGAACGCTGTGACGCCCACACGTGGAGATCCCATGAGCCAGAGCGGTTGGAATTTTGAACACACTTATGCAGACTTGTCCGATATTTTCCACAA